>CAWIXZ010000001.1:0-310702 GCA_963840205.1 uncultured Chloroflexia bacterium
TGAAAGAGAGCATGGAAATGACCTGTGACATCTGTGGCAAAGGTGGAGCAGAGATCCGGTATCTGACTCGCAGCTACGGCAAGGGAGCTGCCTTGTTGGTCATCGAGGACGTTCCTGTCGTTGTGTGTCCACATTGCGGGGAAAGCTACCTGACGGCTGAAACCCTCCACGAAATCGAGAGGATCAAACTACATCGGCGAAGCTTGGCGAAACCGAGGAGTGTCGCTGTGGCAAGTTTTGCATAGACTTTGGCTGGCGGCGCGGGCGAATTCCAGCGCGTCCAGTGGCCCTCTGGCCGTTGGCGGGACGGGGCTGCTGGGATCGACCCCTTGAATGGCCCCCCTGGGAGCGCCGGCATCCCTGCCGGCCTGACTCACTTTTCTCCTTCGCTGGCCTCCGGTCTGTGCGGCCCGAAGGGTCGCGAGACTCCAGCCCAGGGCTGAGGCCGAAGGCCGATGCCCTGGGGAGGAGACAGGCAACCAACCACGCGGCCTGAAAGGCCGCCAGAGATCTTTTGGGTCGGAGTCGGCTCGATCCGCCCAGGTTCTCGCGGCCCTTCAGGCCGCAGGGCTGTGGGGCCTGTTGACCCAGGGCATCGGCCTGCGGCCTCACCTGGGCATCTCGGTGTTGCCGACCTCCCTTGGGCTGGGAGGGTTGTCTAGTTACGCTGGACTTCCTCCTGCGATATTCTCACAGCCAGGAGTCCTCATGCTCGGCCAGAAGACAGTCAACGCTCTCCTCACCCTCAAGCCATCAGGTCCCCACAGCTTCGAGGATCTGCTCCGAGAACTTCTATCGGAGTTGACGAAGCAGCCTTACCACCTCTCCTCCTCTGGGAGGCAAGGCGGTGTTGACGGGGTCTCGGCAACGGGTCTCATCGGGTTCGAAGCGAAGCGCTATGGCCAGACGGAACTCGACATCCTCCGGCTGCAAGGACAGCTAGGTGAAGTCAGGCGTACCCGGCCCGAAATCGAACTCTGGCTCTTGATCACTACGGGACGCCTTGCGCCGCAGGACCGGCAGGGGTTGGAGTACGCAGCGGCCGACAGCGGAATCGCGCTTCTGATCTTGGCGGAGGGGGATCTCTCGGTCGAATTTCATCCAATGGCTGGGCTCTGTGCTACCCAACCGGAGCGGGTGTGCGACATCCTCGCGGACCTATTGTGGCGCGACCCCAAGAAGAACGATGCTATGTTCGCGCTCGATGAGGTCCGTGCCGAGTTGGAGGAGATTGCCGATTCCCCCGAGTTCGCCTCGTTCCGAGCCCGCTTGGAGGAGAAAGTCCGAGAACTCCCCACGTGGAGGATCTTCGTCCAGCGCCAGAACCAGCAGCTCAAGCGTGTGATCCTCGAAGAGTCAAAGATCAGGCTAGGGACCCACTTTGATCGCGACGAGGTGATCCCCCGCACCATCAAGGCCGAGCTCGACCAGTGGCTTTCAGCGGCAATGTTCACCGACGAGCCGCACCTAGGCACCGTTTTAGGCGAACGGTTCGACGGCAAGACCTGGATGGTGCTCGACTGGCTCGTCAATCGGCTCGATTCAATGGATGTGCCGGTGTTTTTCCTTGGTTCGAATCGGGGCGACGTACTGGAATCCTTGAACGAGATGTTGATCAAGGAAGCTGAGGAGGTCCTTGGACCTTATGGCAGACATGCAAAAGCCCTCTTGGAGCGCCGCCGACGTTGGACCGCTGGTCGGACACCTTGGTGCCTGCTGATTCTGGACGGACTCAACGAGTATGGAAACTCTCCTCCCCCCTGGCAGCGGCATATCTCCGATGCTTTTGCCCGAGTCGAGGCCGACTATCGGCCTTCTGCGGTCCTCTGCACCGTTCGGACAAGGACATGGAACGAGATTGACGAGGATGTAAAACGACTCGTGAAGGGGCATATACGAACCTTCGTTGTCGGGCCCTTCGGCGAGGCGGAATTTAGTGAGGCCCTCCGCCGTGCTGACAAGACGCGCGAGGAGATTGCCGTCATCCCACCAAGCGCGCAGGAGTTACTCCGTCGCCCTCGGTTCCTCCAACTCGTCCTCAAGCATCGTGACCGCCTTGGTGATTTCAAGGTCATCAACGAGGATGTTCTCTATTGGCTCGATGCGACCGATAAACTGCGTGGGGAACGGGCTCCGGCAGGCTGGAACGAGGAGCGGTATCAGGGAGTGCTTCAACAACTCGCCCGGAGTTGGAGAGAGCAACATCCTCTGACTCAGAAGGTAGTGCTTGATAGCTTACAGGCCGAGATCCGCTCCAAGCTCGAGGATGCTCTCAAGGATCTTTCCTCGGAAGGAGTTCTCGTTAAGAAAAAATTGAAGTACACCGTTAACCCTGATCATCTTCGGACGGGGATGGCCCTCTACCTCCTCGATCTCTTGGATATTCCTGGCGCAGACCAGCAAGAGCTTCGTGAGCGGCTGCGAGATGCCCTTTCCCCCACGAGGAAGATGACGAGGCGGCGGCGTGGCTTCGCCGGGCAAGTGTCTTCGCCCTGATCTCTGAAGATCCACCCCCGGATGATGTAATCGATGTTCTCGTCGATGAATGGCTGCGCTCACGCAACCGGCCTCCCGATGATTTCCAACAGATTAGGGTGCTCGGGAGATTCCTCTTGCGCCCGTTGTTGCGTCTTGCGCCGAGGACCTGGATGCGGGGCACTGGGCATAGAGGACTTCAAGAGCTCTCGATCATTATCTTCTCGGAGTACCTGGAGCGAGAGAAGGATTTGATTCGAGAGTACGTCCGGCCGTGGTGCCGTCTCGTCCCAACCTATGGCCCCTCCTTCGTGGAGGATGAGCCCGATATCGAGGAGAGGGTTCAAGCCACATTGCGGGATGAGGGGCTCACGGAGTTGGGTCTCCAATCCCAAGGCGACTCTGGCCTTCTGGAATTACAGAACGTCATTCTATATCTGGAGAGCCTCTCTCCAGGGCTGGTTTCTCCCGAAGATCTCCTGGCCATCCTGGCGGCCCATCACGTACCCCTTTACTACCTCTCTGGAACTGGCCCCTGGGTGCTGCGCAAGGCGTTCTCCAAGGTGCCGCGCGACTGGTTCGAGAGGTGGACACAACGTGCCGTTAATGCCCAAGGCTCCCAGCTACGAAAGATCGTCCATCACCTCCTGCTCCTCATAGAGCGTGCGGACTTGGCGCATCTTGTTACCTTGGTTGAGCCCACGGCATCCGAAAACGACGATCCTTTTCTGAATCTACGAACTCTGGACCGCGTTGGCTACGAAAACCTACGCAATACTCCCTTTGGAGAAGAAGAGAAGCCTATTCAGTTTCTGGAGCGCGTGCGCTCCCTTGTAGTAGATCTGGACCTCCCGCCTCCCCAAGAAGAGCGACTCGCCAAGATTCGAACAGCTTGGAGGGAAATGTTCGATGGTGTAGCCTTGCACGTCGAGAGAAGCTCCACTCGGGAGGACCACTTCTTTCAGGATGATTTGGCAGCGATCGCTGCTTGGCTTCCGGAGGAGGGAGCGTCTGTGGTCTACCGACAGATTGAAGATCTGCCTCAGCGTTTTCGCGACGGCAACCATTGGTGGGTGCTTTCAATCCGGCGGCACGCGGTCCTAGCGGAAGGGGAGGCGAGAGATCACCTTCACGCTGCCGCAGAGACTCCCTGCTCGAACTCGAACGGGAGGATAGCGCCTGGATATGCCCTCCAGGCACTGCTCCCCGGAATGACATCGGAGGCTATTCTCAAAGCAATTCAAAACCATTGCCTTGGTTTTGAATGGGCGCAGCTTTTTGATTTCCCTGCTTCTCTAGGAGCTGAGGATCTGTGCGAGCTAGCTCTGAAGTCCCTTGCTGGGGAAATCTCTCCGCAAAAGAGGATTCGAACTTATTTCCTGCTTTCAGAGTTAGGAGGCTCCGGCTTGGGGGAGGATCTCTACCAAGTTCTTTGCGACGAAATCGAAGGAGCTGACGTCGAACTGCGTAATGGGGCACTTGACTTCGCCACGGCGTTCAAGATCCCAGGACTTCCACCACAGCGTTTACTTGCTATTGCTTCCGAGGAACAAGAGGATTCAAAGACATTTGCACCTCGATATGCTGCTTGGCTCCTGATTCAGGATGGGCATTTCCTGGACTGCCTTTACCCGTACTGGCGAGCTGTGGCGGCTGTAGTCCACCCAGCTAGAAGAGAGCAACTCCTGCAAGAGGTTGAATGTGCTTTAGAGCTAGGTGCAGGAGCAACTCTCTCACTTGATGGGACCTATGGGACCTATACCCTACCGGTTCGCGAGGGTCTGCAACCACGCCATGAGCGGCTTTCACTTCAGGAGGAAGGCAAGACTCTTCACTTTGGTGGTCGGTCAGAGGAAGGCTTGGGAGGCTTGGAGGAGGGGGCAACCTTCGTCCAATTAAAAGAATGCCTTATAGAGAGTAACAGTGACTTCGGGGTCAAGAAATGGAATAACTTGGTTCAGGAAGGTGCCGCGGAGCTTCGCCGCCGGCAAGCTGAGCACGGTACGGTCTGGTCATATGAGCAATTCCCCCAAGGACTTGTAGATGGGCTAGAAGAGCCACGCTTTGAGCGATGGGTAGAAGCTCTGCTGCGCAATGAGCAACGAACTTGGTTTGACTGGATGGGTTTGGTCGTTGCCCCTTTTTCAGCGTGCTCTGCGCCGAGGACACCCACTGGTGGAAAGTCTTTGGGACTTTGTAAACCCACTCCCTCATCGGCGAGGCCATGGTGAAATTCGGTATCTTGATAGAGGCATCGACTGGGCTTTTCACGAACTCTCTCGGATTGAAGCTGATAATGGGTTCGGTACGAAGCTGCTCAAGAACCTGATCCTCGATGCCCGAAGTGATCGGCAACTCTTCGACATCGCTCTTGGAGCGAGATGCAGAGAGCAAACTCGGCTGAAGGCAGTTCTGGACGAGCTTCTAGAGAGCGAGGACGCCGAGGATCGAGCCAGAACTGCCAAGATTCTGGGATGGTTGGAGGGAACAGACGACAGACTGCGACAACTCGCAGAAGCTGATACCTCCCTCTGGGTGCGAAGCATTGCAGAACAATCTCTGAAGACCCGGCGGCGAGAGAGTTTCGCCCGCCATTGGCTGAGCCAATTTCTCCGTGAGGACTCACCTCGAATCCAACGCTGGGGGGCCGGCCAACTCTTTCTTGAGGCAGTAGATGGAACCTTCGAAGCGTGGGCCTTCCGCCTTGTGCGGGAAACCGCTCCCAGTGTCCGGAGTCGGGGTGAGGCCCTGCTTCTGCTCAAAGAGGCACGCGCAGAGGTGAAGCAGAATCGTACGACGGTGCTCTTGAAAAGTACTTTTTGAGATACAAAGTCATCGGACTTGGAGAGCGGCACCCATCCCTGGCGACGTCAGAGAAGCTGGGGCGAGCTTGAGCAGCGGTACTGATCGTTCATACCTGATTCGCCAACCTCGCTTTAGATTCCAAGATCTTGAGCACAGCGCCTCGGGGTGCGTTTGTGCCACCAGCGGTGACACCTTTGCAGGGTTGAGGACCGCCCTCTCGAACGCCGCGGCCCGAAGTTACGTAAATGCTCCGTCGTTGTCTACGGCGGCCTGTCGTCGGTGGCAACGGCTCGTTGTACGTGTACGATGGCCCATCGCCCACTGCGACGGAACGTCGTCCCCATGGCGCGAAGGAGAAACCCGAAACGAGCTTCGCTTGGCGGCCCACGCGCGTCTCTCAGGGGGTTTCCTCACGCCAAATGTCCGCCCCGAAGGGGCGAAATTTGATTAGCCAGGCGCTTCAGCGCCAGGTTCGCAACCCCCATCCCCTCGGAGCGAGCGGGACCTTTCAGGTAGGCTGTGCATCACCGGTCCGCGCGTCCGACCCTTGGACGCGCCGTTCGCGTGCGCCAGATCCACGTTCCAAGGTCTTCTGAACGGTTGATCCCCTCCGTGAGATTGGGTTCCGCCCCTTCAGGGCGGGGGATGGGAGTGGGGTGGGCTCGGTACCCCGGCGCTGAAGCGCCGGGCTATTCAAATTTCGCCCCTTCAGGGCGGGCTTCCGGATCACCCGTTCGAGAGCGGCGCCGTCGAGAGTTGCGTCCTGACGGCACGATAGGTGCCATGCGACTCATAGCCGAGATCCTGAGGGCGATCGGCCACCGTTGCTACTCCCTGCCCGATCTCATCGCCGAAGGGCCCCCCTGGGATACGCCGAGGCGGGTACACAGGGCCGGGGCGGGGCGGAGAAACCCAAGGACGGGGACGTAGTACTAGCCCGTGCGTCGGCGGCACGCCCAGCGCGCGAGATCTCGGACGTGCTCGCGGACCGCAGGTCACCGAAGCTTCCGTGGGATCGAACCGAGGCGGTGGACACGGCGGGACTGGTCACCCGTACCCAGATTGCTAGTCTTGGCTTGCGGTATCATTTGTCCGTCAGGCATGCCGTGCACGTCGAGTCGGAGATGTCTTTCAGAAGCTTTGTACGTGATCTCGGTGCCGGAAGCCTCAATGGTGTCAGGAAAGCAGGAAATTCTCGCCGAGTTGACCCGGGAAGAAGCCCGTCTGGCTGAGCTCGAGCGGCAACGCGAGGCAGCGCGCTCCCGGCTGGAGGCCCTACGGGCAGAACTGGTGGCCCTCTCCTTGGATGAGCCAGCCCCATCTGTCTTGCCGGTCGCGACGAGCCTCCCGGCGCCGGTGACGCCCGCAGAGAAGGTCCGGCTCTTCCGGACTCTGTTCAGGGGTCGCGAGGACATCTTCCCGACGAGGTTCCTGAGCAAGAAGACCGGGAAGGCCGGCTATGCGCCCGCCTGTGCGAACAAGTTCGTGCGCGGGGTCTGCGATCTTCCGAAGGTCAAGTGCAGCGAGTGCCCGAACCAGGCCTTTACGCCGGTCGACGACCGGGTGGTCCTCGACCATCTGCGGGGCCGTCACGTCATGGGGGTCTACCCTCTGCTCGAAGACGAGACCTGCTGGTTCCTCGCGGTTGACTTCGACAAGTCCTCCTGGCAGGACGATGTCGGGGCATTTGCCGAGACCTGCCGGGCAATGGACGTTCCGGTGGCCGTCGAACGCTCCCGGTCCGGCAACGGCGCTCACGTCTGGTTCTTCTTCGCGGCTCCGGTGGCGGCGAGCCTCGCCCGGAAGATGGGCTGCTATCTCCTCACGGAGACGATGTCCCGGCGGCATCAGCTCAGCATGGGGTCGTACGACCGGCTCTTCCCCAACCAGGACACCATGCCGCGCGGTGGTTTCGGGAACCTCATCGCGCTGCCGCTTCAGTACGAGCCGCGTCAGCAGGGGAACACCGTGTTCGTGGACGCATCGTTTCAGGCCTACGACGACCAGTGGAGCTATCTCGCCTCCCTGCCGCGGATCGCTCCTTCGTTCGTGGAGAGCCTCGCGACGGAGGCGACGCGGCGGGGGCTCGTGGTCGGCGTTCGTCTCGCGGAACCGGCCGACGAGGAGGAGTCGACCCCGTGGAGGCGCACGGCCTTCGGGCCGTCCTCGGCAGGTGCCCATCTCGGGTCCCCTGCCGCGAGAGGTGCGCGCTGTGCTCGCGCAGCGGCTCTTCGTCGAGAAGGCGGACCTCCCTTCCCCGCTTCTGAACGAGATCAAGCGCCTCGCCGCGTTTCAGAATCCCGAGTTCTACAAGAAGCAGAGCCTGCGGCTGTCGACGGCGATGACGCCGCGGGTGATCGCCTGTGCCGAGGAGCTTGCGCAGCATGTCGCGCTGCCGCGGGGGTGCCTCGGCGACCTGGAAGAGCTTCTCCAGGCGCATGGCGTCGATCTCGAGGTCGAGGATCAGCGCCAGGAGGGCGAGGCTCTCAACGTCGAGCTCAAGGGCGAGCTGACGGCGGTCCAGCAAGCAGGCGGCGGAGGCTCTTCTCCAGCACGACATCGGCGTGTTTGTCGCGCCGCCCGGCGTCGGGAAGACGGTGCTGGGCACGTACCTCGTGGCGAAGCGGGCGCGGAGCACGCTCGTGCTCGTCCATCGCCAGCCGCTGCTGGATCAGTGGGTGGCTCAGCTCTCGATGTTTCTCGGCCTCGAGGAGAAGGAGATCGGGCAGATCGGCGGTGGCAAGCGCAAGCCGAACGGGCGGCTCGACGTGGCCATGATCCAGAGCCTGGTTCGGCAAGGCCGCGTCGAGGACTTGGTCGAGACGTATGGCCATGTCATCGTGGACGAGTGTCACCATGTCCCGGCGGTCTCGTTCGAGCGCGTGCTCTCGGAGGTCAAGGCCCGTTACGTCGTCGGCCTGACCGCCACGCCGCACCGCCGGGATGGGCATCATCCGATTCTGGAGATGCAACTGGGGCCGGTTCGCTTCGCGGTCGATCCCAAGAGCCAGGCGGCGCGGCGGCCGTTCGAGCATCGGCTCATCGTCCGCGAGACCTCGTTCCGGCTGGAGGGTGGCCGCGCACGGACGCCGGGATCCAGGGGATCTATGCGGCGCTGGCCGCGGACGAGGCGCGCAACCGCCTGATTCTGGACGACGTGCTCCATGCGCTGGAGGAGGGTCGCTCCCCCATCCTCCTCACCGAGCGGAGGGATCACCTCGAATACTTCGCGGAGCAGTTGCGCGGGTTCGTCCGCCATCTGGTGGTTCTTCAGGGCGGCATGACGGCCGAAGGAGCGGCGCGAGCTCGGTGCCCGGCTTGCGGCGGTCCCCGACGGGGAGGAGCGGCTCGTTCTCGCGACCGGGCCGCTACATCGGCGAAGGGTTCGATGATCGGCGGCTCGATACGCTGGTTCTGGCGATGCCGGTGTCCTGGAAGGGGACGCTGGTGCAGTACACGGGGCGTCTGCACCGGCTTCATCCGAGGAAGTCGGAGGTGCGGATCTTCGACTACGTGGACCGTGAGGTGCCGGTGCTCGCTGCGGATGTTCGAGAGGCGGCTGCGGACCTATCGGGCGATCGGGTATGTGCGCGGGGAAGGCGCCGGTCAGCGAGGCGGAGGTGATCCGGGAGCGGACGGTGGAGTATGACGAGGAGGCTGTTCGGTATTTTGCGGAGGGGGAGTGAAGCTCCGGGTCACAACGAGCGGTATCCAGATCTACGCTCACGCTCTTGTGGATGTCGTAGTCCCGCCTAGTGGCTTTATTACATCCGGCTTTTTTTCCAGAGAGATCTAGGGCAATCTGTAGAGAAGGATTCTGGACGCGCCAGCCTGAGAGTATATCGGCCGTGATGGCCCCCGAAGCTCGTTCCGGGTTTCCCTCACTGTCTTGAAGAATCTCCTCCAGTATGACGAGCCCCGCCAGCGCGTGGCGACCCTCGCGGGTCTCTCTAGGCAGGGTTCCCTCACGCTGAACGCCCGCCCCGAAGGGGCGAAATTTGATTAGCCTGGCGCTTCAGCGCCAGGTCGCAGCCCCACCCCCCGTGTTCCGCCCCGAAGGGGCGGTGCCTTTCAGGCGGGTCCGCGCATCACCGGTCCGAGCGTCGGCCGAGGTTGGACGCGCTCTTCGCGTGCGCCAGATCCACGGTTCCAAGGTCTTCTGAACGGTCGATCCCATCCGCGAGGTTGGGTACCGCCCCTTCAGGGCGGGGGGGGGATTGGGGGCTCCGGTCCCTGGCGCTGAAGCGCCAGGCTATTCAAATTTCGCCCCTTCAGGGCGGGGTTCCGGATCACCCGTTCGAGCGCGGCGACATCGAGAGTTGCGTCCTGACGGCACGATCGGTGCCCTACGACTCACAGCCGAGATCCTGATGGCGATCGGTCACCGTTGCAGTTCCTGACGCCTCGCGGCCTCGAGGGCCATCGCCAGAGACTCTCGGTCGGAGTGGGCTCGATCCGCCCCGGTTCTCGCGGCCTTACAGGCCGCAGGGCTATCGGTGGCCTGTTGACCCAGGGCATCGGCCTGCGGCCTCATCCCTGGGCTGGAGTCTCGCGACCCTTCGGGCCGCAAAGGCCAGGCCGGCAAACCCCGACGAAGCCGGTAAGAAAGTTCGCCAGGCCGATGGGGGCGCCGGCCTTCTATTCAAAAACGGAGTGAGTCAGGCCGGCAGGGATGCCGGCGGTCCCAGGGCGCTACGCCAACGGGTCGATCCTGCCTTGACAGGCTACCAGGAGGATGGGGTGATGCGTCCAGGGCAATTGTCTCAGCAGTGGTGCGACTTTTTCGTCCCCTCATTCGGTGACGTTGTATGCGCCCCGGAGGGGCATAGGCATAGAGCCTGGCGCTTCAGCGCCAGGTTGGGACGCCCCCCGATTCCCAGAAGTCCCGTAGGGACGCAGGCAGTTTTGCGATCTCCGAGGCCGCCTGCCTGCGCCCCTACGGGGCTTCCTGAGATAAGGGGTGGCTGCTTTCCTGGCGCTGAAGCGCCAGGCTTTATGCCTTTGCCCCTCCGGGGCAGATCAAGATCTGTGTAAGGAACGAGGACGGTCCCCCTCTCTCCCTGGCGGTGGCCGTAGGGCAGGGCCGGGAGAGAGGGGTCAGGGGAGTGAGGGTTTCCTACTCGTGCTCCTCCTGCCGGTGCTTCTGGTACTCGGCGATGAGCTTGTCCTGGACCAGCCGGGGGACTTCCTCGTAGTGGGAGAACTCCATGTGGAAGCTCGAGCGGCCCTGGGTCATGGCGCGCAGGTGGCGGTCGTACTCCAGCATTTCGGACATGGGGACGAGGGCCTTGATGATCTGGGCGCCGTTGACGGCGTCCATGCCCTGGGGCCGGCCGCGCCGGTGGGAGAGGTCGCCCATGATGTCGCCGGTGAACTCTTCGGTGGTGTTGATCTCCACCTTCATGACCGGCTCCAGGATGGTCGGCTTGGCGTTGGCCATGGCGTCCTTGAAGGCCAGCGAGCCGGCGATCTTGAACGCCATTTCGGAGGAGTCGACGTCGTGGTACTGGCCGTCCAGCAGGCGGACCTTGAAGTCCACCACGGGATAGCCGGCCAGGTAGCCGCGGCGGCGGGCCTCCTGGATGCCTTTTTCGACGGCGGGCCGGTAGTTCTGGGGGATGGAGCCGCCGAAGATCTCGTCGGCGAAGGAGAAGTCCTCGCCGCGCGGCAGGGGCTCCATCTTGATCTTGCAGTCGGCGAACTGGCCGCGGCCGCCGCTCTGCTTCTTGTGCCGCCCGTGGCCGTCGGCGGGCTTGAGGATGGTCTCGCGGTAGGGGACCTTGGGCGGATGGAGGAGCACGTCGACGTGGAAGCGGTGCTTGAGCTTGGCGACGGCGATCTCGATGTGGAGCTGGCCGTTGCCGGAGAGGAGGTGGTCGTGGCTCTCGGAGTCGCGGCCGGCCCGCAGCGCCAGGTCCTCGTCCATGAGCCGGTTGAGGGCCTCGCCGATCTTCTCCTCGTCGCCCTTGGACTTGGGCTCGATGGCGAAGGTCATGGCAGGCTCGGCCACCTCGGATCCAGTCGAGCCGGAGCGGCCGGTCCTTGGCGCAGAGGGTGTCGCCGGTGACGGTGAGCTTGAGCTTGGCCACGCCGCCGATGTCGCCGGCGATCGAGCTTGGGCGCGGGGCTGCCCTGCTTGCCCTGGAGGAGCATGAGGTGGCCCAGGCGCTCGTTCTCCTCGGCGCGGCTGTTGTAGACGGTGGAGTCGCCGTTCAGGGTGCCGGAGACGACGCGCAGGATGGTGATCTTGCCGGTGAAGGGGTCGGAGAGCGTCTTGAACACCAGGGCGGCGAGCGGACCGGCCGGATCGGCGGTCAGCGCCACGGCCTCGCCGCCCACGGTCTTGGCGGGGAAGGCGGCGCGCTGGGCCGGCGAGGGCACGAGGGCGACCAGGGTGTCGAGCAGCGCCGAGGGGCCGATGCCGTGGCTGGCGGCCGACAGCGTCACGCGGGAAGATCTGGCGGCGCACGACGGCGCGGCGCAGGCCCGTCTCCAGATCCTCCTGGGACAGGGTGCCGGTCTCGAAGAAGCCTTCCATCAGCTGGTCGTCGGTCTCGGCCACGGCCTCGATCAGGCGGGAGCGGTGGGTCTCGACCTCGTCGGCCAGCTCGGCCGGGATGTCGGCGGGCTCGGCCTTGCCGTTGCCGTCGCGGGTGAAGCGGTAGGCCTTCTGGCGACACGAGGTCGACGACGCCGGCGAAGCCCGGCTTCCTGTGCCGATGGGGATCTGGACGGGCAGCACGCCGCGGCCGAAGCGCTTCTGGAGCCCTTCGAGGGTGCGGTCGAAGTCGGCGCGCTCGCGGTCCATCTTGGTCAGGTGGAAGATGACGGGCAGCTCGATCTCGGCCGCGAAGTCCCAGATCCGCTCGGTGTTGACCTCGACGCCCGCCACGCCGTTGATGCAGAGGAGGACGGCGTCGGCGGCGCGCAGGCCCTGCTGGGTCTCGGCGAAGAAGATGCCGTAGCCGGGGCAGTCGATCAGGTTGACCTTGTGCTGTTGCCAGGGGACGAAGCAGGGCGCCACGCCGATCGAGATCTTGCGCTCGACCTCTTCGTGGTCGAAATCGGTGAGCGTGTTGCCGTCTTCCACCCGGTTCAACCGGGTCGTGACGCCGCCGGCGTAGAGGAGCGAGCTCACGAGCGTGGTCTTGCCGGTGTCGTTGTGGCCTGCGACGGCCACGTTGCGGATTCTTGTCCGGGCTATCCACCTGCATCGTCTTGGACCTCCTTCAGGCTTCGGGCACGATCAAGGCGCGCAAATATACCACAGGCGCCGGCGCGGGCCCGTCCGTCGCGGACGCCCGTCTAAATGCAAAATTTGCTAGCATTTACCGCCGGCGATTCCCGGTTTGACTCGGGGCGCCTCCCGCCTAGAATGGCGTCGCGTACAAGTGTTTCGCCATGTTGCCTCTGACACCGACCAAGCTCGGCCGCTACGAAATCGTCGATGAGATCGGCAAGGGCGCCATGGGGGTGGTCTATCTCGCCCGCGACCCCCTGATCGGCCGCCTGGTCGCGCTCAAGACGTTCCGCATCGGCTACTCCGTCAAAGACCAGGAGATGGAGCAGTTCCGGCAGCCGCTTCATGCGCGAGGCGCAGAGCGCCGGCATCCTGACCCATCCCAACATCGTCACCATCCACGACGTGGTGGAGTCGAGCGAGGACGGGGTCGCCTTCATCGCCATGGAGTACGTGCGCGGCACGAACCTGAAGCTCCTGCTCCAGGGCGACCAGCCGCTGTCGATGCAGTTCATCATCGACACGATCGCCCAGGTCGGCGGACGCGCTCGACTACGCGCACTCGAACCGGGTCGATCCACCGGGACGTCAAGCCGGCGAACATCCTCATCACCGCGGACAACCGGGTGAAGATCACGGACTTCGGCATCGCCCGGCTCGACAGCTCGAACCTCACCCAGGAGGGGCAGCTCCTCGGCACGCCCAACTACATGGCGCCGGAGCAGATCCAGGGCAAGGAGGTGGACCACCGGGCCGACCTCTTCTCGCTCGGCGTGGTGCTCTACGAGATGCTGACCCGCCACAAGCCGTTCCAGGGCGAGAACCTGACGGTGGTGAGCCACCGCATCGTCTACGACCACTTCACGCCGCCCCGGGACTACGTCCAGAGCCTGCCTCCGGGGCTCGACAAGGTCCTCTCCCGGGCGCTCGAGAAGGACCCGGCCCGCCGCTATCAGCGGGCGCGGGAGATGGCGGACGACCTGCGCCGCGCCGTGGGGGTGAGCGCCGTCCAGGACGAGCTCAACGAGACGCAGAGCCTCTCGGCCACGATGGTGCTGCCGCCGTCCATGTCGCAGGTACCGCCGCCGCCGCCGCCTCCCGGCGTCCCGCCTCGGCCGCGGCGACCGCGGCCAAACCGTCGCTGTTCAGCCGCTGGCGCAAGCCCGCGGCTCCGGCTCCGGTCCGGCCCGCCTCCGCCGCCCTGGCGGATCCGGGCACGGCGGACGGACGGGTACGGGTACTGGGACCGGGACGGGGAGCCTGCCGCCCGTGCCGGCCCTCGCGGCCGTGCCGCCCCTTCCCGAGTTACCGCCCGATCTGGCGCCGGAGGACACCGTCGCGACCGCGCTCGACGCGCCGGCATGGTCCCGCCGCCGCCGAGGCGCCGGCCCGTCCCCGGGCTGTCGCTCCGCTGGCTGCTCGTGGGTGTGGGGACCGCGGCCCTGGTGGTGGTCCTCGGCGGAGCGCTGAGTGCTGCTCCTGAGAGGCTGGTCGAAGCCCGCGCCGGCCCCGCCGCCGCCGCCGCCGTGGCCGTGGCGCCGGCCGCGACTCCGGAGGAGCGGCAGGCCCAGGTCGCGAAGCTCATCGCGGACGGCAACACGGCCATGCGCAGGGGAGACTGGGCGGCGGCCATCACCTCGTACCGGCAGGCCGAGCAGATCTCCTCCTGGACCGTTGTCACCAGCCAGGCGCTGAGATCTGGATCGCCGCCCAGCCCGGAGCAGGCCCGGATTCAGAGCGGGCGAAACGGCAGCGTGCCCAGCGCCCGCTGCCCGGGAGGAGATCGCGTCCACATCCCACGGCTCCCGAGCCGGAGCCGCTCGAGCCGACCGCCGCGGAGGAGGCGGTCCCCAGACCGCGCGCCCCGATCAGCTTCCAGTCGGAATTCCGGGGCGTCGCCCGGTCAGTGTCCGCGTGAACGGCAGGAACGTCCTCCGGCAAACGTGGGGAGCAAGGGCAGGTTCCGCGGGGACAGGGGGCCGGACCGACCGGACGGTCGAGGTGGCGGCGGGCAACGCGCGATCAAGGTCTGGGTCACGCCACCGGAGAGGGGGCGAAGCCTTCACCCGCGATGGCAACTTCCCGGCGGCGCCGGCCGCTCGCTGGACATCCGCCTCTCCGAAGCCGGCAGGCGAGTGTCAGATCTGAATGAGCGCCTCCGGCGACCAGACGGTCACCGGCCCCAGCGCCTTCGAGCTGCGGCTCCAGGACCTCGGCCGGCCCGACCGCCACCACCACGATCCGCGTCGGGATCGAGGTGCCGCGCGCGCCATCTCGCAGGATCTCCTCGCGGGTGACCGTGGCCAGCCGCTCCAGGTAGCGCATGTAGTAGTCGTCCGGGAAGCCGAAGAGGGTCAGCGTCTCCAGCCGCTTGGCGAGGTCGCCGATGGTCTGCACGGTGTAGGGGAAGACGCCCCGCATGTAGCTCTGGGTCTCCTCGAGCTCCTCGGGCTCCACGAGGTCCTCGCGGATGCGCGCGCAGCTCGTGCGAGGACCTCGCGGGCCGCGGCGCCGGCCGACTCGGTGGCCACCGCCGCGTCGACCAGGAAGGGACCCGGCCCCATGCGGGCCACGAAGCGGCTCGTGGCGCCGTAGGTGTAGCCGTGCCGCTCCCGCAGGTTCAGGTTGATGCGGCTGGTGAACTTGCCGCCCAGCAGGGTGTTGAGCACGATCAGGGGGATGTAGTCGGGATGGGTGCGCGAGACGCCCACGTGGCCCACGCGCAGCTCGGTCTGGGCGGCGCCGGGCCGGTCCACGATGTGGACGGAGATCCCCGGCGAGCGGGACGGGCCGGATCTCGGGCTGCTGGGGAGCCGGCTGGCCCGCGGCCGCGAGCGCGCAGCCGCGAAGGCGGCCTCGACCTCGCGCAGCAGGTCCTCCGGATCGAGGTCGCCCACGGCGATCGAGGGCCGAGCCGGCGAGCCCGTAGTGGCCTCGGTAGAAGGCCCGCAGGGCGTCCCGGTCGAGCCGCTCCAGGCTCTCCTCCTCGCCGATCAGGCGGATGGGCGTAGACCGTGCCCCGGTAGACCTCGCGGGCGAAGCGGTCGTCGGCCAGGGCCGAGGGGTCCTGGCGGCGGCGCAGGATCTCGGTGCAGCCGCTGCTTGCGCAGGCGCTCGATCTCGGCCTCGGGGAAGGTGGGCGAGGAGAGCGATCTCGGCGAGCAGATCGAGGCCGGCGGCGCGGTAGCCGGCGAGGAGCCCGGTGGCGAGGAAGCCCACGTCCCAGTCCGCGCCGGTGGTGACGTAGCCGCCCAGCCGCTCGACGGTGGCGGCGATCTCCAGGGCCGAGCGGCGGGCCGTGCCCTCGTCGATGAGGGCGGCGGTCAGGGCGGCGAGCCCCTCCTGGCCTTCGCGGATCGTACTGGCCGCCGCCGGGCGCCACGAGCTCCAGGCTCACCAGGGGCACGCCCGGCAGGCGCGCCGCGAGACACGGCGAGGCCGTTCGGCAGCCGGGTGCGCAGGAAGGGCGGGAAGCGGAACGGGCGGATCTCGCCGGGCGGCGGCGGGGCGGAGCGGTCGACCCGGGATGGCGATCGAGCCATGAGCGATCAGCTCGCCTGCCGCGGCACGACGGAGACCACCACCCGCTCGGACTCGGTGCACCAGCCGCGCCGCGTAGTCCATGAGGTCCTGCGGCGTCGATCTCCAGGTAGTGGTCGGCCTCGCGCGCGACGCCCGCCGGGATCGTCGAAATAGGTGGTGAACTGGGAGAAGAGGTCGGCCCGGTTGTCCAGCTTCTGGAGGGCCGCTGTAGTAGTCGGTCAGCATGCGGTTGCGGGCCCGCTCGAGGTCGGCCGGATCGGGGGGCGCCGCGGCGGCCCGGTCCAGGCGCGCGAGCAGGGCCTGCTCCAGCGTCCTCGACGGCCACGCCCGGCCGGGCGGTGGCCACCAGCATGAAGGTGCCCGACCTCCTCGTAGGGGCTGACGGAGGCGCCCACGTCCTGGGCGATCTGGCGCTCGTAGACGAGGTCCTGGTAGAGCGGGCTCGACTTGCCGCCGGAGAGCACGGCCGCCAGGAGGTCCGCCGCGTACCAGAGCCGCTGGCCGTAGGCCGGGCGCGCGGAAGCCGAGGTAGATCCGGGGCAGCCGCACGTCGTCCGGGATCACCTCGCGCCGCTCGCCGCCCAGGGAGGGCAGGGGAGCCTCGACCGGCGGCACCGGCGGGCCCGGCGGGGATCTCCCCGAACCAGGCGCTCGACCCGCTCCAGGGCGCGTCCGGGCTCGAAGTCGCCCACCAGGGTGAGCACCGCGTTGTTGGGCGTGTAGTAGGTGCGGAAGAAGGCCCGCACCTCCTCCAGCGTGGCGGCGGCGATGTCGTCCATGTAGCCGATCACCGGCCAGTGGTAGGGGTGATCGGGCGGGGTAGAGCAGCTCGTGGAGGCGCTCGCTCGCGCGGCCGTAGGGCTGGTTCTCGACCCGCTGGCGGCGCTCGTTCATCACCACGTCGCGCTGGGTGTCGAGGTTCTCCTGGGTGAGGGCCGGCAGGAAGAAGCCCATGCGGTCCGACTCGAGCCAGAGGCCCAGCTCGAGCTGGTGGGCCGGCAGGGTCTCGTAGTAGTTGGTGCGGTCGTACCAGGTGGAGCCGTTGGCCACCCCGCCCACCTGCTGGATGTAGCGGAAGTGCTCGTTGGTGCCCACGTGCTCGCTGCCCTGGAAGAGCATGTGCTCGAACAGGTGGGCGAAGCCGGTGCGGCCCGGCCGCTCGTTCTTCGAGCCGACGTGGTACCAGAGGTTGACGGCGACCAGGGGAAGCGAGTCGTCCCGGTGGAGGATGACCCGGAGGCCGTTCGGGAGGGTATGGCGCTCAAAAGGAAGATCCGGAGTTGAGTGCGGGATCATCGAGTGCGAGGTCATGAGTCGGGTCGAACGTCGGATCCGGGAGGAGAGGGGCGCACCGCGCTTCGGCAGTGTATTGAGGGGTGTTACGGAGTGTCAAGGATGGGTCTTGCCCAGGCAAGTGAAGGACGTAAAATTCAGTCTTCCGCCTCCTACGCTTGCATTACGCTGGGTTACCGCCTATACTGCCGCCATGTCCTACCTGACCGAGCGCCAGAAAGAGATCCTGGAGTACATCCAGGGATACCGCCGGGAGCGCGGCATCGCTCCCACGCACCGGGAGATCTGCGAGAAATTCGGGTTCTCCTCGTACGGCACCGCCTACAAGCATCTGAAGCTCCTGCAGCAGAAGGGCTTCCTGCGCCGGGACTGGAACCAGAAGCGGGGCATCGAGCTGATCCGCGCCATCCCCGGGGCGGAGACCTCGGAGCGGGACCTCCCCTTCTTCGGCCGGATCGCGGCGGGCCGGCCGATCGAGGCCCTGTCCGGCAACGACCGGGTGACCGTGCCGGGCCATCTGCTCGATCCCCGGGCGGCGGCGACCACTACGTCCTGCGGGTGGTCGGCGAGTCCATGATCGAGGAGGGGATCTACGACGGCGACTTCGTCATCGTCCTGCGCCGCGACCGGGCCGAGCCCGGCGAGATGGTCGTCGCGCTGGTCGGCGACGATGCGACGCTCAAGCGCTTCTACCCGGAAGGCGCCGATGGTGCGGCTCCAGCCCGCCAACCCCGACCATGCAGCCCATCCGCGTCCCGGCCCGGGACGTGCGGGTGCAGGGCGTCGTGGTCGGGCTGATGCGGAAGTTCTAGAGGCACCGGACACCGGACTCGACCGCAAGACCGGTGCCGTCCTTGAAGTCCGGTGTCCGTCCTGATGTGTTCTTGATCCCCGACGTTCTCCTGTACAATGCGCGGCACCATCATGGATCTTGATCGTCTCCTGAAGTTCATGACGGATAAAGGTGCGTCGGACCTTCATCTGAAGCCGACGCGGCCGCCGCTGCTGCGCATCAACGGCCGGCTGATGCCCATCGAGGCGCCGCCGCTCAAGCCGGACGAGCTGACCGAGATGCTGCCGGGCATCCTCACTCCGCGGCAGAAGACCAAGCTCGAAGAGCGGATGTCGGTCGACATCGGCTACGGCGTGCGCGGGCTCGCGCGCTTCCGCGGCAACATCTATATGCAGCGCGGCAACATCGCCGCCTGCTTCCGGCGCATCCCGTACCAGATCAAGAGCGTCGAGGACCTCGAGCTGCCGCCGGTGCTGCTCGACTTCTGCGAGCTGCCCATGGGGCTGGTGCTGGTCACCGGCCCCACCGGCAGCGGCAAGTCGACGACCCTCGCGGCCCTGATCCGCTACATCACCATGCGCCGGCCCGGTGCACGTGATCACCATCGAGGACCCGATGGAGTTCCTGTTCACGGACGACGTGGCCTCGATCTCCCAGCGCGAGGTGGGGACGGACACGGGCACCTTCTCCGAGGCGCTGCGCAACGCCATGCGGCAGGACCCGGACGTCATCATGGTGGGCGAGATGCGCGACCCGGAGACCGTGTCGACCGTGATCACCGCGGCCGAGACCGGCCACCTGGTCTTCTCGACCCTCCACACCAACAGCGCGCCGCAGACGGTCGACCGCATCCTCGACACCTTCCCGGCCGACCAGCAGGCCCAGGTCCGCGCCCAGCTCGCGCAGATCCTGAAGGGCGTCGTCTCGATGAAGCTGGTCGAGCGGGCACGACGGCGAGGGCCGGGTGGCGGCGCTCGAGATCCTGCGCGCCTCGCCGAAGATCGACAAGATGATCGAGAAGGGCGAGATCAGCGCCATCCACGAGGAGATGGAGTCCTCGGTCGGCTACTACCGCATGCAGTCGATGAACCAGTCGCTGCTGGCGCTGCTGGTCCACGGCACGATCACCTACGCCGAGGCCATGCGCCAGTCGACCGACCCGGAAGACCTTTCCCTGAAGCTGCGCAAGATGTTCCCGCATGATCGAGGAGCGAGGAGGCGAATTGAGCCCTACCACGTCGGATTTTTCGCAGATCGTCGAGCTGCAGCAGTTCAAGCGGCTGTACGAGGAGCAGGAGGAGAAGATCAAGCTCCGCCTGGCCGAGAAGGACGAGGAGATCGCCGGCCTCCACGCGGCCATCCGCCAGCGCGACGACCAGATCGGAGGAGCGTCAAGGCCCGCCTCCAGGAGATGGCCGCAGGAGCGCGAGCAGCTGCGCGGCGACTACGCCCGCCTGCGCCAGGAGGCGCAGGAGAAGATCGACAAGCTCATGGAGCGCATCAAGGAGCTGAACCAGCGCCTGATGGGCGGCGAGCAGGGCGGCGGCACGCAGCGGTCCGGGATCTTCAGGTAAGGGCGATCAGGTAGGGAGATCTTCAGGTAGGCCGCAGCAGCCTGCCGGATTCATCGCTCTGGTGCAGGCCGCACCCCCGCCCGGGCATCAATGCCCGGGCTAGTAAAAAAGCCCCCTGAAGGGGACTCAATCGTCTCCCTGATTTTGGCGTCGGGTTCACCCGGCGCTTTTTACGTAGCGCGGGCATTTATGCCCGGGCGGGGCGCCAGATGAGGAAAGGGTTTCGATCTAGCCCCTCCGCAGCAGCCTTCCGCCTCTTCCCGCGTCCGCACCTTCCCCTCCACCTGCGCCTTCCGCACGGCCGCCAGGGCCTTGCCCACCTCGGGCCCCGGCGGCACCCCCAGCAGCGCCTGCACCTCTTCGCCCGTGAGCAGCCGGGGCGGGTCGAAGAGGTTGTCTCCTTCCCTCCGGGCAAGGTCGACGAGCGGACCCAGGTCGCCTCGCCAGACGCGGCGAGATGCCGGCTGGGACGCCGAGGAAGCAGGCCGCGGTGGCCCAGCGGCGCCCGGCGCGGTGGAGGAAGCGGCGGCGGCCGGTCTCGTCGTCCGGCAGGCGCGCCGAGCTTGAGGAGGAAGGCCACCTCCGTGGCGTCCGCGCGGGTCATGTAGCCCGCGTCGCGGAAGAAGGCGAGGACGTCGGCCGGCTCGCGGCCGGCCCGGGAAGGCGGCAGGTGGGCGAAGGTGGAGGCGAGGCGGACGGCCTTGGCGTCCACCGTGGCATCCGCGGCGGCCGGGTCGAGCCGGCGCAGGTCGCGGATGCGTTCGAGGCAGGGCCGTCGAGCCCGCCACCGCACCGCCGCTGCCGGACAGGCCCGGCTCGCCGGGGTGCCCGATCCAGAGGCCGGGGTAGACGTCCAGGTCCACCAGCAGGGCGAATCCCCGGTGGGCCTCCGGGTGATCGAAGAGGAAGGTCAGCTCGTCCCTCACCCGCTCGGCCGCCACGTCGGAGAGCTGGGCGGAGGAGCGCCGGGCGAGGTCGAGCGTCTCCGGGTCCGCCGTGAAGCCGGGCAGGCGCAGCAGCAGGCGGGGGAGGCGCAGCACGCGCAGAGGATCGCCGGTGAAGCTCTCGCTCGTGGTGGCGCGCAGCACCCGGCGCTCCAGGTCTTCGAGGCCGCCGAAGGGGTCGGTCACCTCGCCCGGTGCGCGGGCGTCGAGGGCGATCGAGTTGACGGTGAAGTCGCGCCGCGCGAGGTCCTCGTGGAGCGAGGTGCCGGCGCGGTCCCAGAGGTCGACCGTAGTGTCCTCGCCCACCAGCCGGTAGGCGGCGAAGTCCTTGCCGCCCAGGAGGACCAGCCGGGCCGGCAGCTCCGCGGCCAGGGTCTCCGCGATCTCCAGCCCCCGCTCCGCCACCACCGCGTCGACGTCGTGGACCGGCAGCCCCAGGACATGATCGCGCAGCACGCCGCCCACGAGATGGCACGCGGTTTCGCCGCTCGCGGCGACCAGGGCCCGCACGGCAGGGTGGTCGGAGAAGGGTTCCGAAAGACTGAGGGGGCACGTCTGGATGGTATAATAATCATCATGAATCGCGGAGCGGCTTGCCTCCTCCTCGGCGTCCTTCTCTTCTCCCTCTTCCCTGTAATCCCGGCCGGTGCTGTTCTGCCCAGCCGCTCTGCCCTCCAGGAATCTATCCCCCAGGAATCTGTCCCCCAGGAACAACCGCCGGAAGACCCGTCCTTCGAGGATGAGATCACCGTCGCGATCTCCTCCGTGGTGCTCCGGGTGGTGGACACCTGGGGCCGTCCCATCCTCGGATTGAAACCGGAAGATTTCCGCGTGCGGCTGGGGAAGAAGGACGTGCCGGTCGTGGGCCTCGACTGGATCACGGCTGAGAATCCCGAGCTTCCGGCTCAGCCGGAGCCTGAGCGGATCGGTGGGATCGTCGAGGACGCGCCCATACCCGTGCCCGCTCCCAACCGGCTCTTCGTGTTCTTCGTCCAGACCGACCTGGACCAGACCCGGATCAGCGGCCAGCTCCGGCTGCGGCGCCATACCACGGGAGCTGCTCGACACGCTCCACCCAAGCGACCGTGTGGCCGTGGTATCCCATCGACTCCCGCTTCAAGCTGTGGCAGGACTTCACGGCGGACCGCGAGGCCGTCCACGCGGCGATCGACCTCGCCATGCTCTGGAGCCCCGAGAGAGAGGTCGCTCCGGGCGATCCCGTCTCCCTCGCGGCCCATCTCGATCCGGCGGAAGCCCGCAAGGCCGCCTCCACGGAACGCGCCTGGCAGCTCCTGGCGCGGGCGCTCAAGCCGCTGCCCGGCGAGAAGACGGTGATCTACCTGGGCTGGAGCTTTGACCGCTTCGACAGGGACGGCTCGCCCCACTACAAGCCCACCATGCAGGCGCTGAGAGACGCCAAGGCCAGCGTCTTCGTGCTCGATGTCACCAGTGCCGACTACCACGATCTGGAGATCGGCCTCGAGAGCATGGCCGCGGAAACGGGCGGAATGTATCTCAGGACGTTCCGCCTGCCCCAACTCGCGACCAAGACGCTCGCCCAGACGATCTCCGGCTATTACGTGCTGAGCCTCGACCGCTCTGGCTCTCGCCGGCGAGGACGGCCAGCTCGATATCGGCCTGCGCGAACAACCGGCAAGGCATCGTGCTCGCCCGCCCCACGGCGCTGCGATAAGGCCCTTCGGCTTTCCTCGCGGGGTCAGACCCTTCGGGGCCGACCCTGCATCATCAACCAAAGCCCCGAAAATCGTTGCTTCATCGCGGTCGCGGGGCTAAACTCCTACTTCAAGGCCATGGCACTAACTCACGAAGACGTAAGGAAAATCGCCACCCTGGCCCGCCTCCGTTTCACTCCGGAAGAAGAGGCGAAGCTCACCGGCCAGCTCGCCGGGATCGTCGACTACATCGATCAGCTCCAGGCTTTCGAAGTTGCCCTAGAGGGAGAAGATTCCGGCGCGGTCTCCCAGGGCGCGCGGGAGGTCGAGGACCGGCCCCACGATTGCCTTCCCCGGGAGGAATTCCTGGCCAACGCTCCGGCGGCCCTGGACGCCTTTCTGCTGGTGCCGGAGGTGAAGGGAGGGGGGCGGAGGAGGCGGCCATGCCTGAGCTCTGGGAGCTGTCGGTCGAGGAGACCGCTCGCCGGGTGCGTGGCCGCGAGGTCTCGGCGGTGGAGGTGCTGGAGTCCTGCCTCGACCGCACGGCGCGGGTCGAGCCGCTGGTCGCGGCCTATCTCGAGCTGTTCGAGGACGAGGCCCGCGCCCGGGCGGCGGAGATCGACCGGCGCATCGCGGCCGGCGAGGACCCGGGGCCGCTCGCGGGCGTGCCCGTGGCCCTCAAGGACAACCTGAATCTGAAGGGGCACGCCCTCACCTGCGCCTCGCGCATCCTCGAAGGCTACGTCGCGCCCGTACACCGCCACCGCCGTCGAGCGGCTGCTGGCGGCGGGCGCCGTGCCCGTGGGGCGGGCCAACATGGACGAGTTCGCCATGGGCTCGTCGTGCGAGAACTCGGCGTACCAGCCCACCCGCAACCCGTGGGACCTCGCGACCGTGCCCGGCGGATCGAGCGGCGGACCGGCCGCCGCCGTGGCCGCGGGCAGCGTGCCGCTCTCCATGGGCTCGGACACCGGCGGCTCCGTGCGCCAGCCGGCCGCCCTGTGCGGGCTGGTGGGGGTGAAGCCCACCTACGGCCGGGTCTCCCGCTACGGCCTGGTGGCCTTCGCCTCCTCCACGGACCAGATCGGACCCATCGCGCAGGAACGTGCGCGACGCCGCCCTGGGCCTCCAGGTGATCGCCGGGGCCGATCCGCGCGACTCGACGTGCTCCGAGGAGCCCGTGGGCGACTATCTCGCGCGGATCGAGGAGGGGATCGCCGGCCTGCGCGTCGGCGTGATCCGCGAGGCCGATCCCGCCCGGCTCGGAGGGGCGACCGCCGCCAACTGGCGCGAGTCGCTCGACCGGCTGACCCGGCTCGGGGCCGAGCTGGTGGAGGTCTCGGTGCCGAGCCTGGACGCGGCCATCGCCGTCTACTACGTGATCGCCACCTCCGAGGCCAGCGCCAACCTCGCCCGCTTCGACGGCGTGCGCTACGGCCACCGTTCCGAGGGGGCCGACAACCTGACCGACCTCTACTTCGACAGCCGCAGCGAGGGCTTCGGCCCCGAGGTGAAGCGCCGCATCATGCTCGGCACCTTCGCCCTCTCCTCCGGCTACTACGAGGCCTACTACGGCCGGGCGCGCGGCGTGCTGGAGCGCATGCGGCACGAGCTCGGCGCGGCCCTGGAGCGCGCCGACGTGCTGGTGACGCCCACCACGCCCGTCGGCCGCCTTCCGGATCGGCGAGAAGGTGGACGACCCGCTCGCCATGTATCTCTCCGACATCTTCACCACGCCCGCGAGCCTGGTGGGCCTGCCGGCGGTGGCCATCCCCTCGGGGTTCGACGAGCAAGGGCTGCCGCTGTCGCTCCAGGTGATGGGGAAGCCCTTCGGCGAGGCCACGGTCTTCCGCGCCTGCCGGGCGTTCGAGAGGGAGTTGGGCTGGGTCGTGGCGCCCAGCTTCAAGGGAGCGGCAGCGGGGTGAGCATGCAGAGCGGTCTTCAGCAGGGTTGCCGTCCTCAGTGTTCCTCGCCCTGTTGGGACTGCTCTCCTGGGCCCCTCCCTCTGAGGCCATCACCCCGCCCTCGCGCACCGTCCGCGTGCCGGTCGAGGAGGGGGTCGTCGCGACCCTGTCGGAAGAGAAGGGCATCCTGGTCGAGGCCGTGCCCAAGAAAGGGCGAGGGCATGGGTACCTTCGCCCGCCGGCTGTGCGGCGACGCGCGCCTCGCGACCCAGGTGGCCGAGGCGAACGGCGGCGCCAAGGAGCTGCACGGCCGGCATCCGCTACGCCATCCCCTTCACTCTCCTCTCCCAGGAGTGGCAGCTCAAGGCGGTGAAGGCCCTGTTCGCCGAGGATCAGGGCAAAGCCGACGGCTGGCTCCACAAGGCCCGGGGTGTGGGGCCGCTCCAGCGCGAGAGCCTCTGGCGGCTGGCCGAGTGGTTCACGGGCACGGGGGAGAATTTCCGCGCCATCCGCGAGTACAACGAGCTGCTGGACGACGACGTGGCCAAGGGCAAGACCGTGACCATCCCCTCGGAGCTGCTGCTGCCGGCGTTCAAGGCGGCGCTGCCCGTGCCCGAGAAGCCGTTCCTCCTGGAGTACGGGGTGGACAAGGACGGCGAGTACGCCATCTACCGCCTGCGCCCGGGCGAGGCGCTCTACTCCTCCGTGGTCGTGCGCTTCACCGGCCGCGTGTTCGCCGCGGACGTCAACGCCCTGGCCTCTCGAGATCGCCAAGCGCAGCGGCATCCCGGACGTGACCGACATCCCCATCGGCTACCGCATCAAGGTCCCGCTCGACCTGATGCAGCCCGAGTTCCTGCCCGAGGGGCACGCCGAAGCGCAAGGAGTACGAGGAGAGCCTGCGCGCGAGCGCCCGGTTCAGCAACCAGGTCAAGGCCCGGGGCTCTCGGGGATCACCGTGATCCTGGACGCCGGCCATGGCGGGCAGGACTCGGGCGCGACCCTGGGCGGCGTCTGGGAGAGCCTCTACGTCTACGACATCGCCCTGCGGGTCAAGCAGATCCTGCGAGGAGCAGACCGCCGCCCGGGTCCTCCTCACCACCCGCGACGGCGGCGATTACCGGGTCCAGGAGGCGGACGTGCTGCCGTTCTCCCGCGGCCACGCCGTGCTGACCACGCCGCCCTATCCCATCGAGGACCCCAAGGTCGGCGTCAACCTGCGCTGGTACCTCGCGAACAGCCTCTACCGGAAGACCCTCCAGACGGACAAGGACCCGCAGAAGGTCGTCTTCCTCTCGATCCACGCCGACTCCCTCCACCCCTCGCTGCGCGGCGTCATGGCCTACATCCCGGCCGCCGACATGCGCGACGGCGTCTACAGCAAGAACGGCGGCGGTCTACACCTCGCGCAAGGAGGTCCAGGAGAACCCGAGCGTCACCTTCCCGCGCAGACCTGCGGGACGAGAGCGAGGGCCTCTCGCGCGAGCTGGCCAAGCAGATCGTGGCCGCCTTCCAGTCCGGCGGCCTGCCGGTCCACCCGTTCAAGCCCGTGCGCGACAAGATCATCCGCAACAACAGCGAGTGGGTGCCGGCCGTGCTGCGCTACAACTCGATCCCCTCGAAGATCCTGCTGGAGGTCTGCAACCTGGCGAACGACCAGGACCGCAAGCTCATCCAGACCCGCGCCTACCGTCAGAAGGTGGCCGAGGCGGTCGTCCGCGGCATCCTCGCCTACTACGGCCAGGCCGGCCCCGCCGGGCAGGTTGCCGAAACGGCGAAGTAGGAAATCGATTGAACCTTTGAAACTTCCTTAGCGTTTAGACAGTATTGAAAACCGTGCCGGTGCCCGTCCGCCGGGACGAGGATGAGGAGGCATCTCCAGCCCCGGCGGGCACCGGCCCGGACACTTCGTGCGCGCGTGAAGGAGAACGCGCACACCCTGGGAACGCGCCGTAAGGCCGGTTCTTACTCTGTATAGCCGGTCAGCTCGACGTAGCCCGGCCCTGGACCGGCCGTCCGCGGTGCGTGCCCTCGACTCGACCGCGCCCTCCCAGTAGCGGAAGGAGACGTCGAGCTCCTGGTCGGCCAGCAGCGGGGTGACGGTCAGGTCCAGGTCCTCGGAGGGGATCGCGCAGCCGCCAGCGGGCGGGGTAGCGGGCGCCGCTGCGCGGGCTCTGCCAGCGATCGAGGACGTCCGAGGGCGAAGTCGCCGAAGCGTCGAGCGTGCGGGACGCGCCGTCCGGGGCGACGAGGGTGCCGCTGCTCGCGGGTCGGCGCGTGCCGTCCGTCGCGGCGGAGCTGGTAGAGCATGAGCTCGCGTGCCGTCCGCGAGCTGGAGGGCGAACCAGTCCCAGCCCACCTGGTCCGCGCCGAGCGAGCTGGTGCTCCACTCGCGGTCCATCCAGGCGGCGCCCGCCACGGCGAACGTCTCCGTCCCCACGCGGACGCGTGCCGGTCGCGGGCATGCGGGTGAGGGAGTAGTAGTAGGACGCGTTCCCCGGCTCCGCGCTCTTGCGGCTCAGCCCGCGGTCCCCCTGGAGGACCGGCGGCTTGCCCTGCTGGACAGCCGCAGGTCGAGCGCCACGTCCCCCTGCGCGGCCCGCAGCCGCACGGGAAGACCTCACCGCGCTGCTCCGCCGCCGCCGACCAGTCCTCCAGCCAGACGCGGAACGGCGCCGCCTCGAGCGCCCGCGAGCCCGAGCGCGCCGCGGCTCCAGCGCTCGAAGGAGTGGAAGCGCCCGCCGTCGACGTCGCTCACCGTGAAGTGGGCGAGCCAGGCCTGCCGCGTCGCCCAGGCCGAGCCCCGGGCGCTCGGCATCCGCGGCGCCAGGGCCGAGCGGAAGAAGGTGAGCTGGAAGCCGAAGCGCCGCCCCTCGCGCGTCGCGAGGTTGCCCGTGTAGTACCACCACTCGGTGCGGAACTCCGGGTGCGGGCCGTGGTCCGCGGGGAAGCGAAATTCCCGGGGCTCCAGGGCGCGGGCGTAGCCGCGGTCGTCTCGCGGCGCGCAGGGCGCCCGGCGACGGAGAGGGAGGCTCGTGGGATCGCGAGGTCCGGCTCGCTGGCAGGAAGGACGCAGAGCCAAGCGACCTGCAGCGAGGATCGCAACGAGCCTTGATCGGACAGCCGAGATGCGTCAGGGTCCTTGCGGTCCATCCGATCTCACTCCTCCCGCAGCGCCAGCGCCGGCGACGTCCGCGCCATCTTCCACGCCGGGTACAGCCCGGCCAGGAGCGCCGCGGCCAGGGCCAGGAGCAGGGCCTGGAGGAGGACGTCCGGCGACACCTCCATGCGGATCGTCCAGCCGAAGGAGCGGCGGTTGATGACGAAGATCATGATCGCCGCGAGCGCCAGGCCCACCGGGATCGAGAGCAGGCCGGCGGCCAGCCCCATCAGCCCGGTCTGCGAGGTGACGAGCTGCCAGACCTGCCCGGGCGTCAGGCCGTTGGCCCGCAGCACGCCGAGCTCGCGCGCCCGCTCGAGCTGCAGGGCCATGAGCGCCGAGAGCACGCCGATGAAGGCCACGAGGCCGGCCAGCAGGCGCAGCACGCCGGTGATGCGGAAGGTGCGGTCGAAGATCTCCATGCGAGAGCCGCTTGAGCGCCCGGTTCGGACTGGACGATCAGCGCCTCGCCTCCGGCCGACCGGCCGCGCAGGCGCTCGATCGTCCGGTCCGGGTCCACGCCCGGCGCGAGGGCGAGCGAGAAGCCGGAGAGCCGCCGGTCGTTCCAGAAGCGCAGATAGGTCGCGCGGCTCATCAGCACGAGCCCCTGGTCCGAGGCGTAGTCGTAGTAGACCCCGGCGATCCGGAAGGTCGCGGTCGCCGCGCTCCGTCGGCAGGCGGAGGTCGTCGCCCGCGTCCGACGCCATGGCGGCGGGCGAACGGCTCGGAGACGAGGACGGCGCCGCCTTCCAGGAAGGCCGGCCAGACCTCGTCCGGGTCCCCCTGCTGGAGCTCGTAGCCCGCGACTCCCGCGCTGGTCGGTGCCCAGGACGATCATCCGGATCGGCCCCTTCGCGGGGAGGGGATCTCCACCCGCCGGATCGTGTGGACCGCCTCGACGCCGGGCAGCGCGGCGGCCCGGCGGGCCACCTCCGGATCGAGATCGCTGCCGGCGAACCCGCCGCGCCCGGCTGGGCACGGAGACATAGACGTCGTCGCGGAGCGACGCCTCGAGCCAGCGCACCACCGTCCGCCGGAAGCTGTCGATCATCACGCCGACCCCCACCGTCACCGACACGGCGATGACCAGGGCGGCGATGGCCACGGCGGTGCGCGAGAGCGAGGCCACCACGCCGTCGGCCGCCATCCGGCCGAGGATGCCGAAGAGGGCTCCCATGGGGGCGGCGCAGCAGGCGCATCAGGACCACCGTGGCCCCCGGCGCCAGCAGGGCGCAGCCGAGGATCACGGCGAAGAGCCCGGCGAAGCCCAGGGTCAGGCCGCCGGGGAGCGCCAGCAGCGCCGCGCCGAGCAGCAGCAGGCCGACGCCGATCGGCGGTGGCGCGCGGGCAGGGCCTTGCGCAGGCGCGCCTCCAGCGTCGAGCGGGTGAGCACCGCCCGCGGCGGCGCCTGGGTCGCCTCGATCGCCGGCGCCAGCGCGGCGAGCAGCGTGGCGCCGATCCCGAGCGCCGCCCCCTTCGCCAGGGTGAGGGGCGGCACGGCCAGCTCGCGCACCGAGAGGACGAAGTAGAGGTCGTTGATCGTCTGGGTGACCAGCCGGACCAGCTCGCGGCCGAGGAGCACGCCGGCGCCGAGGCCCGCGGCCGTGCCGAGGAGCGCCACGGCCGCGGCCTCGCCGAGGACCAGGGCGAAGACCTCGCCGCGCGTGACCCCCAGGGCGCGCAGGGTGCCGATCAGCGTCCGGCGCTGCACCACCGAGAAGGTCATGGTGTTGTAGATGAGGAAGACGCCGCAGACCAGGGCGAGCAGCGACAGGGCCGACAGGTTGAGCCGGAAGGCGCGCGTCATCTCCTCGGTCGAGCGCGTGCGGGCCTGCGGCGCGGAGGATCTGCGCTCCGGGCGGCAGGACGGCGGCGGCCCGCGCCAGCAGGCGCTCGCCCGCGGCACCCTCGGGGACGATCAGGTCGATCCGGTCGAGCCGCCCCGCCCGCCCCAGGAGCTCCTGCGCGGCGGCGATGTCCATCACCAGGAGATCGGCCAGGCCGCGGCGGGTGCTCTCGTCCGTCGGGCTCCAGGATCCCGGCCAGCTCGACCGTCCGCGTGCACGCCGCCGACGCGGAGGCGAAGGTGCCTCCCGGACGCGACCCCGAGCTCGCGCGGCCGGTCGCGGCCGACAGCACGCCGGCCCGCGGGCGGGTGAGCAGGGGGCCGAGATCGACCGAGAAGCCGCGGCGTGCTCCTCGGACTCTCCGGCGCCGCCGCTCAGATAAGGACGGAAGGGCGCTCGGAGAAGGGATCGACGCCCAGGAGGTGGAGGACGTCCGGCTCGCCTGCGCCGGGCTTTCCGGGGGACCGCGCCGAAGCCCTCGACGACCGGGGCCATCGGGAGCTCCCCGGCGAGGCCGGCCTCCACGGCCAGGCGGCGGAAGACGGCGTCCGGCAGCCCCTCCGGCCCGCCGACGATCTGGTGCGTGGCCCGGCCGGTCACCGCCTCGGTCGACAGCGAGAAGGCGCGGCGCGCGCTGGCGTTGGCGAGGTCGATCGAGACCACCACCGCCACCCCCAGGGCCACGCCCAGGACGGCCAGGCCGATCTGCCAGGGATGGCGGAGGAGATGGCGCAGGCTCGAGCGCCAGAGGAGCGGGTCACTCGCGGTCCTCGTCCGGCGGCCGCTCCACCAGCCGGCCGTCCTCGACGCGGAAGACGCGGTCGGCGATCCCCACCACCTCGGGGCTGTGGGTGACCATGACCATGGTCTTGCCCGCCTGGCGCGTCAGGCGGTCGAGGATCTCCAGCACCTGGAGGCCGGTCTCGAGGTCGAGGTTGCCGGTGGGCTCGTCGGCCAGGACGAGGAGCGGGTCGTGGGCCAGGGCGCGGGCCACGGCCACCCGCTGCTGCTCGCCGCCGGAGAGGCGGTCCGGGAAGCTCGCCGGCCCGGTCGGCGAGGCCGACCTCGGCCAGGAGGTCGAGCGCCGCGCGCCGCTCGCTCGGGGGACACCCGCCCCTTGAGCTCCAGGGGGAGGAGGAGGTTCTCCTCGACCGTCAGGGTGGGGATCAGGTTGAAGAACTGGAAGACGAAGCCGATCCTGTCGCGCCGGAACAGGGTCCGCTCCCGTTCCGAGAGGCGCGGAGAGGGCGACGCCGTCGATGACCACCTCGCCCGAGCTCGGGCAGGTCGATCCCGGAGAGCAGGTTGAGCAGCGTCGACTTGCCCGACCCGCTGCGCCCCATCAGCACCGCGAGCTCGCCGCGCCCGATGACCGCGTTGGCCTGCCGCAGCACCGTCCGCTGCCGCCCGCCCTCCTCGTAGGTCTTGGTGAGGTCGCGGATCTCGATCAGGGGAGCGGCATGGCTCCGGGCGGATTACTAGGCTTGTCCTACCTTTTCGGCTCTCGCGAACACTATAGTGACCTGAATCGCAACTGTATTCCACATCTGGTCTCCGAGGCGTCCGTTTTCGAGGTGGTACACTATGATCGCAACACCGGTCGTGGACTCGCGCCGCCGCTGCGCCGGCGGCCGCTTGGAATCCTTTTCGCCACCTCGGAGGCGTCCAGTGGGGGGATTCGATGAGCAATCACTTCCCGAGCCGTGGCGTGTCAAGGTCGTCGAGAAGATTCAGCTGCTGTCCCGCGAGGAGCGCAAGCGCCTCCTCGACGAGGGCGGATACAGCCTCTTCAAGATTCCTTCGGAGGCCGTCTTCATCGACCTCTTCACCGACTCCGGGACCTCGGCCATGTCCGACTGGCAGTGGGCCGGCCTGATGCAGGGCGACGAGGCCTACGCCGGCGCGCGCAACTTCTTCCATCTCGAGGAGACCATCCAGGACGTCTTCGGCTTCCCGCACTTCCTGCCCGTCCACCAGGGGCGGGTGGCCGAGAACCTGCTGTTCTCGACCCTGCTCACCCGGCCGGGCATGATCGTCCCCAACAACAACCACTTCGACACCACCCGGGCCAACATCGAGGTCAACGGCGGCATCGCGCTCGACCTGGTCATCGCGGAGGGGCGGGACCCGCAGCCAACCACCCCTTCAAGGGCAACATGGACCTGGCGCGGCTGCGCCGGCTCTTCGAGGAGACGCCGCGCGAGACGATCCCGCGTCTGCATGCTGACCCTGACCAACAACTCGGGCGGCGGCCAGCCGGTCTCGCTGGCCAACGTCAGGGCCACCTCGGAGCTCTGCCGCGAGTTCGGCATCCCCTTCTACATCGACGCCTGCCGCTTCGCCGAGAACGCCTGGTTCATCAAGACGCGCGAGGCAGGGGCAGAGGCACCGCTCGGTGGCCGAGATCGTGCGCGAGGTCTTCAGCTACGCCGACGGCTGCACCATGAGCGCCAAGAAGGACGGCCTGGCCAACATCGGCGGCTTCCTCGCCACGCGCGACGACGGAGCTCCTGGAGGTCCTCAAGCAGCGGCTGATCGTCATCGAGGGCTTCCCGACCTACGGCGGCCTCGCCGGCCGCGACCTCGAAGCCGTGGCGCGCGGCCTGCGCGAGGTGCTCGACGAGAACTACCTCGCGCTTCCGCGTGGGCCAGGTGGCGCAGCTTCGGCGACATGCTGACCGAGGCGGGCATCCCGATCATGCAGCCCGACCGGCGGCCACGCCGTCTACATCGACGCCAAGCCGCTCCTGCCGCACATCCCGCCGGCTCCATTTCCCGGCGCAGGCGCTCTCCGTGGCGCTCTACCGCGAGGGCGGCGTGCGCGGCGTGGAGATCGGCACCGTCATGTTCGGCAACGACCGATCCGCGAGACCGGCGAGCTGATCCCGGCGCCCATGGAGCTGGTGCGCCTGGCCATCCCGCGGCGCGTCTTCACCAACTCCCATCTCGAATACGTGGCCGAGCGTCCTGGAGGACATCCGCGAGCAGCGCCACGACGCTCCGCGGCTTCCGCATGACCTACGCGCCCGAAGGTGCTCCGCCACTTCACGGCCCGCTTCGAGGAGATGCGGGACGAGACGGGCATCCACGAGCTTGTCCGGGTCGTGGCCTGAGCGGCTGTCGCGACCGCGGTCGAAGCCATCGCGACCACGGTCGTGGTGACCGTGACCGCGGTGGCGACGATTTTCACCGCGGTCACGATGACTTTCACCGTGGTGGTGGTGACCGTGACCACGGTCGCGGTGACTTTCACCGACGGTGGCGGTGACCGTGACCGCGGTGGCGGTGACTTTCACCGCGGTGGTGGCGACCGCGACCACGGTCACGATGACCGCGACCACGGTTTCAAACGCCGCGACCGCGGTCACGGCCATCGCCAGGACGGTCCAGTAACCCCCGAATCAGGTTCTTCTGAGAGAAATCCCCCAGGCTGAACCAGGAGAGGAACCCTTCGCGGCCCAGGAGACGGCGGGTGATCTCGTCGGTTCCAAGCCCCTGCCCCTGTAGCTCCCGGGCCTTTTCGCCGAGCTCCTCCCACCAGCGGATCTTGCCGGCCAACCGCTCTTGAGCGTTCTCCAGGATGCCCGCGTGGTCGCAGATCAGCAGCTCCGGCTCCAGGGCCAGCACCCGGCGCAGGGAGTCGATGTGCTGCCAGACGTCCTCGATCCGCCGCAGGAAGCGAACCCGCTCGTGAACGTAGAGGTCCCCCGAGAACAGCCAGCGGCGGCCGGGATCGAAAAGGCAGACGTGGGTCGCCGCGTGGCCCGGAGTGGGGATGACCCGAAGCCGGTACCCGTCACCCTCGACCGTCCCACCCAGCGGCTCGGCCCGGAACCGTCGCGGGGTCCTCCAGACGGCGCGGCGGTAGAGAGGCATCCGCAGCCCCTCGGCCAGGATCGGCACGGCCGCGGCCGGGGCCAGGATGGGCAGCCCCAGCTCCTCTTGAATCGCCGCCGCCCCGCCCACATGGTCCTCGTGGTGATGGGTGAGGATCACCCGCCGTACCGCGCTCCCCCGGCACCACTCGACGAGCACCCCCGCCGTCTGGGGAGGGCCGGTGTCGATCAGGAGGTCCGCGAAGGCGTACGCCGACACCGCGTACACGGGCCGGCCGAGGAAGGTCGAGGCCATGCGGATGCGGGTGATGGGGCCTTGAGGGGTGGGGCGAAACATGAGAGCGTCTATGCTATGCCTACTACGCGGCATAGGGCGGACTAAAATACGCAACCGACTCGGAGAGCCAAGGAGAGCGCGTGATCACGGAGATCGAGATCGAGGGCTTCAAGAGCCTGGAGAAGGTTCGCCTCAAGCTGGGGAAGCTCAATCTCTTCGTAGGCACCAACGCAAGTGGGAAGTCGAACTTTCTGGAAGCGTTGCGGGTGCTTCAGGGTATTGGTTACGGCTTCAGGATCAACGAGGTTTTCAACGGCAAGCCCAAGAGCGCAACCAGTGAAGTCTGGGAGGGGATTCGGGGCGGAAGCCGCTAGCGCCGCTTTTGGGGCTATGAGCCCAGACTTGGAGTCAGGGAGAGAGATCAAGCTCGCCACGGCTTTGAGCATCGGCACATCGCAGCACCAATATTCAATTACGATCCGGGGTGGTGGAATCGTTTCGGAAGTTTTGGATCGGGAAGAGGAGCACGTCCATCCCGATTTGATCAACTTCTTTTCTTTCCTGGGAAAGAATCCGCAGTCGCCGTTCTTCCAGGCACATGAGAAAGTGAAGCGAGCTTTGAGCAATATGCAGAAGCTCGACTTCGATATATCTACACTCCGGGGATATTCTCAGTATTCTGTTGCTCAGAGGATTGGAGAGCACGGAGAGAACTTCGCTGCGTTAGTGAAGACGATTCTGGCTGACGAGAGCTTAAGGGAGGCGTACATATCATGGTTACGCCATCTGACTCCGGTAGGAGTTGGACGACGTCACGATCCTGCAAGGGGCTGTAGGTGAGCCGTTGTTTTGCTCTCAAGGAAGGCGACAGCGTACTCCCTGCTTCAGGTCCTCTCTGACGGAACCTTGCGCTTCGCAGCGTTGACATCCGCTTTCTTTCAGCCGGACATGCCAGACATCCTAACTATCGAGGAGATCGAGAACGGTATTCACCCCACTCACCTCCGCCTGCTGGTCGAGTTGCTGAAGTCGCAGTCGAGAGGAGATGGCCCCCAGGTGTTCGCAACCACTCATTCGCCTGTTGTTTTGGCTTGGCTTAGGGAAGAGGATCTTGAGACGACCTTCTTCTGCAAACGCGATGAAGACACTGGTGTCTCGATCATCAAGCCGTTTAGTGAAATCCCTCGCCTGGTGGAGCTGGTGAAGAAATACTCTCTCGGAGAGCTTGTTCACTCAAGGCTGGATGGAGTCAGCGACTTGAGTTTCAAAGTCCTGGTTGTTCCCGAAGATTCAACCAACAACGGATACATTCTGGGACCGCTTGTAGAGAAGATGTTGGCCAAGTGCGGGAAGCGACAGGCTCAGATCGAGGTTCTCGGGCGATCCGCGGGTGATGGGATACGATCACGCCAAGAGAGCTTCTGAAGAATCAGGTTTTGGAGCAGTATCGCTTCATGGACCTGATTCTTTTCCTTGCCGGATGCTGACGGAAAGGGCGAGAAGCGGGAGTCGGAGAGCTCTCGTGCCCTGGAGGAGGAGGCCAGCCGCCAGCGTGTTCGCCTCTTGTGCTGCGCTGCTCAGCGAGGAGGTCGAGGTCTGGCTCATGGCAGGGCATCGTCATTTGCTGGGGCGACCCTGGCAAGAGATCCGGGGCGACGCTTCCATCAAAGAGACGATGTTCGAGCGCTTCCTGGCCGTCCACGGTAACCTTCGGGCCTTGGGAGACGGACGCGAAAGCCTGATGTTGGAGACCCTGCGAAGCTACGACGCTCTCCTCCAGCTCTGCCCAGAGCTGGAGGACCTGGAACGCCGCATCCGCGAGATCCTCGCCTGATCCCCGCCCTCCGGGTTGGCGTCTCCGCCCGGACTCTGGTAAACCTCCCCTCGGCTGGCAGGCGTTCTGCACGGCGCGCGGAGGGGGTGTTTCTTATGCCAGGCGATGCGGGCAGACAGCGGGTGGTCATCGAGGGGGTCGAGCCGGAGATCGACTGCGGGCGGTTCCCCATCAAGCGGACGGTGGGGGAGCGGGTGGTGGTCGAGGCGGATGCGTTCACGGACGGCCACGACGCCCTCACGTGCCGGCTCTTCTGGCGTCCGGAATCCCAATCGAAGTGGAACGAGACTCCCATGGAGGCCCTGCCTGACGACCGGTGGCGGGCGGAATTCACCCCCACGGAGCAGGGACGGTGGGTCTATACCGTCGCTGGCTGGGTGGACCGGTTCAAGACTGGCGGCGGACCTCAAGAAGCGGTGGAGGCCGGGCAGGACGTGTCGATCGACCTGCTGGCGGGGGCCGCGCTGGTGCGCGAGGCGAGCGAGCGGGCTGCCAAAGCGGGCAAGTCCTCGGACGCGCGGGTGCTCGCCGGGCTCGCCGAGGACCTGCAGGCGGCTCGGACTCCGGAGAGAGCTGGAGCTGGCCCTGGACGACGAGCTCGCCCAGCTCATGGACAGCCACGCGGACCGCGGCCGCACCGTACCAAGCTGGCCGTGGTGGTGGACCGCGAGCGCGCCCGTTTCTCCTCCTGGTACGAGATGCTCGACGGCACGTTCCGGGAACGTGAGGCGCAGGCTGTCCTCGGTTGAAGAAATGGGTTTCGATCTGCTCTGCCTCGGACCCGTCGATCCCGGACAGGACTTGCGGAGGCTGGTCAGCGCGGCGGCCCGGCGAGGGATCGAGATCGCGGTCGACATCTCCCTGCCAAGGGAAGATCCGAACGGTTGGATCCGCCAGGGTGTGACCGCCTTCCGGGTACCTGCCCCCGGAGACTCGCCGTTTCCGCTCTGGGAGTCGCTGATCGCGGAGGTCCGGCGCGAGCACCCGGAGGTGCTGTTCCTCGCTGGGTCGCTTCCACGGTCCAAGCCCGCGCGCTGGCTGGCGAAGGCGGGCTTCACCCAGTCCTGCGTCCATCTCTCCTGGACCCATGGGGCCTCGGAGCTGCGGCAGGGTTTCGCGGAGCTCGCGGCGGACCGGGATTTCCTTCGCCCGAGCCTGTGGCCGAACCCGCCGGACCACCCGTCCCTGCCGGTCCCCGCCGGAGGCCGGCCCGCGTTCGTGCGGCGCCTGGTCCTGGCGGCGACGCTGGGAGCGAGCTACGGCCTCTACGAGCTCCATCCGTGGGACCTCGAGCCGGAGCACAGCCTGGAGGAGCTGATCGGGCTGGTCAACCGCATCCGGCGCGAGAACCCGGCCCTTCAGAACGACGGGAGCATCGGCAAGACGGTGATCGAGTCGCGGGACATGCCCGGGTTCCTGGTGAACCGGATGCTCGGCCCGTTCATCAACGAGGCCATCTTCGCGCTCATGGAGTCCACCGGCACGGCCGAGGACATCGACACCGGGGCTCGCCTGGGGCTCAACCACCCGATGGGACCGCTGGAGCTGTCCGATTTCGTGGGCAACGACGTGATGCTCGGAGTCATGGACGTGCTCTACCGCGGCTTCGGCGACCCGAAGTTCCGAGCGGCTCCGCTCCTGCGCCAGATGGTCGCCGCGCCAGGGCACCTTGGTCGAAAGACCCAAGCGGGGCTTTTACGCGTACGACGAGCTCGGGAACAAGGTCAACCCATGACCGCCACCGACGCTCCGGCACGCGACGCGAGGGATGCGCAGGGTCTCTCGGAGGAGGAGCGCAGCGTCCGCGACACCGTTCGCCAGTGGGCTCGCGCGGAGGTCGCACCGGGTGCCGCCGAGCGTGACGAGGCCGAGCGCTACGACCGGCGCCTCTTCGAGCGGGCCGGGGAGCTGGGCCTGGCCGGGCTCCCGTACCCGGAGGAGTACGGCGGCGCGGGCATGGGCGCGATGGCATCGGCGCTGGCCCTGGAGGAGATCGCCGCGGCCCAGGAGCACATGGCCATGGCCGTGAGCCTGAGCGTCCATTACCTCAGCCAGCTGTGCATCTTCGCGAACGGAACCGATGAGCAGAAGTCCCGCTTCCTGCCGCCGATGACCGCCGGGCGCGAGCTCGGCGCCTTCGCGCTCACCGAGCCGGGCGCCGGGTCCGACGCCGCCTCGCTGAGCCTCGCCGCGCGCCGCGATGGCGACGAGTACCTGCTCACCGGCACGAAGATCTGGATCACGAACGGGGGCGAGGCCGCCCGCTACGTCGTCTTCGCGACGGTCGACCGCTCGAAGGGCAAGGCCGGAATCACCGCGTTCGTGGTCGAAGCAGACACGCCCGGCTTCCGGCTCGGCTCGAAGGAGCGGAAGATGGGCATCCGGGGGACGACCGGCTACGAGATCGTGTTCGAGGATGCCCGGGTGCCGGCGGCGGATCGGCTCGGCGAGGAGGGCGAGGGACTCAAGGTCGCGCTGTCGGCGCTCGGTGCCGGGCGCATCGGGATCGCCGCGGCCTGCACGGGCCTCGCGCGCTCGGCCCTGGAGCTCGCCACGCGTTACGCCCTGCAGCGGCGCCAGTTCGACCGTGCCATCGCGGACCAGGAGATGATCCAGGCGATGCTGGCCGAGATGGCCGTGGGCATCGACGCGGCGCGACTCCTCACCTGGCGCGCTGCCCGGATGCGCGACGCGGGGGCTCCGATCAACGTCGCCTCCAGCATGGCGAAGTGGTTCGCGTCCGACACGGCCATGCGCGTCACCACCGACGCGGTGCAGATCTACGGTGGAGCCGGGTACAGCCGCGACAACCCGGTCGAGCGACTCATGCGCGACGCGAAGGGCGCGCAGATCTACGAGGGGACCAACCAGATCCACCGGCTCATCGTCGCGCAGGGCCTGCTCGACGCCATGCGCCGGGACACATAGGTAGATATATGTAGCGCGCGCGCGCGCGTGAGGGCGCCCCGCAGTACCGCCGCAGACCTCGCACGGGACCATGCCCGGCACCAACGCAGGAGAGGGAGACCGATGACGACCACGATCGACCGCGAGACCGAACCGGCCGCACCCGACGCCTCGCTCGGCGCGGCCGGCCGGCTGATGCGCACGCCGGCCATCGAGCCGCTGGTCGTCCCACCCGAGAACCAGACGCGGAATGTCGTGGACTTGATTCAGCGATCGGCACAGCGCAACGCGGACCGCGAGGCGATGCGCTGGAAGCTCCCGAAGGCGAAGCGCGGCGCCGACGACTCGTCCGCCGAAGCGGCATGGACCAGCCGGTCGTACCGCGAGATGTGGGAGTGGGTGACCGAGCTGAGCCTGGGCCTGCGCGACCTCGGCGTCGGCGACGGCGACCGCGTCTGCATCATCGCCCGTACCCGCCCGGAGTGGGTGATTGCCGATCTCGCGTCGCTCGCCCTCGGCGCGGTGACCTGCCCGATCTACCCGCAGTCGGAGCCGGGCCAGACGGCCTTCGTCATCAACAACGTCGGAGCCACCGTCATCTTCGTCGAGAACGCGCAGCAGGCCGCGAAGATCGAGTCGATCCGCGGGGACACCCCGACGCTGAAGCACGTGATCACCCTGGAGGATCACGGGAAGTTCCCGCCGGGGACCCTGACCCTCGCGGACGTGGCGGCCCGCAGCAACACCGACCCAACGGTCCGGCGCGCCTGGCGCGACGGGCTGGAGGCGATCGACCGCGAGCACCTCGCCACGATCATCCACACCTCGGGGACCACCGCCAACCCCAAGGGCGCGATGCTCAGCCACGGCAACCTGCTCTTCAACTACGAGGCGGCCAACCAGGTCGTCGACTTCTACGAGACCGATGTCTTCCTGTCGTTCCTGCCGCTGAGCCACGTCTACGGGCGGATCGTCGACGAGGTCATCGCCCTCGGGAAGGGCGCCGCGGTCGTCTACGCCGAGGCGCTCATCGAGCGGCTGCCACAGAACATGATCGAGGTGAAGCCGACCGTCATGGGATCGGTCCCGCGGCTGTACGAACGGGTGTACGGCAGGGTCCAGTCCGCCATCGAGGCCGGGTCGCCGCTGAAGCAGCGCATCTTCCACTGGGCGTCGGGGCTCGGTGCGCAGAAGTACGCCAACCACCTCGAGGGCCGCGCCGACTCTCCGTTCCTGAAGATCCAGCTCCGAATCGCCGATGCGCTCGTGTTCAAGAAGATCCGCGAGCGAACCGGCGGTCGGGTCCGCTACTTCGTGTCGGGATCCGCGCCCCTGGCGAGGGAGATCGGCGAGTTCTTCTACGGCATGGGCATGCTGGTCCTCGAGGGCTACGGCCTGACCGAGACGAGCCCGTTCGTATCGGTCAACCGGCCCGATGACTTCGTCTTCGGCACCGTCGGCCGTCCGGCCCCCGGCTCCGAGGCGAAGATCGACCCGACGACGGGCGAGATCCTCGTCCGCGGGCCGCAGGTCATGCAGGGCTACCTGAACCAGCCCGAGGAGACCGCCAAGGCTATCGATGCCGACGGCTGGTTCCACACCGGCGACATCGGCGAGCTGGACGAGATCGGCCGCATCCGCATCACCGATCGGCTCAAGAACATCATCGTTCTGGCGAATGGGAAGAACGTCTCGCCCGCGCCGATGGAGGCCGCGCTGTCGACCTCGAAGTACGTGGCCCAGGCGGTGATCCTCGGCGACCGGCAGCCGTACACCGGCGTCCTCATCGCGCCCGATTTCGAGGAGCTCGCCAATTGGGCCGCGGCCAACGGGTTGGCCGAGGCGCCGCCCGAGCAGCTGGCGGAGGAGAAGTCGGTGCACAAGCTCTTCGATGCCGAGGCGAAGCGGACGCTCGACGGGTTCGCCGTCTACGAGCGCCCGCGGCGGATCGCGATCCTGCCGCGGCTCCTCTCCGAGGATGCCGGCGAGCTGACGCCGACGCTCAAATCCAAGAACCGCGTCATCCTCGCCAACTGGGCCGACAAGGTCGCCTACCTGTTCGACGAGAAGGGCGGCCAGTCCTCGGACTGACCGCCCCGGTGTCTAGCGGGTCCGCTCGTCGGCGAGGGCCACGATCTCCTCGGCCGCGACGTTGCCCTCGCCCTCCTGGAGGACGGTCACGATCAGGTTGTCCTGCCGCCACACCCGCAACTCCTGCGGGCATGGCTCGCTCTGGAGCATGAAGCAGCGGCCGTGTGAGTCCGTTGGCAGCGAATAGGGGAACATCGCGCCCTCGTCGCCGTGGTCCCACGCCTCCATCCCGGCCGCGAACTCCCACGTCTCGTAGGCGGTGACGAAGCTCTCGAAGGCAAGATCGGCCGCGGCAGCGTCGTCGTAGGTCGCCGCCAGGACCGTCATGCTTGCACCCCCTTGATCGCCCACCGGAACCGCCTGGCCGTCCGACCCGATCGAGTCGTAGAACGTGATGGCTGCCTCGTCGATGCCCACGTACATGATCGTGGTGATCGCGAGACGCTGATCCGAGGGCATCGCGGGGTGACCGACGGCGAGGTGCAGGGCGTCGTACGGGCTGCCGGACGCGAAGAAGTCGAAGTCCGCCGGAACGTCCGCCCGCACCAGCGCGGCGGTGAGGGCATCCGGCGTGGTCACCACAGCCACGATGTCGTCCTCCGTGTAGACGCGCGGCTCGCCGAAGTTGCCGATGCCGATGTCCGGACGCGCCACGATGAAAGCTCCGATCGCGACCGCGAGCAGCAGAGCTGCCGCGGCGATTGCCGGCGCGAAGGATCGACCCTCGCGACCTACGGGTGTTGCAGTCATGGTCAGGTACCTCCACGGCGCGAAGCGGCCTCCGCGCTGTCTCGTGTGTCGTGCTTCGTCGAGCGCCACGTCGATGACGGCGTCTCGGACCACGCTCGGCCCATCGGCCATCCATCGGCTCAGCGCCTGGTCGAGGTCGTCGCGCGCGGTCACGCCAGTCGCCTCCCGCTGGCGGCCGGCCGCTCGTCGGCGTCCAGTGCCGCCCGCATGGCGCGCTTCGCGTAATGGACGCGCGATCGCACCGTTCCCACCGGGACGCCGAGCAGCTCGGCGATCTGGTTGAGGGTCAGGTCGAGGTAATGCTGGAGGACCAGCACGGCCCGCTGTTCCGCGGAGAGCCGGCGGAACGCGCGTTCGAGCTGGTCGCGATCGGCGACAGACAGCGCCGGGTCGGCCCCGCCGGCATCGGTCTCGAGCACCCGGAGGCCCGGGCTCCAGCGACGTTCCTTCCGTGCCTCGGCATAGCATGCGTTGACGAGGACCCGGTAGGACCAGGCGTCGAACCGTCCCGGATCACGGAGCCCGGGGAGCTCACGCCAGATGGTGACGATCGCCTGCTGGGCGGCATCCTCCGCGAGGTCGACGTCGCGCAGGATCCGATGCGCGACCGTGAACAGCCGGTCGCCCGTCGCGAAGGCAAGCTGCGAGAAGGCCTCCTCGTCGCCTGCCTGCGCCCGGACCACCAACTCCCGCTCCATCTCCCTCGCCTCGGCTGCGAGCCTTCCAGTCGCTCGCCTCGGATGAATGAGTCTCCAAGTGTGCCCCCCGGTTCAAACTCGCCTGGTGCGTGCGGCTGCCTTGCCATTGGTGCTACAGTGGCGGCATGACTAGGTCAGTCGACCAACCAAGCCTCTCGTGAGCTCATTCTCGCGGGAGAGCGGTGAAACCACGCGGCGGGCGCTGCTGCGCGCCGCGGTCGTGCTGGTGGCTGAGAACGGGTGGGACGCCGTGACGACGCGACAGATCGCCCAGCGCGCAGGAGTCAACCAGGGGCTCATCCACTACCACTTCCGCTCGAAGGACCAGCTGCTGCACGCGGCCTTCGAGGCCGCGCTGCGGGAGACCTTCGCAGAGCCCGGCGCCGCCCTCGCGCGCGCGACAGACCTGCGGCAGGCGATCGGCGACATGGTCCGCGGGCTTGAGCCGGGTGACGAGATCGAGTCGCTGGCGCTCTTCTCTGTGGAGGCCATGGCACGTGGCACCCGAGACGACGAGATCCGCAAGTCGATGGCGGAGATGCTCGCCGAGTTCCGTCAGCACATCGCCGCCCGGATCGCCTCCGGACAATGGCGAGGCGAACTGGGGGCGGACCTGGATCCGGTGGGCACCGCGACCGTCCTTGGCGCGATGCTCGATGGGCTTGGGCTCCACGTCCTCATCGACCCCTCGATCGACATAGAGCGTACCGCGGTGGCCGCGGCGCGGGTGTTCGGGCCGGCCGGAACGGAGCCAGAGGCCGGGCGCTGAGGGCTCATCAGGGCGTCCGGGTGGCCGAAGAGCGGACGGTCGGGTGGCCGCTCTGCGGGCAGTTTGTGAAGCGGGCAGCAAAAATTTCGCAAAAGCCTTGCGCTCCGTCTGGACATAGCATAAGGTGTGCCAGATTTTTCCCCCGAACCCGAAAGTACGGGGGGCCGAGCGACTATTGGGGGGTCCACGTGGACCGCGAATCTGGCGCCGCTCCATCGTCGTGTGAGCTCGTGCTGCCCGGATTCAGCCTCCCCCTTGAAGGCTTCGCAGATCCTGATCGGCGCCTCTCAGAGCGGGGGACACGGCGATCGACATAGCGTTACGGCACGAGGGTTGGCGGCCACCCGCCGCGAACTCCTCGGCTCCCGCGAGCACGAGCTGGCTTCGGCCTGTCCTCGCGTTTGCGCTTGCCGCAATGGCCCTCCTCATCATTCCTGCGATCTCGCGCCAGGTGGTACACGCCACCGAGTGCGACGTGGCGGTCGAAGTCTGCGTCGCCGAGGAGCCGCCCGTCGCCGAGGAGCCGCCCGTCGCCGAGGAGCCGCCCGTCGCCGAGGAGCCGCCCGTCGCCGAGGAGCCGCCCGTCGCCGAGGAGCCGCCCGTCGCCGCCGAACCGGTCGCGACGGAACCACCCGTCGCAGCCGAACCACCGGTCGCAGCCGAACCACCGGTCGCAGCCGAACCACCGGTCGCCTTGGAACCACCGGACGCAGCCGACGAACCAGCCGCCGCCGGTCCATCCCAGACGCTTCGGGTCGACGGGTCCGTCCTCGATCTCAGCGGCGCGACCAGCGGCGTCACCGTCAGGATCCACTCCGATGGCACGGTGTCGGCGACGGCCGGTGGCGAGACCCTCACTCGCGTAGCCGGCATCACCAGGATCGTCGGCGGACCCGGTGTCGACACCCTCATCGGTCCAGCCCTCGACACCGAATGGCATATCACGGGCGCCGGCGCAGGCAGCGTCGGCGCCTTTGCGTTCATTGGATTCGAGAACCTGGCGGGCGCGGCGGGAAACCGCGACACCTTCACGTTCGAGCCGGATGGCTCACTCGCGGGGGTCGTCAATGGCGGTGCCAACGGCGCCGACACCCTGGAGTTCTCCGCCGACCACGACACCGTGGTCTTCACGGCGAGCGGACCGAACTCCGGAGAAGCCGATGCGGACGGCAACGTCGTCCGCTTCGAGGGGATGGAGCCGGTGGCCGCGTCGAGCGATTCGCATCCGTCGTCCCAGTCCGAGGCTGATGGCACTGTGGGCGCGACCGATGCCGCGACCACCCAGATCATCTATCTCGACCTCGACGGCGCCACGGGGGTCACCTACCGAGGCCCGGTGACCATCGAGGGGATTAACGTCGCCGCCTTTGCCGCGCCCGGCAAACTGTTCGGGCTCGAGTCCCTCATCGCGGCGGCCCTTCTACGCGCGGTCGAGGCCCAGCTCGACGGCCTGGACGTCGAGGTGACCCTCGACAGACCCGCCGACGGCACCGACTACTCGACGGTCTACATCGGCGGCACCGACGCCGCGTTCGCCGCCTACGGCACCGCTCTACGCGCTCTCGGAGAAGGTCGACATCGGCAACGCCGACCGCGACGACATCGCGTTCGTCTTCACCGGCTCGATCCCGTCGCGACCGAGACCGTGGAGGGGTACGCCGACGGAGCTCGCCGAGTACGTCAGCCACGAGGCGGTCACCTCTCGGCTACGAGCACATGCGCACGCCCCACGCCCAGGCCGCCGGCGACGCGCTCGGCGAGGTCGCGTTCAAGCCGTACACGCACGTCGAGATCGCGAAGGACGTCCGCAACGACCTCCTCGAGGACGGCGACCTCGACATCGTGGCCTCGACGCCGATTGGGAATCCGTTCAGCCACCGGTACAGCGTCCACCCGCCGTCCTCGAGGCGCTGCGCGCTACCCGGACCACTACTACGCCGGCACCGTCGGCCCCGACGGCTTCCCCGACGTCACGTACGGCCAGCGGGTCATCCACCCGAGCGACACCGGCACCTGGCTCGCCCGGACGTTCGACATGGCGTGGGCTGCGCAGAGCGAGCCCCGCGTTCACCGAGGACGAGAAGCTCCAGATCCTGGCCTTCGCCTACGGCTACGCGACTCACTCGGCGGGCGACTTCTTCGCGCACACGCTGGTGAACGAGTTCACCGAGGGCGTCGTTCCCGGCCGCGTTCGACATGGTCATCGGTGCAGACGCGCGACCGCGACGCGGCGAACGCGATCGCGCCACCTGATGCTCGAGGGCTACATCGGTGACGCGACGCCCGGCTTCGACATCAACGGCGACCGCAGCCTGCTGCCCGAACGGCGACCTCGCGGCGAACTCGACGCCCGGCCTCACCTACGACGCGCCGATGCGCTTCATCTACGCCGCATTGGTCGAACCGTTCTCGGGCGACCCGACATCGCCGGCGGACACGGGCGTCAATCGCGCGATCTCCGTGGACGCGACACGAACACCTTCGTTCTGAATGCTTCGGATTCCGGAGAGAATTTCCGCCAGCGGAACTTCGCCGCAGGGATGCAGATCTTCTCGTTCGGCTTCAGCAATCCGTCCAACAACGGCAAGTTCACGATCGACTCTGTGTCGAGCGACGGGAGGACGATTTTCGTCGATCAGGACCTGACGCTCAGCGAGGCGTCCACCGGAAACGAGGCACTCGTCGTCCGGGGTGAGCGCGGACCTCTCCTCGACGTCTTCTTCATCCTGCAGCGCGCGGTCGACGATGCACTCCTCGGTCTGGGCGGGGCGCCCACCAAGACGCTCGAGCAGCTCCTTGCCGAGGTAATTCCGCTCCTCACTGACGGGAACCCCGCGACGAACCCGGACGCGCTCACGACCGACGCGCTCGTCCGGGCCTACCTCGCTCGCTGGACGCAGGACATCGACCTCGGTGCGTCCGAGTGGGGCCGCTTCGGCCTCGCCACGACGAACGTGCTGCTCGATTCGGAGACCCGCCGCTACTGGGAGAACGAGCTCGCCGCCAACGACGGGATCGACTCCCAGCGCGGCGACGACGAGGCCGGCGTCGGCTTCCTGGACGTCCTCATCGCCGAGCTCGACGACCCGAACCGCGACGGCAACATCGACGATTCGTTCATCTCGAACCGCATCATGCCGATGCTCGGGCTGCCGCGGTTCATCGGCGACGTGCGTACGGCGGTGTCGGACCTGGCGACTCTGGTCGACGAGCTGGTCCTCTCATCGGTGCGGTTCATCCTCGAGCCGCTCAAGGCGCCGGTGCGCGCGGTGACCCAGGTGGTGAAGGACCTGCTCATCCAGGCGATCGAACATGCGACCGGCCTGGACTTCGAGCAGGTCGAGGAGCTTCAGGAGCTCAAGAGCGCGGTCGACGTGGCGACTATCACGATCAACATCGGCGGCAGCCCGTTCACTATCTCGATGTTCAAGGCGGGCGACCACGAGAAGATCGATGCGTACATGGGGATCGAGGGGATCGCCAACAGCGAGGAGCTCACGGCGCCACTGACCGGGATCCTCGCCTCGCTGGGCATTGTGTTCCACCCCGGACGCGGTCGATGGGTTGAACGACAACGTCGAGTTCGACAAGTCGAAGTTCCGAGCGTACGCGAACTCCGTGACGCTGGCCAAGATGCTCCTGCTCCAGGAGACCAATCCGCTCGGCGGCGTGACGGCAGGGTCTGGCCAGCTCTCAGCATTGATGAGCGGGATCCTCACGAACTTGAACAACGCGACGACGACCTACGACTGGTCGCTCCTGAACCAGATCGGCGACCACGGCGGCAACGTCTTCACGACCACGCTCCCGAAGCCGGCCGTCAACCTGACCTTCACGAGCGCCTCGGTCGACACGACCGCGAACACCATCGAGATCGTGGGCCATGCGCTGGAAACGGGGCAGGCGGTCCTGTACACGTTCGCGGATCCGACCGGCGTGGTCGGCGGGCTCGTCGATCGCGGGGGCTACTTCGTCTACGCGGTGGACGCGAACCGAATCCGGCTCCACCTCGTGCTCGAGGACGCGGTCAAGGCAGTCAATGCGGTCGACCTCACGTCGATCGGGGATCCAGGCACCCACACGCTGCGGACGTCGGTGATGGCTGACGTGTTCGGCCTCGCTAACGAGACCAAGTTCCCGTTCGACATGGGCGCGGGCCTGCTGATGGATCTCTTCCGCGTCGCGCGCGACTCCGACCAGCGGCCGTGGCTCCGGCTTATCGACGGCGACATGGTCTGGCGCGCGAACACGCTCTCGATGACCCGATCACTCTTCCTCGTGCACGCGCCCGGGAACGACTGCTCGGCGGCGGCCGATCCGGTCGACTGCGCCGCGGCAGGGCTGCCGGGAGACGACAAGTGCAACGGCGCGAACGACCCCGTCGCGTGCGCGCTGCTGGATCCATCCCCCGGGCCGGACTATGCCCAGTGGCAGACGACGCTCGAGCCGGGCACCTATGACGTCCAAGCGGCCTGGCTGTACAACGTGACCCAACGCCTGGACGATCCGCTCATCGTCGACCTCAGCGAGAACCCGGATCTGATCGGGTCGGGGATCGCGGCGCTCACCGCCTGGCAGAACCGCCTCGGCTTCAAGATCGACTTCAAGGTCGACAACGGACACCTGAGGCCCTCGGCGACCGCCACGTACGTCGTGAGCGGCGCAGGCACCTACTCGTTCGTGGCCGACCAGCGGCTGTTCAACGGCGAGGCCTACGACGACCTCCTCGCCATCTGGTTCGACACGATCGGCACGATCACGCTGGCGAGCACCGCCACGATCACCGTTCGGCTCGGCGAGCGGACCGATGGCTTCGTGATCGCCGGACCGATGCGATTCGTGAACACTGCCACCGAAGCTGTGAGGCGCGTCTACCGGGTTGTCGATTCGGAGACCGCTCATGCCACCCAGCCCGGCGACCCGGGGCACAACGGCTTCACGGCCTTCGAGATGCCGGTCCTCCAGTACGGACACGTCGTGTGCGAGCTGCCCGGACTGCTGGGCCTGCCCCCGGCTTGCGATCCGGCTGTCGACACGTGGATCCCGAATGGCTACGACAACGGCTGGCACGAGACCGCCTACGAAGGGTCGAGCGGTAACTTCCCGCTCTGGGAGAGCGAGCTCCTCCGGCCCGTCTTCAAGTCGATGTTCCTCGACTGGCAGAACGGCGCGCTCAACTACCCGGCCCTCGGCGACGACCCGTCGCCTGACCCGAACACGACGCCGGGGCTGCCCGCGTACGTCGATCCCATCGGCGTCTACCTCACCCCCTTCACGCCGCAGCCCAGCCTCCCAATCGCGGCACCGGGCACGGCCATCGCGCTGGTGATCAGCGGCACCCAGACGCTGACATACGGCGGAACGACGGTGCTGGCCTCCCTCGTCGGTAACGGCGACGCAGCCCCGGACAGCCTGACGATTACGGTCACCGACGTCACCAGCGGCCCCACGACGCTGTTCGTCGACCTTCTCGCGAACTCGTTCAAGTGCGCGGCCGCCGCCTGCGACTTCGTGGCTGCCGGTTTCGAGGTTGGCGACGAGATCGTGGCCAGCGGGTTCAGCCTGAACAACGGTGTGTTCCACGTCGCGGCCGTCACGGCCAGCGAGCTCGTCGTGACCGAGCCGGTGCTCTTCGGCGACGGGAGTGGCTCCGGGAACGAACGGATCGTGTCAATCGGCCGTCTGATCTTCGCCGGGGCCGGGCCATTTGGCGGTGGCGGGCTGGTGGACATCACGGTGCAGGCCGCCGAGATCGTGGTGCTGCCGGGCGTGACGGTATCGACCCGCATGATCGGCGCCGGAGGTGACCCCCGAACCGCCGCCTCGATCGGCGACTCCGGGAGCGTCACGTTCTCGGCTGACACGATCTCCCTGGGCGCTGGAGCGGCGGTCGTCGCGCACGCCGACTCAGGTTTCGCCGGCGGGAACGTTACGTTCACGGCGGACGATGCCGGCAATACGGAGCTGGTCGGGCTTCGCGTGGTTGGGCCAGAGGCGTTCGTTGATCTCGGCCTCGGCGCGATGGTGACCGGCGCGAACGTGGCTCTGTCGGCCACCGCATCGATGGTGAATCCGACGAACGCCTCCGCGGAGCTGAGCAACGTCATCGACGACGCGCTCGCGATCCTGCCGGCCGCACTCGGAGCCTTCGCCGCCCTGGCGCTGATTCTCTCGGAGCTCGACTTCATTCCCTCCGAGATCCAGAGCGGCGTCGACACGATCGCCGACGTGCTCGCCGCGGCGGAGACCGCGTTCCGCAACCTGGTCGACACGGACGAGGTCTTCACGCTCCCCGACGGAGTCGCCGCGAACGCGGTGTTCGGCCAGGCCGATGCCAGGGTCGACCTGCGGAACGGCGCCGGAATCCTCGCGACCGGGACGGTGGACCTGCTGGCGCACGCGATCTCGACGGTCATCGTGACGACCGAGGCGCTCGACGGCTACCTGGGCCTCAGCTACGCCAGTTCGCAGCCGACGGCGCTCGTGCGCCTGTTCACCGGATCGTGGATCGACGCGCTCGGCGCCGTCACCCTCGCTGCCTCCACTGAAACGACCCTCACGATGCGGACCGAGGTCGCAAGCGACGGGGACGGGCTGGCGCTCTCCGCCTCGTTCGCCAAGACCCAGGCATTGGCCCGCACGACCGTTGCAACCGGTGCCGCTATCGACGCGTCGAGCCTCGGGCTATCGGCGACGAACACACGAACGATCGACCACAAGGTCGTGTCCGCCGGCTTCGGCACCGAAAGCGACAACGCCGGCAACGGCGCGACCCTGGCAGTCGGTCAGTACGTCGCCAACGCGGTTGCGTCCCTCGCAGGCCACGCGAACGTCACAGGCAACGTCACGGTCAATGCAGCCTCGACCGAAGTGAAGAACGACACGCAGGCATTCGGATCGGTCTCCGGCCAGCCGGATTCCACGGACAGCGGGATCTCGTCGACGACCGAGAACAACGTCCAGGGGCTCGATCTCGACCAGAACGTGGGCGGAGAGTCGGTCAACCCGACCTCCAGCGGTGGCGGCAGCGGCGGCGACCTCGCGATCGGCGCGGCCATCGCGCTCGTGGAGTCCGAGAACACCGCGGCGGCGCTCCTCGATGACGGCGCGTACCTCACCGTCGGCGGATCTTTGACGATCACCTCCACTGCGACCTCCAGGCCACGCGTCGCCGCGGTGGCGCGATCGGACAGCCCGACCTCCGGCAGCGCGTTCGGCGGAGCGCTCATCTGGTCGAAGTTCGGCAACCAGGCGACGTCGTTCATCGGCTACAACGCCGTCGCCGATGTCCAGCACCAGATCCTGCTCGATGCGACGGCGACCTTCGAGAGCCCCGTCACGCCGTTCGATCCGGACGACGGCAGCCCGGCGGAGACCGAGGCGGCCGATCTGGCGACGCACCTCGCGCCATTCCTCGCCGATCCGGCGCAGGTCGGCACGGTCTACGTGCACGCGGCGGCGGGCGGCGACGGCAGCGAGACGAACATCGCCGGCGGCGTCAACTACGTCGAGATCTACAACATGGCCGCCGCCGGGATCGCACCCGGAGCGAAGGTGAACCAGCGTGCTGTGGCGGACGCCGCGGATCAGGATGTGATCCTCGATGCCGTCTCGACCGTCCAGGTCGCCGCGATCGCCGGCCTGGAGTCCGCACTGAGCCAGCCCGACTCGCCGACGAACTCCGGGGACGCCGGCGGCGGGTACTTCAATGGCGCGTTCGTCGACAGCTACGCGAGGGCCTACATCGACGACCGCGCACTGGTGAACGCCGCCCGCGACATCACGCTGCACGCGCTGACCGATACGGCCGTGCTCGCAGCGGCGCGCGCCGGCGCCGGCGGCAACGACACCACCATCGAGGGCGTCTTCGGCGTCGTCGTCGTCGCCACCGAGTCGCTCGCGTTCATTGAGGATCGCGCGAAGGTTGCGGCCGGCCGCGACGTCGTGCTCGACGCGGACGACGAGAAGCTCGTCGTGAACCTCGCGGGCGTGGCGGCGACCGGCAAGACGGCCGTCGGGATTGCGGTCGCGATCACGGTGATCAAGCGTCCCACGACTCTCGAGGACCGCAACCAGGTCGACGACGAGGACGAGCCGTTCGGCGGCAGCACAGTCCGCGCGTTCATCGCGAACGCCCGGCACCCGATGCATCCCGACGGCACGGGCGGCGAGCTTGGTTCAGTCGCCGCCGGTCGCGACCTCACGCTGTCGGCGTCGAATGACGCTGACGCCAACGAGGTGTGGAGCGTCGCCAAGGCCAGCACCGATGCGGCGCCCGGCACGAGCGACACGACGAGCGCTGCTGGCGCGCTAGTCGTGGCCTTCATCGACAACCGAGCCGAGGCGCGGATCCTCGACGTCGCGGTGGTCTCGACGCAGAACGCGAGCCTCGCCGCCGCCTCCCGATTGGACGTGACCTCGGTGGCGATCGGCAACGCCGGCCACGGCGACGACTCGTACGACGCCGCCGTCGCCATCTCGCTGGTGTGGTCCGACGCGACCGCATCGGTCACCGGTAGCAGGCCGATCACCGCAGGTGGAGCCCTGTCGATCGCCGCCGACAACGACGTCTCGGTGGAGACGTTCGGCGACGCGCAGCAGGCACAGGCAGGCGCCGGAGTCGCCGTGGCGACGATCTTCGTGACGACGTTCGCCAGCCTCGGCGCTGCGACAGCCGATGCCGGGAGCCTCTCGGTCGCGGCCGACACCGATACGAGCACGACGACGCTGGCGAAGGCCAACGCCGGCGGGGCGAGCGGCAACAACGACATCAATGGCGACAACCAGGAGCCGAACGACCCAGACCGGGCGAACGGGCAGGCGGCGACCTCCGAGGGCAACGTCAACATCGGCGCGGCCATCGCGTTCACATATCTCTCATCCTCCACCCACGCGCATGTCGCGGACGGCGACGTGACGGTGGCCGGCCTTGCCACGATCCATACGGGTGCGGAGAACGACGTGAGCGTCGACGCGAATGCCAGCGCCGTCCTCGATGACGCGACGTCGACCTCGGACGACGACGCGGTCGGCGTCGCGGTTGCGGTGGCGGTGGTCTCCATTACCACCAGTGCCCACGTGGACGACACCTTGAGCGCCGGTGACCTCACCGTCGAGGCGACAGCGCCGTCCAGCTCCGACCTCCACGTCAAGAGCGTCTCCGGGGCTGGGGGCGGCGGGACTGGCGTGGCGGGCTCGGTGGCCATCCTCGTGTACTCGAACGACGTCAGCGCCGCGCTCTCGCCGTCATCCGAGACAACGCTCACCAGCAGTGACGTCGTCATCACCGCCGCGCTGGTGTCCGATACGGACGTGCTGGCGTGGCCGGACGGCGACGGCGGGGTCGGGACCGATCTCGGAATCGGCGTTTCCTTCGCGCTTGCCATCGTCGACGAGTCGGTCATCGCTGAGATCGCGAACGGCGCCGACCTCGTCGGAGCCGACGATCTGACGATCACTGCAACGGGAAGCAGCTCGGTCACGACTGAGGCGAAGACCGGGGCTGCGGGCGACGTCGCCGTCGCGCCCGCGATCGCTCTGTCGATCCACAACTTCACTGTCCAGGCCACGATCGGCACCGGGTCTCCGCTGCTGCTCACCGGCAGGGTCGACGTCACCGCGACGATGACCGCCTCGACATCCACGCTGGCCGCGGGCGATGCCGAGGGCGGGACGGATGCTGCGGTCGGCGTGGCGTTCGCCCTGACCTACGCCAACCACTTCGTGGAGTCGTGGACAAAGCGCTCGATCACTGCCGGGACCGATCTCGCCGACAGCGTGACCTTCCAGGCGCTCGGCTCGTCGATCACGTCCAGCACGTCGAACGCCTCGGCGGCGGGTGCCCCGGCCGACGACGGCTCCGGCACTCAGAGCGTCGACAACGATATCGATGAGCAGAGGACCTTCGCGGATGGCCGCGCGGCGGCCAACAACGTCGGCGATTCCGGCGACGTGAACGAGCCGTCCGCCGAAGACTCGAGCGGCGAGGGTGTGTCTGTCGCCGCCGCGGTCGCCATCAATATTGCCAACGTCAAGTCGAGCGCGGCGCTCCCGGCGACCATCGGACTGACCATGGGTGGCCTGATGACCTTGCGTTCGACGCAGACGGCGCAGGCATCAGCCAAGGCCGATGGCAAGGCGGACAGCCCGGGGCCGGCGGCGATCGGCGTGGCGGTCGCGATCAACTTGGCGAAGGTCACGAACCACGCGATCAACGAGGCCGCCGTCGTCTCGAACGGCGCGACGCTCGAGGCGAGGATGCGCGGTCCCCCAACGGCCGGCACGCACACCTTCTCCGCCGAGGCTACATCCGGAGCGGGCGGAGGTGGGGACATCGGTGTCGCCGGCTCGTTTGCGCTCAACATAGTCAACCTCAGCACCTTGGCGCAGCTGCTATCGAGTTCGTCGCTTGACGCCGACAGCGGGAACGTCACCCTCACCGCCGACTCGAACTCAACGTCAACCTCCAAGGCGCTGCCGGAAACCGGCGGGGTTGTCGGAGCCGGCGACGTCGGCGTCGGTGCTTCGATCGCCCTGAACCTCGTCGACGACGTTACGACGGCGTCTCTCGACGGCAGCCTGACCGGCGGCGCGGCGCTGAGCATTACCGCCAGCACCGCCCACGCCACGACCACCGAGGCCAAGACCGGCGCCAGCTCGGCCGGCGTGAGCGTCGCGCCGGCAGTGGCGATCACGATCTCGAACGTCACCACGACCGCGATCATCGGTGTCGGATCCGCGCTCGACCTCAGCGCAGACGCTTCCGTGAGCGCCACCCAGACGGTTTCAGCGCACACCTCGGCACGTGGCGACACCACCTCGTCGGGCGACGCTGCCGTTGGTGTCGCACTGGCGCTCACGTACGCCGAACACGCGGTCTCGGCGACGACGCTCCGCAGCATCGACGCCGACGGTGACGTGACCTTCGAGGCCATCGGATCCTCGGACACCTCGGCAACGTCGATCGCGTCCGCTGCCGGCGAGTCGTCGGCAAATGCCGAGCCCGACACGGGTGCGGATGACGAGGGCGGCGTGAATGGGCTGATCGACCGCGAGCGTGATCACGCCAGCACCACGTCCACCGAGAACGGTGGCTCGGGCGCGACCACCAGCAGCGAGCCGTCGGCCGAGACATCGGAAGGGCCGATCACAGTCGCTGCCGCCGTGGCGCTCAACCTGGCCTTCACCACCGCCGTGGCGGAGATCCCCGCGAGTGTGACGGTCGATGCCGGAGGCTCGGTCACGGTCCGCTCGTCCGCCAACACGGACGCGAAGGCGCTCGCCGACGGCTCCGCCACCAACGGCGGATCGGCATCCATCGGCGTCGCAGTCGCGATCAACTACGTCGAGCTGGAGAACCGTGCGACGGTCGCCGGCACCGTCATCGCCGGGAACGGACTGACCGTCGAGGCGGTCATGACCGACAACGGCGATACCACTCACACTCTGGAGGCGATCGCCCACTCCGGTGCTTCGGGCACGGGGGTCTCGATCGCGGTCTCGCTCGCGCTGAACATCGCGAACGTGTACACGACCGCAGAGCTCAGCGCCGTCTCCGTCGTCACGGTGCGCAGCGGGAATGTCGACATTAACGCCGACTCCTTCGCCACGTCCAACGTCGCGGCGGATCCGAAGAGCCCGGTGGTGGGCGGCGATGTCGGCATCGGCGCTTCGGTTGCCATCTCGCTCGTTGAGGATCACGCCCTTGCCACGATCTCCGACGGCGCGACGATCGACTTCGATCCCATCGGCTTCCCGGGTGCCAACAACGTCGTCATCGTGGCGAACGGCGGCCACTCGATGACCACGAAGGCAGAGGCTGGGGCAGGCTCGACCGGTGTGACGGTCGTACCGGCTGTCGCCATCTCACTCTCGAACGTCTCCCGCTCGGCCGGGATCTACGGCGAGAACGCCGATGGCGCGATCTCACTGACCGGATCGCTGACCATCGCCGGGCGGGCGCCCCCAGCCAACAACGAAGTCACCACCACCGCAAAGGGATCGGCCGAGACGACCGGCGGCTCGGCAGCCATCGGAGTCGCACTCGCGCTCTCTCTCGGGACCCACAGGGTCACGGCCGATCTGCAGCGAAACGCCACAGCCGATGGCAACATCCTCATCGAGGCAATCGGTCGGTCCCGAATCATCTCCGACGCCACGGCAAGCGCCGAGGGCGCACCTGGCGAGAGCAGCTCCGATGCCCCAGCTGGCGGGGTCGACGAGCAGGTCCAGGGCGAGCGCGACTTCGCCGATACGCAGTCAACCACCAACGGCGGTACCGGGTCCGGATCCCAGGAAACTCCGTCCTCAGATACCTCCAGCGGGCCGGTCTCCGTGGCCGCGGCGGTTGCCGTCACCGTCGCCACCAGCCACTCGCTCGCGACGATCGCCGATGGGCTGACGATCGAGGCCGGCGGGTCGTTGACAGTTCGCTCCTCCGCAAACAGCGACGGCAAGGCAATCGCCAACGGCCAGGGCAGGAGCGAAGGCGGCAGCGTCGGTATCGGTGCGGCGGTTGCCGTCAACCTCCTCACCGTCCGCAACGAGGCCACGGTCGGGACATCCGACATCGACGCCAACGGGGTCAACGTCGAAGCCCTGATGACCGAGTCGGGCAGCGACCAGGTCCGCCGCTGGGATGCTGCGAGCGAGCGGTGGGTCGTCGTCGAATCGGGAGCCGAGCTTCCGGAGATCGAGCTCTACCAGTACGACGCCGCGGCCAGCGACGAAGAAGATGCGAAGTGGCAGCCCGTTCCGAAGGTCACCACACTCCCGACCGATACGGCCGGCCTTGACAGCGGTGACGCGGTCCAGCTGACCGAGATCGATGGCAGCAACGACCCCGGCGTCTACACGTGGGACGGTTCCGCCTGGAGCCTGCACACCGATACGATCGAGCAGGGATCCGAATTCCCAGAGGGCACGCTCGGCATCGATGTGCTCGGCGGGCCTGACGACAACAAGCTGTTCCGTCTCGACCCGGCCGACGACGCGTACTTCCATCTGACCGCACAGGACGGCACCAACGCCCGGGGCGTCTATACCTGGGACGAGACCAACGACGAGTGGGACCTCGTCCAGGCCGACGCCGCGATCTCCGCCGGGGCCTCCCTCCCGGCCTCGCCCGCAGCGAATGCGCTGTTCCGGCTCTGGGAGCATGAGGCAGTGGCCGACACGCAGGCGGGCGCCGGCAGCGACGACGTGGGAGTCGGTGGGGCGATCTCGGTGAACATCGCCACGGTCAACACCACTGCGACGATCCCCACCGGCGCGAGCGTGGCTGCCGGGAGCGGGGACTCCAACATCGAAGCCCAGAGCAACAACTACGACCGCGCCGCGGCAAGTGCCAAGGCGAAGGGCGGCAGCGTGGGTGTCGGCGTGGCACTCGGCCTCAACGTGCTCAACCCCACCACGTCTGCTGAGATTCAGGACGGAGTGCCGTTCAGCGGCAGTGACGACCTGACGATCAGGGCCTCCACGCGACAGGAGATCACCGCGAAGGCCGAGGCAGGCTCGGCGAGCTCCGACGGGGTCGCGGTCAGTCCGGCCGTCGCGCTGACGATAGCCAACGCCAGGCCCGCGCACGTGACCTTCACCACGAAGGCCCGGCTGGGAACGGGAGCCGCGACGGTCGCGACCGGGGCCGTGAGGATCGAGGCGAACTACGACGGATCCTCCAATGCCAACGCGGACGCACAGGCCGGTGGGAAAAACGTCGCGGTGGGTGCCGCGATCGCGATCAACGTCGTGACGCCGATCACCACGGCAGAGGTTGCTCGCAATCTCACCGGAGCCTCTGTCGCGATCGCGGCCAACTCGTCGGTTCTCACGGCGACCGCGACCGTTGCCGGTGCATCCGGAGCGTCGAACGAAGGTGAGGATGACGGCGAAGGCGGCAACACCGCCGACGCCCAGGCCCAGGGCCAGGTCAGCGGCAATCCCAACACCTCTGGGACGAGCACGTCGCTGCCGAGCGCCGACAGCGGAACGGACCAGGCATCCAGCACCTCGAGTGGTGAGACCGGTCAGAGCAGCAGCGGCGTGGGCGTCGCCGCCTCGATATCGGTCAACGTGGTGATCGAGACGAACCAGGCGCTCGTGACCGGCGCCCTCACCATCACCGGCACCACCGGCGCGGTCGGCGTCGACGCGACCAACCACACCGACGGCTCCGCCAAGGCGATCGGAACCTCCCTGGTCAGTGACGCATCGGCCAACGTGGGCGCCGCGGTCGGCGTCAACGTGGTCACCGTCCAAAACCTGGCGACGGTGTCCCCGAACGCGACCCTCTCTGCCGGGACGGGCATCACACTGAGCGCCGCGACCGCCGCCGGCGAGACCAACGAGTTCGCGACCTGGGGTCTGGCGGCCTCCGGCGGAACGCAGAGCGACGTCAGCGTCGCCGGCTCGATCGGCGTCCAGATCATCACCCTGAGCAACATCGCTTCAGCGGGCAACGGAGTGACACTGCGGGCGAACGGCGGCGGCATAGACCTCGACGCATCGGCCCCGATCGGCCTCCAGAACCTGGCGCTCAGCGGCGCATTCGGTGACACCGCGGTCGGCGCGGCAGTCGCCGTCAACGTCGTCACCCTCACCACCAAGGCGACCATCGGTGACAACGCGACGATCAACGCGACCGCGACGATCTCGCTCGAAGCCGCGGCGTCGATCTCGCCGATGGACATCTTCGACGACGAAGTGCCGGTCATCGGCAACATCACCATCTCCTCGGTGGCCTTCGGTGGAGCGCTCTCGGGTGGCGATGTGGCCGTGGGCGGCTCCGTTCTTGTCGACGTCATCACCGACACCACGCATGCGTCCATCGGCTCCGGCGCGTCGATCAACCAGATCGAGGGCCTCGAGGGGGCCGATCAGAGCCTGACCCTGTCGGCCAGCGACACGACGGACCTGGTCAACGGCGCGGGCGGTCTGGGTGGCAGCACCGGTTCGGTCGGCATCGGCGCCGGGGTCGTGGTCACCGTCCTGACCAAGGACACTCGCGCCTTCCTCGGGTCCGGAGCCAATGCGCAGTTCGGTGGTGATGTTTCCATCACGTCGAACTCGATCGAGAACTATCTCGTGATCGCGGCGTCGATCGGTGCGTCGAACAGCGTCGGCGTCTCCGCTTCGATCATCGTCGGCGTGTTCAACATCGGCAGCCGTGCCTACATCGTCAGCACAACCAGCTCGGCGTCGACGGTCTTTGCACTCGGCGACATGACGATCGACGCGGACGACACCGCGGACCTCCAGCTGTACGCCGGTGGACTGGCGTTCGGGACCAGTGCCGGAGTCGGCGTGTCGAGCGCGATCCTCGTCAGGACCGCGACAGTGCTGGCCTTTGTCGGTGTGGAGGAGCTCGGTGGTAACGAGTCACTTCAGAACTCCGATGCGCAGCTCACGTCCAAGGGCAGCGACGGGCTTGCGGTGACGGCCGACCAGAGCGAGGACATCTTCATCCTGGCGATCTCGGGTGGCGGTGCGTCGACCGCAGGCGTGGCCGGGTCGGCCAGCGTGAACGTCATGACGGACACCACCCTCGCCTACCTGGGACCGAAAACGACGCTCAACGCCGACAACACCGGTGCGGCGCTGGCTCAGTCCGCCGCCGTCGCGGCTTCTGACCACACGACGATCAGCTCGGTGGCAGGTGCCCTGGCCGTGGGTGGCTCAGCCGGCGTCGGCGTCGGGGTCGACGTGCAGGTCATCACCAAGACAACGAAGGCCTGGATCGGACGCTCCGGGTTCGTTGACGTCAACGGCAACCTCACGGTGGACGCGAGCTCCAGCGAGGACATCCTGTCGATCTCGGCAGGAGCGGCCGGCTCCAGCTCCGTCGCGGTCAGCGTCAACGCCGCCGTGTCGGTCCTGAACGTGTTCACTCACGCCTTCATCGAAGGCGGTCCCAATGTCGCCGACGGGTCGGAGGTCTCGGCGGGTGGCAGCATCCGGGTCGCTGCCAGCGAGAGCAACGAGATGCAGGTCATCTCGGGGAACCTGTCCGTCTCGGGCTCGGCCAGCATCGGCGCGGCGGCGGCCGTGCCCGTCGTCACGAAGGAGACCAAGGCCTGGATCGGCGCTAACAGCGTCGTCACCGCCGACGGCGGCAGCGCCGTGACCACCTCGAACGGGACGTTCAGCGAAACGTTCCAGGACACGCGATTCCGGCCCTCCGATGCCGTGAGCGGCAACGTGATCACGCTGCCGTACAACCACGGCTTCGAGGATGGGCAGAAGGTTGTCTATTACTCCGGCGGGATGTTCGACGATCCGAGTACCACCGGAACCGATGAGGGCGCGGCCGAGAGCATCCCCGGCCTCAAGAACGGTGGCGTGTACTACGTCGATCTCGACGGCCTCGGGCCCAACCAGCTGCGGCTGGAGACGAAGCTGAACCCCATCGGGCTCGGCCTGCCTGGGACGGGCGCCGGCCACACGCTGACCGGATCGAGCGCTACCTGCACCTTCAACGCCTTGACCGGCGTGGACGGCTCGAAGATCACGTGCTCCGCCGTCCACGGTCTCGCGACGGGCGACAAGGTGAAGTACGCCGCCGCGGTCGGTCAGCTGGCTCCCACCGGCCTGGAGCACGGCAACAGCTACTACGTGATCGTTGTCTCGACGACGGAGCTCCGGCTCGCCCTGTCCGACATCGATACCGCCGCAGCGACGATCTCGCTCGCCGGGACGCAGCCGGGGCGCAAGACCCACCGGATCGTCGCGGCCAACGCTGCCGAACCACCCAGCGCACCGGCGCTGACCTTTGATCCACAGCTCGGCACGGTGAGCGACGCGGCCGACACGATCACGCTGCCATACGAGCCCGAGGACGGCCCCTTCTCGGTGGGTGATGAGGTCCGCTACTACGCCGGCGGCGGGACGCCGATCGGAGGCCTCACCGAGGGCACGACGTACCTCATCAAGTCCGTGTCGGGCCCGAGCAATAACGTCATCACGCTCGAGGGCTACGACGAGGAGGCCGGCGAAGGCACGGGCGTCACGGTGAACCTCACGACACTCGGCACCGGCACCGACCACTCCATCATCCGCGCGAACGAGCCCCCGCCGCCGAACCAGGTGGAGCTGTACGGCATCCGCACCGTCCTGGCCGGGACGGACAGCTTCAGCGGCGTCGCCGTAACAGCGACCAACCGCGACGACATCGCGACCATCGGGATCTCGGCCGGCGCCGCCGGCTCGGTAGCGGTCAACGTGGGTGGGGCAGTAACGATCCTCAGCGTGGTCACCACCGCGACCATCGGCGACGACGTCCTGATCAACCAGGGGAACGCATCCTCGTTCGCCGCGCAGTCGGTACGGGTGGCAGCGGCAAACGAGTTCGCTCACCTCGGCATCGCCGGTGCCCTGGCGCTGAGCGGCGGGGTCAGCGTGGCCCCCGGTGCCGATGTCCGAGTCGTCACCATCAACACCACTGCCTCGATCGGCGCCGATGTGGTCATCGAGGTCAACGGCAACGTCGAGGTGATCGCCACCGCCGAGGAGTCGATCATCTCGGTGGCTGCGGGTCTGGCGGGCGGCGGCACGGTCGCCGTCGGTGGCGCCGTGGCGGTCATCGTGGTCAACGCCACCACGACGGCCAGCGTCGGCAATCGGACCACGATCGACGCTGGGAACAACGTCCGGGTGTCAGCGTCTGACGACTCCCGCGTGGTCATGGTGGCGACTGGCCTCGGGATCGCCGGCACGGTCGGCATCGGTGCTTCTGTCGGGGTGCTGACCCTCAACAAGACCACGACCGCTCTCATCGGTGCCAACACCGTCATTGACGCCAAGGCCGTGGGGAGCGATCTGAGCGACGTCTACACGGGTGCGACCACGGACTCCGGCTTTGCGAAGGGGTCGCTTGGCGGCCTCGCGGTCCAGGCCGCCTCCTTCGAGGACGTGGTGGGCATCGCCATCGCAGGCGGTGGCGGCACCGTTGGAGTAGCCGGGGCGGTGGGCGTCGCCTCGATCAACACCACGACGTCTGCCGGCATCGGCGACAGCTCGACGGTCAACGCGGATCGTCTGGGCGCCGACCCCGGCCAGTCCGTGAACGTCACAGCCGTCAACAAGGTCAAGACCTTCACGCTGGGCGGAGGCGCGGCCGGTGGGTACGTGGGTGTCGCCGGCGGAGTCGACATCGGTGTGATCCGTGCCAACACGAACGCGACCATCGGCGCACTCGCCGACGTCACCGCCAGCAAGGACGTGGGCGTCTACGCCCTGTCGAAGAAGGAAGTACTCACGCTGGCGATCTCGGCCGCTGGAGGGTTCGTCGGCGTCTCCGGCTCAGTGTCGGTGTGGACGATCGGCGGCCAAAGCGACGGCCGATACGACGATGGCTCGTACGAGGCCTCCCGTGATCGCGGGACCTGGTCAGCGACCACGATCTACCACCCGCGTGACATCGTGACCGGCTCCGACGGCAATCGGTACGAGCTGCGTGAGGGTGACATTTGGGGTGAGGTCTCCCAGGCGACGTTCGACGCCGCCGTGGCCGAGGACGCCACCCTGGACCGCGGTGCCTGGGGCTCCGGCGCGAGCTACATCAAGGACGAGTTCGTCAGTCGCGGCGGGAAGATCTACCGCGCGCTCAAGAACAGCACCGGCGTCGACCCGGCGTCCGTGGGCGAGGACCCGGCCGCCTGGCGTGGCATCAGCTTCGACCCGCTGGGCCCGGACGAGTACGACCAGCTGATCTCTGAGGGCAGCGTCGACCGCGGCGCATGGTCCGCCGGCACGAACTACGTCACGGGTGACATCGTTGACATCGACGGCATCCACTACGTTGCCAACAAGAGCGGCAGCGGGGACGACCCGAGAGCCTGGGGCCGGATCGATGACAACGCGCTGGAGACCGAGAACGGCTCCGCGACTGATCAGGCAGGCGACTCGGCGTCGGGCAGCAACAGCTCGAACGGCTACCGCATGATCATTGATGGGATCTCCGACGACGACGCGACGGACCCGCTGTCGAACAAGATCGGCAGCGCCAAGAGCGACGCCAAGACGAGCATCAACAGCTCCGCGCCGGACGGCTCCGAGAGCGAGGCCGCCATGGCTGCCACCCCGTCCAGTGGTACTGCGGCGTCGATCGGTGCAAACGCGACGATCGTCGCCGGCAGGAACATCGAGGTCGTCGCCGACGAGCGGGTGACCTTCACGGGTATCGCCGGTGGAATCCAGGGCGGGTTCGTCGCCGTCGGGGCCTCGATCCTGATCGTCACGATCAACAGCAACGTCGAGGCCACGGTCGGGACGGGCACGAGCCTCACGGCCACAACCGGCCACGTGAAGGTGTCGGCCACCTACGACGAGAACATCGTCGGCGTCGCCTTCACGGGCGGCGGGGGCTTCGTGGCGGTCGGCGCCCAGGTCGTCGTCATCAACTCGACTGCGAACCAGACGGCTGTGATCGCATCCGGCGGATCGATCCCAGCGGCCGGGGACGGCATCGGCATCGAGGACGGCGTCCACATCGATGCGGGTGCGGACCGCGACCTGCTGATGGTCACCGTCGGCATCGCCGGCGGGGTCGCCGCAGCCGGCGCGGGCGTCGGCATCGCCAACCTCGACGGCGACACGACGGCGACGCTCGGCAACGGCGTCGCGGTCGGTGGCACGACCGCCGTCCACAAGATCGACGTCGCCGCAACCTCCGATGTCGATGCATCCTCCTGGGCCATCTCGGTCAAGGGCGGCGGGCTTGCGCTCGGGGCGGCCGTCGCCATCGTCACGGTCACCGGGACGACGTCGGCCAGCGCCGGCTCGACCGGGTCCGTTGGCAGCGGTGGGATCAGCGTCGTCGGGGACGGCGACCAGGACGTCACCGTCGATGCCGTCAACATCGCCGTCGGCGCGATCGCCATCGGCGGCACCGTCGCCACGGCGGACAGCGATCGCTCTGTCCTGGCCACGCTGACATCGGCAGCCTCCATGTCGACAACCGGGGCCGTGACCGTGAGGGCGGAAGGTCACAACTCGGCGATCTCGAACACGCCCGGCGGTGGTGGCGGGGGCATCAGCATCAGCGTGATGGTGCCGACCGCCACGGTTTCGGGCCCGACGAGGGCACAGGTCGACGGCGACATCACGGGCTCGACCTCGATCACCGTGCGGGCGATCGGCGACCACAACGTCAAGGCCGAGGCCAATGTCGTCAGCCTCGGCGTGTTCGGCGGGACCGGCGCCGTCGCGCAGGCGACGATCGAGGCCGACGCGGACATCGACGCCGTCGTCGGCAGCGGTTCGCAGCTCACCTCGTCGGGCAAGATCCTGGTCGAAGCCAAGACGCTCGACAAGGACGGTCTTGCCTCGAACAACCAGGCCGAGGCGACCGTGCGGATCGGCTCGCTCGGCACGCTCGGCTCGGTAGCGATCGCCGTCGCGATCGCCGAGACGAAAGGCCGGGTCCTCGCCCGCCTCGATGGTGACGCCACCACGACGAACGGGGCCGCGGACAGCGTCAAGGTCGCGGCGGACGGATCGAACGACGCCGACGCGTTCACCCTGGTCATCTCGGGCGGCCTCTTCGCGGGCGCTGGCGCCGGGGCCGTCGCCACCGTCGGTTCCGGTGCCGACGTCGAGGCCCGGGTCGGCCTGTCCTCGACCATCGACACCGAGGGCGCCATCGTCGTGGATGCCAACTCGAAGATGGACGCCGATGCGACCTCGCACATGGGCACGGGCGGCCTGGTGGCAATCGGTGTCTCCATCCCGATCGCTAGGGTTGGCGGCACGACTCGCGCCGAGTTCTCGGGCGACGTCACGAACGGCGACGCCCTGACCGTCGAGGCGACCGGCGACTACGATGCCAAGGCGTTCACCGTTCCCGTCGCCATCGGGCTCATCGCGCTGGCCGGCGCTCGTGCCGAGGCCACGATCGACGAGAGCGCCACAGTCGAGGCGCACATCGGCCCCGCCGTCGGTGTGGCGGGTGGGAGCGACCGTCCGAACATCGACGTCGGGACCGGCGCAGTGCTGGTCAAGGCCGACGCCGACATGTACGCCAAGGCTGAAGCGGACTCGATCGCCGGCGGCCTGTTCTCGCTCTCGGTCATGCTGCCCGAGGCGGAGACGAACGGTGCCACACGCGCGTACGTCCGTGAGGGCACGGCGATCACGGCCGGTTCGCTCACCGTCCAGGCCGGCACAGCGGGCGACAGGGTCGTCTACAAGGCCGAGGCCACGAGCAAGAACCTGGCGATCGGGCTGATCGCAGGCGTCGGTGTCGACGCCGAGGCGACGACCGACGGCGTCGTCGAGGCCTTCGTGGGCGCTCCTGTCGGGTCGACCGTCGGGTTCAGCTCGGCTGGTCCCACGCTCATCGACGTCGACAGCCCGCTCATCGTGCGTGCGTACTCCGACATGGACGCCATCGCCGACGTCGGCAGCGGCACCGGTGGCGGCGTGGCGATCGCTGTCCTGTTCCCGACTGCCGACGTCGCCGGCACCACCCGCGCCTTCATCGGCCAGGGCGCCGACATCGACGCTCCGAGCATCGACATCGACGCCAATGGCGACCTCAACGCCGATGCCGACACGACCGCCATCTCGGTGAGCCTGGTCGACGGCACGCTCATCAAGGCGGACGCGGTCGTCAGCGGCACCGTCGACGCCCACATCGGCTCCGCAGCCGGCGACGCCCCGATCAGTGACATCTCCGACATCGACGTCACGGGCTCCATCACGATCGACGCGGACGCGGTCATGACTGCGACACCAGAGCTCCTGGACGCCGGTGTCGCCGGTATCACGGTGTCGGTGCTGTTCCCGACGACGACCCTCAAGGGTGTCGTTCGGGCCTACATCGGCGAAGGCGTTGACATCGATGCCGGCAGCATCCGTATCGAGGCGAGCGCGCCTACGCTGGCAGCCGCTGCGTCGGCCACTGGCATCGGCGTGTCGGCAATTGCCGGGCTCGGCATCATCGACGCCGACGCGACGAACAACTCCCAGGTCGAAGCGTTTATCGGCGCCCACCGCTCGATCAACGCCACCAACGTGAAGACAGATGTCAGCGTCGGCACTGGCGGCACGATTCAGGTCCTGATCGATACGTCGATGACCGCGACCGCCACTGCGAACAGCACGCTCGTCAGTGGTGCGGTGTCGCTCGGTGCGCTGGCGCCGACCGCCAAGGTGGGTGGCTACGCCGGCACCTACGTCCGTGACGGTGTCGATCTCGTCGCGAGCGCCCTCACGCTGAAGGCCGGAGATCCGACCGTCTCAGGCGGACGGATCGAGATGTGGGCGACAGCCGACGGCTACGCGGCCAACGTCTCGGGCGTGTTGTCTGGAGCGCTCGTGATCGCGGAAGCGATCTCGAACGGCGCGGTGGAGTCGTTCATCGGTGCGCCGGTCTACCGCACTGTCGGCGGGAACCCGAACGCCACGGTGGCGGTCGCGGGCGCCGTCACGCTGCTCGCAGCCTCAGACGTCGACGCGACGAGCACAGTCAACGCGACTGCGGTCGCAGCAATCTCGCTCAACATCCTGATCCCAACCTCGTGGGCGATGGGGACCACCCGCGCCTACGCCGGCGACGGGGCCGTCGTTCACTCGAACGGCCTCAGCATCACCGCGAACGGCGATGTCAATGCCACGGCCACCACCGAAGCCTTCCAGTTCGGCCTCGCCGGAGGCAACGGTGCTGGCAGCGAGTCGGTCGTGACGAGCCGCACCGAGGCGTTCATCGGCCAGCCCGTGAGCCGCCTCGGCGATGCGGCCAACCCAGGTGGAACACGGTCGGTCGACATCCGCGCCGCCAACGGCACGAGTCGGGGCAACGTGACGCTCACCGCGACCACGAGCTCGGTTGCCTTCGCCAGGAACAAGGCATTCGCGTCGGGTGCGGTCAGCGTCAACATCCTCTTCCCGGAGGCGAAGCTGTCCGGATTCACGAGCGCCTACGTCGGCCCGAACACTTCGGTGTTCGCCGGCCAGCTCACCATCACCGCCTCCGACCCGGTTGCAACATCCACCGCGCAGGCGGACGGCGTCGCCGTCGGCGGTGTGACCGTGAGCTCCCTCACGTCCGAGGCCAAGGTCAGCCGTGCGGTCGAGGCCTTCGTCGGCGACGGCGCGCGGGTGGACCTCGGTAGCTCGGCGCTCACTGCGACGGCCACCTCGGTCAACAACCTCGCGAACGCCATCTCCAAGGGCGGCTCGGGTGGCCTCATCGGCATCGGCCTGTTCGACGCCAAGGCGTATGTCGGCGACGACACCGTGTTCCTGCCCGCCTCGCCCGCCGACCCGACCGACTACGGCGCGGTCCGACCGACCGTCAACCTGCGCTCGGTCACCCGCGCCTACATCGGGAACGGCGCCAGGATCGTCGACGAGAACGACGACAACCAGACCGGTGCGGGCAACGTCACACTGACCGCCACGGCGTCCAGCACGTCCAACGCCGACGTCGGCTACCTGGGCATCAACGGCATCGCCGACGTGCTGCTCTCGTCGGTGGTGGCCACGACCGGGCACGACGCCGAGGTCTTCGTTGGCGACGACGCGAAGGTCAACATCACCGGGCAGCTGAGGGCCGAGGCCTCCAACACGGCAATCTCGTCGCCCAGCATCAGCAGCGTGTCGGTCAGCACGATCAGCATCGATTCGCTCACCGCCGAGGGGAGGATCACCTCCGACACCGGCGCCTGGATCGGCAACGGCGCCGAGGTGACCGCCAGCTCGATCGACCTCGACGCGCGGGCCGGCAATCCCGCCAACCTCAGTCTGATCGGCCACAGCGCCATCGTGCTCATCGACTCCAGCGGCTTCGGCCTCGCCCTGCGGATCTCGGTACTCGATGCGAAGGCGATCGATGAGGGCTCGGTCTTCGTCCGCCTTGGCCCGACCGGCGCTGGCAGCTCCGGCAACCGGACGGTCATCACCGCGACCGGCGCCGGCGGCATCAACGCCGATGCGTTCCTCAACTCCGTGATCCGAGCGGAGCCCAACTTCGAGTCGTTCTCGCTGTTCGGGGCCGGCGGACGGGCCAAGTCGATCGCGCATGGCGACGCGACCGTGACTGGCCGAATCGGCGGTTGGGCGGACATCGACGCCGGCAGCGGCAACCTCCACCTCCAGGCCGAGATGGTCGGGCGGACCGAGGCCAACGCATCGGGTTTGGCCGGCGCGTTCGGCGTCTCCATCGTGATCTCGTACGCAGACGCGGATCACGACCCGACTGTCACGGTGACCGTCGGGTCCAACGCGACGATCGACAGCTCTGGCGCCGGTGACGACATCGAGATCATCGCGCGCCACAACTACGGCACCACGGGCGCCCGCGACAACGTGGGGGCATACGCCTCCGCCTCGAACATGGCCTTCGGCGCGCTCGGGGCGGGCGTCGACTCGGACGTCCGCGCCGATGCCAAGGCGGTCGTCTCGACAACCGTCGGCGCGAACACTACGTTCACGACGCCGGGTGACGATGTGACGATCGCGGCGTACAACGCCAACCAGGCGTACGCATCAGTCAGCTCGAAGAGCGCCGCCCTGGTGGCCGTCGGCGACGCGACCGTCCACGCCACTTCGGCAGGCTCCACCACGGCGGCGTTCGCGGGCAGCATCGGCTCCACGACCTCCGGCGCGGACGACCTCAAAGTTCGCGCCGAGGCGGTCATCGTCGCGTCGGGCGCGCTAAACTCGATCAGCGGCGGCCTCGTGCAGCTCGGGGGCGGAACCGTCACCGCCACCGTGAATTCCGACCTCACCGCCGGTATCGGGTCAGGCAGCTCGCAGATTGCGGTGAGCGGCGACATCGGTGTGCTCGGATTCCAGACCACCCATGTAAGCGCGCTCGGTGCAAGCGAAGGCTACGGCGGGATCACCGCGAGCGATCTGGACGCCTTCGCGACCGCCTCTGGCATCAACGTCGACGCCGAGTTCAACGGCGGCACGCTGCAAGGCCGCGACATTCGCGTCGAGAGTCGTTCGATCATCAATGCCACGGCCGAGGCATCACATGAGAGCGGCGGGGTGTTCACGCTCGGCTCGACCGCCTCGACTGCCGACATCGACCACCACGTACACACAGACCTCGCTGCAGGCACCCTCGTGGCACTGCGCGACGTGCAGGTCCTCGCCACGGGCTTCGAGACGGTCAATGCGATCGCGACGACCGACAGCAAGTTCGGCGCAATCACTGATTCCGACGCAGATACCAACCTGGACGTTGACTACGACGTCGTTCTCTCCGCCGATGCAACGATCGACGCCGGACGAACGGTCCTACTCGAGTCTCGCGCGGGGCTCGACGCCTTCAGCCGCGCCAAGGCGGATGCAGTGGCCTTCGCAGGATTCGCCGACAGCGACGCGTTCCTCGACGTTGGCTCGAGTGGCGATCGCGCGCTGACGCAGGTTGTGTTGAACGCCAACGCGGACATCGGGGGCGATCTCGTCGTCATCTCCGCGCGAGCCGGTAGCCAGTCGAGCATCAACCCCGCGTCGGGCGCCGTGCAGGTGGATGGCTCAGGCAGCGTGACGCAATGGAACGCGACCGTCGACGCGCTCTCGGACGCCAAGGCGTTCCCGGTGGCGGACTCGACCGCCGACGCGACCGTCAACGGATGGGACCTCGTCGAAGTCATCCTCCACAACGGTTCAGTGATCGATGCGAACGGTCATGTCGACATCCTGTCGCGACATGACAACACCGCACTGCACGCACACGCGGAAGCGAAATACAACGACTACGACAACGCGCTGGCGGACGCCATCGCCGCGGTCGCGTCGGTCCTGAACCCGATTCCGGTCGACGTCGATCCCAATGCGTTCGCGAACCACGACAGCCTCACCCGCGTCAGCGGCAGGCACGGATCGTTCGTCCGGGCCGCGGACGTCTACGTTGCTTCGGAGAACAACGCTTCGGTCACCGCCGACGCCGATCGGGAAACGGCTCTTCCGAGCCTCGAGATCTGCATTCCCATCCCCTTGGCCGATGACATTTGCTTCAGCTTCCTCAGCGTCGGCGGCAGCGAGACCGAGGAGACGACGGAGACGCTGAACCGACAGATCTTCTGGGAGTCGCACGTCATCCTGCTGGGTGAGCCGAACCCGGTCCTGGAGATCGACTCGAGCGGCAGGATCACCAAGCTCGTGAACGTCCAGCTCCTGGGCGTCAACGCGGGCAAGGACGTCGGCGACCTGCTCACCGCCGCCAGCGCGAGCAATCCCCAGGTCGTTCTGGCCGACATCATCCTCGACCAGGCCGGGCGGCTCACGTTCTACGCCAACGACGTCTCCGGCGAAGCGGCCGTGATCTGGGGCAACCACGGACTGGTCGAGAGCCAGCGGACGTGGGACTTCGTGCGCATCATCAATGAGTCGGCGTTCGACCTCGTGATCAATCACATCGACACCCATGACGGTGCGGCCGTGGTCGACATCCAGGTCGACGACATCCGCGGCCATACCGACTCGCCGGGCAACAACGTCTCGCTCGACGCAAATACGCCGGGTGCCACGTTCGAGTTTGACGTGAGCCTGCTGTATCCCAAGACCGACCTCGAGATCCGGAACCTCATCGCCGGCGCCACCGCCAACAGCGATGTGATCCTGCTCGGCGGGATCGAGAACACGATCGGCTCGACCACGATCGAGAACCAGCGCGGCCACATCCGCGTGGACGAGCGCGACCTCGTCGTCGAGCAGAGTGTGCTGCCGCCGGCGATCTTCGACGAGGGCCTCATCCGCACGAACAAGCTGGATGTCGACGCGAGCGGCGATATCGGCAACCAGAGCGCCAGCGGTGGACGCAGTGCGCTGATGGTCGAGCTGATCCGGATCACACACGCAGTGGCACTTGGCGACACTCCGACTCTCGAGGAGGTCCGTCTCGAGGCGGACGCCGGCGGCGATACCGTCCTTGACATCGCCCTCCACGACCGATCCCAGGACCCGGCGCTGACGAGCCTCGCGGTCACGATCGCCCGGATCACCGCCGGTGATGACGTCGACGTGGTGATCAACGACTCCCGGGCGGGCGACAACCTCTCGACGATCGACGGGATCACGGTCAGGACGTTCAATCCTCCGGATCTGACGACCACGCAGGCGCGGACGGGCGAGTACTTCACCCACTTCAGCCCGGACGGCACGGATCCGTACGACTTCATTCGCCGCACGTACGGAACGGTGGCCAGCGAGGTGGACTCCGCGTACACCTTCCTCGAGGTGCGCGCGGGCGACGACATCGATATTGGTCACATCACGACGACCGCGCCCTTCGGCGAGCCGCGGACGTACCTCACCACCTCGACCGGCGGATCACCGTACGGTGGCTCGGTCACCGCAGACACCGCGGTCGACACGACGGTCGACTTCATCATCAGCACCGACGTCGACTGGGCAGCCGCGACACCGCCCGACGCTGTGCCGCAGATGTTCATCACGACGAACGGCGACATCACGGTCACCGAGCTCGTCGGCGACCTCCTGGCCGGCCACATTCACTCCACGAACGGCGACGTGACGCTCAGCTCGCCGGAGGCGATCCTCGACGCCGATGGCTCACCGACCATCGACGTGACGGGCGTGAACATCACGATGACGGTCGGCACGGCGGTGACCCTCGGTGGCGGCATCGGTCTCGCAGCCGACTGGCTCGAGATCAACGTCGACCGGAACAACGGCACGGGCGCGCTGATCGCCCACGACATTGCTGCGACGAGCACTGCGGGCGTCTATCTCGACGACCTGCTCGGGCGGATGCGCATCGACCTCGTCCGGACGCATGCCGACGTCGGGCTCCGGACGGTCGGCGGGTCCGTCCTCGACGGGCAGCAGGACGCGTCATCTGGTGACACCGATGCCGACGTGATCGCCCAGTCGATCGATATCGACGCCAACGGCGCCGGCAGCAGCATCGGCGAGGCCGCCAACGACCTCGACATCGACTCGCAGTGTGCATCGGCGGCGTTCGGGACCGCCTGCGGCACCGGTGACGTCGCGCTCGAGGCAACGGCAAACATCTACGTGACCGAGACGGACGCCGACCTCCGGCTCATCCTGGCTCACGCGTACGAAGGTGACATCCGCCTCACGGTGCGCGAGACGACCGATGTCGACGAGCACCTGTTCCTGCTCGGGTGCACGTCGGCCGCGCCGTGCCACGCTCGGTTCGCCGAGTCGAGCAGCCGGCTGCCGGGCAGCGACCCCGACGCTCCGCGGGTCATCACCAGCGCCACGATCTTTGCGGAGGGTCTGGCGGGGTCCGCCACGGGCAATGTCACCCTCCTCGTTGGCGACGACATCGACACCCACCAGAACAGCCGGATCCTCGCCAACGCCAACATCAGGATCTACGGCGATGCGACCGCGGCTGCGCTGGACACGGCGACCGATCTGGACGCGACCTACGGGACGACGATCGTGCTCCGCGGACAGATCGTCGCCGACTGCCGGGTCACCGCAGGCGACCCCATCGGATCCTGCGCGCCGGAGATCGCAGCCGTGCCGGCGCACGGCACGGAGGTGTACGGGCACACCGACGTCGACCTGATCCAGTTCGGCGACGCATCGGGTGACCCCTACGTGACCGGCGGCGGTGGAACCAACCTCGGAAACAACGGCTACATCTTCCTCGGCTCGAAGACCCGCGCCTTCGGTACGGACGTCGCACACGCTGACTGCAGCGCTGCGACTGTCGCTTCCTGCAACAACGACGAAGACACGTTCCGGGTGTACTTCCTCCAGTCGATGAACGTCGGTTCGGGTCAGCTCAACACCCCCGCCGGTGCGGGTCATACGCTGACCCTCGACGGGCGGGACGACACCGACGTCTACCAGATCTGGACGACCGGCTCCGCGACAGGCTCATTCGAGCGTCACTACGTCATCAACCTCCTCGACACCGGACAGCCAAACGACGGCGTTGACGAGGCATTCGTCTACGGTCACCAAACCAACGATGTGTTCCTGCTTCGCCGCAGCCGATGCATCGACACCGAGGCCGCCTACGGCCTGAACGCCGACGGCAGCTGCGCCACTCCGACCGAGATCGGGGCTGACCGCCCTGGCTTCGTGGCGCTCCTCCACGGGACGCCCGATCAGTACACGACGAGGTCGCCCTCCAGCGGTCAGTCCGCGAAGGTGCAGCGGATCAACTACGACACCGGCCTGAACGGTCGATTGAATGTCTTCGGCTACGCGGGCGACGACAGCTTCTTCGCCGACGACACCTCGGTGATCGTGACCCTCGACGGTGGGGCGGGCGCCGACGACTTCCAGGTCGGCCAGATCTTCGGCACACACCGCACCACCTTCGGGCCTGTCGCTCCCGAGCACGCCCTGCTGCCACCGTTCGGCGCCCAGTCAGGCGGCAACGTCGCTCCCGCGGACACCTTCCCGGGCCTCGTGCCGACGACGCGCGGGTGGCTGAGCCCCGGCATCAGCGCACCCCTCGTTGCCCTCGGCGGCACCGGCAACGACGAGTTCACGGTGTACTCGAACCAGGCCGAGCTGCGCCTCGAGGGTGGCGACGACAACGACATCTTCACGGTTCGGGCGTTCGCCATCGCCGCGACCTGCAACGTGGACGCGACAGGGGACGGTCGATGCACCGTCGACGACGTTTCCAGCCCGCTCGGCAGCGACGGTGAGTTCCTCTGGGACGACGGCGATGGGACCGGCGCGGACGGCTCTGCGACGGCAACGACAGCAACTTCATCTCGACGTACACCGCACGGAGCGACAACAACGGCGACGGGCGCTGCACCGCCTCCGACGCCAAGGACCAGACGAACGCGGCGCTCGTCCAGCTCGACTGGCTGGCCCTGGTCATCCCGCTCGACGCCGATGGTGTCGCTCGACCCATCATCGGGCTCGGCTTCTCGACCGCTCGACCGCTCGACATTCGCGCCGGTGGCGGTGAGGACGAGGTCAGCTACAACATCAACGCCCCGGTCTCGATCGATGGTGGCACCGGCTTCGACAAGGTGGTCATCCTGGGGACCGAGTTCGCCGATGACTTCGTGATCACCGCGGAAGGGATCTTCGGCGCCGGTCTCAACGTCCGTTACACGACCGTCGAGGTGGTCGAGGTGGACGGCCTGGAGGGCGACGACGAGTTCTTCGTCCTCTCCACCGCATTCGGCGTGGCCTATCGGGTCATCGGTGGCCTGGGCAGCGACGTGATCAACGTCACCGGCGACGTGGTCGAGGACATCATCGTCCGAGAGCTCGAAGGCGCCTCGGGCAACGTCAATCACCGCGCGACCTCCGGCGATCCCGACTACGACGGGCTGCCGATCGACGGCATCGACCTGAATGTGGCCACCGGCCACCTCGGGAACGTGGTCATCACCGAGACCGGCGGCTTCACCTCCGTCCGCGAAGGCGGCCCCGTGGATGCCGATCGGTACATGGTGCGTCTCGCGTCCCAGCCGACGGGTCCCGTCTACGTGACCGTCTCCGCAACGCGCTCACCTCAGGAAGAGGCCGATGGCTCGCCGGCAGGAGACAGCCTGTGGCTGTGCGCCGGCACGCTGACGGACTGCCTCGCCGAATTCGAAGACTTCGTCCGCACGCTCGATGTCGACGGCGGGACGGTCGAGGTGGCGAATCGGGCCGCGACCCTGACCTTCGACGATACGAACTGGAACATCGACCAGCACATCTGGGTCTTCGCGGTGGACGATCTCCGCTCCGAGGGCGACCGGGTCGTCACCGTCAACCACAGCGTGATCTCGGGCGACGACCGATACGACGCCACCGACGTGCGCAACGTCGAAGTGACCCTGCGCGACAACGACACGCCGGGCCTCTATGTCATCGAGGTCGAGCCCGGAACCTCCGACGAGGATCAGCGGACGGTCGTCGTCGAGGGCGACACCACGACCCAGCTGCTCGACCAGCTGCTGGTCCAGCTGGCAGTCGCCCCGACGACCGGCATCGTCGTCGTGAAGGTCGAGCTCGACGCAGAGAGCGACGAGGCGATCTCCGTCACCTCGACCGACGGGCGCTGGGTCCAGGCGACTCGGACCATCACGTTCACCGCGGCTGATTGGGACAACCCCGTCCGGCTCAACATCACGGCTCGCGACGACTCCCGTCGCCAGGACCCGCGCGTGGCGGTCATCCGCTTCGATATGGACGCGGCGCTGTCCGACGCCACCTTCGGGACGCAGGAGTATGTCTTCCCGAGCCTGTACGCTCCGCCGACGCGCATTGACATCGAGGTATGGGACAACGAGTCCGCCGGCGTGGTCGTGCTGGAGTCAGACGGTAGCACGCTCGTCGTGATGGGCGGCGCCACAGATGACGAGTGGATGCGGCTGACGAAGGCGCCTGCCGCGAACGTGGACGTGGCCGTATTGACCGACGGACAGGTGGACGTCGTGAGCGTGGGTGGGACTCCCGTGACACCGGCCGACTACAGCGAGGTCGGCGGCTATGCCCCGACCCGCCTGTTCCTGGGGACTGTCGTAGTCTCCAGCGCCGGCACCAACACGACGATCGCGCGTGGGACCGGCAGCGACCTGGGCAGCTTCGTCGAGGATGGGTTCGCACCTGGCCACTTCATCCGGCTCAGCCTCAACGGCTCGACCCACGACGTCTACATCGGCTCGGTGAACGATCAGACCATCACCCTCACCACGAACCTCGGCGTCGGCGGGTCCTTCGTGAACACCCCGATCAGCCGTCTGATCCGGAGCGGACTGTGGGAGGGAACCATAACCGCCGTTACGCAGAGCACCGATCCTGGTCCGACCAACGGTGCCTGGCAGCTCGATCGCGGCTCTGTCGGCGATGAGCCGGGGTGGCTCGCCGACGGATTCCTGGAGGGCCAGTGGGTCCGGATCTGCGTGGATAGCGATGGGGACGATTCCTGCGACGCTGAGGCTCAGACCATCAATGTCAAGATCGACTTGATCCGCGGCTTCAACGAGAGCAAGGACAGCAAGCTCCAGCTGACGACCCATCTGCCGGACGCGTTCGGTGGCGGTCTCGTCAGCCTGCCGGCGTGGCTCGTCGCGGGTGCCGACGTGATCGTGACTCGAATCGCCCCGGTCCTGGTCTTCACGCCGACTGACTACTGGACGCTGCAGCGGATCGAGTTCGCCGCAGACCAGGCCTACGTGGGTCTGCCGGGTCGCGAGAGCGTCAAGGTCTTCCCGGCCACGACCCACCTGCTCTCCAAGCTGCGCGGACCCTTGGCTGTCGAGGGCGGCGTGGTCGGCAATCGCGCGCTGAAGCCGGGGGTGAAGCTGCCCGGCGAGACCGACGGACCACTCTTCAACATCGCCGCTCAGGCGCCCGAAAGCACCCAGATCGACGTGCTCAACATCTTCAACGACTCGAGCCAGGCGGATGGTTTCGGAACCCTGACTCAGACGACGCTGTCGGGCTTCGGGATGGCCAAGGAACTCAACTTCCTGGAGCTCGATCCGAGCCTCGATCCCTCGGATGTCCTCTTCGGCGAGTCGCCGATCGTTCCAGGCGGCATCAGCTTCGGCGCGATCACCGCCGGCGGAGTGGGCGGCAGCTTCGAGACGAATGGCGGCGAGTCGACCATCGAGGTCGTCAACGTGATGCTGGGTGAGGGCAATGACAAGCTCGTCATCGAGGGGACCCTCGATCCCAAGACCCCGGCCGAGGTCACGGTCGCCGTGACGATCACTCCGGTCGCTGACGTCGCCGGCGGACTGCTTGTGCCCGTGCCCGGCGTCGAGCTGACGAGAACCGCCGGAAGCTGGCTCGTCGACGGGTACACGGTGGGCGAGAACGTTGTCGTGACCGGTCTGCCCGGCACGTGGCAGGTGGTCGACATCACGCATCTCATCCTGGTTCTGCGACCCGTCGGCGGTACGGCGGTTCCCGCCAGCGCATCGGCGGCGAGCGTCACGGTTCAGGAAGCGGGCGCGGTGCAGTACCAGGGCGGGTTCGTGGTCACCGACAGCGCGATCGCCGGTCGGTTCGATGTCACCCGTCCTGCCGGAACCTGGGCGGATGACGGATTCGAGGTCGGGCAGCAGATCCTCATCAGCGGCCTGAGCGGCTCGTGGCGCGTCATCACCGTCGATGGAGCAGCCATGACGATCGCTCCGCTCACTGGTGCCTCGATGGCTGCGACACGTCCAACCAGCGCCACCATCCAGGTGCCGGGTCGCCACGGCGGGCTCACCGTGGTCCACGGCGGCGGCAACACCCGCCTGACCGTCGAGGATGCCTCGGTCGAGGTGATTGACGCCGCAACCGGGGCAGGTCACGACGCCGACCTCCGTCGCCGTGACGGACTGGCCTGGCAGGGTGATGGCTTCCGGATCGGCCAGCGGGTCACGGTCAACGGTGTCCTGCACCAGATCGTCGGCTTCGCCGGCACCACCGCTGACTGCACCGTTACACCCGATGCGTTCGCCACCTGTGGCGTCGGCAGCATCATGCTGCTCGAGGTCATCGCCGCGGCCTCGTTGCCGGCCGGATCGGCGCTGGTGGCCACGATCGCGGTGGTCGACCCGATGCAGCTGACCATCAGCGGTGAGATGGTGATCTCGGTCCAGCCGGCCGCTCCGACGAGCCTGCCCACCAGCACCCTCACCTGTGCCTGCGACTTCGAGGCGGCGGGCTTCCGGGATCGGCCTGATCGTGTCGATCTCCGGTCTGGCCGGCTTCTGGACCGTGGTCGACGTGACCGCGACGACGCTCACGATCCAGGGTGCGGCGCTGACTCCGACCATCGGCAACCCCGCCGGTCCGACCTATACCACCGTTCCGCTCACCGTCATCGCAGAAGACCCGGACGTCGCCGGCGACGTTCGGATGGGTGGCGATACGGTCGTGCTCGACCCGGCGGAGAACGGCGTGTTGGGCGGACCGGATTCGCCGCTCGTCATCTACGGCGACACGTCACAGGATGGCGATCTGGTACTCCGGCGACCCGGCCACCGTCGACGGCCGCGTGTTCGGCGACAAGCCGTTCAACCCGTTCGTCGACGTGCCGATCGATGAGAACGAGGACGACGCAGTGGGTGTTCCCGGTCGCCAACGTGTACAGCGAACGCCGGCAACGACGTCATCGACGCCAGTGCGCTGTTCGCCGACACGTGCCGCCGCTGGCCTGCCGAGCGTCGGCGTGACGATCTACGGCGGCGAGGGCAACGACCTGATTCTCGGCAGCCAGGCCGGCGACCATCTCGCGGGCGGCTCGGGCGACGACCTGATCCTCGGCCAGCGCGGCACGACCACATCTACGGCGACTCCGGCTTCAACGTGGACATCCTCAACCGTGGGCTGTCCATGCCGACCAGCAACCCGAGCACCTTCGTCAAGGCAGACCTCCTCGACGCCGGTCGCGATGAGCTCCACGGCGACGGTGGCTGCCCGCAGGCCTGGCAGCTCGCCAACGGCTGTGGCTCCACGTCGGGAACGGTTGGCTCTGCGCCGGAGACGGCCTACGACGACATCATCGTCGGCGACCACATCCGCATCGACCAGCACGTCGCGGACCCGAATCTGCCCAGCCCGCTGCTCCAGCGGATCCAGACCACGCCGCATCGAGTCGGTGCGTCGGATCGTGTCGGTGAACCTGCAGAACGGCGACGACGACATCATCTACGGCGAGCTCGGCCGCGACGTTCTCGTCGCCGGCGCCGGCCACGACATGGCCGACGGCGACGAGCAGGACGACCTGGTCTTCGGCGACAACGTCTGCTCGACCGCAGCCCCGCATCGTCGAGGATGCGGCGAACAGCGACGTGGCGAACGGCATCATCACGAGCGGCCGCTTCCAGACGCTCTGCGGCACGATCATCTACAGCCGCACCGGACGTTGCGGCCTGCGACTTCACGTCCCTCGCCGACAACAGCGGGGCGTTGCTGGTCGACAACCAGCCACGCGACTACCGCGATCCGGATACCGCCCCGTGGTGGGCGGAGTACCTGATCGACTACGCCGCATGGCACAGCTTCGCCTTCGACGACGGACCGTCAGGCGCCGGCAGCTGGGGCAACGACTACCTCGCCGGCGGCGCCCACCACGACCTGGTCTTCGGCCAGCTCGGGCAACGACATCATCCAGGGCGACGGCGGCATCGAGTCGGCGCCACGCGGCCACGCACCACGTCGGCGCCTCACGCACCCCCGACGGCTGCCCACGCGCTCGACCCGGCGGATCGACCCGACGCACGCCGGCACGTGCGACCTCGTCGGCGATCTCGACCTGATCCCGTCGTTCGACGCGCGCCACCGACGGCCAGGACTACATCGAGGGCGGCGGCGGCAACGACATCGTCTTCGGCGGCCTCGGCCAGGACGACATCGTCGGCGGCAGCTCCGACTTCTTCAGCCTGACCACCCCGACCAATCGGCCGGACGGCTCCGACCTCCTGTTCGGCGGCAGCGGCCTGCACAGCCGACCGCAACGACAACGGCGGGCACCGTCCCGGGCGCGTCGCCGTCCCGGCGAACCGCCACGGCCACGACGCCGACACGATCGTCGGCGACAACGGCCGCATCATCCGCATCGTCGGCATCAACGGCTGCGACTGACCGCGCCGGCTGGCCAGCGGCGCGGTACGCCGCGACGGCGCGAAGTACGTCGTCGTACGTCTACGACGACGTCTACGGCGAGCAGATCGTCGTCCGCGGCGTCACCTGCTCGACTACACGCCGGGCGGCCCCGACTTCCGGCCCGACCGGTTCGGCCTCGACGATCCGCAACCGGCGCCGTGCAGCAGTGCTCGGCCAGCGCGAGACCGCAGGACGGCTGCAGCAGCGGCTGCCGATCGTGCCGGACGCAACAGCGACATCACCCGCCGTCGACGCGGTCGACGGTCTGGACCACCGCGAGATCGTCGGCAACGACGAGATCCACGGCGGGCTCGGCGACGACACCGATCTACCTCGGCGGCGGCAACGACGTCGCCTACGGCGACGCCGACGACGACGACATCATCGGCGGCTGGGGCAACGACTGGATCTCGGGCGGCGTCGGCCAGGACGGCATCCTCGGCGACGACGGCCGGATCTTCACGAGCCGCAACAGCTCGAGCGGGCTGGACGGCCAACGGCGTGCCGTGCACGGGCACCGGGCTCGGCACCTGCTTCAGCGAGCCGCTCTACGGCATCACCGCCTTCCGCCCGGTGGGCACCTGCACCGAGAACAAGTCGGTCCTGTGCGGCGACTTCCTCGACCAGTACATCGCCACGCCGGGCGAGGTGCAGACCGCGGTCATCAACATCGGCGGCGACCTCAAGAAGACGGTCGACCTGACGCCGTACAACCTGACGCCGAACGCCGTCCGGCGCCGATCGAGCCCAAGTTCGACGCCAACAACTCGGACGACGTCATCTTCGGCGGGCTCGGCGGCGAGATCCTGCCGAACTACCCGACCGTCATCGGCCACCGCAACAACGAGGATCCGCCGTTCGGGCAGCAGCGCGGCGTCGCCGGCGACTTCCTCCACGGCGGCGCCGGCGACGACGCGATCGCCGGTGGCGAGGCGATCTGGAACGCCTACACGCAGGTCTACGACCGCTCGACGGGCGCGCGGCTGCCCGAACGCCTACCGCACCGACTGGACGCCGCCCGTTCAACCCCGGCGACCTGCTGCACTTCGGCGAGGACGACGACGCGTGGCACGACAACGGCCCGATCGCCGGCCGCCTCGGCGAGTTCGCCCTGTACGACGAGTACGACCCGCGCCGCACGATCCTGCTCAACGCCGAACGGCACGCGTGAACAAGGACGCATGCCGGCCTCAACCTCATGTGGTTCCTCAACCTCTACCGCGACGAGGGCCCGCACGCTGAACGGCTGCGTCAGCTACGCGACCCGAACGGCACCTGCCTCGGCTACGGGCTCCGCCACAGCGACGGCAGCGACGCGATCTTCGGCGACCTCGGCAACGACTGGCTGGTCGGCGGCACCGGCCAGGACACGCTGTACGGCGGCTGGGGCAACGACCTGATCAATGCCGACGACGTCATGACGATCGCCGGCGCCGGCGACTTCGGCGACCAGAAGGGCCGCAAGATCCAGCCGAGCCCGAACGACACGCCCGACACCCATCCGCTCTACCAGGACCGGGCGTACGGCGGCGCCGGCCTCGACATCCTGATCGGCAACACCGGCGGCGACCGTCTCATCGACTGGGTCGGCGAGTTCAACAGCTACATCGTTCCGTTCGCGCCGTTCGGCATCGCGACGGTCAGCCGCCAGGTGCCGCCGTGGCTGTTCGAGTTCCTGTACGCGCTCTCGGCCAGCGCAGGGCGCCGATCCGACGCGCGACGAGGACCAGAACGCCAACGATCCGAGCCTGGAAGCCCGCAACGGCGAGCCGTACGGCGAGCTCGGCCTGATCACCCAGCGCGACCACGGGCTGTGGCAGGACCAGACCGGCGGCCCGACCGACCCGCAGCCGGGCAACATCCCGGGCGGCGCGCGCGACGTCCTGCGCTCCGCGGACTTCAACGACGGCACGACGTCAGCCTTCGCGGTCGACACCGGCGTCGTTCGAGGCGGTCGGCGGCGCGCTGCGCGTCGCAGCGGCCAGCCTCGGCGGCGACGCGGCCGCGGTCTTCTACCACGACCAGTACCTGCCGATCTACTTCGAGATCGCTGCGCAGGTCGCCATCCAGAAGCCGACTCGGCGGCTGGAAGGGCAACGCCTACGTCATCTTCGACTACTTCGGCCCGACCGACTTCAAGTTCGCCGGCATCAACCAGAGCACGAACAAGATCGAGCTCGGTGCACCGGACCGCGGCCGGCTGGATCGTCGTCGCACAGGCGCCGATGAAGGTCTGGGATGACCGCTACTACTCGCTGCTCATTGCGATCAACGGCACGACGGTCACCGTGCTGGTCGACAACAAGCGAGCCTTCACCCACACCTTCGCGGCGCGCATGATCGACGGCGTGAGCTACGGCCTGAACAAGGGCCTCGTCGGCGTCGGCTCGGACAACTCGCGCGGCTACTACGACAACATCAGCCTGCAGGTGCTGCCCCCGTAGTCACGCTGGATGCCACGGAGCCCTTCACCGACGGCTACGCCGAGTGGTTCGCCGAGCCCGAGGACGGCACGTGGACCACCACGGCAGGGCGTCTCGCGGGCAGCGCGACCGCGACGCAGATCGCCTACGCCGAAACTGACCTCGGCATCGGCCGCGGGCTGCGGGCTGAGTCGTACCTGGAGATCCACGCCACCCTGCGCGTCGGTGCCGCCGGCGGGATCATCTACGACCATTACGCCGACAACGACTACAAGTTCGTGACCCTCGATACGCGCACCGGACGAGTCGTCTTCGGCCACGTCGACCCGACCCGCGGCCTCGTGACCGATCAGTTCGTCGCCAGAGTCCTGTCGACCACGGTCGACTACACGATCCAGATCACGATCAAGGGCCTCACGATCAGCGTCATCGTCAACGGCGGCTTCGTCGCCAGCCGCGCGTACAACGGCATCCTCGTCGACGGTGGATTCGGCCTCTTCTCGCAGTCGGGGACGACCTCGTTCGACTCCTTCCGGATCCGGACCGATGACCCCGCATTCCCGCCGGGCAGCACGACCACGGCCACTGCTAGCACCTCGTCCGCCACCACGTCGAGCAGCACGTCCACGGCGACGCCGAGCGCGAGGGTCGGGATGACCGAAATGGATGCGGCGTGGGTCGACGACACGATCGAGCCGCCGCCGCCGCCGCCTCCGCCTCCGCCACCGCCACCCCCGCCAGCACCCGCACCTGAGCCTGAGCCGACCTTCGACGCCCATACCTACGAGCTCGACGTGCGCACCGCCGCGAAGACGACGACCGGCTGGACCGATGCAGGGTTCGTGAACCTCGGCGTGCAGACGATCGAAGGCGTGACCGGCACCCTGTACGCGGGCATCAACAAGGCCACGAACCAGGTCCAGATCGGGATGCTGACCTCGACCGGCTGGCAGGTGCTCGAGCAGGCATCCACCACGCTCGTGAAGAACACCTGGTACGACCTGACGGTGACGACGTTCGAGGACACCGTGACGGTGGCGGTGAACGGCAAGGTCTACCTGACCTACGACGTCGTCCTGGGAACCTGACCTCGGGCGCTGGCTCACTGAGCCGCTCGCACCGGACCCCGCGTTCCGGGCTATAACCCTCGGATGCAGCGCTCGATCATCGCCCTGCTCGCTCTCGTCGTGATCCTCGTCTCCCTGGCGGGGATCGCGGCCCAGGCTCCCGGCGCTGCCGATGCGAGCCCGACTCCCGGCGAGCCCACGGCCGGCGATTACCTCCTTCGGGCCGACGCGGCGTTCGAGGAGGGCGACTACGAGGCCGCGGTCGAGGCGTACACGAGCGCCATCGAGCTCGAGCCGGGCCTCGCGACCGCCTACGTGAAGCGGGGCGACGCCTACGCCAACCTCGGCGACGACCGACGAGCGCTGGCCGATTACGACGAGGCCATTGAGCTCGCGCCGCGGCTGGCCGAGACGCACGCGAGGCGGGGAGAGGTCAACTATCGCCTAGGCCGCAACCGTGCGGCGGTCGCCGATTTCAGCCGCGCGATCGAGCTGAATCCCGACTTCGCCTCCGCGTACCTCAACCGTGGAGCCGCCTACAGCGAGCTCGGCGAGCACGAGCTCGCCATCGAGGACTTCGACCGCGCCCTGGAGCTCGACGACGAGCTCGCCGCGGGCTACTACAACCGCGGGAACGCGAACTTCAACCTCGAACGGTGGGAGGCGGCGGTCGAGGATTACAGCCGCGCCATCGAGCTCGGGTCCGACCTCGGCGGCGGCGCACTACAGCCGCGGGAACGCGTACTTCAACCTCGGTGAGTTCGAGCTGGCGATCGCCGACTACGACGAGGCCATCCAGCGGCGAGCCGAGCCCGCCCTGTCGCAGTACCACCGCGGCAACTCGTACCTGAACCTCGGGGAGCTCGAGCGCGCCATCGAGGACTACGACGAGGCGATCCGCCTGAACCCCGAGCTCGCGCCGGCGTACCTGAACCGGGGAGTCGCCTACGCCCAGCTCGAGCGGCATCGGCGCGCCCTGGCCGACTACGACGAGGCCATCGGTCTCGACGAACGGCTCCCGATCCGCGTACCAGCACCGCGGCGACTCGCACTTCGAGCTGGAGGAGTTCGAGGCCGGCCATCGCGGACTATGACCGGGCGATCGAGCTCACCCCGGAAGTCGCCGCCATCTGGTACAACCGCGCCCTGGCGAAGACGCGGCTCGGCCAGCTGGACGAGGCGCTCGCGGACCTCGCCCGCGCACTCGAGCTCGCGACCGATCCGGAGCTCATCGAGCAGATCGAGGGCCTCATCGAGGAGCTCGAGGGCGTCTGACGTACGATGACCGCCTCATGAGCAGCGATGTCTACATCCTGTCGGCCGCGCGCACGCCGATCGGCAAGTTCGGCGGTGCGCTGAGCACGACGCCCGCCACCGAGCTCGGCTCTGTGGCGATCAGGGCGGCGGTCGAGCGGGCGGGGATCGCCCCCGAGCGCATCGACGAGGTGATCATGGGCCAGGTCATCCAGGCCGGCGCCGGGCAGGCGCCGGCACGGCAAGCCGCGCTGCGAGCCGGGCTGCCGAACGGGGTCAGCGCCACGACCATCAACAAGGTCTGTGGCTCGGGGCTCAAGGCCGTGATGATGGGCGCGGCCGCGATCCGCGCCGGCGACGCCAACGTGATCGTGGCGGGCGGGATGGAGAACATGAACCTGGGGCCGTACCTGCTGCCGCAGGCGCGCACAGGCTACCGGCTGGGCGACGGAACCATCGTCGACGCGACCGTCAAAGACGGCCTGTGGTGCTCGACCTGCAACGTCCACATGGGCAGCCACGCCGAGCGCGTGGCAACCAAGCACGGCGTGACGCAGGGAGGCGCAGGACGAGTTCGCGCTGCGCTCCCACCAGCGCGCGCTCGCGGCCCAGGAGGCGGGGCGCTTCGACGATGAGATCGTGCCGGTGACGGTGCCGGGCAAGAAGGGCGACACGGTCGTGACCGCCGACGAGGCGCCGCGCTCGGACACGACGCTCGAGGCCCTCGCGAAGCTGAAGCCCGCCTTCGACCCGGAAGGCGGATCGGTGACCGCGGGGAACGCGCCGGGCATCACGGACGGCGCCGCGGCCCTCGTGATCGCCGGAGGGGACTCCCTGGACGGCGCCACGCCCATTGCCCGCATCACCGGCTACGCGCAGGCGGACCTCGCCCCCGAGTGGCTGTTCGAGGCCCCGATCGACGGCGTCCGACGGCTGCTGGACAAGCTGGGGGTCACGATCGACGAGTTCGACCTCATCGAGATCAACGAGGCCTTCGCGGCCCAGGTGCTGGCCGATGGCAACGCGCTCGGCTTCGACTGGGAGCGGGTGAACGTGAACGGCGGCGCGATCGCGCTCGGCCATCCCATCGGCGCATCCGGCGCGCGCGTCCTGACCACGCTGATCTACGAGCTGCGGCGCCGGGGAGGCGGGAAGGGCCTCGCCACGCTGTGCCTCGGCGGTGGGGGAGCGGTGGCGCTTGCGGTGGAGACGCTCTGAGGCGCTAGAATCGGCAACCGTCACGCGATCCGGCCAGCTTCCGCCTTCGAAACCTGTGGCGTGCAGAGGCGCCGGTGCCGCGTTCACAAGGAGGCACTCAGCAGCCCTGATGGCCAGCCAGAACCCCGTGGCGGAGGCTCCGAACATCTGGGCGGTCGCCCAGTCCCAGTTCGACCACGCCGCCGACAAGCTCGACCTCGACGAGGGGATGCGTCGCGTCCTGCGGGTCCCGCAGCGCGAGCTCACCGTGAACTTCCCGGTCACCATGGACGACGGCAACGTGCGGGTCTTCACCGGGCACCGCGTCCAGCACAACGTGAGCCGTGGCCCCGGAAAGGGCGGCATCCGCTACCACCAGGACGTGACCCTCGACGAGGTGCGCGCGCTGGCGATGTGGATGAGCTGGAAGTGCGCCTGCGTGAACATTCCGTACGGCGGCGCGAAGGGCGGCGTCGTGGTGGACCCCAAGACGCTGAGCATCCGCGAGGTCGAGGGGCTCACGCGGCGCTTCACGACCGAGATCAGCCCGCTCATCGGCCCCGATCGCGACATCCCGGCCCCGGACGTGAACACCAACGCCCAGACCATGGCCTGGATGATGGACACCTACTCCATGCACAAGGGCTACACGGTCCACGGGGTGGTCACCGGCAAGCCGATCGCGGTCGGCGGCTCGCTGGGCCGCAACGAGGCGACGGCGCGAGGCGCGGTCTTCACGCTGCTCCAGTGGGCCGACGTCACCGGCAACCAGGTGAGCGGCGCACGGGTGGCGATCCAGGGCTACGGCAACGCCGGCTCCATCGCCGCCACGCTCCTGGCGGCCGAGGGGGCGAGGATCGTCGCGGTGAGCGACTCGCAGGGCGGCATCCACAACCCGGCGGGCCTGGATCCGGCGAAGGTATCGGCCTTCAAGCGCGAGCACGGCACCGTCGTCGGCTACCGCGACAGCGACGAGGTGAACAACCAGGAGATCCTCGAGGTCGACTGCGACATCCTGGTCCCGGCGGCATTGGAGAACCAGATCACGAAGCGAAACGCGCCGAACGTCAGGGCGAAGGTCGTGGCCGAGGCTGCGAACGGTCCGACGACGCCGGAGGCGGACCAGATCCTCTTCGAGCGCGGCGTGTTCGTGATCCCGGACATCCTGTGCAACGCCGGCGGCGTCACGGTGAGCTACTTCGAGTGGGTGCAGGACATGCAGTCGTTCTTCTGGACCGAGGACCGGATCAACGACAGCCTCAAGGGCATCATGGACCGCGCGTTCGCGTCGGTCCACGAGATGGCCCAGCGATACGAGGTCGACATGCGCACGGCCGCGTACATGGTGGCCGTGGCCCGGGTCGCCGAGGCCACCACGCTCCGCGGGCTCTACCCTTAGCCGATGCTCGACCACGAGGAGCGCTTCCTCTTCCGCGAGGAGATCCACAACCTGGCGACCGCCCTCGCCGATCCGGGCCAGCTCGACAATGTCGAGGACCTCCTCGCCGAGGTCACCACCAGCCCGCGCTTCGACGCCGACGTCTTCACCCTCGAGCGCTCGCTGCAGGTCATGCTCGGGGGACGGGCGGGCTCCACGCTCGTCGGGCTGCTCACCGTCGACCGCGGCGTGTTCGAGGAGCTCGGCGACATCGGCCTGCCGCCGGACGTCCACGAGCGGCTCGTCAGCTGGCGCGCGCGGTTCGGCCTGGTCATCGACAACGCGCTGAACTTCCTGAACAACCCGGACGGCATCCAGGGCCACAACTTCGGCACGCAGCTGTCGCACACCGACGGCGGCCTCACGCTCCAGGGCCGCCTCACGCTGGTCCGCTACAACAACGAGCCCCAGTTCTTCATCGCCGATGCCGACGTGCTCCTCAGCGTCGCCGCCGACATGCTCGAGAAGCTCGGAGAGCACCTCGAGCCCGACATGCTCGATGCCGACCTCGTGAACCGCCTGCGCGAGGGCGTGGAGCTCGTGGAGCGCCGGACCAAGCCCCGCTGAGGGTGGCCAGGCCCGCTCGGCGCGTCTTCCTTGCCGCCACCGGGCAGAACCGCGGGAAGACCACGGCGAGCGTCGGCCTGATCGCGGGCATCCGGGACCGCGGGCTGCGCCTCGGCTTCGTCAAGCCGGTGGGGCAGCGCTATCTCGTGGTCGACGGCACGCGGGCCGATGAGGACGCCGTGCTCATCAGCGAGGTCTTCGGCCTGCCGGACGCGCTCAACGACATGAGCCCAGTGACCCTCCCACGCGGCTTCACGACCGACTTCATCCTCGGCCGGGTGAAGGAGGACCTCGAGGCGCAGGTGCTCGCCTCGTTCGGGCGGGTGGCGGCGGACAAGGATCTCGTCGTCATCGAGGGGACCGGGCATGCTGGGGTCGGCGCCGTCATCGGCCTGTCGAACGCGCGCGCGGCAGCCATGCTCGAGGCACCGGTCATCATCGTCTCCGAGGGTGGCGTCGGACGGCCGATCGACGAGATCGTGCTCAACCGAGCCCTGTTCGCGGAGCACGGGGTGAAGGTCCTCGGCGCGGTGGTGAACAAGGTGGACGTGCAGAGCCATCCGCACCTGCCCGAGGTCCTGCGGCGCGGCCTGGCGCAGCACGACGTCGAGCTCCTCGCCTGCATCCCGTACAGCGAGTTCCTCGCGAATCCCTCGCTCGAGCTGATCGTCACGCACCTCGAGGGAGAGCTGCTGAGCGGCGAGGCGGGGCCCGGCCTCACGATCGGGCGCGTATCGATCGGCGCGATGCAGGCCGGGCACGCGATCGACCTCCTGGGGGAGCGGACCCTCCTCATCACGCCCGGGGACCGCGAGGACCTGTTGCTTGCCGCGGTCACGGCCAACCTGGCGTCGCCGGCACGTCCCAAGGTCGTCGGGATCGTGCTGAGCGGGGGATTCCGGCCCTCTGCCCCCGTTCTCGAGGAGCTGCGGCGCGCCGGGATCTTCGTCTTCCTCGTCCGGACCGATACGTACCGGACCGCGCAGGCCGTCGACGAGATCCTGGTGAAGACCCACGCGACCGACACGGAGAAGATCGCCACCATCATCGAGCTCGTCGGGGGAGCGATCGACGTGGACGCGCTGCTCGCGCGGCTGTAGCGACCGGACGTGAAGGGAGGCCGGACGTGGGCACCCGCCGGCCTCCCATGCACCACCGGAACCGACCGTGAGGCCGATCACCGAGGTGACAGCCGAATCATACGGGCGGGCCCACCTCGGGCACTAGTACCTTCGTGGGCCTGTTGGCACCGGGCTGCCCGGAGCCCCACGTAACTTCTGTCGTTACAAATCGCCCCTACGGAGCGGCCCACTCCAACGGCATGTTGTCGGTCAGCCGCGCGCGGCCGATCCAGGCGGCGACCAGGGCGACCGCCGGACCGGTGACGCGCTGGAGCTCGGCCAGGGTTGTGGCATCGGCCACGCTCACGTAGTCGACGCGCGCTTTCGGCTCCCGCGACAGCACGTCCGTCATGCGCCAGCGGAGCACCTCGGCGGACCGCTCGCCGGCGTCGTACGCCTCCTTCGCCGCGGTCAGCGCCGCGAACAGGCAGGTCGCCGCGTGGCGCTCCTCGATGCCCAGGAGCGCGTTGGCACTCGAGACGGCCAGCCCGTCGTCGTCTCGCACCGTCGGGCACACCACGAGCTCCACGTTCATGAAGAGGTCACGCAGCAGCCGCTGCACGATCACCACCTGCTGCGCGTGGCGCTGGCCCAGGTAGAACCGGGCCGGGCCGACGAGATGGAGGAGCTTGAGCATCACGGTGGTCAGCCCGTCGAGGTGCCCGGGCCGTGACGCCCCCTCCAGCTGGCGCGTGAGGCCCTCGACCGTCACCCGCGTCGTGTCGTCCGGCGGGTAGAGCGTCGAGACCTCGGGCACGAAGGCGATGGCGGCACCCTCGTGCTCGAGGAGCGCGAGATCGCGGGCGTGGTCGCGCACGCCCGGGTTCGGCCTCGTCGAGGCCCTTGAACTCGCCGGGGTTCACGAAGCTCGACACGACGACACAGCCGTTGTCCTCCGCCGCGCGCCGCACCAGCGAGAGCTGGCCGGCATGGATCATCCCCATGGTCGGCACGAAGCCGATGCTGTCGCCCGCCAGGCGCCGCTCGAGGATCGCGTCGCGCAGCTCGTCCGCCCGACGGACGACGATCACGGTCGAGCGTCGCGGCCCGGCGCCAGGGGCGCGGAGCCGCGGGTCACGATCGGCGGCGCCGCCGTGCGGGGGTGGCGGCCGCCTCCGGCTCCTCCGCCGTGCGGCCGCGCCCGAATCGGTCGCCGATGAGGTCCCACAGCCGCTCCGCGACCTGCCGCTTCGGCAGCATCGGCCAGTCCGTCAGGGCTCCCTCGGCCCCGAAGACGGTCACCTTGTTCTCGTCGGAGCCGATCGCGTCGAACGGGCCGCCGACCACGTTCCCGACGATGAGGTCCAGGCCCTTGTCGCGCAGCTTGGCCGCGGCGTTCGCCTCGAGGTCGGTGGACTCGGCCGCGAAGCCGATGAGGAACGGCCGCACGTCGTCCGGCATCTCGCCGACCTCGGCGACGATGTCGGGATTGGGTACGAGCTCGATCTGGATGTTCGCGCCGGAGCGCTTGATCTTGCGCTGGGAGGGGCGCGCCGGGGCGAAGTCCGCGACCGCGGCCGCCATGACGAGGATGTCGGCCTGCGGCGCCGCCCGCACCACCGCCTCGCGCATGGCCTGGGCGGTCGTGGCCTCGACCACGGTGACGCCGCGCGGCGGCGTGACGCTCATGGCGCCGGCGATCAGGGTCACCGCGGCTCCACGGTCGCGCGCCGCCTCGGCTATGGCCGTGCCCATCTTCCCCGACGACCGGTTGCCGATGAACCGCACCGGGTCGAGCGGCTCGCGCGTGCCACCGGCGCTCACCACGACATGGAGGCCCTCGAGGTCGCCGGAACGGGCGAACAGGTGCTCGACCGCGCTCACGATCGTCGCGGGCTCGGCGAGGCGGCCGATGCCGGTGAGCCCGCTCGCGAGCTCGCCCACCTCCGGCTCGACGATGAGATAGCCGAAGTCGCGGAGCGTCGTCACGTTTCGCTGCGTCGCGGGATTCGTCCACATCCCGGCATCCATGGCGGGCGCCACGACCACCGGCGCCCCGGTCGCGCACACGATGGCGGTCACCGCGTCACCGACGAGGCCTGCCGCCAGCTCGGCGATGAGGTTCGCGGTGGCCGGGGCAAGGACGACGGCATCGGCCGCCTCGGCGAGCTCGATGTGCGCGATCTGCTGGTCGCCGTCGAGCTCGAGCACGTCGGCCACGCACGGGACGGTGGGTGAGGCTGGCGAAGGTGAGCGGCCCGACGAAGCGAGTCGCCGCGGGTGTCATCGCCACGTCGACGACGGCACCACGCTCGGCGAGGAGCCGCACGAGCGTCACGGCCTTGTAGGCGGCGATGCTGCCCGAGACGCCGACGACGATGCGACGCCCGGCGAGGCTGCTGTTGCCCTCGGTCATGCCTCGCTCCGCACGCCGGCGCGCCGCCGCGCCCGCATTGCCGTCCAGGCGTAGTGGATGCCGCGCAGCGTGAGGTCGGGCTCCACCGCGTCGATGCCCGGGCACCTCGCGCAGCCACGGCTGGTGCGTGTAGCCGCCGGTGGCCACGACCGTGACGCGGCTGCCGGACGGTGAGCGCTCGGTGAGCTCGCCGCGCAGCGCGGTGAGGAGGCCGCTCACGAGCCCGATGTAGCCGAGGACCGCGCCGGACTGCATGGCGTGCACGGTGTTGGTGCCGATGGCAGACGGCGGGCGCCGCAGCTCGATGCGGGGGAGCTTGCTCGCGCGCCCCACCAGCGCCTCGAGCGAGAGCCCCATGCCGGGGGCGATCGCGCCGCCGATGTATGCCCCATCGGAGTCGATGAGGTCGAAGTTCGTGCTCGTGCCCAGGTCGATGACGATCGCCGGGCCGCCGAACTCGGTCCTGGCCGCCAGAGCGTTCGCGAGGCGGTCGGCGCCGGCCTCCGCGGGCCGGTCGATGCGGATCTCGAGGATGCCCTCGAGGCTGGACGCGTCGAGCATCGCGGGCTCCACGCCGATTCGCTCGGTGGCGAGCCGCTCCCACGTCTCGGTGAGCGGAGGCACCACGCTGGCGAGGGCGACGGCGTCGAGCTGGTCGAGGCGGTGGCCGTCGAGGGCGAGGAGGCCGGTGAGCATCGCGGCCACCTCGTCGCTCGTCGCGCTCGGGCGCGTGATGGCGCGCCACGACCGGGCCAGCCGGTCGTCCTCGAACAGGCCGATGGTCACGTTCGTGTTGCCGATGTCTGCAGCCAGCAGCTTCACGAGCCGTATCGTAGCAGCGGTCGGCGCCGCCTCCGAGCGGCGGGCGGCGCGGTGTAGACTCGCGAACGACCCTATTTCGTGCGTGGATCGAGCCGATGTCACAGCGCCGCCCGCCAAGCTCTACATCAACACCGGGGTCGTCACCGGCAAGAACGACATCTACAACATCCTGCGCCCGTTGCTGAAGCAGACCGTGAGCTACACCTACTACCGCGGGCCGCGCGCGGAGTCGAGCGGGACCGGCTGGGTGGAGCGGATCGTCGTCGACCATCCCGACGTCGCCTCGTACTTCACGCCGCTGGCGATCTGCCTGAACCTCGACTCGTTCGACTACCTCCAGTTCGACACGACCAGCGACCAGCTCCTGGTCTACACGCTCGTGATCGGCAACGAGCGAGTGGTGCTCGAGTTCGCGACCGCGGGGGTCCCGCGCCTCATCGACCCGAGCGACGGCGACGACCTCGCGCCGCCCAGGGCAGCGGCGGCCGACCCGATCCCGCGCAACGCGGGCCAGCTCGCGCGCGACCTCCGCTTCATCCAGATGGAGCTGCTCATGTCGGCCGAGGCCGACGGCGACGGCGATCGATCGGACGAGGACGAGGACGGCGCGTGAGCGCCACCCCGGCGCGGGCGCGGTCGCGCCCATCTCGTAATCCAGGCTCGCACCAGCGGACGGTTCTGCCGAGCGGCCTCCGCGTCGTCACGCAGACCATGCCCGGGGCACGCTCGGCGAGCGTCGCGCTGCTCGTGCTGGTGGGCTCGCGGCACGAGAGCGAGGCGCAGGCCGGGCTCTCGCACTTTCTCGAGCACCTCGTCTTCAAGGGGACGCGCGGGTTTCCCGAGGCCGGCATGCTCTCGCAGCTGGTCGAGGGGGTCGGCGGCACGGTCAACGCGAGCACGGACCGGGAGCTGACCGTCTACGGCGCCAAGGTGCCCGCCGAGCGCGCGGACGTCGCCCTCCAGGCCGTGAGCGAGCTCGCGCTGCACCCGCTCCTGCGGCAGCGGGACCTGGCCGCGGAGAAGCCGGTCATCGTCGACGAGATCCGCATGTACGTGGACTCGCCCGCCGACCACGTCTTCACGCTCTTCGATAGCCTCCTCTACGGCCGGCACCCGCTCGGCCGCGAGATCGCCGGGTCGATCGGCACGGTGCGACGAGCCACGCATGCCGGCGTCGTCGGGCACTGGCGCGACGCCTACCGCACCGGGCGCATGGTCCTCGCCGCCGCGGGAGCGCTCGGTCACGAGGACGTCGTGCGCATCGCGTCCGAGTGGGGCGCCGACGGCCCTGCGCTCGACGGCGCCCGGCCCGCCCATGCGCTGGTGGCCGCGCCGGCACCCAGGCCCGCGCCGCCGGGCTCGATTCGGGTGTCGCATCGGCGCCTCGCGCAGGGGAACCTGTGCCTCGGCATGCCGTCCGTCGCGCGGGACCACCCGGACCGCTGGGCGCTCGACATCCTCGGCGCCATCCTCGGCGACGGGATGGGCAGCCGCCTGTTCCTCGAGCTCCGCGAGCGTCGCTCGCTCGTCTACGACGTGTCCACCTTCAGCGCCTCGTACGCCGATGCCGGCACGTTCGGCGTGCATGCCGGCTTCGACCCCGACGGATGCCCCCCGCGTGATCGGCGGGATCGTCGAGCAGCTCGACGCGCATCGCCGGCGAGCGGGTACGCCCGGAGGAGTTGGATCGCGCGCGCGCGTACGCGCGAGGGAGGCTCGAGCTGCGGATGGAGGAGAGCGGGGCCGTCGCGGGCTGGTTGGGGGCCGGCGAGGCGCTCCTGCCGCGCATCCTCACCGTGGAGGAGGTCATCGAGCGGCTGGAGGCCGTGACGGCCGACGACCTCCTGCGCGTCGCCGCACGCTACCTCGCGCCGGCCAAGGCGCGGCTGGCGGTGCTCGGGCCCTTCCGGTCCCGAACGCCGGCTCGAGCGGGCCCTGCGCCAGTGACCGACGCGCCGCCGCCCGAGGATGAGGAGGCCGCCTCCGAGCGCGAGGTCCACCTCATCGACGTGCTCGTCGACGAGCTGGCGCTGGCTCGCGCCCAGATCGACGCTGGCCTCCCCGGGCTCGCGGAGGGGACCCTGCGCCGGCGCCTCGCCTGGCTCGAGGCGTCCGGCATCGGCGGCGGAGACGAGACCGATGCGGCGCGCACGCTCCTGGCCGAGGCTCTCTGGCGGCAGCAGCGCCTTCTCGCGGCGCGTGCGGCGCTCGACGGCGTGCGGCCCGGCAGCCCGCAGCGACGCCTGCCGATCGCCACGATCATCGAGGCCGAGGTGCTCGCCGCGGCGGGGGAGCTGGACCGCGCGGCGGGGGCGGTGGAGCGCGTCGTCGACAACATCGGCGTGGACGACACCTTCGCGCTCCGGGCGGGGGCGCACGGACGCGCGACGTGGCCGCTCCCCGCCGAGCTGCTGCCTGAGCCGCCTCGACGCGCGCGCCCCCCGTGGTCGGCCGACCGGCCGCAGGAGGACGTGCCGGACGAGCCGCCGGACGACGCGCGAAGGGCGGCGGCGCGCGGGCGGATGGAGGAGGCGCGCGTCGCGTACGTGTCGGGCGCCGTCGACCGTGGGGACGTCGAGATGTCGATAGCCGTGCGGCTCGATCCGTCGCTGGCGGGGGACGGCGTGGCCATCCTGGAGCCCACCCTGGGCGGGCAGCCGTCGTCGGACCGTCTGCTACTCTACGGCGACCTGCTGCGCGCCGCGGGACGCGAGGTCGAGGCCAATCGGGCCTACGACCGAGCGGCCGACCGGCAGGCCTGACCCCGGCTCATCACTGCTCGCCGCGCATGCGGCGGCATCGGTCCTCACCGCTGGAGCTCATGCATATGCAGCGCACCCTCGTCCTCGCCAAGCCCGACGCCGTGCAGCGCGGCCTCATCGGCGAGATCCTCGCCCGATTCGAGCGGAAGGGGCTCAAGGTGGTCGGCCTGCGCCTGCTCAGCGTGCCGCGCGAGATGGCCGAGCGGCACTACGCCGTCCACGCGGGCAAGCACTTCTACGACGGCCTCGTCGAGTTCATCACCTCAGGACCGGTCGCGGCGATCGCCCTCGAGGGCCCGGACGCGATCGCCACCGTCCGCCGCATGGTCGGCAAGACGATGCCGAACGAGGCGGAGCCCGGGACGATCCGCGGCGACCTGGGCATCAGCGGCCTCCGCAACCTCATCCACGCGTCGGATGCCCCCGAGACCGCGCAGTCGGAGCTCGAGCTGTGGTTCGCGGCCGATGCGCTCACCGACTACGTCCGCGACGTCGACGCCTGGATCGTCGCCGAGGAGCCGCCCCGCGGCTGAGGGAGACCTACGGTCGCGCGCCGGCCGGCACGAGGATGCCGCTTGCAGGCTCCTCGGCCGCCAGTGACGGGTACTCGGGTCGCTCGATGAGGCCCACGCGCTCGAGCGGAAAGTAGCGCAGCCACGCACGACCTAGGATGAGCTCCTCGTCGATCGGCCCGAAGGCGCGCGAGTCCTGGCTCTCCGGCCGGTTGTCGCCCATCACGAAGTACGAGCCCTCGGGCACGACCCACTCCGTGACCGGGTCCCCGTTGCGCGGCAGGGTCGGGGCGGTCGAGCCGTCGGCCTCCTGCACGACGTAGGGCTCCTCGATGCGCACCGCGCTCTCGCCGGCGCGCGTCACGAACACGCGCCCGTTTTCGAGGCTCACGGTGTCGCCGGGCAGGCCGATCACGCGCTTGATGAACGGGATCCCATCGGTGGTGAGGCCCGAGCTCGACGGAGGCTCGAAGACGACCACGTCGCCGTACTCGTACTCGCTGAAGCGCGGCGTGAGCTTGTCGATGAGGATGTACTCGCCCTCGACGATCGTCGGGAACATCGACTTCTGCTGGACCTCGAAGGGCTGTGCCACGAAGTTGTGGATCACGAGGTAGATCACGAGGGTGAGGACCAGCGTCTCGACGATCTCGAATGCGCAACCCAGCGCGCGTCGCGAACCGGCGCGCTCGCCTGGGGCGGGCGCGCCGGGGTCGGAAGGGTCGTCGTGGGCGTAGGTCATCGGGTACCGAGCGGGGGCGGGGCCGCGAAAGGATAACTCACACCGCCGGGTAGACTCGGGCGTCAGATGGGCAGCCTCATCCTCGTCCGCCATGCCACCACCGCCGCCTCGGAGAGCGGCCGCAATCTCGGCCGCGCGAGCGACCCGCCGCTCGCTCCGGCGGGCCAGAAGCTGGCGCTCCGGCTGGCCGCCACACTGGCGGCGGAGCTCGAGGAGCTGCCGCACGACGAGCTGCGCCTCGTGACGAGCCCCGCGCTCCGCTGCCGTCAGACGGCCGCGGCCCTGGCACGGGGCGTCGGGGTGGAGCCCGGCGCCGTCGAGGCGGACGCCGGCCTGATCGAGATCGATTACGGGGAATGGGACGGGCTCACCGCGGAGGAATGCCTGGCACGTGATCCGGAGCGGCGCGCCGCCTGGGAGGCGGACCCGTACCGCACGCGGTGCCCCGGGGGCGAGAGTGGCACCGACGTCGCGCGGCGCGCCTTCGCGGTTCTCGTGCCGCTCGAGGCCTGGCTCGCAGAGGACCGCGCACGCTGCGCGATCGTGGTCGCGCACAACCACGTGAACCGCCTCCGGCTGTGCGCGCTCCTCGGATGGCCGATGCGAGACTACCGCGAGCGCCTGGCGAACGATCCGGGGGGCTACAGCCTCGTGACCTTTGGGGCCGAGGTGCCGGTCGTGCGCAGGGTGAACGCCGCGCCGCGCTGATCCGAGCCTGCCCTTCGACGCGCAACTCGGAATAGCGCACGGGCGAAGCAACGGCGGCTGCCTGGCTGTGCGGCAACCCCTTGCTGACATTCGGGGCACCGAGCGCTGGCCAGAGGTCTCTTCCTGGCCGATGCGCAACTCCCGGTGGCGCCGGTCCACTCCAAGGGGCCCCTTCAGGCCCAACCTGCGTACCGTCGACCGTCCAACGAGCATTCCTATACTCTTGGACCCAAGCGACCAGGCCAAGCCCCGGGTAACGAGGTCACATGTCCATCGAGGTCAGCCAGCATCTCCAGCCGGTCATGCAGACCAAGGTGACCCCGAAGCAGATCGCGGCGAACTACATCCTCCAGATGAGCTCCGTCGAGCTCCAGGAGGCGATCGCGCAGGAGCTGGACGAGAACCCGGCGCTCGAGATGACGGAGAACCCGTCATGCCCGATCTGCGGGCACCCCGTGACGGGGAACTTCTGCACGGAGTGCATGCCTCGCAAGAACGAGGGCGAGGACGGCGCCCGGCTGCTCACCACGGACGATCTCCCGGGGGACGGCGCGGGTCGGTTGCGCGACGAGGACGACGAGTTCGACCCGATTGCGCGCGCGGAGGCCGACTTCACGCTCGAGGACCATCTGACCTGGAACCTCCACGCGCTCCTTCCCTCGCGCCTGCACCCGGTTGCCGACCACGTCATCGGCGCCCTCGACTCGAACGGGTTCCTCACCCAGAGCGACGTGGACATCGCGGCTGCGACTGGCGTAAAGCCGGACGATGTCGGGCAGGTGCTCCTCGCGATGAAGGGGCTCGAGCCGATCGGCATCGGCTCACGCTCGATCACCGAGTCGTTGCTCGCCCAGGTCGAGTACCTGCGCGAGCAAGGCGAGGTCGACGTGCCTCCGCACGCGGAGGTCGTCATCGGCAAGCACCTGGCGGACCTCGGGGAGAGACGCTTCCGTGAGGTCGCCGCGTCCATCGGCGCGTCGCAGCGCGAGGTCGTTGCCGTCTGGGAGTTCGTGAAGAGCAACCTCAACCCCTATCCGACCGCGGCCTTCACCGCCGCCGTGAGCGGCGACACCTCGCGCCCGATCATCCGCCCCGACGTCCTGATCCGGAATATCGACGACGAGCTCCAGGTCGAGGTGGTCGAGTCCCGTCGCTTCGCGCTCCAGGTCGCGCCGATCTACTCGAGCCTCTCGTCAAAGCTGCGGAGCACCGAGACCACCGAGGACGAGAAGCAGCACGTCCGCCAGTACGTCGGCCGCGCGAAGTTCTTCATCGACAACATCAACCGACGCCGCGCGACGATCCAGCGCATCGCCGAGTGCCTGGTGGACCGGCAGCGCGACTACCTGCTCCACGGCGTCCAGCACCTGGTGTCACTGACCCGTGCTGAGGTCGGGGAGCTCATCGGTATGCACGAGTCGACCGTGAGCCGCGCGACCGCGGAGAAGTACGTGATGATCCCGTCCGGCGAGGTGGTGCCGTTCAGCCACTTCTTCACCGCGTCGCTGGGCATCAAGGACCAGATCAAGCGGATGATCGAGACCGAGGACCCGCAGCACCCGTACTCGGACCAGGAGATCGCCGACGCTCTCGCCGAGCTCGGGATCGCGCTCGCCCGACGGACCGTCGCCAAGTACCGCGACGAGCTCCAGATACTCCCCGCGCGCCTCCGACATCGCTGAACCGGCGCGCTCCGCGGTGCGTCTCGTCATCTTCCGCAGCCTGGCGGTCCTCATCGCCGGTGCGGCCGTCCTCATCGCCGTCCTGTACGTCGCCAGCACCGTCGACGCTCGGTCGCCCGAGGTGCTCCGTTTCGAGCTCACCCAGTCGCTGCCGGACGACCCGGAGACGGCGTTGATCACGACGAGCCTCGAGGTGGAGTTCAACGAGCCCGTCCAGGTGGACGCCGGCACCCTGCCGATCACCCTCGACCCGGAGGTCGAGGGGACCGTCTCGTGGAGCGGCAGCACGATGACCTTCACGCCGCGCGATCGGCTTGAGCTCGAGACCACCTACGTCGCCACCGTCGGCACCGGCATCCGCGACCTCGCCGGCAATCGCATCGGCACGCCGCCGCCCGCCTTCACGTTCACGACCGCCGGCCGGCCCTCCGTGGCGCGGACGCTTCCCGCGGACGGTGCGACCGACGTCGCCGTCGACGGGCGCCTCCAGATCGCCTTCTCCACGCTCATGGACACCGGATCCGTCGAGCGTGAGCTCACGATCGAGCCCGCGGTCTCCCACGAGCTGCGCTGGAGCGGCGAGCTGCTGGAGATCATCGCGACCGCCGCGCTCGACCCGGGCCGTGAGTACGTGATCCACATCGGGGAGGGGGCGGCGGACGTGGCGGGCGTGCCGCTCGGGCGTCCGGTGACCATCACCTTCCGCACGGTGGCCGCGGGGCTCTCCCCGCTGGCCGTCCTCCCCGCTGACGGAGTGGACGGCATTGCGCCGACCGCGCCGATCGCCGTGGTCTTCGACCGGCCCATCGACCCGGATTCGGTGGACGCGGACCTCATCACCATCGCCCCGGAAGTCGCGGGATCGCTCGACGTCGTCTCGCCCGCGGGCACTCCCGTGGACGACGGCGACCCGAGCTCGGGCACCATCCTTCGGTTCACCCCCTCTGGCCCGCTCCCGCTGAACACGACCTTCGAGGTGTCGATCGTCCCCGGCCTGCGCGCGATCGATGGTGGCCTCATGGCGGAGCCACACACCTGGACCTTCACGACGGGCGCACCGGCGGCGACGCTGTCGAACCAGATCACCGTTCTCAGCGACCGCGGCGGCGTCGCGAACGTGTGGGCCATGAACCCCGACGGGTCAGGGCAGCACGAGGTCTCCACCGAGCTGACCCCGGTGCTCGACTACGCGATCTCACCCGATGGCAGCCGAGTGGTGGTCGCCGACGGCACCCGGCTCGTCGCGATGCGCGCGGACGGATCCGGCCGCAGCGTCCTGACCGATGAGGCGCACCTCGAGTTCGATCCGGCCTACGCTCCCGATGGCCAGCGGCTCGTCTTTGGTCGGGCCGATGCCGAGACGGGGGCCGGGCTCGGCCTGTGGCTGGTCTCGGTCGAGGGGGGCGAGCCGACCCAGGTCGAGCTCCCGTCTGAGCTGGGCGCCGATCCCACCCCGTCGCCATCAGGTGACGGTCCAGGCGCCCTCCTTCGAGCACCCCGGATCTCGCCGGACGGGCAGGCCCTCTCCTTCGTCGACCTCGCCGGCAGCGTCGCGATCCTGGAGCTGCCATCCGAGCGGCTCACCACGGTTGATGCCACCGCGGTCGCGCCGCCGGCATGGCTGCCCGACTCGTCCGGGGTGCTGGTCACGCACGGACGCTCGGCGGGCAGTGCCCTGATCTCGCGGGACGGCCGGGTCCACCCGATGGAGCCCTTCGCCGAGGAAGGCGTCGAGGTGAGGCTCATGCGCCGATCCGGCACCGCCCTCTCGGCGACCGACGTTCGCGGGACGCTCCTGTCCACCGATCGCGACGGTCGAATCGCCTCCCTGGATGCCGCGGGCCGCCTGCTCCTCAGCGAGGGCCCCGAGGACAGCGGGGAGGCCGTGGCGTCGACCGAGGATGACGTGGTGCTGTGGGCCGCATTCGCGACCGGCGAGGACGCGATGGTCATCGTCGTGGCGCCGCGCGGCGACGAGGATGCCGTCGAGGGCAGCCTCGAGCTGCTGGACCTCGAGACGGGGGAGCGCACGGTCCTCGCGCCGGAGGGCTCGCGGCCGAACTGGCTGCCCTGAGAGAGGTCGGTGCGGGCCGGTTCGGGGCGGTCATGCTAGAATCCGCCCGCATTCGCTGGCGGGGGCACTCCTTGCCGGCGATTCCCTTGTCTCAACCCCGGTCGTCCGCGCCCTCGGAGGATTCATGGAGCTGATCACCTGGGTGATCCCGATCGCGGGCCTCGCCGCGATCGCCTTCGCCCTGTACCTCGCCCGGGGCGTCCTGCGCGCCGACACCGGCACGCCTGCCATGCAGGAGATCGCCGGCACGATCCTGGAGGGCGCGGTGGCCTTCATCCGGCGCCAGTACACGACGATCGGCTTCCTGGCCATCGGCGGCGCCGTCGTGATCGGCGTCGTCATCGGCATCGTGGAAGGCCCGGATGTCGCCGATACGAGCATCTTCGGCTTCGACCTCGGCTGGCGCACCGGCCTCGCCTTCCTCGTCGGCGCCGCGTGCTCGATGGCCTCGGGGATCATCGGCATGTACATCAGCGTGAAGGCGAACCTGCGCACCGCCGCGGCCGCCCAGACCAGCCTCGTGCGGGCCGTGCAGATGGCCATGCGGGGCGGCGCGGTCTCCGGCTTCCTGGTCGTCGCCCTGTCGCTGCTCGGCGTGTACGGCATCTTCGCCGCCTTCGGCGGCTTCACGAACCCGGAGGAGGCGCCGTTCCTCATCGTCGGCTTCGGCTTCGGCGCGAGCTTCGTGGCCCTCTTCGCCCAGCTCGGCGGCGGTATCTACACCAAGGCCGCCGATGTGGGCGCGGACCTCGTCGGCAAGGTCGAGGCAGGCATCCCCGAGGACGACCCTCGCAACGCGGGCGTCGTCGCGGACCTCGTGGGCGACAACGTCGGTGACTGCGCCGGCCGTGGCGCCGACCTCTTCGAGTCGACCGCCGCCGAGAACATCGGCGCCATGATCCTGGGCGTCGCCGTGTGGCGCATCGCCGTCGAGCTGAACTGGCCGAACCCCGAAGCGTGGATCTTCTTCCCGCTCGTCGTGCGCGCCTTCGGGCTGCTGGCCACCATCATCGCCATGTTCTTCGTCCGCGGTCGCGAGGACGAGAACCCGATGAACATCCTCAACCGTGGCTACTGGGCCACGACCATCCTGTCGGCGGGCGCGCTCGCGTTCGTGACGTGGCAGATGATGCAGACCGTCGGCGCCACGGGCGCGAGCGGCATCCCGTCGTGGGTGTGGTTCTTCGGCGCGGGCGTGGTCGGGCTCGCCACGAGCGTCGCCTTCGTCTACATCACCCAGTACTACACCGCCGGCGCGTTCCGGCCGGTCCGGGAGATCGCCGAGGCCAGCAAGACCGGCCCGGCGACGAACATCATCAGCGGCACCGCGGTCGGCTTCGAGACGACCGCGGTCACGGCGATCACCATCAGCATCGCGCTCTTCGCCAGCTACCTGCTCGGCGAGCAGGCGCTCGCTGGCATCGAAGGCGTCGAGGCCGGGATCGGCGGCATCTTCGGCACCGCCGTCGCCACCATGGGCATGCTGATGACCACGGCCTACATCCTCGCCATGGACACCTTCGGGCCGATCACCGACAACGCCGGCGGCATCGCCCAGTTCAGCAACGCGGATCCGCGCACGCGAGAGATCACCGATCACCTCGACGCGGTGGGCAACACGACCAAGGCACTCACCAAAGGCTACGCCATCGCGTCGGCCTCGCTGGCGGCCTTCCTCCTGTTCAGCGCCTACATCGACAAGGTCAACCTGATCCTCCAGCGCCAGATCGACAACGGCCTGCGCGAGGCCGGGACCCTGCTCGAGTCGGTCGACCTCGCCAACGTGAACGTGTTCATCGCGGCGCTCATCGGCGCGATGCTCGTGTACTTCTTCTCGAGCCTCGCGATCCGCGCGGTCGGCACAGCGGCCCAGGCGATCATCGTCGAGGTGCGGCGCCAGTTCCGCGAGATGCCCGGGATCATGGACTACACCCAACGACCGGACTACGCCCGCGTCGTCGACATCACCACGCGCGCCGCGCTGCGGGAGATGATCCTGCCCGGCACCGTCGCGGTGGCCACGCCGATCATCGTCGGCCTGCTCCTCGGTCACGAGGCGGTGGCCGGCATGCTCATGGTCGGCACCATCGCCGGCGTACTGCTGGCCACCGTCCTCAACAACGGCGGCGGCGCGTGGGACAACGCGAAGAAGTACATCGAGTCGGGGCAGCTGAAGGACGCGGACGGCAACGTCCTGGGCAAGGGCTCGGACGCGCATGCCGCCGCGGTCGTCGGCGACACGGTCGGCGATCCGTTCAAGGACACCGCCGGCCCCTCGCTCCACGTCCTCGTGAAGCTGCTCGCCACGATCACGCTCGTCCTGGCGCCGCTCTTCATCCGGTAAGGCGGAGCCGCGCTGGACGTCGTCATCCAGGCCGCCCTCGTCGGCCTGCTCCAGGGGCTCACGGAGTTCATCCCGATCAGCTCGTCGGCGCACCTCGAGCTCTTCCCGTGGATCGCCGGCTGGGAGTCCGACGGGCTCGTCGGCAGCCTCGCGTTCGACGTCTTCCTGCACCTCGGGACGCTCGTCGCGCTCCTCGTCTACTTCGCGCGCGACTGGATCCGCTACATCGGTGCGCTCGTCGCGAGCGTCCGCGAGCGGCGTATCGGCTCCGATCCCGACCGTCGCGTCGCCTGGCTCCTGGTGCTCGCCACGATCCCCGCGGGGCTGATCGGCTTCCTGCTGGAGGACGTCATCGCCGATGCGTTCCACGGCGACAACGACACCGCGCGCATGGCCATCGCCGGCTTCCTCGTCATCGGGGCGGTGGCCCTGTGGCTGGCCGACCGGTTGGGCACCGGCCGCCGCCAGGTGGACGAGCTGTCGACACGGAGCGCCCTGGCGATCGGCGTCTCGCAGGCGCTCGCGCTCCTGCCCGGGCATCAGCCGATCCGGGGCGACCATCACCGCCGGGCTCGCGCTGGGGCTCAACCGGGAGGCGGCCGCCCGATTCAGCTTCCTGCTCGCCACGCCGATCACGCTGGGAGCGGGGCTGTACGGGTCGCGGCGGCTGCTCACGGAGGGCCACACCCAGGTCGAGTGGCTGGCAATCGGCGTCGGGTTCGTGGTCGCGGCGCTCTCGGGGCTGATCGCGATCGGCTTCCTGCTGGCCTGGCTCCGAACGCGCTCCGTGACCGTCTTCAGCGTCTACCGCATCGGTTTCGCCGCCGTCATCGTGCTGCTGGTCGCGACCGGGCGCTGAGGGACGTTCCCGGGCCTAGGCGAGTTGCCCCGGGTGCAACCAACTACGAAGGAACGCTCCTTCCATGATCGTATGTTGCCGCGGGTGCGATCCATGGGCGGGAGGGGCCACGCTGGATGGCAGATCGGCGGGACCTTCGTAGTTGGTCCCACTGGGTGGAACTGCGCGAGCCTCTCGCTCCAGCTCGCGCGAACCTTTGACTCCGGGGGCCTCGCGAGCCTAGAATGCGGTCCGCATCCGGGTCGGTCCGGGGCGGGACCTGGCCTCGGGGACGGCCAGCTTCAGGAGACGCCGACGGGTAGGGCGCTCCTGGAGCGTTTTTTGTTATCGGAGGCGCCCGAGCCGGGCGACGACCACGCACCGCACCAGCGAGGGGGCGCGAAAGATGAACGCCAAGCCCGTCTACCTCACCGCCGAGGGGCTCGAGAAGCTCAAGGGCGAGCTCAAGGAGCTCATCGCGGTCCAGCGCCCGCGCGTCGCCGCCCGCATCCACGAGGCGAAGCTCGACGGGGACCTCAGCGAGAACGCCGAGTACGAGGACGCCAAGCAGGAGCAGTCCTTCCTCGAGGGCAGGATCGCGACGCTCGAGCTCCAGCTGCGCAACGCCGCGGTGATCGAGAAGGCGAACGGCGACAAGGTCGGCATCGGCTCGAAGGTCGTCATCAAGGGCTCCGATGGCGAGGAGACCTTCACGATCGTCGGATCGGCGGAGGCGGCACCCCGCGAGGGGCGCATCAGCAACGAGTCGCCGGTGGGCGCCGCGCTGATGGGTCGCAAGAAGGGGGAGAAGGTCGTGGTCCAGGCGCCGCCAGGGCCCGACCGAGTTCACCGTCGTCAGGATCGGCTAGGCCCGGACATCGTGTTCTGGGCTGACGAGCTCGCGACGTCGGCCTCCGGACCGCAGGTCGTCAACGACTCGAAGACGCCCTCCGGCACGATTCACGTCGGGGCGCTGCGGGGGGTCGTGATCCACGACGCCATCGTCCGCGCGCTGCGGGACGCCGGCCGCGAGGTGCGCCTGCTGTACGGCATCGACGACCTCGACCCGATGGACTCCGCCACGCTCGCCACCAGGGAGGGCGTCGAGGAGTACATGGGCCGGCCGCTGGCCGAGGTGCCCGCGCCGAGCGGCTCCGGACCAGCCGACCTGGGCGCGCCACTACGCGCAGACCTTCCTCGACACGTTCCGGCGGCTCGGCGTCACGCCCGAGCTGTACTGGGCCAGCGAGCAGTACCGCGACGGAGCCTTCGACGACTTCATCCGCGAGGCGCTCGACAGGGCGGCGGACGTACTGCGCGTCTACCGCGAGGTCGCGCACGTGCGGCACCCGGACGACTGGCTGCCGGTGATGGTGATCTGCGAGTCGTGCGGCCGCATCGGCACCACCTACGCGACCGACTGGGACGGCGAGACGGTGGCCTACGAGTGCCGCGCGGACCTCGTCGAGTGGGCGACCGGCTGCGGCCACTCCGGGCGCGTCTCGCCGTTCGGCGGCCGAGCAAAGCTGCCGTGGAACCTGCACTGGGTCGCGAAGTGGCGGCTGTTCGGCGTCACGATCGAGGCCGCCGGGAAGGACCTCACCACCGCCGGCGGCTCGCGCGAGCGGTCCGAGGCACTCGCCCGCGAGGTGTTCGGCGTCGAGCCGCCGCCAGACCGTGCCGTACGAGTTCGTCCTCATCGGCGGGCGGAAGATGAAGTCCTCCGCTCGGCACCGGCACGTCGGCCGATGCCGCCGCGAGCCTGCTTCCACCAGAGCTCGTGCGCTTCCTCATGCTTCGATACCGGCCCGCAGGCCACGATCGAGTTCGACCCGGACGGGACCGATGCGATCCCGCGCCTCTTCGACGAGTTCGACCGCGTCGCCGCGGCGACCGCCGGCCGCGAGGTCAAGGGCGAGCTGCCTCCCGACCACGAGCGGGTCTTCGCCCTCAGCCTCGTCGATCCCGACGCGGACGTCGCCGCCGAGGCCGCCGCCTACCGTCCCGCCTTCGCGCACCTCGCGCTGCTCGAGCAGATCCCCGGCGTCGACGTCCCGGCGCGGGTCGAGGCCGAGAAGGGGTCGTCGCTAACGGCTGCGCGAGCTGGAGCTGCTCGAGGAGCGACGCGTGGCCGCTCGGGCGTGGCTGGAGGGCTACGCGCCGGAGCGCGCGCGCCTCGCCGTGGCACGCGACGCACCTGCCCGAGGCCGCGGAGGCGCTCGACTCCGGCCAGCGCCGCTACCTCGGAGACCTCGCCGCTGCCCTCGAGACGGCGGGCTGGGACGGCGAGTCGCATCCAGGCGGCGATCTTCGCGACCGCCGCCGGCCACGACCTGCCGCCGGGTCGGGCCTTCGCCGCGCTCTACCTTGCCTTCCTGGGCCGGACCTCCGGCCCTCGCGCGGGCTGGCTGCTCGCCGCCCTCGACCGCGAGTTCGTCCTCTCGCGGCTGCGAGAGGCGTCGGCGCCCGCGGCGGTGCAGGCGTGATCGGCCTCCAGCTCATCCGCGACGACGCTGAGGCCGTCAAGCGTGCGGTCGCGCGCAAGGGCGAGCCGACCGAGCCGGTCGACCGCCTCTTGGAGGCCGATGCGCGCCGCCGCGCGCTGGAGGCAGAGGTGAACGAGCTGCGGGCGGAGCGCAACGCGGGCAGCAAGCAGGTCGGCGAGCTGATGCGGGAGGAGCGCCGAGAGGACGCCGACGCGCTGAAGGAGCGCATGGCCGCGCTCGTCGCCGCGCATCGAGGCGCTGGAGGGCGAGCTCGACCGCGGTGGAGGAGGCGATCGAGGCGCGACCTGCTGCTCGTGCCGAACCTGCCGCACCCATCGGTCCCGGACGGCAAGGGCGCCGACGACAACCCGGTCGTCCGCAGCTGGGGCGATCCCGCCGCCGAGGGATCGGCGCCGCCGCACTGGGAGATCGGGGAGCGGCTGGGCCTGTTCGACCTCGACCGCGGCGCCAAGATCGCCGGGTCCGGGTTCATCGTCTACACCGGGCGCCGGCGCGCGCCTCCAGCGCGCGCTCATCGGTCTCATGCTCGAGCTGGCCGAGCGAGGCGGGTACACGGAGGTCTGGCCGCCGCTCCTCGTGAACGCCGCCTCGGCCCGCGGCACCGGCCAGCTGCCGGACAAGGAGAGCCAGATGTACGTCGTCGAGCGCGACGAGCTCTACCTGATCCCGACCTCCGAGGTGCCGGTCACGAACCTGTACCGCGACGAGATCCTCGCCCCCGACGACCTGCCGCGCTACCACTGCCGCCTACACGCCCTGCTTCCGCCGCGAGGCGGGCGCCGCGGGCAAGGACACCCGCGGCCTGCTGCGCGTCCACCAGTTCGACAAGGTCGAGATGGTGAAGTTCGTGCGCCCCGAGACGAGCTACGACGAGCTCGAGACGCTGACCCGCAACGCCGAGGAGGTGCTCGAGGCGCTGGAGCTGCCGTACCGCATGGTCGAGCGTTGCACCGGCGACGTCGGCTTCGCGCAGGCCAAGGGCTACGACCTCGAGGCGTGGTCACCCGGCGTGGGCCGATGGCTCGAGGTGAGCAGCTGCTCGAACTACACCGACTTCCAGGCCCGGCGCATGAACCTGCGCTACCGCCCGGCGCCGGGCGCACCAGCCGAGCTGCTCCACACTCTCAACGGCTCCGGGCTGGGCATGAGCCGAACGTACGCCGCGCTCCTCGAGACGCATCTGCAGCCAGACGGCTCCGTCCGCATCCCGGCCGCTCTCCAGCCCCACTTCGGCTCCGAGTCGATCCCCGCGACCTGAGCCTCGCTCGTGATAGGTGCCCGTGAGAGGACCTAACGGCCAACTTAGGTCCCTAGAGAATCCTCATTGTTGGCCGATAGGACCGCCCCCGAGCAACTTTCGGCCAGGTTTCAGTCAGATCCGACGCCTACCTGGCCGTTAGGTTCGCTATGGAGGAATTTCGAGCCATGACGCACGAGCCGGATCAGGGGCAGGTGGACGCGGATCGTTGGCGTCCTCAGCCGCATCCTCGGGTCCAACGTCATGGGCGCCTACCTCTACGGCTCGGCGGTCGTCGGCGGCCTCCGTCCGCGAAGCGATCTCGACGTCTTCGTGGTCTGCGCGCCGCGCGGACGACGCGTCGAACGAGAAGCGGAGCCTGATCGCGGGACTCACCCCGCTCTCGCGTCGGGGGACGCGGCCCGCATCGTGGCGCCCCGTCGAGCTCACGGTCGTGGCGCAGTCGGATGTGCGGCCGTGGCGCTACCCGCCGAGGATGGACTTCCAGTACGGGGAGTGGCTGCACGACGCGTTCGAGAGCGGCAATGTCGAGCCCTCGCCCGAGAGCCACGCCGATCTCGGCGTCCTGATCACGATGGTGCTGCTCGCCGGCAGGCCGCTCCTCGGGCCGCCCGCGGCAGAGGTCCTCGATCCGTGTCCCGCGCGACGATCTGGTGCGCGCGATGGTCGATGGGGTCGAGTCGCTGCTCGCGGATCTCGAGTCGGACACAGCGAACGTCGTGCTCACCCTCGCGAGGATCTGGACCACGATCGCGACAGGCGAGGTGCACTCGAAGGACGGTGCCGCGGAGTGGGTGCTGCCGCGCCTTCCCGAAGCTCATCGGCCCGTGCTTGCGCGTGCCCGCGCGGTCTACCTGGGAATCGAGGAGGACCGATGGGACGACCTTGCAGCCGGCGTGCGACCGCATGCGGAGCATGTCGTCGGCCGGATCGACGCGCTCGCACGGGGTGAGTCCGACTGAGCAATCGAGCGCTCGGTAGAATTCGCCGCGGAGGGGTGGCAGAGCGGCCGAATGCGCTGGTCTTGAAAACCAGAGAGGGTGCAAGCCCTCCGTGGGTTCGAATCCCACCCCCTCCGCCACCCGGCCGACAGTTCAGTCGCCCGCGGGAACCTCGTGGTGGAGGCGACAGCGGGCCTCGTAGGTCTCGTCGCCCATCCCGCCGATCACGATCAGCGGCGAGTCCGCCGGCGCCGGCTGCCCGTCGATCAGCCGCTGCGTGCGGGTCGCGGGCTCGCCGCACACCATGCAGATGGCGGTCAGCTTGGTGACCTGGTCGGCGAGGGCCAGCAGGCGCGGCATGCTGCCGAACGGGACGCCGCGGAAGTCGCGGTCGAGCCCGGTGACGACGACCTGCTTGCCGTGCAGCGGCCAGGCGCTCGACCACCTCCGGCAGCCGCTCGTCGAAGAACTGGCCCTCCTCGATGGCCACGACGTCGGCGTCGTGCGCCACCGCCTCGATCTCGTCCGAGGCGTCCACGGAGACGGCGTCGTGGTGCTGCGCGCCCGAGCGCGAGACCACGGTGACGCGATCGGTCCGGGTGTCCAGGCGCGGCTTGATGAGCACCACCTGGCGCCCGGCGATGCTGAAGCGGCGCAGCAGCCGGAGCATCTCGTCGGTCTTGCCGCAGAACATGCAGCCGGCGATGACGTGGACCCAGCCGTGCGTGTAGAACATCGGCCTGCCGTCAGTCGCCGACGACGGCGCCAGGGCTTCGTCCGGGACGCCCAGCTCGGCCGCGAGCGCGCTCCGCAGCGCCTCGGCCGAGGGCGTCCGCCCCGGTCAGCAGCTTGCACGGTGTTCGCGCAGCCGGCCAGGAACGCGGCCTGCCCGTTCGCGACGGTCCCGCCACGCTCGCGTGCAGCCGCCATGAGCGGCGTCTCGTCGTGATGGAGCACGAGGTCGAGGACGAACCGGCCGTCGCGGGATGAGATCGGGCGGGATCGGCGGAGTCGTCCGCGTCGGCGCCGATACCGCTGCGCGTTCACCAGCAGCTCGGCGCGCGCGAGCTCGGCCTCGATGATCGCGTCGTGCCACGGCCGAGCGCGGAGCTCCAGATGCCTCGCGGTGCGCGAGAAGTGGCGCGACCAGCGCCTCGGCCCGATGCAGGTGACGGTTGAGCACCGCGATGTGCTGAAACCCGGCGCCGATGAGCACCGCCACCACCGCCCGGGCGCCGCCGCCGGCCCCCAGCACGACCGCGTTGCGCGGCCACTTGCCCTTCACGCGCGGCAGGATGGATTCGAGGCCGGCGCGCACGCCGTCGACGTCGGTGTTGTGGCCGCGAAGGCGTCCCTCGGCGCGGACGATCACGTTCACGGCGCCGCTGACACGCGCGTCGTCCGACAGCGCGTCGACACAGCTGCGGACGCCTTCTCCTTGTGCGGGGCGGCGATCAGTGCCCCGGCGAACGCCTCGTCGGCGCGAACCTGCTCGAGCGCCTCAGCCAGCTGGTGCGGCGCGGCGCTCGAGCGGCTCGATGACAATGCCTGCTCCGAGCCTCCTGGAAGGCGGCGCGCAGCACGCCCTCGAACGGCGTCTGAGCCACCGGAGTAGCCGATGATCGGGAGGCGTGTGGCGGGCATGGCGAGAGGTGCAATCGACTCGTCGAATTACGGGTATGGGCGCCCGAGGACGGCGTCCTTGGGGGGCGGGGCCCCATGCTATCATCGGCGCGCGATCGGAGAGGTCGCATAGTGGCCTAGTGCGGCGGTTTGCTAAACCGTTGAAGGGGGTTTCCTCTTCCGAGGGTTCGAATCCCTCCCTCTCCGCCACGCCCTCTCCGGGTGCCCGTAGCTCAGTGGATAGAGCGTCAGGTTGCGGACCTGAAGGTCGGAGGTTCGAGTCCTCTCGGGCACGCCAACTCCCCTCATCGAGCGTGCAATCTCTCCGCCCCGCGGTGCGCGCGCGCACCGGTCGCTAGGAAGTGTGGAAATCCCGGCATCGGCTATGCAGAGGGCGTGAGTCCTTCCGTGCTGTCGTCGCCTATCGCACGCTCAGGTTTTCCACATTGCCAGACCCGCGCCAGAACCGTGCTGACAACCCGGCCGTCAGGGCCATTGCTCGCGTGCCGACATACCTCGTCGTGTCCATCGTGATCGTCCTTCTCACCGCGGGCGGATTCGTCGCCGCGCGCAGCGGCGCCGCCGACCAGCTGACCACGGGCGCAGGCGACGTCGAGGAGACGCCCCTGCCGACGCCCGTTCCGCTCGAGACCGGGACCCCATTGCCGACTCCGGTTGCAGCGATGCCCCAGGGCGCGATCGTGGACACCGCGGTGACCTTCTGGGGCCCGTGGCTGTCCGAAGAGGTGACCGATGCGCTGAACGAGATCGCCGCCGGTCGCTCGGGCACCGCGGGCTCGGGTTCAGGCGGTGACGCGGCGGCGCCGCCCACCGAAACGCCGATGTCGACGCCGACCCTCGCGCCCGTGACACCGCCCCCAGCGGTCCCGCTTCCTGCCCCGACCGCGGTCCCACTCCCGCCGCTGCCGGTACCGATTCCCTCAGTCCCTCTGCCGACGCTGCCGCCGCTCCTCCCCTGACGGGCCTCGGTCAGTCGAGGACGCGAGGGACCAGCGGCGAGTCGCCGCGGGCGAGCTCCTCCTGGCACGACAGGTGTCGCGGACGGACTCGTTCGCCGTACCACACGAGATACCGGCGGCTGTCGGACAGCCCGACCAGCCGTTCCCGGGCGTAGGCGTCGTTGGGCTGGATCCAGGCGTCGTCCGCCGACAGCCCGTGGCCCCGGACGAACTGGAAGCCGAGCTCGATTCCGGCGCAGGTGGTGACCACGGTGTACGCCCCCTCCCACGACGGGTCGATGCGTTCCACGCGCCAGCCGGGCAGGCGATCGCGAACGGCGCTGCGCACGGCCGCACGGTCGTCGTCGGGCAGTGCCGGGACCGGGACGAGGAGGGCGCCCGCAAGGACGCCGGCCAGCGTCAGGGCGCCCGCGGCCGAGCGCCAGTGGGTCAGAAGGGATCGGGACATGGTGCTCTGTACATACCCGCGGGGGCGGCCCGCGGCTCATTGAAAATGAAGTCGGTTTCGCCATCGGCCCGAATGCAGAAAGCGTACCGGCCTCTGATAGACTCGCGCGACCTTGAAGACGGACCGATGAACTACGAGCTGTACATGGCCGAGGCGATCGCCGAGGCGCGCCGTGGCGCGGAAGACGGCGACGAGGCCGTCGGCGCAGTGGCGGTGATCGATGACGCGATGGTCGCGCGCGACCACCAGCGCTCCGCCACCACCGGCGACCCGACGGCGCACGCCGTGCTGCTCACCATCCAGGCGGCCGCCCGCAAGCTCGACCGCCGTCGCCTGGCGGAGGCCACGATCTTCGCCACCCGCGAGCCCTGCGCCATGTGCGTCGGGGCGCTCATCGAATCGCGCGTGCGAGCCCTCGTGTACGCGGTCCCGAATCCCGAGCGCGGCGCGGCCGGCAGCGTGCTCCAGCTCGCGCGCGACCCGAAGCTCGGCCACCAGATCTCCGTCGTCTCGGGCGTTCGCGAGAGCGAAGCTCGGCGCCTCGAGGCCGAGTCCGCATCGGTCTGACTCAGGTGGTCCGGAAGTGCCGGTCCAGCTCCGAGTGATATTCGCGGCCGAGCCGCGGAGCCTCCTCCATGACCCATTCGCGGAAGCCGATCTTGCCGCGCGGCGGCTGCCGAGAGACGAGCAGGCTCGTCATCAGCTCCGTGATCTCGCCCCGAGTCAGCATCACGTCCCTGACGAGCAGCCCGAGGATCTGACTGCCAGCCCACGCCAGCTCGGGCGGCAGGTGCACGAGTCGCGCACGTCGGCCCATGGAAGACGCGAGGAGCCGGACAAAATCGTCGAAGACGAGCGTCTCCGGCCCGGCCGCATCGGTCGTGAGGTCGGTCGTCTGCCGGCCGGCGTCGATGGCGATCGCCGCCACGTCATCCACGTGCACCGGCTGAAGCCGAGCGTGGCCATCCCCCGGCACGGCGAAGGCGGGGAACCTGCGCAGCACCCAGCAGAGGTTGTTGACCAGGATGTCGCCAGACCCGTAGGTCAGCGTGGGCCGCACGATGGCGTACGACAGGCCGGACTCCCGGACGTGTCCCTCCGCGTGTGCCTTCGCTCGGAAGTAGGCGGTCGGCGCCGTCTCGGAGGCGTTCACCACGCTGATGTGGACCAGTCGGCGGACATCCGCCCGGCGCGCGGCCGCGATCAGGCGAAGCGTGCCCGCCACCGCGCGCTCGAAGGTCACGGCGCCCCGCTCGAAGCGGATCCAGTACGTGTTGTACAGGGTATCCACGCCCGCGAGGCTGGCCGCGAGTCCCTCCGGGTCGTCGAGCGCGAATGGCACGACCCGGATCCGATCGCCGAACGGGTTTGGCGAGTCGCGACGGACGAGGGTGACCACCTCGCGACCATCGGCGAGCAGGCGCGCGGCGATCGCGCGTCCGGTGAAGCTGAAGGCGCCCGTCACGGCGTCGAGGGTGGATTCCGCCATCGGCTCTAACGCTAGGGCGCCCGTCAATTCCACCGACCGTTCCATGGCCCACGGCGGGGGACTGGGGTAGACTCGGCGGCGCGCGGAGAGGTGTCCGAGTGGTTGAAGGTGCCGCTCTCGAAAAGCGGTGTGGGGCAACCCACCGTGGGTTCGAATCCCACCCTCTCCGCCATCCGCGATCGGCCCTTGGAGAGGTCGCCTAGAGGCCTAGGGCGCGGCACTGGAAATGCCGTTCGGGGCAACCCGTCGTGGGTTCGAATCCCACCCTCTCCGCCACCCACGTTGACCGAACGTCCGGCCCTGACCTACCATCGCGGCCGGTCGTGCTAGGCGGGGAACTAGCGGTGCCCTGTATCCGCAATCCGCTATAGCGGAGCTGAACCCCCGGCCGAGGTCGGCGCCGCTCGCCCACCACCACCCCGTCCGACGTTGAAAGTCGGGTCCCGCGCAGCGAAGGTTCGTGAACCCCGTCAGGTCCGGAAGGAAGCAGCGGTAAGCGGCCGCCTTCGGGTGCCGAGGGAGAACCTGGCTGGAGCCGGACGTGGTGGCGAGTGCGAGTTGGCGTCGCTCGACGTCGGGTGCACGACCTACTGAAGACCATCGGTGTACGGTAGGGACCGCATGCCCAGAGCCCAACCGGCGCCAGTGCCCATTCCGACCGAGCCTGCCGCCGCACAGCGAGCGCTCTACCGCCGCTTCCGCGCGCAGCGCTTCAGCGAGGTCGTCGGCCAGGATCCGATCGTCACGACGCTGCGCCGCGCCGTGACCGGCGACCGGGTGGCCCACGCCTACCTCTTTGTCGGTCCACGGGGGACCGGCAAGACCTCGACCGCACGGATCCTCGCGAAGGCGATCAACTGCACCGCCCTCGAAGCCGATGGCGAGCCGTGCGGCACCTGCGGCGCCTGCGTCTCGATCCGCGACGGGCGGGCGATGGACGTCATCGAGATCGATGCTGCCAGCCATGGGCTCGTGGAGGATGCTCGCGACCTCGTCATGCGCGCACTGACGGCACCCTCGGAGCTCCGGCGCCGCGTCTACATCATCGACGAGGTGCACATGCTGAGCACGCACGCCTTCAACGCGCTGCTCAAGCTCATCGAGGAGCCGCCGGATCACGTCGTCTTCATCCTCGCCACGACCGACACGCACAAGGTGCCGCCGACCGTCATCAGCCGCACCCAGCGACACGACTTCCGACGCATCGGCGAGGCGGTGATCGCCGCCAAGCTCGAGCGCATCTGCGCCTCCGAAGGGGTAGGAGCCGATGCGGACGCGCTGGCCCTCGTCGCGCGCCTGGCCGATGGCGGCATGCGCGACGCGGAGTCGATGCTCGACCAGGTCCTGGCCTTCACGAGCGGGACGCTCACCGCTGACGACGTGCGCGAGGCGGTCGGCCTCGCCGACGACGCCACCATTGCCGCGATCGTCGACGCGTATCTCGCGGGCGACGCCCCCTCGGCCCTCGACCGCATCGCCGAGCTCGCCGACGCGGGCCGCGACATGTCGCAGGTCGCCACCCAGGCGGAGGGAGAGGCACGCCGCCGGCTCCTCGCCTCGGCGTCCGACCCCGTCGCCGCCCGCCGGCTGGCCGGCATCCTTCGCACGCTCGGCGAGGCCGCCGGCATCGGGGCGCGCGAGGGCCGGGCCCGACTCCTGCTCGAGCTGCTGAGCGTGGACGGCATGGCCACCAGTCCTGCTCCCGCGCTCGCCGCGCCCGTTCCACCCGCCCCAACCCGGGAGCGTCCGCGGCTGTCCGTCGTGCCCGACCGGCCCGCCACGAAGGCCGCGCCACCGCCGGCGAAGGCCGCGGAACCGGCGGAGGCCGCGGAACAAGAGCCGCAGCCGGAGAAGCCCGCCGCGAAGGCTCCCGCCAGGGAACCCGTGCCGAAGTCCGCAATTCCCATCGTGGCCCTCGCGTCTGACGTCGCCGACCTCCGCGCCCACTGGGCCGAGGTGGTTGCCCGCGCCACACCCGTCATCAAGCCACTGCTCAGCGAATGTCGCCCGATCGCGCGCGACGGCGCGCGGCTGACGCTCGCCTTCCCCGAGGGGCGAGACTTCATGCGATCTCGCATCTCACAGCGCGCCGGCGCCATCGAGGCGCTGCTCACCGAGATGTTCGGCGGGCCGTTCGCGATCGAATGCGTCGCGAGCAACCTCGAGCTCGAGCCGCTCACGGTCGAGCAGGCAGTCGGCCCCGCGGCAGACGACCCCGACGGGCAGGCCCTCCTCGAGGGCGTGCTGAAGATCACCGGCGGTGAGCTGGTCGACGCGCCCGAGGTGCGCTGAGCCGTTCCCGCAACCCGACCCGACACACCCATGAATCCGCACTGACACGGGAGGACCACCCGAGTGAACATCGCGCAGATCGCGAAGATGGCGCAGCAGGTACAGGCGCAGATGGCGCAGGCACAGGACGAGCTGAAGGAGACCACGCTCGAGGTGACCGCCGGCGGCGGCGCCGTGCGCGTCGTCATCACCGGAGCCCAGGAGGTCCGTCACGTCCAGATCGACCCCTCGGCGGTGGACGCCGATGAGGTCGAGATGCTCCAGGATCTCGTCATGTCGGCGATGAACGAGGCCATCGCTCGGAGCAAGGAGCTCGAGCGCGAGCGCATGTCGTCGATCGCCGGCGGGATGGGACTGCCCGGCATGCCGGGCCTGCCCGGGTTCGGCTGAGCCGGCACCGTTGGCCGGCCTGATCGCGCCGGTCGCCCGCCTCATCGAGGAGTTCAGCAAGCTCCCCGGCGTCGGGACGAAGACCGCTCAGCGACTCACGTACCACGTGCTCCGTACGTCGGACGTCGACGCGCGGGCGCTGGCAGCCGCCCTGGTATCGGTCAAGGAAGACGTCGACTACTGCACGGTCTGCTGCAACATCACCGAGGCGGGCGTCGACCCGTGCCTGATCTGCGCCGACTCACGGCGCGACGCCACGAGCATCTGCGTCGTCGAGGAGCCGCTGGACGTGCTCGCCATCGAGCGCACCGGCGAGTTCCGCGGCCGCTACCACGTCCTCCACGGCGCCATCAGCCCCATCGACGGCATCGGCCCCGAGCGCCTCCGCACCCGCGAGCTCGTGGAGCGTGTCCGCCAGGGAGGGATCGAGGAGCTGATCCTCGCCACCAATCCGAACCTCGAGGGCGAGGCCACGGCCATGTACCTCGCCGACCTCCTGCGGGCCGACGTGCCATCGGTCACGCGGATCGCGCGTGGGCTGCCGGTCGGCGGCGACCTCGAGTACGCCGACGACGTGACGCTCATCCGGTCGCTCCAGGGCCGGCGGGTGATCGAGCGCTCATAGGAGAGCATCGTGTTGGAAGGAATCACGGTCGGGCAGGTCGCGGTCTTTGTGGCAATCGGGCTGGCGGTTCTCGTCGGGCTGGCGCTCAGGAGCAGGCTAGCGGCACGCAACCTCTCAGGCGCCCAGATGTTTCCCGGCGGGATAGCCGATGCAACCCTCCAGGCGGATGTCTGGCTCACCCTCCTCATAGCGGATAAGGTCGCGGCTGGCGTCGATTCCGCAGCAGACCCGTGCAAGGAGCGCCAGGTCACAGGCATCGAGATGCTGGACCTGGGTCTCACGGCCGAGGGCGAATGGGACGCGGGTCCTTGGACCGAACGGTGGATGGTGGATCGCTGCGGGACACGGGTCGCCTACACGATCGACTTCACGCCCGGCGATCAGGGGAGAACGGATTTCTCGATCCGCGACGACATTCCATTTACCCCCTCGGACGACGCCGCCGCGGCTGGGTGAATTTCCAAAGGCCTGCCAGTCCGGTAGTGGCTCAGTTTGCCCCCACGAGCGGGCCGGTCAGGCCTCGACGACAAGGCTCGGGCGGGCCACGGTGACGGGACCGCCGAAGTACCGCGCCGCCGTGGCGACCGCATCGGCCTCGTTGGTCTTCGGCATGAGGTGGGTGAGGACCAGGCGCTGGACTCCACTTGTCGCGGCCTCGCGACCGACATCGGCGGCGCTGGAGAGCGAGCCGATGAGCTCAAGGGGGACGGTCCCGGCGTAAGAAGCCTCGGCCAGGAGGAGGTTGGCGCCATCGGCCAACTGGATCAGTCCGTCGGACGGGCCGCAGTCGCCGGTGTACACCAGCGATCGCCCGCCGACGCTGATGCGGAACCCGAGGTTGGGCCGCGGGTGGGGGAGCGGCGCGGCCAGAACCTGGAACGGCCCGATGCTCAGCTCGCCGCCGGGCTCGAAGTCGCGGAGCACGTACGAGCCGGCCAGCACCTCGGGTCGATCAAGCGCCAGGACGGCGTCGAGTGCGCCCGTCAGTGCGTGGACGGGGAGCGGCGGCAGGGGACGGTCCGCCCACGCGCGGGCTCGGAGGATCGGGTTCAGGTCGGCGCAGTGGTCAGGGTGGGCATGGCTCACGAGCACGGCATCGAACGTGAGCCCGTCACCGATCGAGAGCGCTGTGGCGACCCCGTAACCGGGGTCGATGAGGAGGGCGAAGCCATCGGCCTCGACGACGTAGCCGCTGCAGGGGCGACCACGGCCAGGGTACCCGCCACTGCCCCCGATCACGGTGAGCCGCATCGTCGGAGGATAGACGAGCGCGCTAGTGGATCGTCCAAAATGAGCCACTGCCGCCAGTCCGATCTCCTTGACGCTGCGGAACGGGTGTTCTATAGTTCCCCTTCGCGTCGGCAATCTGCCGGCCGATGAACCACGAACGGCGGCCCTTCCGGACCGCGCAGCGTGACCATCGCGAGTCCCTCGACTAGTTCGACTAGGAGGTCTCGGAATCGAACGAAGCCGATCGCATCGGCAACGTGGCTTATCAGCTGAAGAGTGACAGGAATCCACACGAAATCAGCGGGCTATACGTCGAACTCGTACACCGGTGGAGGCGCCCTCGGGCAAGACCACTGGTTTTCGTTTGTACGGAGAGTTTGATCCTGGCTCAGGACAAACGCTGGCGGGGTGCGTGAGACATGCAAGTCGAACGAGGTGCCATCGGGCTTGCTCGATGGCTACCTAGTGGCGGACGGCTGAGTAACGCGTAGGTGACCTACCCGGAAGTGGGGAATAACTGCCCGAAAGGGTGGCTAATACCGCATACGGTCGACGATTCGTTTCGTCGTCCAAAGGAGTAATCCGCTTCCGGCGGGGCCTGCGTCCGATTAGCTAGTTGGTGGGGTAACGGCTCACCAAGGCGACGATCGGTAGCTGGTCTGAGAGGATGATCAGCCAGACTGGGACTGAGAACGGCCCAGACTCCTACGGGAGGCAGCAGTCGGGAATTTTGCCCAATGGACGAAAGTCTGAGGCAGCAACTCCGCGTGAGGGACGAAGGCTCTCGGGTCGTAAACCTCTTTTCTCAGGGAAGATCCAAGACGGTACCTGAGGAATAAGCCACGGCTAACTACGTGCCAGCAGCCGCGGTAATACGTAGGTGGCAAGCGTTGTCCGGATTTACTGGGCGTAAAGAGCGCGCAGGCGGCTGATTAAGTCTGATGTGAAATCTTCCGGCTCAACCGGGAAACTGCATCGGAAACTGATCGGCTTGAAGGTGGGAGAGGGTAGTGGAATTCCCGGTGTAGTGGTGAAATGCGTAGATATCGGGAGGAACACCAGTGGCGAAGGCGACTACCTGGCCCATTCTTGACGCTGAGGCGCGAAAGCTAGGGGAGCGAACGGGATTAGATACCCCGGTAGTCCTAGCCGTAAACGATGAACACTAGGCGTAGTCGGTATCGACCCCGGCTGTGCCGTAGCCAACGCATTAAGTGTTCCGCCTGGGGAGTACGGCCGCAAGGCTAAAACTCAAAGGAATTGACGGGGGCCCGCACAAGCAGCGGAGCGTGTGGTTTAATTCGTCGCAACGCGAAGAACCTTACCAGGACTTGACATGTGGCGGAAAACGGCGGAAACGTCGTCCTCCCGCAAGGGACCGTCATGCAGGTGTTGCATGGCTGTCGTCAGCTCGTGTCGTGAGATGTTGGGTTAAGTCCCGCAACGAGCGCAACCCCCGTGGCATGTTGTATCTCTCATGCCAGACTGCCGAGAGAAACTCGGAGGAAGGTGGGGATGACGCCAAGTCAGCATGGCCCTTACGTCCTGGGCTACACACACGCTACAATGGCCGGTACAACGGGTTGCCAAACCGCGAGGTGGAGCTAATCCCTTAAAGCCGGTCTCAGTTCGGATTGCAGGCTGCAACTCGCCTGCATGAAGCCGGAGTTGCTAGTAACCGCAGGTCAGCACACTGCGGTGAATATGTTCCCGGGCCTTGTACACACCGCCCGTCACGTCATGAAAGCCGATAACACCCGAAGCCGGTGGGCCAACCGCAAGGAGGCAGCCGTCGAAGGTGGGATTGGTGATTGGGACGAAGTCGTAACAAGGTAGCCGTACCGGAAGGTGCGGCTGGATCACCTCCTTTCTAGGGAGAAATGTGGAGCCGGTTCGCCGGCGCCACCGATCCCAGGTCGATCGGTCAGCTCGCCGCAAGGTCCGATGCTCGAGGGAGCATCGGAAAGTGAGCTGAACCGCCCTCGAATCGCACGACCTGTGTCCCGCTGATCACGCGGATTCCTGTCACTCTTCAGCCGAGCGAGCCGCTCGAGCCGTCCCGACCGCCGGGGCGGCTTCTTCGTGTCCGGGCGCAGTACCGGCCTCGGTTGCGGGAGGACGCGGCTCTGCTACGATGCGCCCTCCCGACGGGCGTTTAGCTCAGCTGGTTAGAGCACTGCCCTGATAAGGCAGAGGTCTCTGGTTCGAGTCCAGAAACGCCCACCACTCACGTACCTACCGATCGACGGAGCGCCCGTGTCCCTCACACCGCCCGACGCGGCGCCCGAGACCGACGAGCGTCCCTTCGGGATCCTCGACGCCCCGAACGAGGGCCGTGCCATGCACGCTTCCCTGGGCGGCGTCGTCTACGCCCGACACCCGGTGCGCACCCACCTCGTCACGGGGGACGACGACGCGGCCGAGGTGGTGCGCCGATACGTCGGCCAGCTCGCCGATGATGTCCGCCTCGTGGCCGTCAGCGAGCGGATGGTCGCGATCACCCAGGGTCGCTCGTACCCGATCAGCGAGATCCGCGCGGGTCGGCTGGCGCGGCTGCTCGAGCGGTTCGTGACGCGACCGGGCTACGGAATCGGCCTCGGCTCGGCCGAGACGATGGAGCTCGCCATCCGGGAGGTGGGCGCGCCGCGCATCCTGCTCGCCGCGGCGGCATCGGCGGTCACCAGGCCCTTCGGGGTTCACGGCGTCTTCTACCGCGTCGCCGGGCCGCAGGCGAAGGCGATCGACGGCCCCACCAGCTACACCATTCCGCCGTACAACCAGGCGGCCACCCTCGGCCCGAGCGATCCCGACGGCGCGGCACGGGGCCTCGCCGCCGTCCTCGGCGCCCCGGTGGCTGTCATCGACGCGAACGATGCCGGCTGCGCCGTCCTCGGCGCCAGCCCAGGGGTCGATCGGCGCTTCGTCCAGAGGCTGTTCGCCGATAACCCGCTCGGCCAGGCACGTGAGCAGACGCCGGTGGCCGTCGTGCGCGAGGTGCCCTGGCCGGCCGACAGGGAGCTGCCCCCGGAGCCGCGCCGCCGCCTGACGCCGCCCTGATGCCGGCGCCGGAGCTGGTCCTGACGCTCTCGTGTCCCGACCGCCGCGGGATCGTCCACGCGGTCGCGCGGCTGTTGGGCGAGCACCAGGGCAACATCCTCGACAGCCAGCAGTTCCGCGACCCGGCGACAGAGCACCTTCTTCATGCGCGTCCACTTCGTGCTCGAGGGCGAGGCGACGCAGGAGCAGGTCCGAGTCGACCTTCACGACCCTCGCGGCGGAGTGGGGGATGCGGATGCGGCTGTACGACCTTGCGGTGCTGCCGCGGACCCTGATCCTCGTGTCGCGCCTCGGTCACTGCCTCAACGACCTGCTCTACCGATGGCGAACGGGGTGGCTCGCCGCGCAGGTCGTGGGCGTCGCGTCCAACCACGAAGATCACCGGGAGCTGGCGGGCTCATATCTGTTGCCATACCACCTCCTGCCCGGCAGGGAGGCGACGCTGGAGGAACGCGACGCGGCGCTGCTCGCCCTCGTCGAGGAGGCTTCGGTGGAGACCGTGGTCCTCGCTCGCTACATGCAGATCCTCGGGCCGACGGCGTGTGCCGCGCTCGCCGAGCGCGCGATCAACATCCACCACTCATTCCTGCCGTCCTTCCGCGGCGCCGATCCGTATCGGCAGGCGCACGACCGCGGGGTGAAGCTCATCGGCGCCACGGCGCACTACGTGAGCGAGCACCTGGACGAGGGGCCGATCATCGAGCAGGAGGTCGCCCGCGTCGATCACGCGCATCGGCCGCGCGAGCTCGCGCGCATCGGTCGCGACGTCGAGTGCGTGACGCTGGCCCGCGCCGTTCGCTGGCACGTCGAGCGGCGGGTCCTGGTGCACGGCGCACGGACCGTCGTCTTCAGGTGAATCGCGGTTCTTTTGACCGGGCCGCGGCGCGGCGGCTACGATGGGGCTTCGTGGGGATGTAGCTCAGCTGGGAGAGCACCTCCTTTGCAAGGAGGGGGTCAGGGGTTCGAGTCCCCTCATCTCCACCACTACACACCGTCGAACGGATGTGCTATTGTCCGTCGACGCGGGTCGCTGAAACGCATCAAAACCGGTCGTGTTGACCGCCCGAAACGGGGATGCTACAGTTGCCCGACTTCGCGGGAGACTCCGCCAGGTCGCCTTGCGAACATCGACAATCCCCATCAGACAGATCGGTCTTCTGACCGCTGCGCGCGACCATGTGTGGCGCTCATCGGTCAGCGGACGTCGCTGGGGCGCTCAACTCGAGCGCATGACCTTACCAATCGAAGAATGGAAGCATCGATTTCGTCGAGGAAGATTCCGACGTGACCGCATCGTGATGCGCAGGCCAGCACCGTGCTAGCCGCGTGAACGTGTTAGGTCAAGCTACTAAGAGCACGCGGTGGATGCCTTGGCGCCAAGAGCCGACGAAGGACGTGGCAGGCAGCGAAATGCTTCGGGGAGTTGCGAGCAAGCGTTGATCCGAAGATATCCGAATGGGGAAACCCCCCTGGGGTAATGCCCAGGGACGCACGGTTGAATATATAGGCCGTGACGAGGACACCGAGGGAACTGAAACATCTAAGTACCTCGAGGAGCAGAGAACATTCCGTTAGTAGTGGCGAGCGAAAGCGGAGAAGCCCAAACCGTGGCTGCGTGATAGGTCGCAGCCGTTGCAGTCGCGGTGTTGTAGGGCTGACCAGCGGGAGCTGCGGGTCCCGCAGGGAGTTACAAATCGGTTCGTTAGCAGAAGCGGCCTGGAAAGGCCCGCCAGAGAGGGTGACAGCCCCGTAGGTGAAAACGATCCGACTCCCGGTCATGTCCCTGAGTACCACGTGGAAGGTCTCTTCATGTGGGAACCCGGGCGGACCACCGTCCAAGGCTAAATACTCTTGGCGACCGATAGCGAACCAGTACCGTGAGGGAAAGGTGAAAAGCACCCCGGGAGGGGAGTGAAATAGTACCTGAAACCGTGTGCTTACAAGCAGTCAGAGGGTGTTGCCCACAGGCTTCGGCCGGTGGGTAGCCTGATGGCGTGCCTTTTGAAGAATGAGCCGGCGAGTTACCCGGTCTGTGGCAAGGTTAAGTCCGTGAAGGACGCAGCCGTAGCGAAAGCGAGTCCGAACAGGGCGTCATAGTCGCAGCGGGTAGACCCGAAACCGAGTGAGCTACCCATGGGCAGGTTGAAGCGGGAGTAATGTCCCGTGGAGGACCGAACTCACTAGCGTTGAAAAGCTAGGGGATGACCTGTGGGTAGAGGTGAAATGCCAATCGAACTCGGAGATAGCTGGTTCTCCCCGAAATAGCTTTAGGGCTAGCCTCGGGGGTTCAGTCGTGGGGGTAGAGCACTGAATGGGCTAGGGGGCTTCCCGCTTACCAAACCCAATCAAACTCCGAATCCCACGATTTCATACCCCGGGAGTCAGACTGCGAGGGCTAAGCTTCGTGGTCAAAAGGAAAACAGTCCAGACCGACAGCTAAGGTCCCAAAATTCAGACTAAGTGGGGAAGGATGTGGAGTTGCACAGACAACCAGGATGTTGGCTCAGAAGCAGCCACCATTTAAAGAGTGCGTAATAGCTCACTGGTCAAGTGATTCCGCGCCGAAGATCCAACGGGGCTCAAGTCTGATACCGAAGCTTCGGATCGTCGCGTTCCTTCGGGTTCGCGGCGGTGGTAGGGGAGCGTTCCGTCAGCAGTGAAGGTCGACCGTGAGGACGGCTGGAGTGGACGGAAGTGCGAATGCCGGCATGAGTAGCGAAATGCGCGTGAGAAACGCGCACGCCGTATGTCTAAGGTTTCCTGAGGAAGGTTAATCCGCTCAGGGTTAGTCGGGCCTAAGCCGAGGGCGAGAGCCGTAGGCGATGGACAATCGGTTGATATTCCGATACCACCAGAGATCGTTTGCACCGCAAGGTGCCACGGTCGTGGACGCCGGTGCGCTGAGGCAGCTTTGCTGTCGAGGCAACCGGTGAGAAGCGATCGCGGGAGCAAGGGCGTGACCGGGAACGGTAGGTCGAGCGCACTTTGGCTATGTGCGTCCAAGCTGGTAGGGGGAGAGGACAGGCAAATCCGTCCTCTCATTAACTCCGAGAAGCGAATGAAAGGCGAAAGCTGATTCGACTGAGCCGATCCTGCAAGAAAAGCGTCTAGCGAGATCAAAGGTGACCGTACCGCAAACCGACGCAGGTAGACGGGTAGAGCATACCAAGGCGATCGGAAGAACCCTCGTTAAGGAACTCGGCAAATTGACCCCGTAACTTCGGGAGAAGGGGTGCCTCGCAGCGCTCATCTTTGATGAGAGGCTGATCGAGGCCGCAGTGAAACGGCCCAGGCGACTGTTTAGCAAAAACACAGGTCTCTGCTAAAGCGAAAGCTGACGTATAGGGGCTGACGCCTGCCCAGTGCCGGAAGGTTAAGAGGAGGGGTGCAAGCTCTGAATTGAAGCCCCGGTAAACGGCTGCCGTAACTATAACGGTACTAAGGTAGCGAAATTCCTTGTCGGGTAAGTTCCGACCCGCACGAATGGCGTAACGATCTGGGCGCTGTCTCAACGAGGGATCCGGCGAAATTGAAATACCTGTGAAGATGCAGGTTACCCGCGGCAGGGCAAAAAGACCCCGTGGAGCTTTACTGTAGCTTGATATTGGACTGAGGTTCAGCATGTGTAGGATAGGTGGGAGACGTTGAAGCTGGGGCGCTAGCCTCGGTGGAGTCGCCCTTGAAATACCACCCTTGTTGTATTTCGGCTCTAACCGTGTCCCGTAATCCGGGCGCAGGACAGTGTCAGGTGGGCAGTTTGACTGGGGCGGTCGCCTCCTAAAGTGTAACGGAGGCGCCCAAAGGTACGCTCAGGCTGAATGGAAACCAGCCGCAGAGTGCAAAGGCATAAGCGTGCTTGACTGCGAGACTTACACGTCGAGCAGAGACGAAAGTCGGGCTTAGTGATCTGGTACCTCCGAGTGGAAGGGGTATCACTCAACGGATAAAAGCTACCCCGGGGATAACAGGCTTATAGGGCCCAAGAGTTCATATCGACGGCCCTGTTTGGCACCTCGATGTCGGCTCGTCGCATCCTGGGGCGGAAGTACGTCCCAAGGGTTTGGCTGTTCGCCAATTAAAGCGGTACGCGAGCTGGGTTCAGAACGTCGTGAGACAGTTCGGTCTCTATCCGCCGTGGGCGTAGGGAACTTGAGAGGAGCTGCTCCTAGTACGAGAGGACCGGAGTGGACGAACCAATGTTGTGCCAGTTGTCACGCCAGTGGCATTGCTGGGTAGGTATGTTCGGTCGGGATAAGCACTGAAAGCATCTAAGTGCGAAGCTCGCCTCAAGATGAGGTTCCCCACTGGGTTAACCAGGTAAGACCGCAGCGAGACTAGCTGTTTGATAGGCCGCACGTGTACGCGCAGCAATGCGTTGAGCGAAGCAGGCACTAATGGTCGAGGGCTTGACCTAGTTCACGCGACTAGCACGTTGCTGGATCGCGTTCGGAATCGCGGCATGGCCGCATTCGACGAAATTTGACGCTTCCATTCTTCAACAAGGTCGAATTGAATATTTCCCGGTGACGCTAGCGGAGAGGCTCCACCCGTTCCCATCCCGAACACGGAAGTTAAGCTCTCCAGCGCCGAAGATACTCGGGGGGCAACCTCCTGGGAAAATAGGTCGTCGCCGGGATTTTTCACGCGATGCCCCGCCGGTTTCACCTGCGGGGCATCGCGCTGTCCACCTATCCTCGAGGCGTGAACCGGGTCTGCCCGCTCCTCGGGCTCAGTGGCGATCGCCGCTCCGCGGTCGACGGGATCGACGCTGCGCACCGGTGCCACGCGGACGTCATCCCGGCGCCCATCGAGCGTCAGTGGCAGGCACGGTTCTGCCTCAGCCCTTCGCATCCGCACTGCGAGCGCTACCAGCAGGCGATGACGCGCCGCGGGACGGCGGTCCTCGGCCGCGCACCGATCGCCGATGGCCTCGTGTCGACCCGGATGCTCCTGGCCCCCGAGCCCGCGTGGCGCGGCATGGCCGGGCGCGCGCGGCGCGCCGGGCCCGGTCGCTTCGTCGCGCTCGGCGCCGCGGCAACCGTGGTGGGCGCGGGGGCGATCGCCGCCATCGCCGCCGCGAATGGAGGGCTCGACCTCGGAGATGGGCTCGCGGCCGCGTCCCCATCCGGGCAGGCGACGCCTTCCAGCAGTCCCAGCCCCACGCCACGGCCGACCCCGTCGCCCACGCCGGCCCCGACACCCACGCCACTCCCGGTGGAGACTCCTCTGCCCGCCACCCCGGCGCCCACGCCGGCGCCGACCCCGCGGACCTATGTCGTCCAGGAGGGCGACACGCTGGGGTCGATCGCCGCGCAGTTCGGGACCACCTCACAGGCCATCCAGGCCGCGAACGGCATCTCGGATCCCAACGTCATCACCATCGGCCAGGTGCTGGTCATCCCCTGAGGGCCGCCCGGCGCTACATCGGCGGCTGGCAGGTCCGGCAGAAGGTGGTGGCCTCACGGCCGCCGATCTGCCGCAGCTCTCGTCCACAGCGGGGGCATGGCTGCCCTCCGCGCAGGTGCACCTTGAGGAATTCGCGGTGCTGCGTCTCGATGTTCGGCGGCACGAGGTCGCGGAGTCGCTCGATGGCATCGGCGAGGACCGTGCGCATCGCGGCATACAGGCGGTCGATCTGCTCGGGACTCAGCGTGCTGCGGCGCCGGAATGGGGCGAGCTGCGCCTCCCACAGGATCTCGTCGCTGTAGGCGTTGCCGATCCCCGCCACGAATCGGCTGTTGCGGAGGAGCGGCTTCAGCTCGCCGGGGTGACGCCGGATCCGCTGTCGGAATGCGTCCAGCGTGAGCGCTGGGTCATCGGCATCCGGTCCCATCTCCGGCCAGCCGGGGATGTCGACCAGGCGCTCGGGGGCCACGAGGTAGAGCTTGCCGAGCATCTCGCGGTCGACGTATCGGAGCTCCTCATCGGCGCCCTCGAGGCGGACGCGAAGGCCCGTGCGGGCGCGCACGCGCTCCTTCGAGCCCACCAGCCAGAACCGCCCGGCCAGCATCGGGTTCGCCGCAAGCACCCGTTGGCTCCCGTCGGCCCGCTGGATCGGCATCAGCAGGAACTTGCCGCGGCGTCTCGGCGACCCCAGCGTCGCGCCGGTCAGCGCGGCCAGGTCGTCGGGCGTCGCACGGACCAGGATCGGCGTCGGGGCGGTGGCCTCCACGACGGTACGGCCCGCAACTCGACGGCCGAGCTCCTCGGCGACGATCGTGAGATCGGGGAGCTCAGGCACGCTCGGGGGAAGGCCTATGCACGTGTGGTATTCTTCCTCGGCCGTGTGGCATACAACCCCATAGTCGCGCGCCAGCGCGTCGACCGTCCGCAGGCAGGAGGAGCACCGAGTCGTCCGTACGACACAGCACGCCACACCTGAGCGAACGAACGGTAATCGACGCCCTTCCGCGTGAAGGGCGTTTTGCATGCCGCGGACATCTTCGACAGGAGCGTACTTACATTTGATCGACGACACGAACCGGGCCACTGCGGGCACCACCGAGGCGCCCGAGCCCGAGCCCGGCGAAGACCCCTGGCCGGCGCAGGACAGCGCAGAGCCGCCTGCAGCCGAAGGGGTCGCCACGGTCCCCGCCACCGACGAGGGGCCGACCGACACGGCAGCCACTGACGGTGAGGCGCCGACCGCCTCGCGCACGGAAGCCGATGCGCCCGCTGCGGCAGCCGAGGCTGATGCCCCGGCCCTGACCGCCGAGGCCGATGCGCCGCAGGCCGCCGCCGCAGAGCGCGACGAGGACGCAGCCGCGACTGTCGCGATCTCCGTCGACCAGGCACCGGTGACCTTCGAGGCCCCGGCCGACGAGGCCGCTGAGGGCACCGAGGCGCCGAGCGCCGCGACGCAGGCCGAGGAGACAACCACTGCCGAGCCGGTGACGGCGGCCGAGGCGCCTGCGCCTGCCGCGCCCGTCGAGCCGGAAGAGCCGATGACGATGGCCCAGCTCATGGAGAGCCCCGACAACGAGGTGAAGAGCCTCAAGCACGGTGACGTGGTCGAGGGCACCGTCGTCCGGATCGATCCCGACGAGATCCTCGTCGACTTCGGCGGCAAGAGCGAGGGCGTGGTGAGCAACCGCGAGCTCATGAGCCGCCGCGGGCCGCGGGACGGCGACGAGAGCCGCCCGGAGCTGTCGGTCGGCGACGAGGTGCTCGTCTACGTCCTCCAGCCCGAGTCCCCTGAGGGTCACGCGGTCCTCTCCCTGCGACGTGCCGGCCTCGAGCGCAAGTGGCGCGCGATGCAGGAGCGCTTCGAGGCGGGCGAGATCGTCGAGGCGCGGGTCATCGACCACAACAAGGGCGGCCTCATCGTCGACCTCGGCGTCCGCGGCTTCGTCCCCATCAGCCAGATCGTCGACTTCCCGCGCCGGCCGCGCGACGAGCAGCCACGCGACGCGGCGCAGGAGATCGCGGAGAAGCTCCAGCCGTTCGTCGGCCGCACGCTCCGCCTGAAGATCCTCGAGGTCAACCGCAAGGCGAACCGCCTGATCCTGTCGGAGAAGGTCGCCCTGTACGAGGAGCGCCGCGAGAAGCGCGACGAGCTGTTCAGCAGCCTCCAGGTCGGCCAGCGCGTCACCGGCGTCGTGCGCAGCATCGCGCCGTTCGGCGTGTTCGTGGACCTCGGCGGCATCGACGGGCTCGTCCACAAGAGCGAGCTCTCCTGGAACAAGGTGAACAACCCGGAGAGCGCCTACCAGATGGGCGACGAGGTCGAGGCCGAGGTCATCGACATCAACCACGAGCGCGGGCGGATCAGCCTCTCCATCCGACGCCTCCAGGCCGACCCGTGGCAGGAGTCGGTTGCCAAGTACAAGATCGGCGACGTCATCGACGGGACGGTCACCAAGCTCGTGAACTTCGGCGCGTTCGTGCGCGTCGAGGAGGGGCTCGAGGGCCTCATCCACATCAGTGAGCTGTCGAGCCAGCGCGTCGCGCACCCGGGCGACGTCGTCCAGGAGGGCCAGCAGGTCAAGCTGCGGATCATCAGCCTCGACTCCGAGCGGCATCGGCTCGGGCTCAGCCTGAAGCAGGCGGAGGACCGGCCGGCTCCGGTCGCACGCGAGGAGCGTCCGCGCCGCGAGCGTTCGAGCAGCAACCGACGCCCGGAGTACCGTCCCGAGGACGCTACCGCCGAGCCCGAGGGCGGGATCGACAGCACCATGGCCGCCGCGTTCGCGTCGTCCGGCCTGCTCGACCAGTTCCGCGCCTCGCAGGAGCCAGCCGCCGAGGCCCAGGCAACCGACTCAGCGAAGCCCGCGGCCGAGGCGACCGCCACCGTCGAGGGTCCGGCCGCGGACGCCACCGTTCTCGAGGACGACCTGCGGGCGACCGAGGCGATCGCGACGGACACCGAGGCCGCGGCGGACGCGCGTCCCGCCAAGAGCGAACCCGTCGCCGATGAGCCCGACGATGTCGCGGCCACGGACGGAGCCGGAGCCGATGCGGACCCCAAGGCCGCCAGGGCGAAGGCCGGCAAGGCCGAGGGCAAGGCCGAGAAGGCCGACAAGCCTGCCAAGACAGAGAAGCCTGCGAGGGCCGAGAAGGCCGACAAGCCTGCGAAGGCCGAGAAGGCCGAGAAGGCCGAGAAGGCCGAGAAGGCCGAGAAGGCCGACAAGCCCGCCAAGGCCGAGAAGGCCGACAAGAAGGCCGACGCCTAGGCATCTGCCCTTCCACTTGCCCGCTCGCCGGGCGAGGCGCCCCAGACGGACCGGGCCCACACGGCCTGGTCCGTTTCGCGCTTTCGTGCGGAACAGTGAGCCAAACCGCCACGTCAAACGTACCTAAGTAACAGCCCGATGAGCGGCGCGCGGCAGCCGCATCGGGAGCCAGCGGTGCCGTACACTCCAAAGCAAGACCACGCACGGCGAGCCCGGTGACCATGGACCGATTCGACAAGTTCACAGACAGGGCGCGAAAGGTCCTCACTCTCGCGCAGGACGAGGCGCAGCGCTTCAACCACAACTACATCGGGACCGAGCATCTGCTGCTCGGCCTCGTCCGCGAGGGCGAGGGTGTCGCCGCGCGCGTCCTCGAGAACATGAACGTCGAGCTGTCCAAGGTCCGCACTGCCGTCGAGTTCATCATCGGCCGCGGGGATCGGCCAGTCGTGGGCGAAGTCGGCCTCACGCCGCGGGCGAAGCGCGTCATCGAGCTCGCCATCGACGAGGCCCGGCGCCTCGGCCACAACTACATCGGTACAGAGCACCTGCTCCTCGGCCTGGTGCGGGAGGGCGAGGGAATCGCCGCCGGCGTGCTCGAGAGCCTCGGCGTCAACCTCGACAAGGTCCGCCACCAGGTCATCCACGTCCTGAGCCAGTCGAGCAGCGCCGCTCCCGCGCAGGAGACGAAGCGGCCGTCGAAGACCCCGACCCTCGACCAGCTCGGCGTGAACCTCACCGAGCTCGCCCGCGCCGGCAAGCTCGACCCGGTCATCGGCCGCGAGAAGGAGATCGAGCGCGTCATCCAGATCCTGTCGCGGCGCACGAAGAACAACCCCGCGCTCATCGGCGAGCCCGGCGTCGGCAAGACCGCCATCGCCGAGGGCCTTGCGCACCGGATCGTGAGCGGCGACGTCCCCGACACGCTGACCGACAAGCGGGTGCTCACGCTGGACATCGGCTCGCTGGTCGCCGGAACGAAGTACCGCGGCGAGTTCGAAGAGCGCCTGAAGAAGATCATCGAGGAGCTGCGCTCGAGCAGCGACAGTCGTCCTGTTCATCGACGAGCTCCACACCCTGGTGGGCGCCGGAGCCGCCGAGGGCGCGATCGACGCGGCGAACATCCTCAAGCCGCCCCTCGCGCGCGGCGAGCTCCAGTGCATCGGCGCGACGACGCTCGACGAGTTCCGCAAGTACATCGAGAAGGATGCCGCGCTCGAGCGCCGCTTCCAGCCGGTGATGGTCGACGAGCCAACGGTCGACGAGGCCGTCGCAATCCTGTTCGGCATCCGGTCGCGCTACGAGGAGCACCACCGCGTCACGATCAGCGACGAGGCCGTCCACGCCGCGGTCGACCTGTCGGTGCGCTACGTCGCCGACCGGGCGCTGCCCGACAAGGCGATCGACCTCATCGACGAGGCGGGCTCGCGCGTTCGGCTTCGCTCGTCATCGGCTCCTCCGCGAGATCAAGGCCGCCCAGGCCGCGCTCGAGGACGTCACCCGCCAGAAGGACGAGGCGATCGCCGGCCAGGACTACGAGGCCGCGGCGCGCCTGCGTGACGAGGAGGCGCAGGGCAAGGAGGGCATCGAGGCGATGCGGGCCGCGTGGCACGACGACCAGTCCAAGGAGACGCCCGATCGTCACCGACGAGGACATCGCCGCAGGTCGTGAGCATGTGGACCGGCATCCCGGTCATCCGCATCAGCGCCGAGGAGTCCGAGCGCCTGCTCCACATGGAGGACGCGCTGCACGCCAGCGTCATCGGCCAGGAGGAGGCGATCCAGACGATCTCGCGGGCGGTCCGCCGGGCACGAGCCGGGCCTGAAGGACCCGAAGCGGCCGATCGGCTCGTTCATCTTCATGGGGCCGACCGGAACCGGGAAGACGCTGCTCGCGCGCGGCGCTCGCCGAGTTCATGTTCGGCATCGGAGGACGCGCTCATCAAGATCGACATGAGCGAGTTCATGGAGCGCCACAACGTGTCGCGCCTGGTCGGCGCCCCGCCCGGCTACGTCGGGTACGACGAGGGCGGCCAGCTGACCGAGGCGGTTCGCCGCAAGAGCTACTCGGTCATCGTGCTCGACGAGATCGAGAAGGCGCACCCCGAGGTGTTCAACATCCTCCTGCAGATCCTGGAGGACGGCCACCTGACCGATGCGAAGGGCCGCGCGCGTCGACTTCCGCAACACCGTGATCATCATGACCAGCAACGTCGGCGCGCAGCTGCTCCAGAGGGACACCTCGATCGGCTTCCGCGCCGGCGCCTCCGAGGCCGCCCAGGAGGCCGCGGACTACGACAAGATGAAGGAGAAGGTGCTCGGCGAGCTGAAGAACACCTTCCGCCCCGAGTTCCTCAACCGCATCGACGCGACGGTCGTCTTCCGCAGCCTCACGCGGGAGGAGATCCGCCTGATCGTGGACCTGCTCCTGGAGCGGGTGAAGGGCGCAGCTGGCAGGCCAGGAGATGGAGCTCGTCGTGACCGATGCCGCCAAGGACGCGATCATCGCCAAGGGCTACGACCAGGCGTACGGCGCGCGGCCGCTGCGGCGCGAGATCCAGAACCAGATCGAGGACGCGCTCGCCGAGCGGATGCTCCAGGCGAGCTTCTCCGCCGGAGACACCGTCACCGTGGACGTCGGCCCCGACGGCACGCTGACGATCGAGAAGGCCTCGCCGCCCGCGAAGCGCCAGCCGGCCCGGGCCGGCCGGTAATCCGCCGATAACGCGGCGGTAATCGGCCGCGTGGGACGCTCGCGGACCACCGTGCCTGTCGCCCGGACGACGTACCTCTGCCAGCAGTGCGGCGCCGAGTCGCCGAAGTGGGCCGGACAGTGCCCGTCCTGCGCGCGCGTGGAACACCCTCGTGGAGACGGTCGCCGCGCCTCGTGCCGCGGCCCGTTCCTCCAGCCGCGCGGCCGTCGCCGGAGTCGGCCACGGTGGTGGCGATCGGCAGCGTGACGAGCGCCGAGGCATCCCGCCTCGCGTCGGGCATCGGCGAGGTGGACCGCGTCCTCGGCGGGGGATTCGTGCCCGGCTCGATCATCCTCTTCGGCGGTGACCCGGGGATCGGGAAGTCGACGCTCCTTCTTCAGCTCGCCGCGCGGATCGCGGGCCGTGACGGCACCGGCGTGCTCTACATCACCGGCGAGGAGTCGGCGGCCCAGGTTCGCGGGCGCGCGGAGCGGATCGACGCCGTCGTCGACGGGCTGAGCCTGGTCGCGACGACCGACCTCGAGGCGGCGCTCGCCGGCGATCGAGACCGAGGCGCCGGTCCTCGCGGTGATCGACAGCGTCCAGACCATGACGAGCGGCGAGCTCACCGGGCCCGCGGGCAGCGTGGGACAGGTCCGCGAGGTCGCGGCGCGCCTCGCCGAGGCGGCGAAGGCCAGCGGGACGTGCGTCGCGCTCGTCGGCCACGTGACGAAGGAGGGGACGGTGGCCGGCCCGCGGACCCTCGAGCACCTCGTCGACGCGGTGATCTACCTCGAGGGCGAGCGCCTGGGGACGACGCGGCTGCTGCGCGCCGCGAAGAACCGCTTCGGATCCACGGACGAGGTGGGCGTGCTCGAGATGCGCGGGGACGGCCTGGCGGAGGTCGCGGACGCGAGCCGATTCTTCATCGAGTCGGACGAGGTGCCGACGGCCGGGTCCGCGGTGACGATCGCGCTGGAGGGCACGCGCCCGCTCGCGGTCGAGATCCAGGCGCTCTCGGCGCCGGCGAGCTATGGGTCGCCGCGGCGCGCGACGACGGGGATCGAGGTGAACCGCGTGCTGATGCTCATCGCGGTCCTGGCGCGGCACGCCGGCCTCAACCTCACCGGGCACGACGTCTACGTGAACGTGGCCGGCGGCCTGCGGATCGACGAGCCGGCGGCCGACCTCGCCGTGGCCACCGCACTCGCCTCGAGCCTGCGGGAGCGCCCAGTTCGGGCCGCGACGGTGCTCGCGGGCGAGGTCGCGCTGTCCGGGCGGCTGCGCGGAGCGGCGCGCGCCGAGCGGCGTCTTCTCGAGGCGCGACGCCTCGGCTTCGAGCGCCTCGTCACGGGCCCGTCGCGCGGGTCGACCGACCCCGCCGCGGGCGGCGGCCTCGTCGTCGCGCGCGACATCACGGGAGGCGCTTCAGCTCTCGCTCGACGGCTGACCGATCAGGACGATCGGCCCGACGATCGAGCCATGCCCGCGACATGGAGACAGGCGGAATCGCGTGCTACTGTCGAGGCAAGCGCGACAACCGGACTTCATCTCCATTCATCCGCCGGCCGACGCGCGTTGAATTCATTCGCGGACTCATCGGCTCATGACAAGAATCATCCAGCTGCTCGGCGCCATCGCGGGCACTGTCCTCGGCTTTGCCATCGGGCTCTCGCTGCTCGACCAGGCGGAGGAGCTCCTCACGCCCGCCAACGCCCCCGCCTTCCTGACGGCCTTCGTGGTGGCTGGCTTCCTCTTCGGCTATCTCCTCAGCCCGTACCTCACCGTGTATCCGGCCAACCGGGCGAAGGAACGGCTGGGGGAGGCAGGCGCCGGCGAGTTCGCCCTTGGCGTCGCCGCGATCGTCGTGGGCCTGGTGATGGGCCTGCTCATCGGCGTCCCGCTCGCGAGCGCCGGAGGGACGGTTGGCTCGCTCGGCCCGCCGCTCGTGGCCGTGGTGCTGGCGGCGGTGATGCTCGCCGTGACGATGTTCAAGCGACGCGAGCTGCTGGCCGCCCTCGATGGGCTGCTGAGCCGACCGGGACGCCGCCGCGGCCCGAGCAATCGCGTGGTGGTGGACACAAGCGCGATCATCGACGGGCGAATCGTCGACATCTCGCGCACCGGGTTCATCCTCGGAACGCTCGTCATCACCCGCTTCGTGCTCGACGAGCTCCAGCGCGTCGCCGACTCGCCTGATGCGCTGCGCCGCAATCGCGGCCGCCGGGGGCTCGAGATGCTCACCGCGCTGCAGCGGGACCCGGTGGCGCCGGTCGAGGTGAGCGAGGAGACCTACCCCGAGGTGTCCGACGTCGACGCCAAGCTCATGGCGTACGCGCGGGAACATGGCGCGGCGATCCTGACCAACGACTACAACCTCAACCGCGTCGCCGAGCTCCAGGGGATCCGCGTCCTCAACATCAACGAGCTCGCGAACGCGGTGAAGTCCGTCGTCCATCCGGGCGAGGAGCTGAAGATCCGCATCATGCAGGAGGGGAAGGAGCCGGGGCAGGGCGTCGGCTATCTCGAGGACGGCACGATGGTCGTCGTCGAGGGCGGAGTCGACCCTCATGAACGAGGAGACGACGGTCAGCGTCACGCGGGTGCTGCAGACGGTGGCCGGGCGCATGATCTTCGCGCAGCCTCGGCGCGACGGCGCCTGAGCCGGAGCAGACTGACCGATGCCGCCCTCGTTCGTCGCGGTGCTCGTCGCCGCCGGCCGCAGCAGCCGAATGGGCACCGACAAGCTGTGGGTCGACCTCTGGGGCCGCCCCTCGTGGCGCTGGGCCCTCGACGCGCTCCTCGCGACGCCGGGCCTCGTGCGGGTCGCGATCGCCGTCCCCGCTGACTCGATCGAGCGCTTCCGGTCCGCCCTTCCGGCAGGCGGGCTCGGCCGCTGTGAGGTCATCGCCGGGGGAGCTGAGCGCGCCGACTCGGTCCTCGCCGGCCTGCGCGCGCTGCGGCGGTCGGGGCACGGCGACGAGACGATCACCCTGGTCCACGATGCGGCGCGCCCCGCGCTGACCCCGGCCCTCGTCGCCGCGGTCGCGGAGATGGCCGCCGCCGGACACGACGCGGTGGTTCCCGTGGTGCCGGTTCCCGACACGCTGAAGCGGGTACGCGGCGGGCGCGTCGTCGCGCCGGTCGACCGCGCCGACGTGGTGGCGGCGCAGACGCCCCAGGCCGCGCGTCTCGGCGACCTGCGCGCGGCGATCGAGGAGATGCACGCATGGAAGCGCCCGGTCACGGACGACGTGGGCGCGCTCGCCGCGGCGGGCGTGTCGGTGCGCGTCGTGCCGGGGGACCCCAGCAACCGCAAGCTCACCGAGCCGAGCGACATCGACGCGGTGCGCGGGATCCTCGCCGCGGCGGCGACGCCGATCACGGCCCCCGGTAGCGCCGCCGACCTGCCCTCGGGCGTTCGGGTCGGCATCGGCTTCGACGCGCACCGGCTGGTCGAGGGCCGCGAGATGCGCATCGGTGGCGTGCTCTTCGCCGACGAGGAGCGCGGCCCCGAGGGTCACTCGGACGGCGACGCGGTGCTCCACGCCCTCATCGACGCGATGCTGGGTGGGGCGCAACTCGGCGACGTCGGCAGCCTCTTCCCGCCGGACGCCACGGCCTGGGAGGGGGCGGACTCGCGCGACCTCGTCCGGCGGGCGGTCGCGCGGCTCGAGGAGCATGGCTGGCGACCGACGGCCGCCGACGTGGCCGTGGCGCTCGCTCGCCCACCCATCGCCCCGCGGCGCGACGAGATCATCGAGGTCATCGCGCGCCTGCTCGGCGTTGAGCAGGACGCGGTCTCGCTGAAGGGGACGACCTCCGACGCACTGGGCTTCGCCGGCGAGGAGGGGATCGCGGCCTGGGCGGTCGCCGGGGTCATACGCGTCGAGTGACCGACTGGATCGGTGGGCGGCGGCCCGTGGCGGAGGCGCTCGCCGCCGGCCGTCAGGCGCATCGGCTCCTTCTCTCCGCGACCGCCAAACCGTCGCCGGAGCTCAAGGCCATCCTCAACGAGGCCCGCCGGGCCGGCCTGCCGGTCGACCGCGTCCCCGCCGACCGGATGACGCGGCTCGCGGGCTTCGACGGTCACCAGGGCGTGCTGCTCGAGGTCGGGGAGCGTCGTTGGGCCGATCTCGCCGAGGTTCTCGCCCGCGCGCGAGAGGCCGGGCATGACCCGTTCGTGCTCATCCTCGAGCACCTCCAGGACCCGACGAACTTCGGCACGCTGCTGCGCTCAGCCGAGGCCGCGGGTGTAGACGGCGTCGTCTTCCCCGAGCGTGGCGCGGCGCCGCTCTCGGCCTCCGCCGTCAAGGCAAGCGCCGGGGCCAGCGAGCACCTGCCGCTCGTCCGCCTGCCGACCATCGGCGAGGCCATCCATGAGCTGAAGCTGGCGGGTCTGCGACTGGTCGCGGCGGACCAGGACGCGCCGGCGTCGGCCTGGGAGAGCGAGCTGACGGGCCCGATCGCGCTCGTCGTCGGCAGCGAGGGGAGCGGGCTCTCGGGCGCGACGAAGCGCCGCTGCGACCTGCTCGTGAACTTCCCGATGGCCGGACGGATCGCCAGCCTCAACGCCGCGACCGCCGGGGCGCTGCTCCTGTTCGAGGTCGTCCGCCAGCGGAGCCCGCGCTAGACTGACCAGCCCGCGGGCCGAGGTAGCTCAATGGCAGAGCAGGGCTTTTGTAAAGCTCAGGTTGTGGGTTCGACTCCCACCCTCGGCTCCAGCCCTCTGCGGGACCTCACCGAGGTCGCGCCACGCCTCAATCGTTGGACTTGAGGACCTTGTCGGCCTTCCGATTGATGCGGTCGAACTCGTCCTTCGTGAGGTTGCCGTCCTTGCGCTGCTTGCGCGAGAGCCGCTTGGCGCTGATCGCGTGGCCCTCGTCCGGCATCGGATAGTTGCCGGTCTCCTTCTTTGCCTCGGCAGTGCGGGCTTTTTCCGGCAGGCCGAACTCCTTGGCCGGGATCTTGGCTCGCTGACTTGCCTTGAGCTTCGCCATCGATGGGTCCTTTCGATATACTCCGCTCCGCGGTCGGCGAGCACCACGCGCCGATCGATTTCGTGGGTAGGTTGAGCAGGTGGTGAGCTCCGCTGACTGTAGATCAGCCGTCTTTCGACTGTGGGGGTTCGATTCCCTCCCTGCCCACCAGCTTCCCAACCGAAGAGCCTCCGGCGAAGCCCCGACCTGAACCTCGCGCAGACCTAGATTTGCCCAGGTAAACCGATGGTTGCGGCCCAACCGGCCCCCTGCGACACTGCCGTCGCCCGTCGAGCGGCGGGCGGCGCGTCACGCGGGCCCACGTAGCTCAGTTGGCAGAGCACTTCCTTGGTAAGGAAGAGGTCTCCGGTTCGAGCCCGGACGTGGGCTCCAGCACCGGACCTGACGCGCCGGTCGACACGGCAACGCGCTGGAGGCTCATCGGTCGGTGGACCTGAACGTCATCCTTCCCTTCCTCAGCTCGGCGCTCTCCTTCGTGTTCGCGGCGCTCGTCGGGGACCAGTGGGTTCGCCGCCGGCAGCCGTACCAGCTCGTCTGGACCATCGGCCTGCTGTGGTACGGCATCAGCGCCGGCACCGAGTTCCTCGGCGGCGCCTTCGGCTGGAACGAGGCGCTCTACCGCCTCTGGTACCTGATCGGTGCGTTCGGTGTGGCCGCGTACCTCGGCCTCGGGACCGTCTTCCTCCTCAACCGCACCCGGTTCGGCTACGTCGTGGCCTTCAGCGTCTTCGCCGGCGGCCTGTTCAGCATCCTGTCCGCGGTCGCGCGCGCTCGCGAGGGCGACCCGGCCTCGACCGGGACGGTCATCGCGGTCGTCGCGGCCGCGACCCTCGCTGCGATCGCGCTCGTGCTCGTCACGCGCTTCGAGCGGCGCCTCGTGGCCCCCACCGCGGCGGTGATCCTGGTGGCCGCCACCGCCGTCGTGACCTGGCTCACGTTCACCGTGCCGGTCGACCCGCCCGGCTACTACCTCGACGCCACCGGCGTGCCGACGGGGGAGGCGTTCCCGTCGGACCTGCGTGTGCTCACGCCGCCGTTCAACATCGCCGGCGCCTTCGCGCTCGTCTTCGGCGCCGTGTACTCGGCCTACATCTTCATGCCGAAGAAGCGGGTGATGCGGGTGACGACCCGAATCCCGATCGTGGGAGCCATCGGCCGGGTGGTGGCCGTCATCGTGAACCTCGTCGCCTCACTGCCCGGCGCGTGGCGCGCCTTCAGGCAGGGGACGCTGAACTCGCGGGTGCCGGCGACGATCCTCATCGCGCTCGGCGGGTTCATCCCCGGCTGGACGAGCGGGCTGAACCGGTTCGGCATCACCTGGGCGTTCTACCTCGGCGAGCTCATCGGCGTGCTGCTGATCTTCATCGGCTTCCTCGTGAGCATCGAGGTCTTCAGCGACGTGCGCCTGCCGTTCACGCGCGTCGTGCTCGCGCGACGGGACGGGGCGGAGCGCGCGTCTCGTTGACAGCGGGCGTGGAAACGCCATAGAATCGGTCCGTCCCCCGGTGACCCCGCCCTAGTTCAGCGCGGCCGCAGGTCGGGCGGTAGAACGAGGAACAAGGACTGTGGCCAAGGCCGAGAATCGCCCCGTGATCGCGCTGGCGTGCACGAACTGCAAGGAACGCACGTACAGCACACGGAAGAACAAGAGAAACGACCCGGGGCGCCTGGAGCTGAACAAGTTCTGCCCTCGCTGCCGGCAGCATCAGCTGCACCGGGAGACGAAGTAGCGGGCCGCGTTCGGAGGGGTGTAGCTCAATTGGTAGAGCACTGGTCTCCAAAACCAGCGGTTGCAGGTTCAAGTCCTGTCGCCCCTGCCACCCCGAACGCCAACCCAATCAACGCAGTAGCAGGAAGAGCTGACCGATCATGGTGACCGGCCTGCGCCGATACCTCCAGGAGAGCTGGGCCGAGCTGAAGAAGGTCGCCTGGCCGACACGCGAGACCGTGATCCGGCTGACCGTTCTGGTCGTCGCGGTCTCGTTCGCCATCGGCGTCTACATCTTCGTGCTCGACCAGATCTTCAACAGGCTCGTGGACCAGGTGCTCTAGATGGCAGAAGAAACGACGACGTCCGAGACGATCAACGAGGCGCGCGAGGCCGCACGGCTGTCGCGCGAGGCGCCGCGCCCCGGCGACATGCCGGAGACGGACCGCGGCAAGAAGCAGTGGTACGTCATCCACACCTACTCGGGCTACGAGAACAAGGTGAAGGCGAACCTCGAGCACCGCATCGAGTCGATGGGCGTGGAGGACCAGATCTTCCAGGTGCTCGTCCCGATGGAGGAGGAGATCGAGATCCGCAACGGCCAGCGCCAGACGGTGAACCGCAAGGTGTTCCCGGGCTACGTGCTGGTCGAGATGGCGATGAGCGACGAGAGCTGGTACGTCGTGCGCAACACGCCGGGCGTCACGCTCGTTCGTCGGCTCCGGGAACCGCCCGCTGCCGCTCGAGGAGAACGAGGTCAAGAAGATCCTCAAGCAGATGGGGGTCGAGACGCCGAAGTTCAAGGTCCAGTACAGCAAGGGCCAGAGCGTCCGCGTCAAGGACGGTCCGTTCGCCGAGTTCATCGGCACGGTCGACGAGGTCAACCCGGAGCGCAACAAGGTCAAGGTGCTCGTGAGCATCTTCGGCCGCGAGACGCCGGTCGAGCTGGACTTCCTCCAGATCGAGAAGCTCTAGATCAACCGATAGGCCGATGGCGGCGCCGCGCGCCGCCGCATCACGAGGGAGGGGCTCGCGCCCCGACAGCACCTCGAAGGAGACACGATGGCAAAGAAGATCCGCGCGATCATCAAGGTGCAGGCGGCCGCGGGGGCGGCCACCGCGGCGCCGCCGGTCGGTCCGGCGCTCGGCCAGCACGGCATCAACATCATGGAGTTCATCAAGGCCTTCAACGAGCGGACCGCCGAGCAGCGCGGCTACGTCGTCCCGGCCGAGATCACGGTCTTCGAGGACCGCTCCTTCACCTTCGTCACCAAGGCGCCGCTCGCGGCCGCGCTGCTGAAGCGCGCCGCCGGCGTCGAGTCGGGGTCCGCGGTGCCGAACAAGGACAAGGTCGGGCGCGTGACCCGCGCGCAGGTGCGCGAGATCGCGGAGATGAAGATGCAGGACATGAACGCGACCTCGATCGAGGGCGCGATGAAGATCATCGAGGGCACCGCGCGCTCGATGGGCATCGAGGTGGCCTGACATGCCGAAGCACGGAAAGAAGTACCTCGAGGCGGCGAAGCTCATCGAGCCCGATCGCCGCTACGAGATCGGCGAGGCCTCCGAGCTGCTGCCGAAGCTCTCGATCAGCAAGTTCGACGGCACCGTCGAGCTGCACCTGCGCCTCGGCGTGGACCCGCGGCACGCGGACCAGCTCGTCCGTGGCACGGTCGTGCTCCCGCACGGCACGGGCAAGACCTCGCGCGTCATCGTCTTCGCGCAGGGTGAGAAGGCCCAGGAGGCCCTGCGCGCCGGCGCCGACGAGGTCGGCGGCGACGACCTCGTGAAGCGGATCGACGACGGCTGGTTCGAGTTCGACGTCGCCATCGCGACGCCGGACATGATGGGCACCGTCGGCCGCCTCGGAAAGAAGCTCGGCCCGCGAGGGCTGATGCCGAACCCGAAGGCGGGGACCGTCACGTTCGACATCGAGCGCGCCGTGAGCGAGATCAAGTCCGGGCGGATCGAGTTCAAGGTGGATCGCGCGGGGATCGTCCACGCGCCGGTCGGCCGCGCCAGCTTCACGCCCGAGCAGCTCGCCGCAAACGTCGCGACGCTGGTGGACGCCATCCAGCGGGCGAAGCCCTCCGGCGCCAAGGGCACCTACATGCGAAGCCTCACGCTGGCCCCGACGATGGGTCCCGGCGTGCGGATCGACATCCCGTCCGCGCTGGCGGCCGCCAGCACGCTAGTCGGGACGGATCGTCGCGTATCGGCTACGATGCGCGACCGGACAACACAAGACAGCCGAAGACCGCGATGTGCCCGGGTGAGAGTCCCGGGCCAATCGTCGGCGCAGGGACGCCGAGGCACGCGCAGGCACGAATCAGGACCCAGCCATGGACGGCGGTTCTCGTGTCGCGCACGCAGACCGCCGTTTTCGTTTGTCTCACGCAGACGCAGGAGACCAGGACAGACCGATGCCGACCGATGCCAAGCGCCAGGCCGTCACCGAGCTCGCGGAGCTTCTCCGCGGCAGCACGGCGATGGCGGTCGCCGATTACCGGGGGCTGAAGGTCTCCGAGATGCAGGCCGTGCGCAAGACGCTCCGCGACGGGGGCGTCCAGCTGCACATCGCCAAGAACCGGCTCCTCAAGATCGCCGCCGACGAGGCAGGGCTCGCCGAGCTCAAGCCGCTGCTCTCCGGGCCCACCGCGCTCGCCACCGTCGACGGAGAGGCAACCGCGCTCGCCCGCGTCCTCGCCGAGGCGCTGCGGCCGTATTCGAGCGTCGTCTCGGTGCGCGGCGGGATGCTGGGCGACCGGGCCATCGATGCATCGCAGCTCACGCGCCTCGCCACGCTTCCCTCGCGCGAGGTTCTGCTGGGCAGGCTCGCGGGCGGGATGGCCGCGCCGCTCAGCGGTATGGCGGGCGTGCTCGCGGCAAACCTTCGCAACTTCGTCGGCGTGCTGAGCGCCGTGGCTGACCAGAAGCGATCCACCGAGGCCGCGGCCTGACGGCCGCGACCGACACCAGAACGACAGGAGACGTATCACCCATGGCCACCAAGACCCTGAGCAACGAGGAGATCCTCGAGGCGATCGACACCAAGACCGTCCTCGAGCTGAGCGAGCTCGTGAAGGCGTTCGAGGAGCGCTACGGCGTCACGGCGGCCGCCCCGGTTGCCGCCGCGGCCGCGCCGGCTGCGGGCGGGGACGGCGCGGGAGCGCCCGCCGCCGCCGAGGAGCAGACCGAGTTCGACGCGGTCCTCACCGAGGTCGGCGCGAACAAGATCCTCGTCATCAAGGCCGTGCGCGAGCTCACTGGCCTGGGCCTCAAGGAGGCCAAGGATCTCGTCGACGCCGCCCCCAAGGCCGTCAAGGAGGGCGTGGCGCGCGAGGAGGCGGAGCAGGTCAAGGAGAAGCTGGCCGAGGCCGGCGCGGCCGTCGAGATCCGCTAGCCCGCGACCAATCGCAGCGCGAGGCCGGCCTTCGGGCCGGCCTTTCGTCATGCCCCGGGGCTGGGCTCCGGGCTGATGGGCAGCCTCACTGTGAAGGTGGAGCCCTTGTCGATGACGCTCTCGGCGGTGATCGTGCCGCCGAGCTGCTCGACCACGGCCCGCGAGCCCGCGAGCCCGAGGCCGGTGCCGCGCAGCTCGCGCGTGTTCGACCCGCGATGGTACTTCTCGAAGAGATCGGGGAGCTCGTCCGCGGGGATCCCGACGCCCTGGTCGGCGACCGCGAGGACAGCCCAGCGTCCGTCGTCCTCGCTGCTCACCGAGACCGTGATGCTCCCGCCGCCGGGGCTGTATTTCAGGGCGTTGTCCAGGAGGTTGCGCACCACGCGGTCGACGCGGCCGACGTCCCAGGTGCCGATGACGGGCGCCTCGCTGCGCACCTCGAGGGTGTGCTCGTCCGTGACGCCCTGGTACTCCTCGGCGGTTGCCCTGGCGAGGGCCGCCAGGTCGACCCGCTCGGGGTCAGCGGCAGGCGCTCGCCGCTGCGGAGCATGCTGATGTCCATCAGCTCGCCCACGAGGCCGGTCATCCGCTGCGTGGTGCGCTCGGCGGACTCGAGGTGCCGCAGGACGTCGGCGGTATCGGCGTCGCCCTTCGCCACGCGGCGCCGCGCGAGCTGGAGGTTGGCGAGGATCACCGCCAACGGCGTCCGCATGTCGTGCGACGCCATCGCCAGGAAGTCGTCGCGCAGGCGCAGGGCCTCGTTCGCCTCGTGAAGCAGGCGCGCGTTGTCGATCGCCGTCGCCGCGCGTCGCGCGAGCTCCTCCATGAGCGGCAGGTCCGCCTCCGCGAGAGGCTGCCTGCCCCGGCTCGCGGACGAGCGTCATGGCGCCGAGGACCTGCTCGCGCGCGATCAGCGGCAGGATCGCGGCCGACCCGATGCCCAGCTGCTCCAGCAGCGCGCCGGTGCTCGGTCGTCGCGCGCAGCCGCCGCCAGCATCTCGCTCGTCACCTCGGATACGAAGACCGGGACGCCACTGCGGATGACAGCGTGCACGCCGCCGGGGCGGTCCGGGTCGGGCGGGTAGCGCTGCTGGATCTCCTCGGCCAGGCGACGCTTGGCAGGGTCGAGGTGCGCGACGGCGACGCGCATGACCGGCGTCGCGGCCTCGACGACGTCGACCACGCACCAGTCGGCGAGGTCCGGGACCACGAGGTTCGCGAGCTCCTGGAGCGTCTCCTGGTACTCCGCGGAGCTGCCCAGCACGTCGCCCGCAGCGGCGAGGAGTCGAAGGCGTCCCTCCGTGCGCTTGAGCTCGGTGATGTCCTGGAACGTGTTGATGACGAGCGTCACCTTTCCGTCGCCGTCGAGGATCGGGATCGCCTGGACCAGGGACCAGCGGTCGTCGCCGGTGGAGACGGGCGGAAACGAACGACCATCGGCTCACCGGTCTGTCCCGCAAGTGCGCGCCGGCTCGGCAGCCGCTCGAGGGCATCGGCGCGCCGTCCTCGTCCAGGAGCTCGTATCGGCTCATGAGGTCGCGCAGCGGCGTGGCGAGCACCTCTTCGGGGATCCGTACCCGAGCGTCCGCGCGGCGGCGAGGTTGGCGTAGGCCAGGGAACCGTCGGGCCGCTGGACGGTGATGGCGTCCGCGGCGTTGAGGAGGACGGCGTCGAGTGGGCTCGACGCGGGCTGCCAGCCGGTCACGAGGCCATGGTTCGGATGCGCTCGTCGTACGTGACGGCCGACGACCCGCGCGAGGTCGTCGATACTCACCGGCTTGTGCAGCCACGCCTGGGCGCGGAGGGCGGCCGCCTCCTCGCGGATCTGGTAGTGCGCGGCGACCACCACGAGCGCGATGTCGCGCCACTCAGCCCGAGCGCGGAGCCGATCCACGAGGTCCCAGCCGCTCATCCGTGGCATGCGCAGGTCGAGCACGATCACGACCGGCGGCCCCTCACGCTCGATGAGCTCGAGCGCCTCCAGCCCATCGGCGGCCGTCCGGACGAGATGGCCGGCTTCCTCGAGCACCTCACCGTGCACGAGCCGAAGGTCTGGATCGTCCTCGACGACAAGGATGTACCTCGCTGCCGGGTCTGCAAGATCGGGCACCGACGGGCATCCTATCGCGCGCGAACGAGCTCCGTCGGTAGCCCGAACGGGGAACAGCGCGATGCTCGCGTTCGCGAAGTACCGAGTGGCCGGTGCACTCGCGAGCCGTGCCCTTGGGGCCGATAGCGTCTTGACCGGAATCGCCGCACTGCTCGCACTCATCGGCCTGGCTGGCGTGGGGCTGTCGGAAGCCATCGGCGTGACGTGGGCCGATGCGCTGGGTGGGCTCGTTGCGGCGGCGGTTCTGGCGCGAGAGGGGTGGGGCGCGTCGGTGCGCGAGGGACCTGATCGCTAGGCTCTTTGGCATCGGCTGCACGGCCGGGCGCTTCAGTTGACGAAGCGCTTCCTGATGCTATACTGCTCGACCGCGTGTCCGCGTGTCCCCATGCCTTCCCCCAGGAGTACTGAATGGCGTTGGCCGAGCCTGCCAGCCGTTTTGAGCTGGCCCCCGTTCGTGAAAACTTCTCGCACATTCCCGAGGTTCTCCCGCTTCCGAACCTGATCCAGACCCAGACAGAGTCGTTCGAATGGTTCGTCACCACGGGTCTGCGCGAGCTACTCGACGAAATCACCCCGATCACCGACTTCACCGGCAAGAACCTGGAGCTTCACTTCCGCGAGTACTACTTCGAGGAGCCGAAGTTCTCCGAGGAGGAGTGCCGGACCCGAGACCTGACCTACGCGAAGCCGCTGAAGGTCGAGGTCGACCTCGTGATCAAGGAGACCGACGAGGTCAAGCACCAGACCGTCTTCATGGGCGACTTCCCGTGGATGACGGAGCAGGGCACCTTCATCATCAACGGCGCCGAGCGCGTCGTCGTCTCGCAGCTGGTCCGCTCGCCCGGCGTGTACTACACGGCGGCCGAGGATCCGACGACCGGCCGGCTGCTGCATGCCGCGAAGGTGATCCCGAACCGCGGCGCGTGGCTCGAGTTCGAGACCTCGAACAAGGACCTGCTCAGCGTCAAGGTCGACCGGAAGCGAAAGATCCCGGCCACCACGCTGCTGCGCGCCGTGGGCCTCGACACCGAGGAGATCAAGAAGATCCTCTCGCCGGCGGACGACAATCCCGAGCATCCGTACGTCACGCTCACGCTCGAGAAGGACCCGGCGGACTCGCAGGACCAGGCGCTCATCGAGGTCTACAAGAAGCTTCGCCCCGGCGACCCGCCCACGGTCGACAACGCTCGGGCGCTCGTCAGCAGCCTGTTCTTCAACTTCCGCCGCTACGACCTCGGTCGGGTGGGCCGGTACAAGCTGAACAAGGCGCTCGCCGACGTAGGTCGCAAGCTGAGCATCACCCTGCCCGCGGAGGAGACGCCGAATCCGCGCGACAGCCGCGTGATCAGCCGCGACGACATCGTCGCGATCATCGGCAAGCTCGTCGAGCTCAACAACGGCCGCGGTGAGCCGGACGACATCGACCACCTCGGCAACCGGCGCATCCGCGCCAACGGCGAGCTGATCCAGAACCAGTTCCGCATCGGCCTCCTCCGCATGGAGCGCGTGGTGAAGGAGCGGATGACGATCACCGACTCCGACCAGGCGACCCCGAACACGCTCATCAACATCCGGCCCGTCGTGGCCGCGATGAAGGAGTTCTTCGGCGGCAGCCAGCTGAGCCAGTTCATGGACCAGACCAACCCGCTCGCCGAGCTCACCAACAAGCGGCGCCTCTCGGCCCTCGGGCCGGGCGGACTGTCGCGCGAGCGCGCCGGCTTCGACGTCCGCGACGTGCACCCGAGCCACTACGGCCGGATGTGCCCGATCGAGACGCCGGAGGGGCCGAACATCGGTCTCATCGGCTCATTGGCGACCTACGGGAAGATCAACCGCTACGGCTTCATCGAGACGCCGTACCGGAAGGTTCGCCGCTTCGTCGGCGCCAAGGACAAGCAGGCCGATGCGATCGGGGAGATCCTCGCCGAGGATCTGGCCCTCACCGAGGGCGGCAAGGCGATCGCCAAGGCGGGCGCCACGATCGACGACAAGCTGTGGGGCCAGATCAAGGAGGCGAAGCTTCCCCAGGTCCGCATCCGGCCCGTCGTGACGGCCGAGATCGTCTACCTCGATGCCTCCGAGGAGGAGAAGTTCCACATCGCGCAGGCGAACGCCGCCCTCGATGAGAACGACCGCTTCGCCGAGGAGCGGGTGCTCGTTCGCTGGAAGGACAAGTTCCTCGAGGAGACCGTCGACGTCATCGACTACATGGACGTGAGCCCGAAGCAGATCGTGAGCGTCGCGACGGCGATGATCCCGTTCCTCGAGCACGACGACGCCAACCGAGCGCTCATGGGCTCGAACATGATGCGGCAGTCCGTGCCGCTCCTCCAGCCGCAGTCCCCGGTGGTCGGCACGGGCGTGGAGTTCCGCGCCGCGTTCGACGCGCAGGGCGTCCTCGTCGCGGCCCACCCGGGCACCGTGGTGAGCGTCACCGCGGACCACATCGTGGTGGAGCGGGACGAGGGCGACGAGCGCGACGTGTACAAGCTGAAGAAGTTCGTGCGCTCCAACCAGGGCACGTGCATCAACCAGCGGCCGGTCGTCGACGTCGGCGATCGCGTCGTCTTCGAGCAGCTGCTCGCGGACGGCAGCAGCACCGACGCCGGCGAGATGGCGCTGGGGCAGAACATCCTCGTCGCCTTCCTCCCGTGGGAGGGCGGCAACTACGAGGACGCCATCGTCATCAGCGAGCGGCTCGTCAAGGACGACCTGTTCACCTCGATCCACATCGAGAAGCACGAGATCGAGGCCCGGGACACGAAGCTGGGCCCCGAGGAGATCACGCGCGACATCCCGAACGTGGGCGAGGAGAGCCTCCGCAACCTCGACGAGGACGGGATCATCTACCCCGGCGCCGAGGTCACCCCCGGCGACATCCTGGTGGGCAAGATCACGCCGAAGGGCGAGACCGAGCTCACCGCCGAGGAGCGTCTGCTGCGGGCGATCTTCGGCGAGAAGGCGCGCGAGGTCCGCGACTCATCGCTGCGGCTCCCGCATGGAGAGCGGGGGATCGTGGTCGACGTGCGCGAGTTCAGCCGCGAAAAGAACGATGAGCTGCTCCCCGGCGTCAACCGCCTGGTCCGCGTCGGCGTGGCCCAGAAGCGGAAGATCGCCGTGGGCGACAAGATGGCGGGACGTCACGGCAACAAGGGCGTGATCGCGAAGATCCTCCCGATGGAGGACATGCCCTTCATGCCGGACGGCACGCCGGTCGACATCGTGCTCAACCCGCTCGGCGTGCCGAGCCGGATGAACATCGGCCAGATCCTCGAGACGCACCTCGGCTGGGCGATGCAGACCCTCGGGCTCAAGGCGGCGACCCCGGTCTTCGACGGAGCCACCGAGGAGCACATCACCAATGCGCTCAAGCGCGCCGGGCTGCCCGGCGACGGCAAGACCGTCCTGTACGACGGCCGAACCGGCGAGGCGTTCGACCACCGCGTGACGGTGGGCTACATCTACATGCTCAAGCTCCACCACCTGGTGGAGGACAAGATCCACGCCCGAAGCACCGGGCCGTACAGCCTCATCACCCAGCAGCCGCTGGGTGGCAAGGCGCAGTTCGGCGGCCAGCGCTTCGGCGAGATGGAGGTCTGGGCGCTCGAGGCGTACGGCGCCGCGAACATCCTGCAGGAGCTCCTCACCGTGAAGTCCGACGACGTCATGGGTCGCGTGCAGACCTACGAGGCGATCGTCAAGGGCGAGGAGATCCAGCCGCCCGGCGTGCCGGAGTCGTTCAAGGTGCTCATCAAGGAGCTCCAGGCGCTCGGGCTGTCGGTCGAGATCCTGAACGAGAACGAAGAGGAGATCCGCTTCATCGAGGACACGGGCAGCTACCCGCTGCCCGACCTGGGCGGGATCAATCTCCAGGGCTTTGAGGAATAGCCGGGAGGGCGGCGCCGGGGACGGCGCCGCCAGCTCCCTCACGCATCGATCCATCCTGAGCCCGCAACAGCGGCGTGCAGCCGCAGGAGTCCCAGTCGCTCATGCTTGAAGTCAACAATTTCGACGCGATCCGCATCAGCCTCGCGTCGCCGGAGCAGATCAAGGGCTGGTCCTCGGGTGAGGTCACCAAGCCGGAGACGATCAACTACCGCACGCTCAAGCCGGAGAAGGACGGCCTCTTCGACGAGCGCATCTTCGGTCCCACCAAGGACTGGGAGTGCTACTGCGGCAAGTACAAGCGCATCCGGTACAAGGGCATCATCTGCGACAAGTGCGGCGTCGAGGTCACGCGCTCGAAGGTCCGCCGCGAGCGGATGGGGCACATCAAGCTCGCCAGCCCGGTGAGCCACATCTGGTATTTCAAGGGCACGCCCAGCCGCCTGGGCATCCTGCTCGACATCAGCCCTCGCAACCTGGAGCGCATCCTCTACTTCGCGCTCTATGTCGTCACCCGCGTCGACGAGGCGCAGCGTGAGAAGGCGCTGCAGCAGATCGAGGAAGAGGCCGAGGAGCGCGTCTCGCGCGCCCAGGGTCTCGTCGACGAGAAGCGCGCCGAGCTCGAGGGCGCCGTCGCCGAGAAGCGCGCCGAGGTCGAGGCCGCCCACGCGTCCGAGCAGCGACGCGCGGAGGAGCAGAAGGCCGCGCGCATCGAGGAGCTCACCACGGCCGCGCAGGCGGTCGAGGCCTCCATCAAGGAGGGCGGCAAGTCAATCGCCGAGGACGTGGTCTTCGCCGCGACCGGGGAGGTCATCGGCCGCGCCGGCGAGACCTCAAAGGACGCGCTCGCGAAGCTGCGCGCCCTCGTCAAGGGCGAGGTCGAGGCCGTCGAGCGCGACGCGAAGGAGGCCCGAGCCGGCGAAGAGGAGAAGTACCAGACCGCCCTCGCCGACCTGACCTCGGGGATCGAGGAGGCCACCGCCTCCGAGCGCGAGGGGGTCGCCCGCGAGACCGACGACGCCAAGCTCTGGGCTCGGAGCGAGAAGGCGCGCATCGGCGACATCAAGGTCCTGCAGATCCTGACCGAGACCGAGTACCGCCAGCTCACCGAGACGTACGGCCGCATGTTCGACGCCGGCATGGGCGCCGAGGCGGTCAAGAAGATCATCGAGCAGATCGACCTGGATGAGCTGTCCCAGAAGCTGCACGTCGAGATGCGCCAGACCTCGGGGCAGCGTCGCAAGAAGGCGATCAAGCGACTGCGCCTGATCGAGGCATTCCGCAAGAGCGGCGCGCGGCCGGAGTGGATGATCCTCTCCACGCTGCCGGTCATCCCGCCCGACCTGCGCCCGATGGTGCAGCTCGACGGCGGTCGCTTCGCGACGTCCGACCTCAACGACCTGTATCGGCGCGTGATCAACCGCAACAACCGCCTCAGCCGGCTCCTGGACCTCGAGGCCCCGGAGATCATCATCCGCAACGAGAAGCGGATGCTGCAGGAGGCGTGCGACGCGCTCATCGACAACGGCCGCCGCGGCCGGGCGATCGCGGGCACCGGCAACCATCGGCTCAAGAGCCTGTCGGACATGCTCAAGGGCAAGCAGGGCCGGTTCCGCCAGAACCTGCTCGGCAAGCGCGTCGACTACTCCGGCCGCTCGGTCATCGTGGTCGGCCCGGAGCTGAAGCTGCACCAGTGCGGCCTGCCCAAGAAGATGGCGCTCGAGCTGTTCAAGCCGTTCGTCATGCGGCAGCTGGTCGAGAAGGGCTTCGCGCACAACATCAAGAGCGCCAAGCGCATCGTCGAGCGCGTGCGCCCCGAGGTGTGGGACGTCCTCGAGGAGGTCATCAAGGACCACCCGGTGCTGCTGAACCGCGCCCCGACCCTCCATCGGCTCGGCATCCAGGCGTTCATGCCGGTCCTCGTCGAGGGCTCGGCGATCCAGATCCACCCGCTCGTGTGCTTCGCGTTCAACGCGGACTTCGACGGAGACCAGATGGCGGTCCACGTGCCGCTCTCGACCGCCGCGCAGCGCGAGGCGAAGGAGCTGATGCTCTCGACCCGCAACCTGCTCTCGGCTGCCGACGGCTCGCCGGTGGTCAGCCCGACCCACGACATGGTGCTGGGCTGCTACTACCTCACCGTCCAGGTGGACGACGAGAAGGGTGCGGGCAAGGTCTTCTCGAGCGCCGACGAGGCCGTGATGGCCGCGCAGCTCGGGTACGTGCACGTCCAGGCGCCCGTCAGGGTCGAGCTCGACCTGTACGACGGGACCGATGAGGACGGCACCGTTCGGTCGCACCACGAGATCGTCGAGACGACCCCGGGTCGTGTGATCTTCAACACGGTGTTGCCGCGCGAGATGGGCTTCACCAACCAGGTGATGGACCGCAAGGGCCTCAAGGAGACTATCGCGCGCTGCTATCGGGACCTCGGTCCGGATGCGACCGCGTCGCTGGTCGACGGCATCAAGTCCGTCGGGTTCCGGTACGCGACCGCGGCCGGCATCACGATCGGCATCGAGGACCTCGCCGTTCCGAAGCAGAAGGGCAAGCTGCTCCACGACGCGGAGGGCCGCGTCGATGGTATCGACCGCGAGTTCCGCCGCGGCTTCATCACCGAGGACGAGCGCTACACGCAGACCGTCGAGGTCTGGCGCGAGGCGACCGACAACGTCACCAAGGCGATGCTTGGCGGCCTGGACGAGCGCGGCTCGATCATGCTCATCACGAACTCTGGCGCGCGTGGGTCGGTGACCCAGGTCCACCAGCTCGCCGGCATGCGTGGCCTGATGGCCGACCCGTCCGGACGGATCATCGACCTGCCGATTCGGTCCAACCTCCGCGAGGGGATGAGCGTGCTCGAGTACTTCATCTCGAGCCACGGCGCGCGGAAGGGCCTTGCCGACACCGCGCTGCGAACCGCCGACTCCGGGTACCTCACCCGGCGGCTGGTGGACGTGGCGCAGGACGTCATCACCCGCATGGACGACTGCGAGACCGATCTCGGGTCGTGGATCACGCGCGAGGAGTCGGCGCAGATCCCCGAGCCGTTCGGCGAGCGGCTCATCGGCCGCATGGCGGCGACCGACATCGTCGACGAGGCGACCGGTGAGGTCATCGTCGCGCGCAACGCAGAAGTGGACGAGGCGGCGGTCGCGCGGATCGAGGGCTCGACCCTGGATCGCGTGAGCATCCGCTCGCCGCTCACCTGCGCGGCGCGCCACGGCGTGTGCCGCATGTGCTACGGCCGCAACCTCGCGACCGGGACGCTCGTGGAGCTCGGGCAGGCGGTGGGCATCATCGCCGCCCAGTCGATCGGCGAGCCGGGCACGCAGCTCACCATGCGGACGTTCCACACCGGCGGCGTCGCCGGCGAGGACATCACGCAGGGCCTGCCGCGCGTCGAGGAGCTGTTCGAGGCGCGGATCCCCAAGGGCCAGGCGGTCATGACCGAGATCGACGGCGTCGTCGAGGTGCCGCCGGCGGCCGGCGACACGCCGATCACGGTGCGCGTCACTCACCGCGAGGCGTACGACACCACGTTCAAGCTCACCCCGCAGCACGAGATCCTCGTCGCGAACGGGGACGAGGTGACGGAGGGTCAGCTCCTCGCGCGGCTGGGCGAGGGCGACGACCTCGTGGAGGTCAAGGCGCCCACGGGAGGCCGCGTCACGAAGAAGGGCAGCACGCTCACCCTGCACACCGAAGAGGTGGACGTCCGGGAGTACCCGGTGCCGCACTCCGCGCGACTCCGCGTGGCGGACGGCGTGACGGTGCTGGCGGGCGACCCGCTCACCGAGGGCTCGATGAACCCGAAGGACCTGCTCCAGATCAAGGGCGTGGACACGGTCCAGCGCTTCCTGGTCGGCGAGGTCCAGAAGGTGTATCGGTCACAGGGCGTGACGATCAACGACAAGCACATCGAGATCATCGTGCGGCAGATGCTGCGGAAGGTCACCGTCGACAACGCCGGGGACACCGAGCTGCTGCCGTCGGAGCTCATCGATCGCTTCGAGTTCGAGGAGACGAACAACCGGATCCTCGCCGAGGGCGGGGAGCCGGCCACCGCGCAGACGGTTCTGCTCGGCGTGACGAAGGCGTCGCTCAACACGAGCAGCTTCCTGGCGGCGGCGAGCTTCCAGGAGACGACTCGCGTGCTGACCGAGGCGGCCATCAACGGCTCGAAGGACCACCTCATCGGCCTCAAGGAGAACGTGATCATCGGCAAGCTGATCCCGGCCGGGACCGGCGCCGAGTCGCGACGCCTCCAGGCCGAGCGGGCGGGCCAGATCTCGCCGGAGGACGAGGAGCAGCAGCGCGAGGCCGCGCAGGCTCGCGCCTTCCTCACCGGGGATCCGGACACCGATGGCGACGGGCAGATCGAGCCCTCCGAGGCCGAGGCCGCCGCCATCGAGGCCGGGGACACGGTCGCCGAGCTCATGGGCTCGGGGCCGAACCCGGAGATGGAGTCCGCCGTCGAAGAGGCTGTGTTCGAGGAGCTCACCGAGGAGCCGGCCGCCGAGGCCGAGCCCGAGAAGGCCTCCGCGAAGAAGTAGCTCGACTTCCCCTGACCGATGCGAAGGGCGGCCTCCGGGCCGCCCTTCCTGCGAAGCCTCAGGAGCGGATTCGGTCTCCGGCCGGGTCGAAGAGCGGCTCGTCGCTGACATCGCACCCGACCCACTCGCCGAAGATCTCCAACTCGGCCCGCTGCCCCACCGCGGCCAGCGCGGGTGGCAGGTAGGCGAGGGCGATCGAGCGCTCCACGGCGAATCCGTAGCCGCCTGACGTAACCCTCCCAACGATCTCGCCATCGACCCGCACCGGCTCGTTGCCGAGCGGCACCGAGCGCGGATCGTCGATCACCAGGCATGCCAGCCGCTTTCGTGGTCCGGCCTCCTTCGCCGCAACGAGCGCATCGCGACCGATGAAGTCGGCCGCCTTGTTCAGCCGCACGGCGAAGCCCAACCCCGCCTCATACGGCGTCTCCTCCGGCGTGATGTCGCTGGACCAGACGCGGTAGCCCTTCTCCAGGCGAAGGCTGTCGATGGCCCGATAGCCACCGGCCAGCAGCCCGAGCGGCCGTCCCGCCTCCCACAGGGTGTCCCACAGCAGCGCGCCGTACTCCATCGGGCAGTACAGCTCCCAGCCAAGCTCGCCAACGTAGGTGACCCGCAGCGCGGTCACCGGCACGTGCCCGACCGCGATCGGCCGGCTGGTGAGGTACGGGAAGGCATCGTTACCCACGTCGTGCGCGGTGGTCGACGCCAGGATCTGCCGCGCCATCGGTCCCCACAAGCCGAGGCAGGCGAGCGATGAGGTGACGTCGGCCACGGTCACGCTGTCGTCGTCGGGGGCGTGGCGGCGGATCCAGCCCAGGTCGTGGTTGCCGAAGGCCGTCCCGGTGACGATGAAGAAGCGCTCCTCCTCCAGCCGCGTGACGGTGAAGTCGCACTCGATCCCGCCGCGGCGGTTGAGCATCTGGGTGTAGGTGATCCGGCCGACCGGGCGATCCATCTCGTTGTCGCACAGGCGCTGCAGCAGGGCCAGCGCGCCCGCCCCGGTGATCTCGATCTTGGCGAAGCTCGTCTCGTCGAAGAGGGCGGCGGCATTGCGCGTGGCCAGCGCCTCGGCACCGATCGCCGGCGACGGCGTCTCCGGCACGTGGGGGAGCCGCGCCGCAGGTCGACCGAACGCGCTCGATTCCACGGTGCGCGAACCGAGCCGCGTGATCGCCGGGTGCAGACCGAGACGGCGATCAGAATGACGACGAGGTACACGTCGCCCAATGTCACGCCACCCAACCCCATCGTCAGGTTCTCCTGGATGGTGGTGGCGAACGGGAAGCCGAACGCCTGGCCCTCGGCAACTGCGACCCCGATGTCCCTGAACGAGAGGATCACGGCGAGCAGGAACAGGAAGCCTGCCAGACCCGAGAGCCAGATGGCTGCCAGGATGCCGCGCGGCGCCTGGCGGCTGGCGTCGACCGTCTCCTCGCCGAACGTGCCGGCCGTGTCGAAGCCGTACACGACGAAGAGGGCCAGGAACATACCGACCAGGAAGACGGCCGAGTAGTTCCCTCCCGCCAGATCGGCGGTGTACGAGGTGTCGAAGATGACCGAGACCGGCTGGTGGTTGGCGAAGACGAGCAGGACCAGGGCCAACACGACCATTCCCAGGATCTCGGCGGCGACACCGATGTTGTTGAGGGTGGTCAGCAGCCGCACGCCGAAGGCGTTGATGACCGTCGAGACGAGGAGCGCGATAAGCGCCAGGAACGACCAGGTGTTGAAGAACGGAATCAGGCTGGGCGCTGCAAGGTCGATCCCGAAGAGGGGTGACATGACGTACGGCACGGTCGCAGCGACCGCTGTCACCGTGAGCGCGCCGGCCCAGAAGTAGAACCAGCCGGTGAACCAGCCGAGCGTCTTGTTCGAGAGCCGCTTCGACCATTGGTAGATGGACCCCGCCACCGGGAAGTGGCTGGCCAGCTCGGCGAAGTTCAACGCGACAAAGCTCTGGCCGATGATCACGATGAACCAGCCCCAGATAAAGGGTGGTCCACCTACGCCAATTGCGACCGCCTGCTGCGTGAACGATCCGGTCGCGACGCTGATGTAGCTGAACGCGACGGCGAAGTTCGAGATGAAGCCGAGCGTTCGGTTCAGCTCAGGCTTGATGCCGAGCGATCGCAGATGCGCATCGTCGCGGGCGATCTGCTCGCCAACCATTGGATCCGCGGTCAAAGCAAGTCCTCCTGATCCATCACACCGGTGGGGTGTGAGCCTCCTTCCGGGAACGTGCCGCGGGGATTCCCGGCGACCGGCTGAAGCGATTGGAGGGCGGCCGGTGGGCCGGGACGGCGGCAGCATAGGAGCGCGCCACGCGCGCCGTCAACGAGTGTTTTCGCCGTCCTCGGCAGGCATCTCGACCCGGTACATGGCCGCCCGTTCGGGGTGCTCAAGCAGATCGCTCGCGATGCGACGCAGGGCGGTGCGCTGCGGTTCGAACTGGACCGACTCCAATGCTTCCGCGACCGAGGCCCAACGCCACGCGTCGTGCTCCGCGGAGAGCTCGGGCTCGGCGCCAGAAGCGACAAGCGCGGCGAAGGGAACGATCGTCTCGACCGTGCCGCGCAACGGCTTGTAGAGGTCGAAGATCGCGTCGACGGTGAAGAGGGCATCAGCCGCGAAGCCGGTCTCCTCGCGCAGCTCGCGGAGCGCCGTCAGGTGCGGAGCCTCGTTCGCCTCGATCCAGCCGGAGACCCCCTGCCAGAAGGGTGGGCCATCGATCCCGACGCGATGCAGGAGCAGGAACTCGGCCTCCCCCTCGCGCAGCCGATACGGCCACACGTCGACCCCAGTCACCCGATGCGGCGGCCAGCCATGCTCGCGCGTCTCGTTGCCCATGGCTAGGTCAGGTCGACGAAGACGTTCTTGACCTCGGTGTAGAGCGTCCAGCGCGTGCATCCCCAGCTCGCGGCCCGATGCCGCGACATCTTGTAGCCGCCGAACGGCGCCTCGGTGTGGACGCTGCGGTTGGAGTTGACCGACAGCACGCCCGGCCTGCACGCCCTTGGCCACGCGCAGCGCGCGGCCGATGTCGCGGCTCCAGATCGAGCCCGACAGGCCGTACGGCGTGTCGTTCGCGAGGCGGATCGCCTCCGCCTCGTCCTCGAACGGGATGATCGCCACGACCGGCCCGAAGATCTCCTCGCGCACGATCCGCATGTCGGCGCGGCAGCCGTCGAAGATGGTCGGCATCAGGTAGGCGCCGTCGTCGAAGGGCTCGCCGGTCGGCGCCTCGCCGCCGAAGACGAGCTCGCGCGCCCTCCTCGCGCCCGACGCCGATGTAGTCCGAGCACGCGCTCGCGCTGCCGCTGGCTGACGAGGCAGCCCATCTCGGTCTTGTCGTCGGCCGGGTCGCCGACGACGACCGCGCGGGTCGCCTCGGCGAAGCAGCTCGACGACCCGGTCGTGGACCGATCGCCTCGACGAAGATGCGGCTGCGGGCGCAGCAGTCCTGGCCGGCGTTGTCGAAGACCGCGTACGGCGACTCCGCCGCGAAGCGCTCGAGGTCGGCGTCGGCGAAGACGATGTTCGGGCTCTTGCCGCCGAGCTCGAGGCGAGATCTTCTTCACGTTGCCGGCGGCCAGCCGCATGATCTCCTGGCCGGTCGTCGTCTCGCCGGTGAAGGCGATCTTGCCGACGCCCGGGTGCGCGGCCAGCGCGGCACCGGCCGTGCCGCCCGGGCCCGGTGACGACGTTCACGACGCCCGGCGGGAAGCCGGCCTCCAGCGCCAGCTCGCCGAGGCGGATGGCGGTCAGCGGCGTGTAGCGACGCGGGCTTGAGGATGCAGGTGTTGCCGGCGGCCAGCGCCGGGCCGAGCTTCCAGCTGGCCATGTTCATCGGGAAGTTCCACGGCACGATCAGGCCGACCACGCCGATCGGCTCGCGCAGCGTGAAGTCGAGCCCGGGCTTGGAGACCGGGATCGTCTCGCCGAAGACCTTGTTCGCCGCGCCGGCGTAGTACTCGAACACGAGGCTCACCGCGAGCGCCTCGCCGCGCGCGCCGGTGATCGGCTTGCCGACGTTGCGGCTCTCGAGCTGGGCGAGCTCCTCGAGGTGCTCCTTCACCAGGTTCGACGAACTTCTGCAGCGTCCGGCCGCGCTTCGACGCGGACCACGTCGACCACGGCCCCTCGAACGCCGCCTGCGCCGCCTCGACCGCGCGGTCGACGTCCTCCGGCCCGCCCAGCGGGCACCTGCGCGATGCACCTCGCCCGTGGCCGGGTTGATGACGTCGAACGTCTGGCCGTCGGCCGCGTCGACCTGCTCGCCGCCGATGATCATCTTCACGGTGTCGGGCGCGGCACCGACGTGCGTCTGCGTGGTCATGGGAGCCCCTCGCGGATCGGGAAGTGGAGTGATTCTAGGACCAGGTGGCCTAGAAGTAGTTGACGCTGATGCCGCCGTCGATCACGAAGTGGGCGCCGTTCGTCCAGCGCGACTCGTCCGAGGCGAGGTAGATCGCCGCGTTGACGATCTCCTCCGGCTTGCCGAAGCGGCCGGTCGGGTTGCGCGCGAGGCGCAGCTGCTTCGCGGCCTCGTCCTTGAGCAGCCAGTCCATCAGGAGCGGCGTCTCGATCGGTCCGGGGCAGATGGCGTTCGAGCGCACGCCACGCGGCCCGAACTGGACCGCCAGCGAGCGGGTCAGCGACGAGGACCGCGCCCTTGGAGGCGGTGTAGGCGTCCTGCGGCACCGAGCAGCCGAGCAGCGCCACGAAGCTGCGATGTTGATGACCGATCCGCGACCCCTGCTCCACCATGCGCGGGATCGCGTACTTGCAGCCCAGGAAGACGCCGCGCACGTTGACGGCCATCACCTGGTCCCAGGTGGCGACGTCGGTGTCGATCACCGAGTGATCCGCCTCCGGCATGACGCCGGCGTTGTTGTAGAGCACGTCCACCCGGCCGTACGCGCTCGACCGCGTGGTCGACCATCGCCCTCGCATCGGCCTCCTCGCGCGACGTCGGCCCGGACGAAGCGTCGCCTCGCCGCCGGCGTCCAGCGACCGATCGCGACGGTCTCGTCGCCGGCCCGTTCGTCGAACTCGGCGACCACCACCTTCGCGCCCTCCGCGGCGAACATCTGGGCCGCCACGCGGCCCATGCCGCTGCCGGCCCCGGTGATGACGCGACCTTGTCCTCGAGTCTCATGCGGCATCAGCCTCGCTCCAGGTATCGCTCGCGCTCCCACGGGTGGACGACCGCGTCGTAGGTCTCCTGCTCGACCCGTGCCGCGTTGAGGTAGTGGGCCACCACGTCGGCCCCGAAGATGTCGACCGCCGCCTCGCTCGCCTCCAGCTCGCGGATCGCCTCGTGCAGCGCGCGCGGCATCCGGTCGCAGCCGGTGGCCACGTAGCCGTTGCCGACGTACTCGGCCGGCGGCTCGATCTCGCGCTCGATCCCCAGCAGGCCGGCGCCGACGACGGCGGCGTAGGCGAGGTAGGGGTTCATGTCGCCGCCCGGGAAGCGGTTCTCGATGTGCAGCCCCGGCCCGTCGCCCACGATCCGGAAGCCGGTCGTGCGGTTGTCGCGGCCCCAGACGACGTTGACCGGCGCCCACGACGCGACCGCGTAGCGCTTGTAGGAGTTGACGTTCGGCGCCCAGAAGACGGCCAGCTCCCGGGCGAGCGCCATCATCCCGCCCAGGAAGTGGCGCATCGTGGCCGACATGCCGTACGGCTTGCCCTTCGCGTCGTGGAAGAGCGCCTTCTTCGCCGGCCTCGTCCCAGAGCGACACGTGGAGGTGGCCGCGATCGAGCCGGTCCAGGTGTGGTCCGGCTTGGCCATGAAGGTCAGCCCGAAGCCGTTCAGCCAGGCGATCTCCTTGGCGCCGTGCTTGAAGATGACCGACTCGGTCCGCCATGTCGAGCACGTCGGTGTAGTGGATGTTGACCTCGTGCTGGCCCGGGGCCGCCTCGCCCTTGCTGAACTCGACCGGGATGCCGGCCTCGGTCATGAGGTTGCGCAGGCGCCCGTGGATCGGCTCCGCCTTGGTCGCCTGCAGGAGGTGGTAGTCCTCGTTGTAGTGGCCGAAGCGCTCGAGCCCCACGAACCCCTTGCGGACGGGCCTCCTCGTAGGTGTCGGTCAGCAGGTAGTACTCGAACTCCGAGCCGGCCATCACCCGGTAGCCCATGCGTCGGCGGCGCGCTCGACGACGCGCTTCAGGATGGTCCGCGGCGAGACCGGGATCTCGTCGCCGTGGTGGTCGACCGTGTCGCGACAGGACGAGGGCCGTCTTCTCCAGCCAGGGGATCATCGCGCATCGTGTCCCACAGCGGGTCGGCGACCCAGTCGCCGTAGCCGGTCTCCCAGTTCATCAGCGCGAAGCCGTCCGGCGTGTTCATCTCCATGTCGGTGCCGAGCAGGTAGGTGCAGAAGTGCACGCCGTGGTCGATGGCGCCGTTCAGGAACGCCTGGCCCTGCACGCGCTTGCCCATCAGCCGGCCCTGCATGTCGGTGAAGGCCACGATGAGCGTGTCGATGCGCCCGTCGCGCACCATCGCCTTCAGCTCGGCGAGCTTTGGGTGATCGCGGTGCTGCACCTTGGCCATGAGTCGGTCTTCTTGCTCCTTCTTCAGGAGTGGACCGATGGGCCGGCCGGGATGCCCGACCGGCCCATCGCGGACGCCAACGAACGCTAGCCGGCCCGGAACTTGGCTGCCTCGGAGTCGAACTCACGCTCGATCTCGGTCAGCTCCTCGTCGCGACCCATGCACGCGTGGTCCCTTGAAGTTCCGGCGCGCCCACCCGAAGTAGTAGACGAGCAGGAACAGGACGATGATCACCATGAACGGCCACGAGATGTTGCCCGAGGTCGGGAACGAGAAGAGGACCATCAGCACCACGATCCAGATGAGCGCGACGATCGCGACCAGCTTCGACCACGCGCCGAGGCTCCAGACGCGCTCGCTCTTCCAGGCCTCGGTGGTCAGGCCCAGGTAGATCGGAATGCCGTAGGCGGCGTACAGGAAGATGGTGCTCACCGCGGTGACGATGACCACCGCGATGCCGCGACCCGACCCAGAAGGCCAGGAAGGTCAGGATGAAGGCCCCGACGACCATGCCGGTGAGCGCATTCGCCGGCGTCCGATACCGACGCGAGACCTTCTTCAGCCAGCCGGAGCCGGGGAGCCCGTCGTCGCGGCTGAAGGCGTAGAGCATCCGGCCGGCCGAGGCGACCGACGAGAGGCCGCAGAAGCACATCGCCAGCGCGATGCCGCCGCCCAGGACGCCCGGCCAGTCCGGCGTCGAGATTCTCGCCCAGGATGTAGAGCACCGCCGCCCCGTCGCCGAAGTAGTACTGGCTGTAGGTGGTCGCGTCATCCAGCTGTCCGAAGAGCGGGCTGAGGTCCGGCAGGTGCGTGCCGAGCGCGAACAGGAAGATGTAGCCGACCACCGCCGAGACCGCCACCGACAGGAAGATGCCCCAGGCGCTCGCCGTGCGGGCGCCGACGGTCTCTTCGGCGACGTGCGCCGACGCGTCGTAGCCGGTGTACGTCCAGTTCGCCTGGAGCAGCGAGAAGAGGAAGGCGAAGGCGATCGGGTAGCTGATGGCGGGCCCGTACTGGAAGCTGAACCATGGGTTCTCACTCCCGACCGGGAACGTGTTGTCCCATGCGCCGAGCGGTGTCGAGTGGCTGGATGGCAAACAGGTCGAGCCCCGCATCGGTGCCGGTCGACTGGGTGCCCAGGATGAACAGCGAGCCCACGATCGCCACCACGAAGGCGATGTGCCACCACACGCTCACCTGGTTCAGGAAGGCCACGACCCGGATGCCCGCGATGTTCAGCGCGAGCTCGATGGCAAGCAGCCCCGCCATCGTCACCAGCGCGCCGTTCAGCGCCGGCCCTTCGGCGCCGAACGCCGGATCGCCGAAGAAGATGGTGGTGTTCGAGTAGGCGCCACCGGTGAGCGGCGTGAGGATGCTGGCGTTGACGAACAGGGCGGCGGCATAGTTGATGCCGGCCACGATCGCGAACTGGCCGATCAGGTTCAGCCAGGCGGTCCACCAGCCCCAGTTCTTGTTCTTCATCTTGCTGGCCCAGTAGTAGAGGCCGCCGGCGGTGGGGTAGGCGGATGCGACCTCGGCCATGGAGGCCGCGATGGCCAGCACGAAGATCGTGACGAGCGGCCAGCCGATGAGGCTCGCCGCGGTGCCCGCCCAGGCGAGACCGTAGTCGTACAGGATGACCGCGCCGGTCAGGATCGAGATGATGCTGAAGCTGATGGCGAAGTTGCTGAATCCGCCCATGCTGCGGAACAGCTCCTGGGCGTAGCCCAGCCGGTGCAGGTCGCGGACGTCCTGCTGGATGACATCGTCGCGGGATGACTGCGTCATATGGAACCTCTCTCCTCCTGTGATTCGTCCCTGCGGCCGTATGGGCCGGCGCCGCAAGGGAGGTCGCGGATCGGCAATGCAACCGAGCGAGTAGGCTGGGCCTCCTTACTCCCCTGGGCGCGATGGCAGTGGCACGAAGCGCGGGACGACGAGGGGCGCGCTGTACACGCCGAGCCGGAACCCCGCGACTATACGCAGCCGCGAGGTCCGCGGGAAGAGGCGAAACCATGGCCGCCGTATGAGGTCGCCCGACCAGTTCTCGAGCGGGCTGAGGTCCGCCCGATGACGTCTACGGGAAGACGCCCGCCTTGTAGTCCTGGAGGATCTCCGCAGCGGCCCGATCGCCGGTCTCGACCCCACCGTTGAGGTAGCCCTGGAAATCCTGCGACGTGTGCTCCCCGGCGAAGTGGACCTTGCCTCGCCGGGCCGCGGCCGTCGCGCCCACCCTCGGAATTCCATCGAACGCGCTCGATTCCACGGTCCGCGGAGCCTGCCCCGCGGCGATCGGCGGGTGGCCCTCGGCAGCTCCCTCGCGAGAGGGCGTCACGTTTGACACTGGGAGCGTGATCTCCGTATACTCCGCAGTCGGTGTCCCGCGTGCGGGACGCCTTCGTGTGTGCCCGCCGGGCACCCTCCGCTGAAGCTCCACCGAGCGCCCCATCCGGGGATTCGCGCGGCCTTCGCGAGGTCCGGCGGTCCGTACTCCAGACGACAGAGTCACCGACACGAGGTCCTCTTTGCCAACCATCAGCCAGCTGGTCCGCAAGGGTCGCAAGCCGGCCGTCAAGAAGATCAAGGCACCCGCCCTGCGACGGACGCTGAACACCCTCGAGCAGACCACGAGCGAGGGCCGCGGCGCGCCGCAGCGGCGTGGCGTGTGCCTGCAGGTCATGACGCGCACCCCGAAGAAGCCGAACTCGGCGCTTCGGAAGGTCGCGCGCGTGCGCCTGACCAACGGCATGGAGGTCACCGCCTACATCCCCGGCGTCGGCCACAACCTCCAGGAGCACTCGATGGTTCTCGTGCGCGGCGGCAAGGTGCGCGACCTGCCGGCCGTGAAGTACCACATCGTGCGCGGCACCCTCGACGCCGCCGGCGTGCGCGACCGCAGGCAGAGTCGCAGCAAGTACGGCGCGAAGTCGCCGGGCAAGGCGTAGACCGATGCCCCGCCGAACCACCATCGCGCGCAAGACCAAGTACGCCGAGAACCTGACCGGGACCGCGCTGACGCTCGACCAGTTCACGAACAAGCTCATGTACGGCGGCAAGCGGCAGCTCGCGCATCGCATCCTCGAGGATGCGCTCGCTCGCTGTGAGCGCTCGGCCGGGCGCGCGGGCGTCGAGGTCCTCGAGCAGGCGCTGCGCAACGCGATGCCGCTCATCGAGGTGAAGCCGAAGCGCGTCGGCGGGTCGACCTACCAGATCCCGGTCGAGGTCCGCGCCGACCGGCGCGTGAGCCTCGGCATGCGCTGGCTCATCGACTCCGCCCGCAAGCGCAACGGCAAGAGCATGTCCGACAAGCTGGCGCAGGAGCTCGTCGACGCGAGCAACGGCATCGGCAACGCCGTGAAGCGCCGCGAGGACACCCACCGGATGGCCGAGGCCAACAAGGCCTTCAGCCACTTCAAGTGGTAGCCACGATGGCCAGCACGCAGCCCGCCACCGTCAGGTCAGCCGCCACTACCGGCTTCGGCCTGGAGAACACGCGGAACATCGGGATCATCGCGCACATCGACGCCGGCAAGACCACGGTGACCGAGCGGATCCTCTTCTACACGAAGAAGATCTACAAGCTCGGCGAGGTCCACGAGGGCGCGGCGACGATGGACTGGATGGAGCAGGAGCAGGAGCGGGGGATCACCATCACCGCCGCCGCCACGACGTGCTTCTGGAAGGACTATCGAATCAACCTGATTGACACGCCCGGGCACGTGGACTTTACGGTCGAGGTCGAGCGCAGCCTTCGCGTGCTCGACGGCGCGGTCGTGGTGTTCGACGGCGTCGCGGGCGTCGAGCCGCAGTCCGAGACGGTCTGGCGCCAGGCCGACCGCTACGGCGTGCCGCGCTTCTGCTTCGTGAACAAGCTCGACCGCACCGGCGCCGACTTCTGGCGCGTGGTCGACATGATCAAGGACCGCCTGGGCGTCAACGCCGTGCCGCTGCAGGTGCCGATCGGCGCCGAGGACCAGTTCCGCGGCGTGATCGACCTCATCAACATGCAGGCGATCACCTACGGCAACGACCTCGGCGACCAGATCAACGTGGGCGACATCCCGGCCGAGCACCAGGCGATCGCCGCCGAGTGGCGCGAGAAGATGATCGAGGCGGTCGCCGACCTCGACGACGACATCGCGCACAAGTTCCTCGAGGGCGAGGCGATCGGCGCCGACGAGCTGCGCCGCGCGCTGCGCAAGGGGACGCTCGCCTACCAGATCGTCCCGGTGCTCACGCGGCTCCGCGCTGAAGAACAAGGGCGTGCAGCCGATGCTCGACGCGGTCATCGACTACCTCCCGAGCCCGCTCGACGTCCCGCCGGTGACCGGCACCGATCCGCGCACCGGCGAGGAGGTCCAGCGCACGCGCGACCCGAACGAGCCGTTCGCCGCGCTCGCCTTCAAGATCGCCGCGGACCCGTTCGTCGGCAAGCTGGCCTTCTTCCGCGTCTACTCCGGGACGCTGAAGACCGGCTCGTACGTGTACAACTCGACGAAGGGCGTCAAGGAGCGGGTCGGCCGCATCCTCCAGATGCACGCGAACCACCGCGAGGAGATCGACTCCGTGAGCGCCGGCGACATCGCCGCCGCCGTGGGCCTCAAGAACACGACCACCGGCGACACGCTGTGCGTCGAGGACAAGCCGATCGTCCTCGAGTCGATCACGCTTCCCCGAGCCGGTCATCGAGCTCGCCGTCGAGCCGAAGACCAAGGCCGACCAGGACAAGATGTCGATCGCGCTCCAGCGCCTCGCCGAGGAGGACCCGACCTTCCGCGTGAGCACCGACCAGGAGTCGTCGCAGACGCGCATCGCGGGCATGGGCGAGCTGCACCTCGAGGTCATCGTCGACCGCATGCTCCGCGAGTTCAAGGTGCAGGCCAACGTCGGCCGGCCGCAGGTGAGCTACCGCGAGGCGATCCGCAAGTCCGACGAAGGCCGAGGGTCGCTTCGTGCGCCAGACCGGCGGCAAGGGCCAGTACGGCCACGCCGTCCTGAACCTCGAGCCGCTCGAGCGGGGCACCGGCTTCGAGTTCGAGTCCAAGGTCGTCGGCGGCGCCGTGCCGCGCGAGTACTGGAAGGCCGATCGAGGAGGGCGTCCGCGAGGCGCTCGCCGGCGGCGTCGTGGCCGGGTACCCGGTGATCGACGTGAAGGCCACCCTCATCGACGGCTCGTACCACGAGGTCGACTCGTCCGAGATGGCGATGAAGATCGCCGGCTCGATGGCCGCCAAGGACGGCGTCGTCGAAGGCCGACCCCACCATCCTCGAGCCGGTGATGAAGGTCGAGGTGACGGCGCCCGAGGACTTCATGGGCGACGTCATCGGCAACCTCAACGCCCGCCGCGGGCACGTCGACGGCGTCGACGAGCGCGGCACCAGCCGAATGATCCGGGCGCACGTGCCGCTGGCCGAGATGTTCGGCTACGCGACCGAGCTGCGCAGCATGACCCAGGGGCGAGCGACGTACTCCATGGAGTTCGGGCGCTACGCCGAGGTTCCCAGCAGCCTCGCCGCAGAGCTGATCGCGAAGTCGAAGAGCTAACAAGAACACGCAAGGAGCGACGAAAGCACCACCATGGCCAAGCAGAAGTTCGACCGCAGCAAGCCGCACGTGAACGTGGGCACCATCGGTCACGTCGACCACGGCAAGACCACGCTGACGGCGGCGATCACCAAGTTCCTGTCGCTGTCCGGCGGCGCGGACTTCCGGGCGTTCGACCAGATCGACAACGCCCCCGAGGAGCGGCAGCGCGGCATCACGATCGCGATCAGCCACGTCGAGTACCAGACGGCGAACCGTCACTACGCGCACGTGGACTGCCCCGGTCACGCCGACTACATCAAGAACATGATCACCGGCGCCGCCCAGATGGACGGCGCGATCCTGGTCGTGTCGGCCGCGGACGGCCCGATGCCCCAGACGCGCGAGCACATCCTCCTGGCGCGCCAGGTCGAGGTCCCGTCGCTCGTGGTCTACCTGAACAAGGTGGACATGGTCGACGACGAGATGCTCATCGACCTCGTCGAGATGGAGGTGCGCGAGCTCCTCAGCAAGTACGAGTTCCCCGGCGACGACGTGCCGGTCATCCGCGGCTCGGCGCTCAAGGCGCTCGAGTCCTCGAGCACCGATCCGGAGAGCGAGGACTTCACGTCCATCAAGGAGCTGATGGACGCCGTCGACTCGTACATCCCGACCCCGGCGCGCGAGATCGACAAGCCGTTCCTCATGCCGATCGAGGACGTGTTCGGCATCAAGGGCCGCGGCACCGTTGCCACCGGCCGAATCGAGCGCGGCGTCGTCAAGACCGGCGAGGAGATCGAGCTCGTCGGCATCCACGCCAAGAGCCGCAAGCTCGTGGTGACCGGCGTCGAGATGTTCAAGAAGACCCTCGACCAGGGCATGGCCGGCGACAACGTCGGCCTGCTCCTGCGCGGCATCGAGCGCGAGGAGCTCGAGCGCGGCCAGGTGCTCGCCAAGTCCGGCAGCGTCAAGCCGGGCACGAAGTTCAAGGCCGAGGTCTACGTGCTCTCCAAGGAGGAGGGCGGCCGCCACACGCCGTTCTACGCCGGGTACCGGCCGCAGTTCTACCTGCGCACCACCGACGTGACCGGCGCGATCATCCTGCCCGCCGGGGTCGAGATGATCATGCCCGGCGACAACGTGAACATCGACGTCGAGCTGATCACGCCGATCGCGATCGAGCAGGGCCAGCGCTTCGCCATCCGCGAGGGCGGCCACACCGTCGGCGCAGGCGTGATCACCGAGGTCATCGGCTAGCCGTCATGGCAAAGCAGCGCATCCGCATCAGGCTCAAGGCGTACGACCACAAGCTGCTCGACCAGTCGGCCGAGCAGATCGTGGAGACCGCGCAGCGCACCGGCGCCGACGTCGCCGGTCCGGTGCCGCTGCCCACACGGATCGAGAAGTACACCGTGATTCGCGGCCCGTTCGTCCACAAGGACGGCCGGGAGCAGTTCGAGATCCGGACGCACAAGCGCCTGATCGACCTCATCGACCCGTCGACGAAGACGGTCGATGCGCTGATGCGGTTGTCGCTGCCGGCAGGCGTCGACATCGAGATCAAGATGTGATGGCAGGACTGATCGGCAGGAAGCTCGGAATGACCCGCATCTTCGCGGAGGACGGCAGCGTCGTCCCCGTGAGCGTGATCGAGGTCACCCCGAACACGGTGACGCGGCTCCGCAGCGTCGAGAAGGATGGCTACTCCGCCGTCCAGCTCGGCGCGGGTATCGCGCGCCGCCTGACGAAGCCGGTCGCCGGCCAGTTCAAGGACCTCGAAGAAGGAGCAGCAGAGCCCACGCCACGTGCGCGAGGTGCGCGCCGAGGCCGATGAGACGTACGAGGTCGGCCAGCAGGTCGGCGTCGACGCCTTCGCCGCGGGCGAGCTCGTCGACGTCACGGGCGTGAGCAAGGGCCACGGGTTCACCGGGGTGATCGAGCGCCACAACTTCAAGCGCGGCCCGAAGACCCACGGCTCAGACCACCACCGCGCGCCGGGCTCGATCGGCGCGGGCACCTACCCAGGGCGCGTCTGGCTCGGCACGAAGATGGCTGGCCAGATGGGCAACGCGCGCGTCACCGTCAAGAAGCTCACCGTCATCCGCGTCGATCCCGAGCGCAACCTGCTGCTCGTGCGGGGTGCAGTGCCCGGAGCGCGCAACGGCACGCTCATCGTGCAGAAGGCGAAGTGACGATGCCGCAGACGACGATCCTCAAGGCTGATGGCAAGAAGGGCTCGACCGTGGAGCTCGCGGAGAGCCTCTTCGCCGCACCGGTCAACGAGAGCCTCATCCACCAGGCCGTGCTCCGACAGTTCGCCGGTCGCCGCATCGGCACCGCCGACACGCTCACCCGCGGCGAGGTCAACGGCGGGGGCAAGAAGCCGTGGCGCCAGAAGGGCACCGGACGTGCCCGGCAGGGCACGAAGACGGCCCCGCACTGGAGGGGTGGCGGCGTGGTCTTCGGGCCGCACCCGCGCAGCTACGACCAGCGCATGCCGGCCAAGATGCGACGCAGCGCGCTGCGCGGCGTCCTCTCCTCGAAGCAGGCGGACGGCGCGGTCCGCGTCGTCGAAGGCTTCGACCTCGACGAGATCAAGACCCGCGCGCTCCGTGAGCGCCTCGCCGGTTGGGACGCGCAGGGCAAGGTGCTCGTCGTGCTCGCCGCGCGCGACGAGCGCGTGGAGCTCTCCTGCCGCAACGTGCGGGAGGTCCGGGTGATCCTCGCCGACAGCCTGAACGTGGTCGACCTCCTCGAGGCCGATACGGTCATCTTCACCACCGAGTCCCTCGAGCGAGCCCAGGAGGTGTACGCGTGACCACCTTCTCGAGCCTCCACGAGGTGCTCCTGCGGCCGGTGATCAGCGAGAAGAGCACGCTGCAGACGGAGCGCAACAACTACACGTTCGCGGTCGCGCCCGGCGCGAACAAGCTGCTCATCAAGCAGGCCGTCGAGGCGGAGTTCAAGGTGCGCGTCCTCGGGGTTCGCGTCGTGAGCGTCCAGTCCAAGCAGAAGCGCCGCGGCCGCAAGACGATGGGAACGGTTCCCGGCTGGAAGAAGGCGATCGTGACGATCGCCCCCGGCGACAAGATCGAGCTCTTCGAGGCCGTCTGACGATGCCACTTCGCAACTACAAGCCCACCTCGCCCGGGATGCGCCAGATGACGCGCTCGACGTTCGAGGAGCTCACCACCGACACGCCGCACAAGCCACTCACCGAGCGGCTGCTGCGCCACGCCGGTCGGAACAGCCAGGGCAAGCTCACCGTACGTCACCAGGGATCGGGCCACAAGCGCCTCTACCGCGTCATCGACTGGCGCCGGGACAAGCACGGCGTGCCCGCGAAGATCGCGACGATCGAGTACGACCCGAACCGCTCAGCGCGCATCGGCCTCCTCCACTACGCCGACGGTGACAAGCGCTACATGCTCCTGCCGCACGGCCTGGGGGTCGGCGACTCGGTGACCTCCGGACCCGACGCCGAGGCGCGCAACGGCAACGCGCTGCCGCTCTCGCGCATCCCGCTCGGCACGCAGGTCCACAACGTCGAGCTCGTCGCGGGACGCGGCGGCCAGATCGTGCGCAGTGCCGGCAGCAGCGCGCAGCTGCTCGCCAAGGAGGGCGACTTCGCCACCCTGCGACTGCCCTCGGGCGAGGTGCGCCGGGTGCGCATCGAGTGCATGGCGACGGTCGGACAGGTGAGCAACCTCGACCACGAGAACCAGAAGATCGGCAAGGCGGGGCGATCGCGCCACATGGGCCGCCGTCCCGAGGTTCGGGGCTCGGCGATGAACCCGCGAGACCACCCGCACGGCGGTGGGGAGGGCAAGCAGCCGACCGGCATGCCGCCAAAGACGCCGACCGGCAAGCCGGCCATGGGCCTGCGCACCCGGGTCAAGCGCCAGAAGAGCACACAGCTGATCGTCCGTCGCCGGTATGGGCGCGGGTAAGGAGGCGAGATGAGTCGTTCCGTCAAGAAGGGACCATTCGTCGACGCGCGCCTGCTTGGCCGCGTGGACGACATGAACAAGCGCAGCGAGCGCAAGGTGCTGAAGACCTGGTCGCGCGCGAGCGTGATCTTCCCGCAGATGATCGGGCACACGATCGCCGTCCATGACGGCCGTCGTCACGTGCCGGTCTTCGTGAGCGAGAACATGGTCGGGCATCGGCTCGGCGAGTTCGCGCCCACCCGAACGTATCGGGGCCACGGCAAGGCCACCGAGCGCTCGACGACGTTGAAGTAGGGGACCGATGCGCGTCACCGCCACCGCCAAGTACATCCGGATCAGCCCGCGCAAGGTGCGGCTGGTCGCGAACCTCATCGCCGGCAAGCCGGTCGAGGAGGCAGCGGCCATCCTGCGCTTCCTGCCGAACGCGGCCGCGAAGGACGTCGCGAAGGTCCTCAAGAGCGCCACGGCGAACGCCGAGAACAACTACAACCTGTCGGCCGATGAGCTGCGCGTGGTGAGCGCAGTCGCCGACGAAGGCCCGACCCTCAAGCGCGGGCGACCCCGCGCCCAGGGTCGGTACTTCGCAATCCTGAAGCGGACCAGCCACATCACCGTCGCCGTGGCTGACCGAGAGGAGTCGTAATGGGTCACAAGGTTCATCCGTACGGCTTCCGTATCGGCATCATCAAGCCCTGGCTGGCCAAGTGGTACGCGGACAAGGACTACGCCACGCTCATCCAGGAGGACATGCGGATCCGGGAGCTGGTGGCAAGGCAGCTCGCGAACGCGAGCGTGAGCCAGGTCGAGATCGAGCGTGGGATCAACCACGTCACGGTCACCGTCCACACCGCCAAGCCGGGGATCGTCATCGGCAAGGGCGGCGCGAACGTCGAGCTGCTGCGCACGAACATCGGCAAGCTGACCCAGAAGAAGGTCAAGCTCGAGATCAAGGAGATCCTCCAGCCCGAGCTCGACGGGATGCTGCTCGCGCAGAACGTCGCCGGCCAGCTCGAGCGCCGCATCGCGTTCCGCAAGGCGATCAAGCAGTCGATCCAGCGCACGATCAAGGCGGGTGCCAAGGGCGTGAAGATCCAGGTCTCCGGTCGCCTCGGCGGCTCCGAGATGAGCCGCACCGAGTGGGACAAGGAGGGGCGCATCCCCCTCGGCACGCTGCGCGCCGACATCAGCTACGGCCTCGTGCACGCGCACACGACCTACGGGCGCATCGGCGTGAAGGCGTGGGTCTATCGCGGCGAGCAGCTCGGCGACCGGCCGGGCAGCGCGCGCACCGAGCCCCGCGCGCCGCGCCGCGCCACGACGGGCGCCGCCGGCACGCGCACCCGAGCCGCCGGTAGCCGCGCCACCACCTCGAAGGCGAGCGCCGCCGCGTCGGCCGTGGCCGACGAGCCGCGCCCGGAGGCCGAGGTGGAGACGCCGCCGGCAGCGACGAACGGCGCAAAGACCTCGGGTGGGGAGTCGTAACGATGTTGATGCCAAAGCGGGTCAAGCACCGCAAGGTCCAGCGCGGACGCCGCGCCGGGATGGCGAAGGGCGGGACGACCGTGAGCTTCGGCGACTTCGGACTGATGGCCGAGGAGGTCTGCTGGCTCACGAGCCGCCAGATCGAGGCGGCCCGACGCGCGATGACGCACCACATCAAGCGTGGTGGCCGGGTCTGGATCCGCGTCTTCCCCGACAAGCCGGTCACGAAGAAGCCGGCCGAGGTGCGCATGGGCTCTGGCAAGGGCGCGCCCGATCACTGGGTCGCGGTCGTGAAGCCGGGGCGCGTGATGTTCGAGATGTCGGGCGTCCCGGAGCCGATCGCGCGCGAGGCGATGCGCCTGGCGGGCCACAAGCTGCCGATCAACACGAAGTTCGTCATCAAGGAGGGGCTCGAGCATGGACATCAGTGAGGTTCGCGCCCTGTCGGACAAGGATCTCGAGGGAGCGCTGCGCGACGCGAAGCAGGAGCTCTGGAAGATCCGGTTCGACCTCGCCACTCGCCAGGAGAGCAACTACAGCAGGCTGCCCGCGACGCGCAAGCGCATCGCCCGCATCCTCACCGTCATGACCGAGCGCCAGCACGCCGCCGAGGCGGCTGCGGCACAGCACGAAAAGGCCAGCTAGATGCAGGGCAAACGAAGAACCAAGACCGGACGCGTGGTGTCCGACAAGATGGACAAGACCGTCGTGGTCAGCGTCGAGCGGCTCCGCCGCCACCCGATCTACAAGCGGGTGGTTCGCCTCTCCACGAAGTTCAAGGCACACGACGCTGAGAACAACGCCCACGTCGGCGACACGGTGCGCATCGAGGAGAGCCGTCCGCTTTCCCGCGAGAAGCGCTGGACCGTCGTCGAGGTCGTCGCGCGCGGCTCCCACGAGGAGTTGGTGGATGGGACCGAGCAGGCATGATCCAGAAGTACAGCAGGCTGCGCGTGGCCGATAACTCCGGCGCGCGTGTCCTGTCGTGCATCTCGGTCATCGGGCGGTCGACAAGCGACACCGCCGAGGTCGGCGATGTCATCGTGTGCAGCGTCAAGCAGGCCCTCCCGAACTCGGGCGTCAAGAAGGGCGAGGTCGTGCGCGCCGTCGTGGTGCGCACCACGAAGGAGTTCGGCCGCCCCGACGGCAGCCACATCCGGTTCGACGAGAACGCGGCCGTGCTCATCACCCCCCAGGGCAGCCCGCGGGGCACCCGCATCTTCGGGCCGGTCGCCCGCGAGCTTCGCGAGCGCAACTACATGAAGATCGTCTCGCTCGCCCCGGAGGTGCTGTAGATGAACGTTCGACGAGGTGACACGGTCCTCGTCCTCGCCGGCAAGGACCGCGGCAAGCGCGGCACGGTCGAGCGCGTCGAGCGGACGAAGCGCGGCTACGGCGTGGTGATTCCCGGGATCAACGTCGCGAAGCGCCACCAGCGAGCTCGGGGCCGGACCCAGACGGGCGGCATCATCGACCTGCCCGTCCCGCTCCACGTGAGCAACGTGCAGGTCGTCTGCCCGCGCTGCAACCGGCCTACGCGTATCGGCCACGGCAAGCTCGAGGGCGAGCACGGCCGCCGGACGCGCATCTGCAAGCGCTGCGGCGAGCAGATCGAGGTGACGAGCAAGTGAGCCCGGCAGAGAAGAAGCCAACGAAGGCGGCATCGGCGCCCAAGTCCGCAGCCCCCAGGGCAGCAGCCCCCAAGGCCACCAGCGCCCCGAAGGCGGAGGCCGCGTCGACCAGGGCAAAGGCGACGAAGCCGAAGGCGACCAGGGCTGACGCCGATGCGAAGCCCGCCACCCCGAAGGCGGCAAAGGCGCCCGAGAACGGGAAGGCGGCTGCGGCCGCGTCGAATGGCGCGTATCGGCAGCCGGAGTACCACGGGCTGCGCAGACGGTACCGCGAGGAGGTCGCGCCGGCGCTCCAGCGCGAGTTCGGCTACGGCAACACCATGCAGATCCCGCGGGTCGAAAAGGTCGTGGTGAACATCGGCCTCGGCGAGGCGATCGCCAACGCCAAGGCGCTCGACGCCGCGGTCGGGGACCTCGCCACGATCACCGGTCAGAAGCCGATCGTGACCCGCGCGAAGCGATCGATCGCCCAGTTCCGCCTGCGAACCGGGATGCCGATCGGCGCCAAGGTGACGCTCCGCGGGCAGCGGATGTACGACTTCCTCGAGCGCACCATGAACCTGGCGCTGCCGAGGATCCGCGACTTCCGCGGCATCCCGACTCGCTCCTTCGACGGGCGCGGCAACTTCACCGTCGGTCTCAAGGAGCAGCTCGTCTACCCGGAGATCGACTACGACAAGATCGACCGCCTGCGCGGCCTCGAGATCAGCATCGTCACGACGGCGAAGACCGACGAGGAGGGGCGCAAGCTCCTGGATCTCCTCGGCATGCCGTTCCAGGCAACCTAGCTCGTTAGGGTGTAAGAAGACCAGTGGCAAAGAAGTCATCGATCGCGAAGGCTCGCCGGAGCCCTCGCTTCCCGGTTCGTCAGCACAACCGCTGTGCCGTCTGCGGTCGTCCGCGCGGCTACATGCGGCGCTTCGCGATGTGCCGGATCTGCTTCCGGGAGCGCGCCCTGCTGGGCCAGCTGCCGGGCGTGACCAAGTCGAGCTGGTAGAGCTCAGGAGATACCGATCGCCGCCCACCGTGGGCGGCCCCATCAGCGGGAGGCGCCACCCGGGACGTGCCGGGAGCGAACCGCCGCCGAGGAGACCGATACAACCGACATGAACGTGACCGATCCAATCGCCGACATGCTGACGCGCATACGAAACGCCAGCGCGGCGCGCCACAAGGAGCTGACGCTCCCGTCGTCCCGGGTGAAGCGCGAGATCGCGCGGATCCTGACCGACGAGGGGTTCATCGAGTCGTACGACCTGGCCACCGAGGGCATCCAGGAGATGCTCAGCCTGCGCCTGAAGTACGTCGAGGGCCGCACGCCCGTCGTCACCGGCCTCAAGCGCATCAGCAAGCCCGGCCTGCGGGTCTACGCCCGCAAGACCGAGATCCCGCGCGTCCTCGGCGGCCTGGGCCTCGCCATCCTCTCGACCTCCCACGGGATCATGACCGGGTCCGACGCCCGGAAACAGAACCTCGGTGGAGAGGTCCTGTGCTACGTCTGGTAAGGAGCGACTGACTGATGTCCCGTATCGGACGAATGCCTGTCCCGCTCCCCGACGGAGTGGAGGTGACCCAGGAGGGCAAGCGGCTTCGTGTCAAGGGCCCGCTCGGCACGCTGGAGCGTGAGCTCCATGGCGAGATGAAGCTGGAGCGCGAGGACGGCGTGCTGCGCGTCGTGCGCCCGACGGACGAGCCGCGCCACCGTGCGCTGCACGGCCTGACCCGCACGCTCGTGAACAACATGGTCACCGGCGTCACGACCGGCTTCACGAAGAACCTCGAGATCTCGGGGGTGGGCTATCGGGCCGCGCTCCAGGGCCCGAAGCTCGTTCTGGCGCTCGGCTACTCGCACCCGGTCGAGGTGGATCCGCCCGAGGGCATCGAGTTCCGCGTCGAGACCCCCACGCGCCTCGCCGTCTTCGGCGCCGACAAGGAGCTTGTCGGCCAGATCGCCGCCCACATCCGCTCCCAGCGCAAGCCGGAGCCGTACAAGGGCAAGGGGATCCGCTACCAGGGTGAGCAGGTCCTCCGCAAGGCCGGCAAGGCCGGCAAGGTCGGAGGCTAAACCGATGAACAATCCATCCCGCGACGCCCTGCGTCGCAAGCGGCATTCGCGACTTCGGCTGCGCGTCACCGGCAGCGCGGAGCGGCCGCGGCTGTCCGTCTTCCGCAGCGCGAAGTTCATCTACGCCCAGGTCATCGACGACACCACGGGCCGGACCCTGGCAGCGGCATCGAGCCGGGAGTCCGACATGGGTGGCGCGACCAAGGTCGACGTGGCCCGAGCCGTGGGGAAGGCCGTCGCCGAGCGCGCGAAGGCTGCCGGCGTGAAGGCCGTCGTCCTCGACCGCGGTGGATATCAGTATCACGGGCGGGTCCGCTCGCTCGCCGAGGGCGCCCGCGAGGGCGGCCTCAACCTGTAGCGAACGAGGAGTACAGGACCCATGGCACGCATCGATGCCAGCAAGCTCAACCTGGAGGAGAAGGTCGTCCAGATCAACCGCGTCGCGAAGGTGGTCCAGGGTGGCCGTCGCTTCAGCTTCAGCGCGGTGGTCGTGGTCGGCGACGGCAACGGAACCGTCGGCGCGGGGCTCGGCAAGGCCGGCGAGGTGCCGGAGGCGATCCGCAAGGGCGTCGAGGACGCGAAGAAGCACCTGATCAAGGTGCCGCTCGTCGGCACGACCATCCCGCATGAGGTGCATCGCGCGCTTCGGCGCCGCGAACGTGATGCTGAAGCCGGCCAGCCCGGGGACCGGCGTCATCGCCGGTGGCTCCGTGCGCTCCGTGGTGGAGGCAGCCGGCATCCGCGACCTGCTGAGCAAGGCGCAGGGCTCCACGAACCCGATCAACGTCGTGCGTGCCGCGATCGAGTGCCTCGCGGCCCTTCGCTCCGCGGACGAGATCGCCGCGCTCCGCGGCCGGACCGCCGAGTCCCTCATCGGGAAGAAGGCGGCCGAGGCGGCACGCACGCCGCACGAGATCCCGGAGCGCCGCGAGTCGATGTCCTCCGGATCGGGGGGCGGCCGTGGCCGCTAGGCGAACCGCGAAGCGCACCGGGCCGATGATCAAGGTCACCTGGGCGCGCTCCACCATCGGCCACACGGCGGCCGCGCGCGGCACGATCCGCGCGCTGGGCCTCCATCGGCTCAACCAGACGGTCGAGGTCGTCGATACGCCCGAGACCCGCGGCATGCTGCGCCGCGTCGCGTTCCTGCTCGACGTGCAGGAGCCGGCCGGACGTGGCGCCACCAGCGACGAGGATTCGAAGTGAAGCTTCACGATCTCCGCCCAACCCCGGGCTCGCGCCCGACCTCACGACGCGTCGGCCGAGGCCACGGCTCTGGCCGCGGCAAGACCGCCGGACGGGGCACGAAGGGCCAGAAGTCGAGGGCCGGCGGCAAGATCCCCGCGTGGTTCGAGGGCGGCCAGACGCCGATCCACATCCGCACCCCGAAGCTGCATGGATTCCGCAACCGCGGGCGGATCGAGTATCAGCCGATCAACCTCGCCAGCCTCACCGAGGTGCCGAAGGGCACGCTCGTGACGCCCGACGTACTCGCGCATGACGGGCTGCTCGACGACACGAAGCGGCCGCTCAAGATCCTCGGCAACGGCGACGCGCCGGAGGGGATCACGGTCCACGCGCACGCCTTCAGCCGCACGGCGCTCGACAAGCTCGCGGCGGCCGGCAGCACCGTCCAGCGCCTCAGCTGGCCGGACAACGGCCCGGTCGACGAGGAGGCCGAGGCGGCCGTCGCCAAGGCGAACGCGGCGAAGGCCCGGACGCGACTGGCGAAGCGCAAGAAGGGCGCATCCACCAGGGCCGCCGCGGCAGCCGCCGCCGGCGAGACGCCGGATGCCGACGCGGAGGAGCCGAAGGCGGAGCGAGGCCAGGCAGCCGCACCGGAAGAGCCCGCCCAAGCCGAGCCGACGGAAGCCGAGCCGACCGAGGCGCCAGACGCTGACGAGGGCGAAAGCGAGCCCCAGGCTTGATCGAAACGGTCGTCACCGCGTTCCGCGCGCCGGACATCCGGCGCAAGCTCCTCTTCACGCTCGGGATCCTGCTCATCTTCCGGGCGCTGACGAACGTGCCGGTGCCGAATGTGAACACCGAGGCGCTGATCCGACCTGTTCACGAACAACCCGCTCCTCGGGATCCTGAACATCTTCTCCGGAGGCGGGCTGGCGGCCGCGTCGATCATCGGCCTCGGGGTGAACCCCTACATCAACGCGAGCATCATCATGCAGCTCATGCGCGGGGTGATCCCGGCGCTCGAGGAGCTGTCCCGCGAGGGCGAGTACGGCCGCAATCGGCTCAACCAGTACACCCGCATGCTCACCGTCCCGCTCGCCTTCGCGCAGGGTTACGGCATCAGCGTCCTGCTCAGCGCGAACGGCGTGATCCCGGCCAACCCGCTCTTCAGCATCGAGACGCTGAGCCTTCTGCTGAGCTTCACGGCGGGCACGGTCCTGCTCATGTGGCTCGGCGAGCTCATCAGCGAGAAGGGGCTCGGCAACGGCATCAGCTTCATCATCTTCGCGGGCATCGTCGGCAGCATCCCGCTCCAGGTCGGGCCGATCGCGTCGGGCCCCGATGCCCTCCAGCGGCTCATCCCGTTCATCATCGTGGCGATCGTTGTGGTCGCCGCGGTCGTGTTCATCAACGAGGGCCAGCGCCGCATCCCGGTCCAGTACGCGAGCCGGATCCGCGGGCGGCGCATGACCCAGGCCCAGACGCAGTACCTGCCGCTCAAGGTGACGATGGCCGGCGTGATCCCGATCATCTTCGCGGTGAGCATCCTCCTCTTCCCCGCGCAGATCGCCACGTACTTCACCGCGAGCGACATCGAGTGGGTGGCGAACGCCGCGACCTTCATCGCCACGAACCTGAACGGGACGAACAACATCGCCCTGTACGGGACGCTCTACTTCGTGCTGGTCGTGTTCTTCACGTACTTCTACACCGCGTTCCAGTTCCGTCCGGACCAGACGCGCGGACTACCTGCGCAAGAACGGCGGGTTCATCCCCGGCATCCGTCCGGGCAAGCCGACGGAGGAGTTCCTCGCGCGCGTGACGAACCGCATCACGCTCGGTGGCGCGCTGTTCCTGGGGTTCATCGCGGTCCTTCCGTACATCGTGTCGGCGTTCATCCCGGGCACCGCGAACCTGCAGCTCGGCGGGACGAGCATCCTCATCATGGTGAGCGTCGTCGTTGAGACCATGAAGCAGCTCGAGGCGCAGATGATGATGCGGCACTACGAGGGCTTCATACGTTGACCGATGGGCCCCGCGGGCCGCGGGGCCCGCTCCCGGACGACGGCCGCCTCATCCTCCTGCTGGTCGGCGCGGTCGGCGCCGGCAAGGGGACGCAGGCGAAGGCCCTCGCGAACGAGCTCGGCCTGATGCACCTCGCCTCGGGCAACCTCTTCCGGTCCGCCCTCGCGGCCGGCACCCGGCTTGGGGAGACGGCCCGTCAGTACATGGAGCGCGGCGAGCTCGTCCCGGACGAGATCACCATCGGCATGGTGACCGAGGCGCTGCACAGCCCGGCCGCTCGGAACGGCGTCATCCTCGACGGCTTCCCGCGGACGGTGCGCCAGGCGAAGGCGCTCGACGAGTCGCTCGCCAAGGCGGGGGAGCGGATCCGCCGCGTCATCTACATCGACGTCCCGATCGAGGACCTCGTCCGGCGCGTGGCCGGCCGCTGGATCTGCCCGCTGTGCGGCACCCCATACCACGAGGACAGCGACCCGCCGCGCGTCGCGGACGTGTGCGACCGCGACGGCACGGCCCTGCGGCAGCGCGATGACGACCGCCCCGAGGTCGTGCGCGCGCGCCTCGCGAAGCAGGTACCGCCGATGCTCGAGGTGGTCGACCACTACGATCAGGCGGCCGGGATCGTCGAGCGCATCGACGGCACGCAGCCGATCGATGTGGTCAGCGATGCCATCCGGACGCGCATCGGCACGCCGGCGACGAGCTGAGAAGGAGCGAGGCGATGAGGGGCTCAGGAACGGCGACGGTCAAGCGACCGGCCGAGATCGACCTCATGCGCGGGGCCGGAGCGATCCTCGCGGGGATCCTGGAGGTGCTGCGCGTCGAGCTGCGCCCGGGAATCTCGACCGGGGAGCTGAATGCCATCGCCGAGCGGATGATCCGGGACGCCGGCGCGGTGCCGTCGTTCAAGGGCTACGGCAGCAACCCGCCCTTCCCGGGCTCGATCTGCGCGAGCATCAACGACGAGGTGGTGCACGGCATCCCCTCACCGCATCGGCGGCTGGCGGACGGCGACCTCATCAGCATCGACATCGGCTGCATCCTCGACGGCTGGCACGCGGACTGTGCCCGGACGTGGACGGTCGGTCGCGTCCCACGGGCGGCGAGCGACCTCATCGAGGCCACGCGCAGCGGGATGGAGGCGGGGATCGCCGCGGCGGTGCCCGGGAACCGTATCGGCGACATCGGCCATGCCATCGAGTCGGTCGCACTCCGCCACGGCTACGGGGTCGTGCGGCCGTTCGTGGGGCACGGCATCGGCCAGCAGATGCACGAGGAGCCGCAGGTTCCGAACTACGGCCGCCCGGGGACCGGGCTGCTCATCGAGCCGGGGATGTGCTTCGCGATCGAGCCGATGTTCACCCTCGGCGGCGACGACGTCTTCGTCGAGGACGACGGGTGGACCGTGCGCACCTCGGACGGGAGCCTGTCGGCCCATTTTGAGAACACGATCGCGGTTACGGAGAGCGCTCCAGACGTGCTCACGGAGCTCCGATAACCGCCTTGTACGGTTCGAGGCCGTTCATGTATACTGCTCGATCCGTGGGTCGCCCTGTGCGGCGGCCTTTTCGTGTGTCAGTCCACCCCATTGAAGACTTGAAACGAGGTTGCGCGTCGGTTGCCGAAGAAGGATGCCATCGAGGTCGAGGGCGAAGTCGTCCTCCCCTTGCCAAATGCGATGTTCAAGGTGCGCCTGGAGAACGGGCACGAAGTGCTCGCGCACATCTCCGGAAAGCTCCGCCAGAACTTCATCCGCATCCTGCCCGGTGACACCGTTCGCGTGGAGCTCTCTCCCTACGACCTCACCAGGGGTCGCATCACCTACAGGATGAGATGAAGGTTTCTGCGTCCGTGAAGCCGCGCTGCGAGCGCTGCAAGGTCATCAAGCGTTCCGGCGTGGTGATGGTCATCTGCGTCGTCCCCAAGCACAAGCAGCGACAGGGGTAGTCAGATGGCACGTATCGCCGGTGTCGACATCCCCCGCGAGAAGCGGGTGATCGTCGCCGTCACCTACATCCACGGCATCGGCCCGACGTCGGCGCGAAAGATCCTCGCCGCCGCCAACGTGCCACCGGAGATTCGCGTCCGCGACCTCACCGAGGAGCAGGTGAACCGCCTGCGCGAGGTGATCGACCGCCAGTTCAAGGTGGAGGGAGACCTCCGCCGCGAGGTGAGCCTGAACATCAAGCGCCTGATGGAGATCGGCGCCTACCGCGGCCTCAGGCACCGGCGCAACCTGCCGGTGAGGGGCCAGAGAACGAAGACCAACGCCCGGCAGCGCCGCGGCCCGAAGAAGACCGTCGGCATCCGCCGCAAGAAGTAACGGGAGCTACATGGCAGAACGCAAGAGCGCCAAGCGCGGGAAGAAGCGCGAGCGCAAGAACGTGCCGACGGGGCACGCGCACATTCAGTCGACGTTCAACAACACCATCGTGACCATTACGGACATGACCGGGAACGTTGTCAGCTGGGGGAGCGCCGGTCTCGTCGGCTTCAAGGGCTCGCGAAAGAGCACGCCCTACGCTGCCGCGCAGACCGCCGACCTCGCCGCCAAGCGGGCGATGGAGCACGGCATGCGCCAGGTCGAGGTCTTCGTGAAGGGACCCGGCGGTGGCCGGGAGCAGGCGATCCGCTCGCTCCAGACCGCGGGCCTCGAGGTGACGGCCATCACCGACGTGACGCCGATCCCGCACAACGGCTGCCGCCCGCCGAAGCGGCGAAGGGTCTAGCCGATGGCACGCTATACCGACGCCGTCTGCCGCATCTGCCGCCGGGAGGGCCTCAAGCTCTTCCTGAAGGGCAGCCGCTGCTACAGCCGAAAGTGCTCCTTCGAGCGCCGCAGCACGCCGCCCGGCATGAACACCATGCGCCGCCGCAAGGTGAGCGAGTTCGGGCTCCAGCTGCGCGAGAAGCAGAAGGTGCGTAAGAGCTACTCGGTCATGGAGCGCCAGTTCCGCAACTACTTCGCGAAGGCGGAGCAGCGCAAGGGCATGACCGGCGAGAACCTGCTGCGCCTCCTCGAGATGCGCCTCGACAACGTCGTCTATCGCATGGGCTTCGCCTCGAGCCGGGCACAGGCCCGCCAGCTCGTGACGCATGGCCACTTCGCCGTGAATGGCCGCCCCACGAACGTGCCCAGCTTTGGCACGAAGGACGGGCGACCGCATCGAGGTGCGCGAGGGCCGGCGTGGCCGTGAGTTCTTCCAGACCGCCGCGGAGACGATCCGCGGCGCCCAGATCCCCGAATGGGTGAGCGTCGACCCGACGAAGCTGTCGGGCTCGGTCCTCGCCGAACCGGCGCGCGAGCAGATGCCGCTCGAGTTCAACGAGCAGCTCGTCGTCGAGTACTACTCGCGCTAGGAGTCAGACCCGTCACATGATCGAACTAGAGACCCCCGTCGTTCAGCAGCCGCCCACCCCGCGCATCGAAGAGACGCACGCGGAGGGCAACATGAGCCGATTCGAGGTCACGCCGCTCCAGGAGGGGTACGGCGTCACCCTCGGCAATGCACTGCGCCGCGTACTGCTCAGCTCCCTCGAGGGGGCGGCCGTCACGAGCGTCCAGATCGCCGGCGTCTTCCACGAGTTCAGCACCATCGAGAACGTCAAGGAGGACGTGACCCAGATCGTGCTGAACGTGAAGAAGCTTCGCCTGCGCTCGTTCGCGCGGCACCCAGTCACCCTCAAGCTCGTCAAGCGCGGCGCCGGCCCGGTGACCGCCGCCGACATCGCCGAGTCCGCGGACGTCGAGATCGTCAACCCGGACCTCGTGCTCCTCACGCTCGACTCGGACTCGGGATCCATCGAGATGGACCTCACCGTCGAGACGGGCGTCGGGTATCGGCCCGCGGAGCACACGGAGGAGATGCCGATCGGCGTCGTGCCGGTCGACGCGATCTTCTCGCCGGTGCGTCGCGTGAACTACCAGGTCGAGAAGACCCGCGTCGGGCAGATGACGAACTACGACCGCCTGCTGCTCGAGATCGAGAGCGACGGCACCACGACCGCCCAGGCTGCGCTCAGCCAGGCGGCGGACATCCTCATGCGCGAGTTCGGCCGATTCGCCGAGATCGGGCGTCCGGCAGTGCCGGGCTCCGGCGAGGCACCGACCGCGCCCAGCGCCAACCTGCTGGACGCGCCGATCGAGGAGCTGGACCTGCCGATGCGGGCCTACAACAGCCTCAAGCGCAACAGCATCACCAAGATCGGCCAGATCCTTTCGCTGTCCGACGAAGAGTTCCTGCGCATGCGCAACTTCGGCCAGAAGAGCCTCGACGAGCTCAAGGAGCGCCTCGCGCTCCGAGGGTTCATCGCACCCGAGACCACCTCGATGAGCACCGACGAGTCCGACCTGCCGCCATCGGCCGAGCTGGACGAGGCGGCGGCCGCCGAGCTCGATCGGGAGGCCTAGGACTCCATGCCGCACCGCATCGCCGGGAGAAGGCTCGGGCGCGCCAGCGATCATCGGCTCTCGATGCTCGCGAACCTCGCCGTGGCCGTCCTCCGTTACGAGCGGGTGAAGACCACCGAGGCGAAGGCCAAGGAGGTCCGCGGCGTCGTGGACGGCTTGATCACCCTCGCCAAGCGCGGCGACCTTCACGCGCGCCGGCAGCTCGTGTCGACGCATGCCGCACGAGCCGCTCATCGTCGAGAAGCTGATGGGTGAGCTGGCAACGAAGTACGCCGATCGCGCCTCAGGCTTCACGCGCACCGTGAAGCTCGGCCAGCGTCTGGGTGATTCGGCGTCGATGGTCCAGATCGAGCTCGTCTGAACGGACGGGCGAATAGAACACCGACACGACAGATGGCCGCCGGCGCGCAGCGATGCGCTCGGGCGGTGATCGAGTACGACGGGACGGCCTTCGCCGGCTCGCAGGTCCAGGCCAACGCCCGGACCGTGCAGGGGGAGCTGGAGGAGGCGCTTAACAGGCTGATGGGCGAGCGGACGAGAGTCAGGCTCGCCGGACGAACCGATGCCGGGGTGCATGCCACCGGGCAGGTGGTGGCGTTCTGCCTCCCACGCCGCGAGAGCGGATGGGCGGGCTGGCGCGACCTCCAGCGGCGGCTGAACGCGGCGCTTCCGCGTGACGTCGCGATCCGGTCGCTCACCGCGGCGAGGCCGGGCTTCGATCCGCGGAGGGACGCGCGGTGGCGGGTGTACCGCTATCGCATCCTCATGAGCGGGGCCAAGCGACCGCTCGAGCGCTATCGAACGCTCGAGATCGACGAGCCGCTCGACGTGGACGCCATGCGGGCGGCCGCGGCGCACATGCTGGGGGAGCGAGACTTCGCGGCCCTAGGGGCGGATGCGCGGGGGCGGACCGTCCGGCACCTCGCCGAGGTTCGCGTCACGCGACGCGGAGCACTCGTCGAGATCCGGGTCACCGCAAATGCCTTCCTGCGGCGCATGGTGCGCAGCATGGTGGCGATCCTCATGGAGGTGGGGCGCGGGAAGCTCGCGGCGAGCGAGGTGAAGGGCGTCCTGGATCGCGGCGAGAGAGCGCTCGCGGGGCGCGCGGCTCCGCCGCGGGGGCTCACGCTCGAACGGGTCGTCTACGAATCAGCCGGGAAATCGAAGACCGAATCAGCCGCGCGGCCACCGGGCGTCGCGGCATCGAACAGGAACGCAGGACGAGGAACGCAGAGGCAGTGAAGACGTACGCCGTCAAGGCGAGCGAGATCGAGCGAACATGGTGGGTCGTCGACGCGACCGGCCAGACGCTCGGTCGGCTGGCGACGCGCGTCGCCACCCTGCTCGAGGGCAAGCACAAGCCCATCTACACTCCGCATCTCGACACCGGCGACCACGTGGTGGTCGTCAACGCCGGGCGGATCCGTGTCACCGGTGACAAGCTCAAGCAGAAGAGCTACGTCCGTCATTCGAACTATCCGGGCGGCCTCCGCGAGGAGAGCCTGGAGACGCTCCTCGCGCGCAAGCCGGAGCTCGTGATCGAGCGGGCGGTGAAGGGGATGCTGCCGCAGAACAAGCTGGGCCGCGCGATGTTCAAGAAGCTCAAGGTCTACCGCAACGCCGAGCACCCCCACGAGGCGCAGCAGCCTACCGTCATGGATCTCGAGAAGGAGAGCAGGTGAGCACGAACTACGTCTACGGCACCGGCCGCCGCAAGACGGCCGTGGCTCGCGTCCGGCTCCTTCCGGGAGACGGCACGATCATCGTCAACGGCAAGCCGGCGGGCGAGTACTTCGGCGGCACCAGCAAGGACGGGGCGATCTCGCTGCCGTTCAAGGTGACCGAGACCGACGGCCGCTACTCGGCGAGCGTGCTCGTCGCCGGCGGCGGCGTCTCCGGGCAGCTGGGTGCGATCCGCCACGGCATCGCCCGGGCGCTGCTCTCGGCGCATCCCCAGGCTCGCCGCGCGCTCCGCGACGCCGGCCTCCTCACCCGCGACCCGCGGGCAAAGGAGCGCAAGAAGTACGGCCTGAAGCGCGCCCGAAAGGCGCCGCAGTACACCAAGCGCTGACCCGCACTGGTCCAGATCACAGGGAGCCCTCGCCGGGATGGCGAGGGCTCTTTGTTATCATCGAGCCCCCGCCGCACCTCAGGGCAGGCTCAATTTCCGCGTGATCGACCAGATCCGAGAATTTCTCGACACCTACCTCCGTGGCAACTGGACGTCGATCATCGACATCCTGCTGGTCGCGTTCGTCATCTACTGGCTCCTGATCCTCATCCGCGGCACCCGGGCGGTCCGGATCGTCATCGGCCTGTCGATCCTGTACCTCGTCTACATCGCCGCCCTCTTCTTCGGGTTCGAGCTCCTGAAGCGGCTGTTGGAGACGGCGGCGGTCGTCGGCCTCTTCGCGATCGTGGTCGTCTTCCAGCCCGAGCTGCGGCGCGCGCTCGAGCAGATCGGCCGCATCGGGAGCGTGAACCGCTTCTTCGTGAGCACCGAGGTCAAGGCGGCGGAGCGCGTGGCGCGCGAGATCAGCCGAGCCGCACGCATCCTGGCGGGCTCCCGGCACGGGGCGCTCGTCGTCCTCGAGCGCGAGACCGGCCTGCACGACCTGGCGTCGGATTCGGGGGTGCCGGTGAACGCCGACCTGCGCGCCGAGCTCCTCGTGACGATCTTCTACCGCGGCACCGCGCTCCATGACGGGGCGGTGATCGTGTCCGGCGAGCGCATCCTCGCCGCGGGCGTGCTGCTGCCCCTCAGCCAGAACGTACTCGACTCCGAGCGCTACGGCACCCGCCACCGTGCCGCGATCGGGATCAGCGAGCAGACCGATGCCATCGTCGTGGTGGTGAGCGAGGAGACCGGCTCGATCAGCCTCGTCATTCGCGGCCGGATCGAGCGTAACCTCACCGAGACGCAGCTCCGTCGCCGCCTCTTCAACCTCATCCGCCCGCAGGCGCCCCGACGCGCGGTGCCCTTCCTGCGGCGCTCCGTTGACGGGCGATGGGGCGTGCGTCCGGCGGAGGACGAGCCGGAGGAGCCGATCGACCCCGAGGCGCGCGTCGTGACGCCGGCGGCCGGACCAGCCACGAGGCGAGGCTGAATGCGCTTCCTCCTGCGCAACTGGCACCTCAAGCTCGCGGCGGTCCTGGTGGCGACGGTCCTCTACACGGGCTTCGTCTTCTCGGGCACGCTTTCCGAGCAGACGATCCAGGTGCCGATCCAGGCGGTCAACCAGCCCGCCGACTCCTACAACCTCACCGGGGACCTGGGGTTTGTCCAGGTGACGTACCGCTCGGAGAGCGGCGCCGCGCCGCCCACGGCCGAGGCCTTCGTCGCGCGCGTCGACCTTTCCGAGTACGACATGTCCACGGCGCCGGAGCCGCAGACCCTCGAGGTCACCGTGACCGCCGAAGGCTTCAATGTCGTGAGATGGACGCCGGCGACTGAACGTGTCGAGCTGGATCGCAACGAGACGCGGAGCGTCCCGGTGGAGGTCGAGGCTGGCGAGATTCCCGATGGGCTGGAGACAGGCGATCCGGAGCTCAGCGAGCTCGACGCGCAGGTCGAGGTCCGCGGCCCAGCGTCGGTGGTGAGCCGCGTGGACCGGGCCCTGGCGCGGATCGCCATCGACCCGTCGGGAATCGACTTCAACCAGCCGGTGGAGCTCGTGGCGGTCGACATCGAGGGCCAGCCGGTCGGCACGGGGCGCCTGGAGCTCTCGCCCGAGATCATCTCCGTCCGGGTCGACGTGGAGACGGTCGAGACGACGAAGACCGTGCCCGTGACGCAGGACATCATCGGCACTCCGGCCCCGGGCTACGCCCTGGAGGCGCTCTCGGTCCAGCCGTCCACCGTCACGCTTCGCGGGCTTCCCGAGGTCCTGGCGCCGATCACCGAGGTGCGCACGGAGCCGATCGACATCGGCGGCGCATCTGAGTCCCAGACCTTCGAGGCGGAGCTCGTGCTTCCGGAGGAGACGCGGCTCGCGCGCGCGAGCGCGGAGCCGGTCGTCACCGTCGAGGCAACGATCGGCCTCTCCGTGGGAAGCCGCAGCTTCGTCGTCGGCCTCGTCTGCCAGGGTGCGGGGCAGAATGGCTGCCAGCCGGCCATCCAGCAGGTCACCCTCACGCTCGGAGGCCCGAGCGACGTCCTGCGCGCACTGGGCGCGGCCGACCTCACGCCGATCCTCGACGTGACCGGGCTGGCACCGGGGACGTACAACGTCACGCCGACCGTCCCAGCGCTGCCCGACGGCGTGGAGATCCTGCAGCTGGCCCCGGGCACGGTCTCGGTCCGCGTAGTGGCGCCCGTGCTGCCGACGCCGGCGCCCTGACCCTCCGGATGGGACGGCTCTTCGGCACCGACGGGATTCGCGGCGAGGTCGGGTCGGAGATCACCGCAGAGCTCGCCTTCGCGCTGGGCAGTGCGGTCGGCGCGCGCTTCGGCGGGCGGTCGCTCACCGTGGTCCTCGGGCGTGACACGCGGCGCTCGGGCCAGATGCTCAACGCGGCCCTCGCCGCGGGCCTCACGTCGACCGGCACCGAGGTGCTTGACCTGGGCGTCGTGACCACGCCGTGCCTCATCCACGCCAGCGCGTCGCATGGCGCGGGGATCATGGTCTCGGCCTCGCACAACCCGGCCCCGGACAACGGGCTCAAGGTCGTCATCGGCGCGCGCAAGGCCGACGACGACGCCGAGGCGGAGCTCGAGCGGCTCATGGCTGACGCGAGCTCCATCGCCACGCGCGCGAACGCCGAGGTCGGCCGCATTCGAGCCGATGAGACCCCGATCGAGGCGTACCGGCATGACCTCGTCGAGGCCGCCGGCGACAGCGTTCGGCGGGCTGCGCGTCGCCATCGACTGCGCGAACGGTTCGGCGAGCGCGATCGCGCCGGAGCTGTTCCGCTCGCTGGGCGCCGAGGTCACGGTCCTGTTCGCCTCGCCGGATGGGACGAACATCAACGAGGGCTGCGGCTCGACCCACCCGGAGCGACTGGCGCAGGCGGTCGCCGCCGGCGGCCTGGACCTGGGCCTCGCGTTCGACGGCGACGCCGATCGGCTCATCGCCGCGGACGAGCTGGGCCGCCTCGTGGACGGCGACGCGATCATGGGTATCTGCGCGCTCGCGCGCCTCGCCGACGGCACGCTGCGCAACAGGCTGCTGGTCGCGACCGTCATGAGCAACGGCGGCCTCGAGCGGGCCGTCCGTGATGCCGGAGGAAGGGTCATTCGAACAGCCGTCGGAGATCGCAACGTCCTGGAGGCCATGGAGCGGGAGGACGCGACGCTCGGCGGCGAGCAGTCGGGCCACATCATCTTCCGCGACCGCTCCAGCGCCGGAGACGGGCTTCTCACCGCGATCGAGCTCGTGCGGGCCATGCAGCACGCCCGCCAGCCGCTTTCCCAGCTCGCCGACCGCATCCCGAGGCTGCCGCAGGTGGTGATAAACTCGGTCGTCAGCCGCCGCGACGAGTGGCAGGACGATCGTGACTTCGCCGCCGCGGTGGACCGTGCGACGGCCGAGATCGGAGAGCGCGGACGGATCCTCGTCCGCCCGTCGGGCACCGAGCCGAAGATCCGGATCATGGTCGAGGGCGACGACGCGGACGAGATCGAGCGCATCGCCCAGGAGCTCGCCACGCTCGCCGAGGCGCGGCTCAACCACTAGCGGTCAGGTCGGGAGGTCACATGTGCGGCATCGTGGGATACGTAGGGCCGCGCGACGCTGCCCCGATCCTGCTCGAGGGCCTTCGGCGCCTCGAGTACCGCGGCTACGACTCGGCGGGGATCGCGATCCTCACCGATGACGGCAAGGTCTTCATCGAGAAGAAGGCCGGCAAGCTCACCAACCTGACCGATCACCTCAACGGCGACGCGCCGGCCGGCCACCCCGGCATCGGCCACACCCGCTGGGCGACGCACGGGCCGCCAAACGACCTCAACGCCCACCCGCACACGGATTGCACGGGCAAGCTGGCGCTGATCCACAACGGGATCATCGAGAACTACGCCGAGGTCAAGCAGCGGCTGGTGGCGAGCGGCCACGCGTTCACGAGCGAGACCGACACCGAGGTGCTCGCCCACCTCATCGAGTCGCACTACACCGGCGACCTGGTGGCCGCGGTGCGCGAGGCGCTGAACGAGGTTCGCGGTGCGTACGCCATCGGCGTCATGCACACCGAGCACCCGAACCGGATCGTGGGGGCGCGCATGAACGTGCCGCTCATCGTGGGGCTCGGGAACGGCGAGGGGTTCCTGGCGAGCGACGTCCCGGCGATCCTGGAGCACACCAAGAACGTCGTCATCCTCCAGGAGGGCGACATCGCCGACGTCACGCCGGAGGGGACGCGGATCCTCACGCTCGCAGGCGACGAGGTCACCCGGGAGGTGACCGAGATCCACTGGAGCATCGAGGCCGCCGAGAAGGGCGGCTTCCCGCATTTCACCCTCAAGGAGATCTACGAGCAGCCCCACGCCATCCAGGAGTCGCTCCGCGGCCGCGTCGACGGCCTCGGCAACATCACCTTCCCGGAGCTCGACGCGATCGAGGACAAGCTGCGCCGGGCCGAGCGCGTGTACGTCGTTGGCTGCGGCACGGCGAGCTACGCCGCCCACGTCGCCGCGTACCTGATCCAGGAGTGGGCGGGCCTGCCCGCGACGATGCAGGTCGGCTCCGAGATGCGGTACAGTCCGCCGCCGCTCGACGACCGGACGCTCGTCATCGGCGTGAGCCAGTCGGGCGAGACCGCCGACACGCTGGCCCCGCTCAAGCTCGCCGAGGAGCGTGGCGCGACGGTCGTGGTGGTCACGAACGTCGTGGGCAGCGCGATCACCCGCGAGGCCGATGCCGTCTGCTACCTCCAGGCCGGGCCCGAGGTCGCCGTCGCGAGCACGAAGGCCTTCGTGACCCAGGTGCTCGTGCTCCAGATGATCGCCCTGCACCTCGCGCGGCTGCGCGGGACGATGACCCAGAACAAGCTCCGGACCTTCGGCCAGGCCCTCCGCGAGCTCCCTCGGCTGGCGGCGGAGACGCTCAAGCTCGGGCCGCAGGTAAAGAAGCTCGCCCAGCGCTACGCCGGCGCGCGCGACTTCATCTTCATCGGCCGGGGTGTCGGGTTCCCGATCGCGATGGAGGGCGCCCTCAAGCTCAAGGAGCTCAGCTACGTGCATGCCGAGGGGTACGCGGCCGGAGAGCTGAAGCACGGGCCGATCGCGCTCCTGGCGCCGGAGACGCCGCTCGTGGCGATCGCCACGAAGAGCTCGGTGTACGAGAAGATCGTGAGCAACGTGGCCGAGGCGCGGGCACGGTCGTCGCCGATCATCGCGGTCGCGACGCAGGGCGACGACCAGATCCATCGCTACGCGCACGACGTGGTCTACATCCCCGAGACCCCGGAGCAGATCACCCCGGTCCTGGCGGTGCTACCGCTGCAGCTGCTCGCCTACGAGATCGCGGTCGCCCGGGGCACTGACGTCGACCAGCCGCGCAACCTCGCCAAGTCGGTCACGGTCGAATAGGCGCCACGGCGGGCACCGCGCTTCACGTGCCGCGATGACACGTCATGAGATCGGGATCGACCTCATCGACATCGACCGGATCGTCAACGTGCTGGAGCGCTTCCCGGACCGATTCCGCACGCGCGTGCTCACGGACCTCGAGCAGCGCTACTGCGGACGCCGCGTGGAGCGCATCGCCGGCCGCTGGGCGGCCAAGGAGGCGATCAGCAAGGTCCTCGGCCTGGGGGTGCGGGGCGTCGGCTGGCGCGAGATCGAGATCCTCCCGAACCGAGCGGGCGCGCCACAGGTTCGCCTGTACGAGCGCGCGGCGCGGCGCGCGCAGGCGCTCGGCCTCGAGGACGTGACCGTCTCCATCTCCCACGAGCGGCGGATGGCGGTCGCCGTCGCCGTCGCCCACCAGCGCGAGCGATGAGCGGCTGATGGCGGCCGGGGACCCTCGGCCGATCACGCGGCGATGGATGGAGGAGCACCTCCCCTCCCGCGACGATCGAGCGCACAAGGGCACCTTCGGTCGCGTGCTGGTGGTCGCCGGGTCCCTCGAGTATCCCGGGGCGGCCGTGCTCAGCGGGCTCGGCGCCATGCGGGCCGGCGCGGGCCTCGTGCGCGTCGCCGCGGCCGAGTCGGTCGCCGCGCGAATGGCGGGCGGCGCGCCTGAGCTCACCTGGATGGCGCTCGACGAAGAGGCACCAGGGCTCATCGGCCCGGGAGGCTGGCGCCGGTTGACCGCGGAGGCGCCTGCGTACGATGCCCTGGTGATCGGTCCGGGCCTCGGGCGCCAGCCCACGACGCTGCGCCGCACGCGGAGCTTCGTCGAGTCGCTCGGCCGGCCGGCGGTGATCGACGCGGACGGGCTGACCGCGCTCGCCGGCGACGCGCGCTGGTGGAGGCAGACCCACGCCGCGCTGGTACTCACCCCGCACCCCGGCGAGTTCGCACGCCTCACCGGATCGGCCGCCCCGGACGCGGATGACGACGCCGGTCGCGAGGCCGCGGCGGTCGAGGCATCGGAGCGCTGGGGCCATGTCGTGGTCCTCAAGGGTGCCCGCACGATCGTCGCGGCGCCCGGCGGCTGGGTCCTGCGGTCGTCCGTTGCTACCCCCGCGCTCGCGACGGCCGGGAGCGGCGACGTTCTCGCGGGGGCCATCGGAGCGTTCCTCGCCGCGGGCCTGTCCACGCTGGACGCTGCCGGCTGCGGGGTCGGGCTCCACGGCGCGGCGGGGCAGCTGGCGGAGGCGCGCAACGGCCCGGCGGGCACCCTGGCGGGGGACATCGCGGGGCTGCTGCCGGAGGCTCGTCGCCTGGTGGGCGTGCCCAGATGACGCGGCCCGGGAGCCCGCATCGGGCCTGGATCGAGGTCGACCACGCGGCGATCCGCACGAACCTCGGCCTGCTGCGCTCGATCGTCGGCAACGCGCAGGTGATCGGCGTCGTGAAGGCGAATGCCTACGGGCACGGGGCGGTGCCGGTGGCGCGGACGCTCGTCGCGGCGGGGGTCGAGCGGCTGGCGGTGGCGACCGTCGACGAGGGTCGGGAGCTGCGCGGGGCGGGGATACGCGGGCCGATCATGCTCCTGTGGGGCATCGGCCCGGACGAGGCGGCCGAGGTGGTCGCATTGGAGCTCGAGCCGATCGTGTACGACGCCGACGCCGTTCGACTGCTGGAGGGCGAGGCGGCCAGGGCGGGGAGCCACGTATCGGTGCACCTCAAGGTGGATTCCGGGCTCGGGCGACAGGGCGCCGGACCCGAGGAGGCGCTCGAGGTGGCCGCGAGCGTGGCGCGCAGCCCGTTCCTGGACCTGGCGGGAACGATGAGCCACCTTGCCGTCCCCGGGGAAGATGACTCGTACACCGAGGTGCAGCTCATGCGACTGGCTCGCGTGGTTGACGCCATGCGGTCCTCCGCCATCGATCCTGGGCTCGTGCACGTGGGTGCGAGCGGCGGAATCCTCGCGGGCGGTGCCAGCACGACGGGGGCCGATGCGGTCCGCCCTGGCCTGGCGCTCTACGGCCTGCTCCCGGCATGGGCGGCCGATCGGGACCCCGGGCTGCGTCCGGCGCTGACCCTCAAGGCGCGGCCGCTGCGGGTGTTCGACCTGCCCGCCGGCGAGGGAATCGGCTACGGCCTGCGGCACCGCGCCGCCGCGGCGACGCGGATCGCCACGCTCGGGATCGGCTATGGCGATGGGTGGCCGCGCGTCCACGCGAACAACGGCTTCGCGCTCGTTCGCGGACGCCGCGCGCCGATCGTGGGCGCGATCAGCATGGACGGACTGGCGGTCGACGTGGGCGACATCGAGGGTGTGACGCCCGCGGACGAGTTCGTGCTCATCGGCGAGCAGGGAGACGAGCGCATCACCGCGGACGAGGTCGCGGCACAGCGCAGAACGATCAACTACGAGGTCACCACGGCCCTCCGCGCCCGCCTCCCCAGGCTGCACCTCGGGGCCGACTGAGGGCCGCTCGATCGCGGGCGGGGGTCACGGCGGAGGGACCCGACAAGGCACAATGGCCGGGATGGTCGAAGGGGAGCGAATGACGGGGGACGCCGCGGGCCGGCTCGCGGCGGAGCTCGACAGGCGCGGACTCGGTGCCGCCGCCCGGCTCCTCGCGGACGCGCATCGGCCGCTCGCACCACTGCTGTCCGACGTCGGCGTGGCGCTTGGCGGCCTGCTCGGAACCCTGGGTGGGGGATCGGCCGCCGGACTGCGGGAGCTCGTCGAGGACGAGGCCGCGCTCGACCGGCTCGTGGCACGCCTCGACGAGGCGGGAGACCGTCGTGCCGAACCCGGCTGAGCTCGTCGACCGTCTCGTCCGGTTCGTCGGCGAGGTCCTGAGCGCCTCGACGCTCCGCTTCGACATCGTGACGACGCTCGCCGTGCTCGGCGTGCTCCTCATCTTCCTGCAGCTCGTCGCACGCCCCGTGTCCCGCTGGGTGACCAGGGACGCGGGCGGGCTCGGCGGGATCGGCCGCGCCATGGCGCTCGCGGCGGAGTCGGGGACCGATGCGGTCGTCTCCCTCGGCGCCGGCGGCCTCGTACGCTCGACCGATTCGCTCGCCCGGCTGCAGACGGTCGCCGCGCTGCCGATCCTCGGTCACGTTGCAAGGGCGGCGGCACGCAGTGGCGTGTCGCTCCGGGTGCTCACGAACGACCCGCTCGCCGGCGTCCTCGCCGCCGCCACGATCGACGCGTCGCACGAGGCCACATCCACGCCCGAGCGGCTGGGCCGCTCCCGGATCGTCTACGTCGGCGAGGGCAGGGCGACGGGGGCCGGCCTCTCCCTCTCGGCGTCCGCGCGGCCCGCGGCCGCCGTGGCGATGGGGAGCCTGCGCGAGGAGGCGCAGATCCACCTCGACGGCCTCGGCGGGACGGCAGGCTCGCTCCACGCCGGGACGGCGGAGGCCTCGCAGGCGCCGGCCCCGATCCTGAACGCCACCGGCGCGCTCATCGGCCCCGAGCTCTTCCAGGCACCCGCCGACCTGCGATCCGAGGTCGACGAGCGCACGATGGTCACTTCGGCCAATCGGCTCATCGTCGTCGTGCTCGCGCTGGTCGTGCTCGGAAGCGTGCTGGCCCTGGTGGGGATCGTGGACCTTCGCGGCGTCCTGCTGGGAGTCGCGCCAGAGTGAGACGCCCCTCCGTCTCCGCGCTCGTCGTCATCACCGGGATCCTCCTCCTCGCCGACTTCCTGATCGTCAACGAGTCCCTCGGCCAGCTCGCGTCGATCGCCGTGGATCTCGCGATTGTGATCGCGGCCGGTGCCGCGCTCGCCGCGGTCGCCTCCCTCGGCCTGCGGCGCGGCATGGACCTGTGGCGGCGGCGCGGGGATCCGGTGGGTGCCGCGCTCGTGCTGCTCGGCATCGGCGCCATGCTCGTGGCCGGCCTGTACCCGGGGTCGGAGGGCGCGTCGGATCCCGCCGTGCGGTGGCTCCTCGTGGCGCTCCTCATCCCGATCGGGGCGACCCTCTTTGGCCTGCTGTTCGTCTCGACCCTCGCCGCTGCCCGGCGCTCCGTCGCGTCGCGCGACCCGTCCGCGACCCTCCTCGTCGCCACGTCGCTCATCACGCTCGTGCTGCTCCTGCCGATCGGCGACGCGCCAGGCGCGTGGCTGGGGACGGCGGCGGAGTGGTCGCTCGACGTCCCGATCGCGGCGGTCTTCCGCGGCCTGCTCATGGGAGTCGCCGTCCTCGCCGCGGTCTTCGCCGCACGCACGATGCTCGGCATCAGCCCACGCGATGAGTGAGCGGCTTCGGCTCGCTCGCCCGCGGGCGCGCCGCTGGCCCTCGTGCTGCTGCTCGGCCTCGGCTGGCTGCTCCCCGAGCCGGGTGGGCTGTCGCTGGGATCGGCCGATGGCGACGCCGCGGCGCGCGTCACAACGACGCTCGACGCGCTGCCGGACGCGCCCATCGTGGTGGTCGGCTTCGACCCCGACGTGGGCACCTACCCGGAGATCCGGCCGACCGTTCGGGCGCTCATCGCGGACCTCCTCGCCCGCGGCGCCCAGCTCGTGGTCGTGAGCCTGACGCCGGAGGGCCGAGCCCTGCTCGTCGCGGAGCTCGGCCGGCTCGAGGCGGGCGGCACCGATACGGCCACCATCGTCGACCTCGGCTACGTGGCTGGGTCGGAGGCCGCGCTCGTCTCGCTGAGCCGATCCGTCCGCGCGCCCAGCGCCCCGGAGGCCGTGCAGGCGCAGCTGTCGTCGGCCGGCCTCCGCGCGGCGGACCTCATCGTCGTGGTCGGCGGCAACGACCTTGGACCGCGCACCTGGGTTGAGCAGGCGCTCCCGCGCATCGGGCAGCCGCCCACGGTGGCGGTGGCGCCGACGATCCTGCTGCCCGAGCTGGTGCCGTACGTCGAGAGCGGTCAGCTCGACGCATTGCTCGCCACGCCGATGGAGGGCGCCGCGTACCGCGCCACCCTCGATCCCGGGGGCGAGGGAAGCGCCGCGGATCGGCCGCCGGATCGGCTCGCGCTGCTGCTCGGCATGCTCGTGGCGCTCGGGGTCGTCGGCCAGGCGCTGGGCGCGCGCCTCGTCCCGGCACTCCGACTCCTGCGCCGGGGGGACCGCGCGTGACCGGGCTGTTCGACGGCCTCCCCGCCGATGCCGCCGCCACGTGGGTGGCGGCGCTCGCCACGATCGTCGTGCTCGGCGGCCTGCTCGGCGAGCGGCGCGCCTTCGGGTGGTCGCAGCACCTTCTGGCCGGCCTCGCCACCGGATTTGTCGCACTGCTCGCGATCCGCGAGGTGATCGTGCCGCGTCTGCTCGAGCCACTGCTCGCCGATCCGGGCAACCGCGTTGACCTGTGGCTCGGGCTCGGGCTGATGGGGCTGGCGGCCGGGGCACCGTGGCTGCCGCGCTCCGTGACCGTGGTTCCGGTCTCGATCGCGCTCGGCAGCCTCGCTGCCTTCGCGCTCGGGGGTGCGATCGTGGGCACCCTGTTGCCGCAGCTGGCGACGACGCTCGCGCGGCCCACCGGGGGCCTCGCCAGCACCACCGTGACGGTCGCATCGGCCGCGGTGAGCGCGCTCGTGCTGACCAGCTTCCTCCACGGCGGCCCCCGGGGCCGCCTCCTCGGCGCCGCGACGAGCGCGGGTCGCTGGCTGCTCGTTGCCGGACTCGGTGGCTGGCTCGGTTACCTGCTGCTCTCCCGCCTCATCCTGCTCATGGACCGCATCGGCTTCCTCCTCGGCGACTGGCTCGGCATCGGCCTGTGAGCGTCGCGATCGACACCGAGCTCGCCCTGCTCGTCGATACCGGGACGGCCTGGACGAAGGCGGGCGTCATCGGTCGCGTGCGCGGCCGATGGCGGCTGGTCGCGCATGCCGCGCAGCCGACCGCCTGGGGCGAGGAGGAGCTCATGCGTCGCCTCGTGGAGCAGCTCGCGGCGAGCTCGGATCCGCGACTCACCGGGCGATTCGGCGAGCTGCTCGCGCGGGCCACGCGGGTCGAGTGCCGGACGCCGCCGCGCGCCGCCCGGCTCGCGGTGGTCGCGGTGTCGCGCGAGCTGTCCGGCAGCGCCGCGCGCCGCGCCGCGGAGGCCGCGGGCTGGCACGTGATCGAGATGGTGACCTTCGACGATGGACGCACGCTCGCCGAGCGAGTCGCTCTCCTCCAGTCGCTGGAGGTCGACGCGTGGCTCGTGGCCGGCGGCTTCGACGACGCCCGGAGCGCGCGAGCGCTCGAGGCAGCCGCACTGGTGGCCGCGGCGCGCCGGCCCGGCGGGCCGCCGGTCGTGTGGGCCGGCTCGTCCGAGCTGGCCCAGGAGGTCCGCGGGCTGTTCGAGAAGGGCGCCGCGACCGCCGTCGCGAACGCGCGCCCGGACGCGCGCGGCGAGGAGCCCGCCGCGCTGCGCACGCATCTCCAGGCGCTCCTGCGCCAGACGGTCGGGCCCGAGGACGAGGAGCGCCTCACGCCGGTCGCGCTGCCCCGTGCGATCGGCGCGCTCGCTGCGGCCACCGGGTTCCGGGTGCTCGCCGTCGACGTCGGGGCGACGACGGCGATGCGGGTCATCGCCGAGCCCGACGGCAGCACGGAGAGCCGCGTCCACGCCCGCGGCGGACTGGCGGGCGCCACGCTCCTCTCAGGAGCCCCGGGCCGCGTCGTCCGGATGGACGTCGACGCCGGGGACGAGCCGGCGGTGGCGGACCTGCTCCACAACCTCAACGCGCGCCCGGCGAGCCTGCCGCAGACCGTCGAGGAGCTCGCCGCCACGCACGCGGCCACGCGGCTGCTGCTCGCCTCGCTCGTCGAGGACGGCACGGGTGGGTCCCTCGACCTCGTGATCGGGGCGGGCCGGGTCATCGCCGCCGCGCCGCACCCAGCGCAGGCGATGCGCATGCTCCTCGACGGCGTGCGTCCGGTGGGCGTCACCCAGATCGCCGTCGACGGCGGTGCGCTGCTCGGCCCTCTCGGCTCGCTCACGGACACGGAGATCAGCGAGGGCCTCGCGCTCCTGGCGGACGACCTCCTCGTCCCGCTCGGGACCTCGGTCGTCTGCCGTGGCGGGGAGCCGGGCCGCGTCGCCATGCGGGTCACGGTCCACCGTGCCGGGTGGCCGGCACACGGCCCCGTCGAGGTGCGAACGGGGCAGGTCCAGGTCGTCCCCCTTCCACGCGGCCAGGAGGCGGAGCTCACCATCGAGCCCGCCAACGGCGTCAGCCTGGGCGGCGTGCGACGCTCGCCGCGCATCACGGCCACCGCCACCGGCGGGACGGTGGGCGTCGTGCTCGACGCGCGCGGGGTCCCGATCGGCCTGCCGAGGCGGGCCGACGACCGGCGTGCGGTCGTTGCCGGCTGGCGCGACGCCCTGATGCGGGAGACGCCGCCCGGCGCGGAGCGCGTGGCATGAGCAGCGTGATCCACACCGTGCGCCTCCCCGTGGGTTCGATGCCCGCGGTGAAGGTCGGGGCGAAGGTCCAGCCCGAGGACGTCCTCGCCACGCGACGTCCGCCGACCGAGGGAGTGACGCTCCAGGTCGCGGCGCCGCTGCGCCTGCCGGCGTCGCGGGCGTCCGAGTGCCTCGTGGTGCGGGCCGGGGCGACGCTCAAGCGCGGTGAGGTCATCGCGCGCGACTCGGCGGGTCACGAGCTGACGGTGCCCGACGCGTGCCTGTTCCTCGGCTACGACCCGGACCACGGGACGGCGTTGCTCTCGCCGCTCGGCGACGAGGAGCCGATCGTGGGACACGTGCGCGGCAAGGTGGCGAAGCTGGCACCGAGTGCCATCGACGTCCGGGTCGCGGGGGCGGTGCTCGTCGGCGTCGCGGGCTCCGGTGCCGCCGTCCACGGCCGGCTTCGGGTGTCGGTTGACGATGCCACCGATGAGCTGCGGGCAAGCGCCATCGACTCGGACGCGACCGGTCGCATCGTGGTGGGCGGCTCGCGCGCGTCGGCCGAGACGCTCACGAGGGCCCGCGCGATGGGGGTCGCCGGGGTGGTGCTGGGTGGCGTCCTCGACAAGGACCTTCGCGACTTCGAGGCCACGCAGCAGCGTCGCCGGGAGGTCGGCGGCGGTGGCGGTGACTTCTCCGTCGTGCTCCTCGAGGGCTACGGCAAGATCGGGATGGATCCGGGGGTCTTCGGCTGGCTGCGCGGCCACGACGGGAAGCTGGTCAGCCTGTTCGGGGACGCGGCGCGGCTGTACGTGTACGACGCCGACCAGGAGCCACCGACGCGGAGGCTGCTCGCGACCCCCGGCGACCGCGTGGTGGGCACCCGACGTCCCTACGCCGGCGCCGGAGGCCGGCTGGTGCGCATCCTGGGCGGGCAGCACGTCGTCTCGTCGGGCGTGGCGACGCAGGGCGGGCCTCGTCCGCTTCGAGGACGGCAGGACCGGCATCGTGCCCCTCGCCAACCTCGAGGCAACAGAGGTCGCCCCGGGCGGCTGAGCCGGCCGTTCCTATACTTCGCCGCATGCACCGATCCAGTGGCGCGCCCGGCGTGAGCGAGCTCCTCAGCGCCGGCCCCGACCACACGCGCGAGCTCGGCCGACGCCTCGGCGCGGCGGCAGGTCCGGGGACCGTGCTGGCGCTCATCGGCCCGCTCGGCGCCGGAAAGACGCATCTCACCAAGGGCGTGGCGGAGGGGCTCGGCGTGACCGGCGTCGTGAACAGCCCGACGTTCGTGCTCATGAACGAGCACGTCGGCCGCCTGACGCTCTACCACGTCGACGCGTACCGGCTCGAGGATCCCGAGGAGGCGATCGCGGCGGGGCTCATCGACGACCGGCAGGCCGGAGGGGTGACCGTCGTGGAGTGGGCGGACCGCCTGAGCGGCTCGCTGCCGGGAGATCGGCTCGAGATCCGGATGGACCTCGTCAGGGGTGAGCCGATGCGCCGGACGCTGCGCTGGCGCGCGCTGGGCGCGGCACACACCGCGCTCGCCGATCGAGCGCTCGCGGATGCGGCGCGCGCCGGCGAGGTGGCCGCCGCAACGTGATCATCGCCATCGACGCCGCCTCGACCGACCTGTCGGTCGCGCTCGCGGAGCGCGACGGGACCCTGATCCTGGACGACGGCTGGCCGAGCGCCCAGCGCCAGTCGGCGGAACTGCTGCCGCACCTGCTCGAGCTCCTCGACCGGGCGAGGCGGTCGCTCTCCGACACGACGGCTGTGGCCGTCGGCACCGGCCCGGGATCCTTCACCGGCCTGCGCGTCGGGCTCGCGCTGGGGAAGGGCCTCGCCCTGGCGCTCGATCGGCCGATCCTGGGGGTGCCGAGCCTCCAGGGCTGGCTCGCGGCCCACCCGGACGCGGCCGCGGCGCTTGCCCGGGCCGGCGCGCGCGAGGCGTACCTGCTCCCGCGCGGGGAGGATTCGCCCCGGATCGTGGATCGCGACGCGCTCACCGCCCTCGTCGCCGACGCTCGGATAGTGGCGCCGGCCGAGCTGGCAGCCGCCTTCGGCCTCGAGGGAGCCGAGTCGCCCCGCGCGGCGGGGACCCTGGCCGCGATGGCGGCGTCGCGCCTGGACGCCGAGGCTGGCGGGGACGACCTCAGCGCGCTCGAGCCGCTCTACGTTCGCCCACCGCGCGGGCTCGGCACGGACAGCGAGGGCGAGGTCAAGTGGCTCTGACGGCGCCCGTGGTCATCGCTCCGATGACGCTCGAGGACGTGGACGCGGCCCACGAGATCGAGCGGCTCAGCTTCGCCACGCCATGGCCGGCGTACGCCTTCGAGCAGGAGCTGCGCGGAAACCGCCTCGCGCGCTACCTCGTGGCGCGCGCCGGTGACGAGCTCGTCGGGTTCGCCGGGCTGTGGATGATGGTCGACGACGCGCACATCACGACGATCAGCGTCCACCCCGCGTGGCGGCGGCGCGGAGTGGGGCGCCAGCTCCTGCTCGATCTCAGCGAGCTCGCGATCTCGGTCGGGGCACGGCGGATGACGCTCGAGGTCCGCGCCGGCAACGCGGGCGCGCACGCGCTGTACCGCGAGTTCGGGTTCGAGGTCGCGGGACGCCGGCCGGGCTACTACAGCGACGATGGCGAGGACGCGCTCGTCATGACGACGCCGGACCTGGACACGCCCGCCATGCGCACCGTGCTGGAGTGGCAGCGCCGCCGGCGGCCGGCATGACCGCGCCGCGCATCCTCGCCATCGAGTCGTCGTGCGACGAAACCGGCGTGGCGATCGTGGTCGGCGGCCGTCGGATCGAGGCGAACCAGGTCGCGAGCCAGGTCGCGCTCCACGCCGCCACGGGCGGGATCGTGCCCGAGGTCGCCGCGCGCCAGCAGCTGCGGTGGATCGTCCCGACGCTGGAAGCGGCCCTCGCCCAGGCCGAACGCCGGCTGGGACGACCTCGACGCCGTCGCGGTCACGTACGGGCCAGGGCTCATCGGCTCGCTGCTGGTCGGCGTGAACCTCGCCAAGGCGGTCGCCACGGTCCGCGACCTGCCGCTCATCGCGGTGAACCACATCGAGGGCCATATCTACGCGAACTGGCTCTACGAGGGGGACGCAGCCGATGTGCTGCCGCCGGAGCCGAGCTTCCCGCTGCTGTGCCTCGTCGTGAGCGGCGGCCACACGCAGCTCGTCCTCATGCACGACCACGGGCGCTACCAGCTGCTGGGGCAGACGGTCGACGACGCGGCGCGGGCGAGGCGTTCGACAAGGTCGGCCGGCTGCTGGGCCTGCCGTATCCGGGAGGGCCTGCGATCAGCGCGGCGGCCGCCGATGCGACGCCCGCGACGCGCTTCCCGCGCGCCCGAACGGCCGGACCGTACGACTTCAGCTTCAGCGGGCTGAAGACCGCGGTGCTGCGCGAGGTCGAGGGCTATCGCGAGCGCGGAGACGCGATCCCGGTCGATGGGCTCGCGGCCGCGTTCGAGGAGGCGGTGGTCGATGCGCTCGCCACCAAGACGGTCGCGGCCGCCCGAGACTTCGGCGTCGGCTCCGTCGCCCTGGGAGGTGGAGTGGCGGCCAATCGGTCCCTCCGTGCGACGCTCGCCGAGCGGCTCGCCGCCGACGGCCTCTCACTGCTCGTGCCGCGACCGGAGTGGTGCACGGACAACGGCGCGATGATCGGCGCCGCCGCGGCCTTCCGCTTCGCGGCCGGCGACCGCGCGGACGCCTCGCTCGAGGCCGTGCCCAACCTCGCGCTCCCGTGGCTCCGAGCGGCGTGAGCGATCCGCTCGCCGCCGACCGCCTTGTCCCGCCGACCCCCGGCCAGCTGCGGCGGCTCATGGGCGCCGAGCGCCTCCGGCCGCGCAAAAGCCTCAGCCAGAACTTCCTCACCGATCCCGCAGCACTGGACGCGATCCTCGAGGCCGCCGAGCTCAGCCCGGGGGACCGCGTCGTCGAGGTCGGCCCGGGGCTCGGCGTGCTCACGCGGCGCCTCCTCGCGGCTGGCGCATCGGTCCTGGCGGTGGAGGTCGACCCCCGCCTGGCGGAGTACCTGCGCCGTGAGCTGTACGGGGTGGATCGGTTCGAGCTCATCGAGGCCGATGCGCTCACCATCCATCAGCGCGACGCGTTTCCGGGCGAGTCGTTCAAGCTCGTCGCGAACATCCCGTACCACATCACCAGCCCGCTGCTGCACGCGTTCCTCGAGGGCGAGCGGCCGCCGGAGCTCACCGTCCTCCTCGTGCAGCTGGAGGTCGCCGAGCGCGTCGCTGCGCCCCCCGGTCGGATGAGCTACCTGTCGGTCTTCGCCCAGAACGTGGCCGACGCGGAGGTCGTGGTGCGCGTGCCCGCGGAGGCCTTCGAGCCGGCGCCGGCGGTCGACTCGGCGATCCTCCGCCTTCGGCGTCGAGAGGCGCCGGTCGTGCCCGTGGGAGATGGCCGAGAGCCGTTCTACCGGGTCGTGCAGGCCGGGTTCCGGCAGCGCCGAAAGCAGCTGCACAACGGGCTCACCCGCGAGCTGGGTCAGACGCGAGAGCGCGTGGACGCGGTGCTTGCCGGGTGCGGGATCGACTCGGAGCGCAGGCCGCAGACCCTCTCGGTGGACGAGTGGGCGTGCGTCGCCACGGCGCTCGGCCCCGAGCTGTGACCGCAGGGATGAGCGCCCTGAGCCTCGAGGCGCCGGCGAAGGTGAACCTCGACCTGCGGGTCGTCGGACGTCGCGACGACGGCTACCACCTGCTCGAGAGCACGATGATCCTCCTGGAGCTCGCCGACGGCCTCCTGCTCATGCCGGGCTGCAGCGGCCTGCGCGTCGACGGCGCGGGCTCGGACGACGTCCCGCCCGACGCGAGCAACCTCGCCTGGCGCGGGCTGGTGGCGGGCCTCGGCGGCGAGCCGGAGCTCGCCTGCCTGGCGTTGGAGAAGCGCATCCCGGCCGCCGCGGGACTCGGTGGCGGCTCGTCCGACGCGGCGGCCGCGTGGCGGCTCGGCCGGGCGTGGCGCGGCGCGCCCGAGGAGCCATCGGAGGCTGACCTCGCCGCGCTCGCGCGAATCGGGGCAGATGTGCCGTTCTTCGCATCGCGCGCTCCCGCGGCCCGCGTCGAGGGGATCGGGGAGCGCGTCACGCCCTGCCGGCGCCGGACCTGGCGATCGTCCTCGTGCACCCCGACCTCCGGCTCCTGACGCGCGACGTCTTCGGCGAGCTTCGCGAGGAGGAGTGGGGGACCGGCACGAACGACCTCCTCGCTCCCGCCGTGCGCCTCTGCCCGCCCATCGCCGACCTGTGCGCGCTCGTCGTGGCGGCCGGCGGCGAGCCGCGCCTGACTGGCTCGGGGCCGACCGTCTTCGCGGCGACCGACGACCCGCAACGGGCGGACGGCATCGCGGCGCGGCTCAGGCGTGCCGGGCAGGCGGTGACGGTCACCCGCTCGCGTCCCGCAGGGGCTAGCATCGCGCGCAGCACGGAGGAGGAGTGATGGCGAACGCGCGAGCAGATCAGCACCCCTGACGCCCCGGCGGCGGTCGGGGCCTACAGCCAGGCGATCCGGGTCGGCGAGCTCGTGTTCACGGCGGGACAGCTCGGAATCGACCCACAGAGCGGCGAGATGGCCGGTTCCGGGGTCGCGGAGCAGGCCGAGCGCGCGATCGCCAACCTCGAGGCCGATCCTGTCGGCCGCCGGAAGCGGGCTCGGGCACCTGGTGAAGGTGACCGTCTTCCTCGCGGACATCGCGGATTGGCCGGCGCTCAACGAGGTCTACTCGCGGCTCATCCCCGAGCCCTTCCCGGCACGCAGCGCCTTCGCGGTGAAGGACCTGCCACGCGGCGCACGGGTCGAGATCGAGGCCGTCGCGGCGGTCGGCGCCGGTTGACGCTCCGAAGAGCCGACCTCTACCATCGGCCGACGTGTCTCCAGAATTGAGCGCGAGAGCGGCCATCGTCCTGGCCGCGGGCCAGGGTACCCGCATGCGCTCGCGGGTCCCCAAGGTGCTGCACCCGATCTGCGGCCGTCCGATGATCGACCACGTGCTTCGCGCGCTCACGGGGGCCGGGATCGCGCAGCCGGTCGTCGTCACCGGCCACGGAGCCGATGCCGTCGAAGCCGCCATCGCAGGACGTGCCACCTGCGTGCGGCAGGAGCAGCAACGAGGCACCGCGGACGCGGTGCGGGTCGGGCTGACCGCCGTTGGTGACCAGGCTGGTGAGGTATTGGTCACGATGGGGGACGTGCCGCTGCTCGACGCGGACGTGTTCTCGACGCTCCTCGAGGCGCGCGCCGGCACGAGTGCCGCGGTGGCGGTTCTGTCGGCCCGCATGTCCGACCCGTCCGGCTACGGCCGGATCGTCCGCGGCCCCGACGGTGCGCCGACGGCGATCGTGGAGGACCGGGATGCCGACGAGGCGACGCGCGCCACCAACGAGATCAACACGGCCACGTACGCCTTCGACGCCGCATGGCTGCGAGACGCCGTGGAGCGCGTGAAGCCATCGTCAGCCGGCGAGCTGTACCTCACCGACCTCGTGGCCCTCGCGGTGGAGGGCGGCAGAGGAGTCGTCGTGGTCGAGGCATCCGACGCCGGGGACGCGATGGGCATCAACGATCGCGTCGCCCTCGCCGCGGCGGAGGAGCGCATGCGCCGTCGGATCGCCGAACGCCACATGCGCAACGGCGTGACGATCGTCGATCCCGCCGCGACGCGCATCGACGCCGACGTCGAGATCGGGCAGGACGCCCGCATCGAGCCCTGGACCTCGCTCGAGGGGGCGACCGTGATCGGCCAGGATGCGACCGTCGGGCCGAGCTCACAGGTCCGGGCGAGCCGCATCGGGCCTCGCACGCGTGTGTGGGCCAGCGTGGTCGAGGAGTCGATCGTGGCCGAGGACGTGCAGATCGGTCCCTATGCCCACATCCGGCCCGGATGTGAGATCGGCGCGCGGTGCCGGATCGGCAACTTCGCCGAGATGAAGAACACGCGGGTCGGCGCGGAGACGCAGCAGCATCATTTCAGCTACCTCGGGGACGCCGAGGTGGGGGAGGGCGTGAACATCGGCGCGGGATCGGTCACTGCGAACTTTGACGGCGTGGAGAAGCACCGCACCGTCATCGGCGACCGTGCCTCGATCGGGGTGGACACGATGATGGTGGCGCCCGTCACCATCGGCGCCGGAGCGACCACCGGAGCCGGGTCAGTCGTCACCCGTGACGTGGCGCCCGGCAAGACCGTCGTCGGCGTGCCGGCCCGCCCGATCGAGATGCGCCGCCGCGGCCCGCGCGCCGCGACCCCCGACCCTGCGACCGGCGGCGAGCCGGTGTCGTCAGGGGCGGATCGGAACCCGTAGAGGAGGCCCTTTCACCAGACGCCCATGGAGCCAAACAGTAGCCACGGCAACCCCGATGCTTGAGCAGCTCGCGGTTGTCGTCATCCTCATCCTCATCGGCGGGTTCTTCGCCGCCTCCGAGATCGCGCTCATCACGGTCAAGCGCCACCGCCTCACTCAGCTCGAGGAGGACGGCAACGGCGCCGCGCGCATGGCGCGCCGCCTCACCGAGAACCCCAGCCAGTTCCTGGCGACGATCCAGATCGCGATCACCTTCCTCGGCTTCCTGGCGGGCGCCGTCGGCGCATCGGCCTTCTCTGGAGGCCTGGCCGACCTGATCCGACCGATCCCCATCGGCTTCATCAGCGACGGGGCCGAGGAGATCGCCTTCGTGGTGATGACGCTCGTCATCGCGCTCGCCTCGATCATCGTCGGCGAGCTGGTGCCCAAGACGCTGGCCCTGAACTTCCCGGAGCGCTTCTCGCTGCTCGTGGCGTGGCCGATCGGGATCCTCTCCCGGGTGCTCTACCCGGTGGTGTGGTTCGTCTCGAGGGTCAGCCTCATCCTCGTCCGGCTCCTCGGCGGCAAGGAGCGGCCGCAGGGCGGCTACCTCTCCACGGAGGAGCTCAAGCTGCTCGTCGAGACCGGCTCTGAGCAGGGCGGGATCGAGGAGGACGAGAAGGAGATGATCCACGGGATCATCGAGCTCAGCGAGAAGCGCGTGCACGAGGTCATGGTGCCGCGCATCGGCATCCGCGCGGTGAACGTCGACGATCCGATGGACGACATCCTCGACACGCTCGTCCTCGCCGGCCACTCGCGCCTGCCGGTGTACGAGGAGAACCTCGACAACATCATCGGCATCCTCTACGCCAAGGACCTGCTGCCGTACCTCAAGGGCGGTACGCGGGGCAACGGCAAGATCGACATCCGGTCGCTCGTGCGGCCGCCCGTCTACGTACCGGAGTCCAAGGCGGTGGACGAGCTGCTGCAGGAGATGCAGGCCGGCAAGCGCCACATCGCGATCGTGGTCGACGAGTACGGCGGCACCGCGGGCCTCATCACCATGGAGGACGTGGTCGAGGAGATCGTCGGCGAGATCCAGGACGAGTACGACTCCGAGGAGAGCCTCGTGGAGGCGATCGAATCCGACGAGGAGCTCGCGTTCAGGGTGGACGGCACGGTGAGCATGGACGACCTGCGCGACCTCTTCGACCTGTCCGACGAGGAGGAGACCGATGAGGACGCGTACGACACGGTCGGCGGCTTCGTCGTCCACCGCGTCGGCCGCATCCCGCTCCCCGGCACCGAGATCCCGTTCCGCGACGGCATCGTCCTGCGTGTCGAGGCCGCCGAGCCACGGCGCGTGGCCAAGGTGATCGCCGCCCGCCCCCGCCGCTCGGCGGAGGAGGGACGCGAGCAGGCCGAACCGGCCGAGGCGCTCTGAGGGTTCCCGGCCCCTAGACGGCGATCACCGCCCGCACGAGGCCCTCGAGCTCGCGCTTGCCCTCGGGCCTGCACGGCAGCGCCTCGAGATGCCCGAGGGCGAGGTCGCGGTAGCGCGTCGCCTCTGAGAGCGTGTGCTCGCGCGCGCCGCTGCGCTCGAGGATCGCGAGCACCTCGGCGATGTCCGGTTCGCTCATCGACTCGTCCGGCACGGGCAACGGGCCGCTCCCATCGGTCGCCCTGATGCCGTCGACGTAGATCTCCTGCAGGCGCCCGCGATCCTCGTCCGCGGCGTTCTGGAGCGCCCACACGATCGGCAGCGTCTTCTTGCGCCGCCGGACGTCGCCGGCCTCCGGCTTTCCCAGCTCGTCGCTCGTCCAGAAGCTGCCCTTCACGTCATCGGCGAGCTGGAAGGCCATCCCGAGGTCGTAGCCGAACCGGCGGTAGGCCTCGACCACCTCGGCGTCGTCCGTCGGCGAGGATGGCGCCCGCCTGGACTCCGGCGCCGATGAGGGCCGCCGTCTTCTTGCCGATCATGTCCATGTACGCCTGAACGGTCACGTCGGGGCGGCGCTCGAAGCTGATGTCGAGAAACTGCCCCTCGCACAGGTCCAGGCATGTCTCGTCGTACACCCGCATGAGCATGAGCACCCGGCGCTCGGGGAACTGGTCGAGGAGGGGATACAGCGCGAGGCGGCTGCAGCGCGATGAGCGCGTCGCCGGCGTTGATCGCGAGCGGCACGCCCCAGATGGCCCACAGGGTCGGGCGGTGCCTGCGCTCGACGTCGGCGTCCTCTATGTCGTCGTGCACCAGGCTGAAGTTGTGCCCGAGCTCGGCGGCGGCCGCACCCGGTAGCGCGGGCCGGTAGTCGCCGGTGAGCGACTGGTAGGCGAGCAGGCCCAGCAGCGGCCGCATCCGCTTCCCGCGCGGGCTGGTCGGCGAGTCGAGGCCAAGGTGGTAGGCGAGCATCTCGTACAGCGGCTTCGCCTGCTCGTCGCCCTGCTCGAGGACCTCGGACATCTGCGCCTCGATGTCGGCCAGCAGCCGCGTAAACTCGGTCCTGATGTCCACGCCCGAAGCGTACCCGACCTCGACCGAGCACGGCCCGTGAGCCCTCGCGCCCGTCTCTACAAGACGGAGGCGATCGTCCTGCGCAGCATGGATCTGGGCGAGGCGGATCGGGTGCTCACCGTCCTCACGCCGCGCCTTGGCAAGCTCAGGGTGATCGCGAAGGGCGTGCGACGGCCGAAGTCCCGCATCGGCGGTGGGCTCCAGCCGTTCAGCGACGTGCAGCTCGTGCTCGCCGTGGGCCGAACGTGGGACGTGGTCACCACCGCCTCGTTCGAGGATCCCCACCTCGGCCTCCGCAACGACCTGCACTCGACCGCGGCGGCCTGGTACGTCGTCGAGCTCGCCGATCGTTTCTGCGAGGGCGCCGCGGACTCACGCAAGGCGTTCGAGCTGCTCGCGCAGGCCCTCGCCGGGCTCGACGCCCCGGCGGCCGAGGTGACCCGCGAGGTGGTGGCCCGCTGGTTCGAGCTCCATCTCCTCGACGCGATGGGCTTCCGGCCTGAGCTCGCCCGGTGCCTGGAGTGCGGCGCGGAGATCGAGCCCGAGGGGAACTCGTACTCGCCCGCCGCCGGCGGCGTCGTCTGTCCGCAGTGCCGCCACGCCGCGCTTGGCGCACGGACCGTCGGCACCGATGCTCTGAAGATCCTGCGCCACCTCCAGCGGTCGACGTTGGTCGAGGTGCTCTCCCTGCGCCTTTCGGCGCCGCTCCACCGAGAGGTCGAGCGGTTGCTGCACGACACGGTCATCGCCGTCCTCGAGCGCGAGCTGCGCTCGCGCGACTTCCTCCACGAGATTGCGGCCCGCGAGGTGGCCAGCGCTGCCGGCTGAGAGGCACCCGAACCCTGGAAGCGTCCTGCCGCGCAAGGTCCTGAGCTTCATCTCGAACCGCGTTAGCGTGGCAATAGTTGTGGGCGGCATGGCAGGCGCGTTCGTGGCGCCCGTGGCCGCCTGGTACGGACTGTTGCCCGTGGCGCTTGCAGTTCTCGCCGGTCTGCTCGTCACTCTGGGCGTGGGGTTCGTCGTTGCGCATTCCCTGCTCGGACGGGCCGGCAGGGGAATCGCGGAGGCCGCGCTCTGGTACGCGGAGCAGGAGGGGCGGCATTGGCGGGAGCGCACCGGGACGCGGCTCCCGCGCACCATGGCGGGGGCACGCCGATGGCTCGTCCAGAACCCCGCTACGGGGTCGAATCGCAGCGAACGAATCCAAGTGTTGCTCCTCGTCGGAGCGCACGAGGCCGCGCGGGAAGAGCACCGCACGCGACCGGTTGAGTCGGCCGCCGATCGAGTGGATGCGACCCTCGACGAGTGGCTCATCGACCTGTGGGTCGGAGGTGCGTCACCACTCGAGACAGGGCAGATGCGTGTGAACGAGCCGATGGATGAGCCCCGGCGCGCTCGGGTGAAGCGCGAGGCGCTCATGCTCCGCGCAATGGACAGCGCGATACGCGGCGACCCGTGGCAACCGCGAATGCTCGAGTTGCGGGACAGCATCGGTGCGTCCGCCGACGGGTATCTCTGGCGTCGCTTCTGGCCCTTCGTCGCGGGGTTGGCAACCCTCGCCTTCGGGCTCGGCACCGGAATCGGTTGGCTCATCACCGGAGGGCCCGAATGAGTAACGGCTGCGCGCCCAGAGCCTGGCGGCCGGGGTCATCGGCCCTCGACTAGACTCGGCGCACGCGCAACGTCCGTCCCAGCGCAGCAGGAGCCGTCCGCCTTCGTGCCAGCCCCGAACTTCGAGGTCATCGCCAGCCTCGCCAAACGCCGTGGCTTCGTCTTCCCGTCCAGCGAGATCTACGGCGGGATGGCCGGCTTCTGGGACTACGGCCCTCTCGGCGTCGAGCTCAAGAACAACGTGAAGGCCGCGTGGTGGCGTCACATGGTCCAGCTCCGCGACGATGTCGTCGGCATCGACGCGGCTATCATCATGAACCCGCGGGTGTGGGAGGCCTCCGGCCACGTCGCCGGCTTCAGCGACCCGATGGTCGACTGCCGCAACTGCAAGCTCCGCTTCCGCGAGGACGACCTCAAGGGCCTACCGTCCGAAATCGCCTGCCCGAACTGCGGCCAGCGCGGGACGCTCACCGAGGCACGGCAGTTCAACCTGATGTTCTCGACCCACGTCGGGCCTGTTGAGGACTCCGCCTCGGTCGCATACCTGCGCCCGGAGACGGCCCAGGCGATGTTCGTCCAGTTCGACAACGTGGCCACCACGACGCGCCGGAAGCTGCCGTTCGGCATCGCGCAGATGGGCCGCTCGTTCCGCAACGAGATCACGCCGGGAAACTTCATCTTCCGGCTGCGCGAGTTCGAGCAGATGGAGATGGAGTTCTTCGTCCACCCGCGCGACGAGGACGAATGGTTCGCCCATTGGGTCGACGCTCGACACAGATGGTGGACCGATGTGCTCGGGATCGCGCCGAATCGGCTTCGACTCCGGCCGCACGACGCCGATGAGCTCAGCCACTACTCGAGGCAGACCACCGACATCGAGTACGAGTTCCCGATCGGCTGGTCGGAGCTCGAGGGCGTGGCCGACCGCACCGACTTCGACCTCAAGGCCCACGCGGCCGCGAGCGGGAAGCGGCTCGCGATCTTCGACGAGGAGACGGGGGACCACATCGTGCCGTACGTGATCGAGCCCGCCATGGGCGTCGATCGAGCCGTGCTCACCGTGCTCGTCGACGGCTACGAGGAGGAGAAGCTGGCGAAGGAGTCTCGGGTCGTGCTGCGCATTGCGCCGATGCTGGCGCCGATCAAGGCCGCGGTCCTGCCGCTGCTGCGAAACCGCCCCGAGCTGGTCGAGCGCGCCCGACGCCTCACGACCGACCTGAAGGCGCTGATGGCCGCGACCTACGACGACACGGCCTCCATCGGCAAGCTGTACCGACGCCAGGACGAGATCGGGACGCCGTACTGCATCACGGTCGACCCCGAGTCGCTCGAGGACGGCGCCGCCACCATCCGCGACCGCGACTCGATGACCCAGGAGCGCGTGTCGCTGGACCTGATTCCGGGGCGCATCGCCGACCTCGTCGCCGGGCGCTCGGACTGGACCGGCGTGCCGCGTCCCGACCCCGAGTGACGTGCAGAGCCTGAGCGACGTCGAGCGGGCGTTTCAGGGCGGAGACCACGACGAGGTGCTGCGCCTCACCGATGCCATCCTCGCCGCGCGTCCCGGCGACGACTCCGCGCACGAGCACCGTGCCCGCGCGCTCCTCGCCCTGGGGAGGCTCGACGAGGCCGAGCGGCACGCGGCCGACGCCGTCCGCCTCGACCCGGACGAGATCCGCTACCGCGAGCTGCTCGCGAACGTCCTGTCGCGGCGCGGCGCCCACCGAGACGCGGCGGCCGAGTTCGGGCGCCTCGCTCGCAACGACCCGCGGCAGCCGGACTGGACCGTATCGGAGGCGCGGGAGCGGATCGGCGCCGCGCAGGCCTCGATGGGCGTCGAGGCCGCGCGCCGAGCGGTGCGGCTTGATCCCTCGAACGGGTCAGCGCAGGTCGCGCTCGCCCAGGCGCTCGCCCGCACGGGCGATGCCCGTGGCGCCCTCCGCGCGGCGACGCGCGCCGCGGAGCTGCTCCCCGGAAACCCGGAGGCGCACGAGGCGCTCGCCGACGCCCTCTGGCTCGCGGACCGGGACGGTGCTGCGTTCGACGAGTTCCGCGCCGTCGCCCGGGAGGTCTCGGGCACCGATCGCGATCGCGTGCTGGGCAAGGCGCGAGCGTTGTACCGCCAGCGCGCCGGCTCGATCGGGAAGGTGATCGCCGCCCTTCGGCCCGTCTTCGACCTCGCGTTCGCGCGCGGCTGGCTGCGAGTCGGCGAGTGAGCGCCTCGAGGCGGATCCACACGACGTCGACCGACCAGCTGTCGCCGGAAGGGTTCGCCGAGATCAACGCGCTGTGCGAGGCCGCATTCCGCTTCCCCTTCGCGGGCGTGTGGGAGCGCGTCGGTCAGGGTATCCACGTGCTCGCGCGGGCCGACGGCGACCTCGTCGCGCACGCGATGATCGTGGATCGGCGCATCTTCACCGGACCGGAGTTCGAGATGACGCTCGACGCCGCGTATGTCGAGAACGTCGCCACGAGGCCGGACGTGCAGGAGCAGGGGCACGGGTCGGCCGTTATGGCCGAGGCGGGGCGAATCATCCAGGAGGAGTACGAGATCGGCGCCCTGGGCACGCGAGACCAGGCGTTCTACCGCAGCCTCGGCTGGGTGGTGTGGGCCGGCCCGACCTTCGTGCGCACGCCGGACGGCGAGCGGATCCGCACGGGAGGCGTCGACGGCGAGGTGATGGTGCTTCGGACGCCCCGAACCCCGCTCGGGATCACGCTCGAAGGCCCGATCGCGATCGACTGGCGCCCCGGGGAGCCCTGGTAGGGGTACCGCGCATCGGTACCGGGCCCGTACCGGGACCATACGCCAGTCGACGGGGCGCGTGCCCGGGGTGACGATACCCGGGAAATGTCTCGAATCATGCATCCGTTGGCTCCGGTCACGTGCCCGACGTGCGCGTGGGTGAGCGTGCGCGCCCCTCACTACTGTCCGGGCTGCGGGTACGACTACTGGCGCGCGGCGGCCGGCATTGACGCGGAGCCGCGCGTCGCCGCGCCGGCCGCGCCGCAGCGAGCCGATGGTCGTTTCTCCGCCGCCATGATGATTGCGGGCCTGGTGGGACTCGTCACAACAGGGGTCGTGACCGCGGTGGTGGTGCTCGGGGGAACGGAGCCCGAGACGCCGCTCATCGTGAACACGCTGCCCTCGCGCGGCCCGGAGGACTTCCTGATCCTGCGGTTCTTCCGAGAGGCGCGCAGCCCGTATGCCGCATTCGCGGTCGCCGTCGACGGGACGATCCAGAGCGTCGAGCCGGTTGGTGCAGACGTGCCGTTCAGCGAAGCCATGGTCGTGCACGGTGAGGACTGGGTCATCCACAGCTCGTTCGAGGCCGAAGGCGAAACCGCCACGACGTCCTTCGCGGTGATCGGCGGCGCCTACTACGAGCGCACTCGCGCGGACTCCGCATGGGTTCGGGCCGATGCCCCCCGTGACGGTGGCTCGATCAATCCCTTCGCCTCCATCGCGACGGTCGGCGAGATCGAGTACCTCGGGCTGGAGACGATGAGCGGCACGACTTTGCACCACCTGCTGGTGACGAAGGCGCTCGGGGGGAGCGGGCGCGACTTCGGAATGCTCGGCCTCGCCAACGTGTCCCACAGGGAGAGCCGCTTCGATATCTGGGTGAACGACGACGGTGTCCCGGTCCGCGGCCGTCAGGTCACCACCTTCACCGCGGACGACGACGGCGGTACGCGCACTTTCCGCGCGGACCAAACGATGACCTTCCGCGACTGGGACGACGTCGCTCCCATCGAGGCACCCGCCTAGGCTCGTCGCGCGCCAGCGGCACGCTGGTTGCAACCTGCTTGCTCGGTGAGCATAGAAGCACTCCTATCGAAGAGCGACGGGAGCGACGAGACGATCGACCTGCGCGCCTGGCAGTCACGAATGATTGCCAGTGACGAGTTGCTGTGGATCGACGCTGAAGCCCTCGACGCCGATGAGATCGCCATCGTCCGGCGCGCCGTCGGCCTGAGCGACAAGGCATCCGAGTCCCTCGAGACCGACCGAGATCGGCCGGTGGCCACCGTCCTCGAGGACGCGGTCGAGGTCGTGGTGCTCGCCCTGGCCGACGACGACGGGGACGAGCCGGTCGCGCTCCAGATCATCCTCGGCGACGAATGGGTCATCACGAGGCACGAGAAGCCGCTGCCGTTCCTGGCCGAGCATCGCGAGCGCATCAGCGATCAGCGGGACGTCGGGCAGCTCACTCCGGTCCAGTTCCTCGTCTCGGTGCTCGACTGGCACATCGACCGCTTCCTGCACGCCGCCGAGGAGCTCGAGCGCCGCGTGGAGGAGCTCGACGATGCCGCGCTGCGCCGTGAGGAGGACCTGCTCCAGTCGCTCGTCCGCATGCGGCGCCGGATCGCCAGGGTGCGGCGCATCCTGGGGATGCATCGCGAGGTCTTCGCGGAGATGGTCCGTCCGGACTTCATCGCCGACATGGAGGAGGCGGACACGCAGGCGTTGGCCCACGTCAATGGTCGCCTCGAACGAGCGATCCAGGCGCTCGCCCAGGTCCGCGAGCAGCTGATCGGGACGTTCGACATCCACATGACGCGCACGGCCCAGCGCACGAACGACATCATGCGCGTGCTCACGCTCGCATCGGTCGTGCTGCTCCCATCGGTCGTGCTCGCCGGGATCATGGGCATGAACTTCAAGGTCGGCCTGTTCGACGAGGCGAACTTCTTCTGGGCGGTGGTCGCAGCGATGGTCGCAATGGCCGTCGGCGCCATCGCCACGGCCCGCTGGCGCGGCTGGCTCTGACGGCTACAATCGGGCTTCCCCCGCCCGCCGCCGCATGAGGAGCCGACACGCCGCATGGCCACGACCACGGGAAAGCGCGCGACGCCCACCGCGAAGGCGAAGGCACCCGTCGCCGACAAGCTGATCTACACCTTCAGCGAGGGCAACGCGCAGATGCGCGCCCTCCTCGGCGGCAAGGGGGCGGGGCTCGCGGAGATGACCCAGGCGGGGCTGCCGGTGCCCCCGGGCTTCACGGTCACCACGGCGGCGTGCAATGCCTACTACGCCGCCGGCAAGGAATTCCCGCCGGGCCTGTGGGACGACGTCGTCGCCCACATGCACGACCTCGAGGTACAGACCGGCAAGGGCTTCGGCACCCCGGAGAACCCGCTGCTCGTCTCGGTGCGATCGGGGGCCGCGTTCAGCATGCCGGGCATGATGGACACGGTCCTGAACCTTGGCCTTAACCCGGACACCGTTCAGGGGCTCATCGGCCTCACCGGCAACGACCGCTTCGCGTGGGATGCCTGGCGCCGGTTCGTGGCCATGTTCGGGCGCATCGTGCTCGACATTCCTGCCCACGAGTTCGACGAGCCGTTCGACGAGGCCAAGGCGCGCGCCAAGGCGAAGCTCGACACCGACCTGACTGCAGAGCAGCTGCGCGATGTCGCCGCTCGGTTCACGCAGATCGTGCGAGACAAGACGGGGGAGGAGTTTCCGACCGATCCGTATCGGCAGCTCGAGCTCGCCGTCCGCGCGGTCTTCGACTCGTGGTTCGGGAAACGCGCGCACGACTACCGCGAGTTCAACAAGATCCCGCACGACCTGGGCACCGCGGTGAACGTCGTGACGATGGTGTTCGGCAATATGGGCGACGACTCCGGCACCGGAGTGGCGTTCACGCGCGACCCGAACACCGGCGAGAAGGTGCTCTACGGCGAGTACCTCACCAACGCCCAGGGTGAGGACGTCGTCGCCGGGGTGCGCACGCCGGCCAAGATCAGCCAGATGCGCGACGAGATGCCGGAGGTCTATGCGCAGTTCGAGGAGATCGCCCAGCGTCTCGAGCGGCACTACCGGGACATGCAGGACCTCGAGTTCACGATCGAGCGCGGAACGCTCTACATGCTCCAGACCCGCTCCGGGAAACGGACGGCGCCGGCCGCGGTGAAGATCGCCGTCGACATGGCCAACGAGGAGCTCATCACACGCGATGAGGCGCTCCAGCGCGTCGACCCGGCGCAGATCGTGCAGCTGCTCCTGCCGCGGTTCGACGAGTCCGCGAAGGCAGGATTCGCCGATCGGCTCCTCGGCAAGGGCCTGAACGCCTCCCCGGGCGCGGCGGTGGGCCAGGCCGTCCTGGACCCCGATCGCGCGGTCGAGGCGCGTGACGCCGGGAACCCGGTGATCCTCGTGCGCATCGAGACGAGCCCGGACGACGTGCACGGCATGCTCGCGGCGAAGGGCGTCCTCACCGCACGCGGGGGAGCGACCTCGCACGCGGCCGTGGTCGCTCGCTCGATGGGCCTCCCGTGCGTCGCCGGCGCGGAGACGCTCAAGATCGACTACTCCGCCCGCGTCATGCGGGCGGGCGGCAAGACCATCCGCGAGGGCGAGATGATCAGCATCGACGGCACGACCGGCGAGATCTTTGCCGGCGAGCTGCCGACCATCGAGGCCCGCTTCGAGGACGAGCACGACCTCGCGACTCTCCTCGGGTGGGCCGATGCCGTCCGCCGGCTGCAGGTATGGGCCAACGCCGACTACCCGCGCGACGCCGAGCGGGCCAGGGCGTTCGGCGCGCAGGGCATCGGCCTGTGCCGCACCGAGCACATGTTCTTCGAGGAGGATCGCCTGCCGACCGTGCGGCGCATGATCCTCAACGCACACGCCGCGACGGCAGCCAAGGCCAGGGCCGATGCGGGCGGCTCGCTGACCGATGACGAGCGCGAGGCGGTCAGCACGTTCGACACTGCCCTCGAGGAGCTCGAGCGCCTCCAGACCGATGACTTTGCCGGCCTCTTCAGGGCCATGGACGGCCTGCCGGTCGTCATCCGCCTGATCGATCCGCCGCTGCACGAGTTCCTGCCGAGCCATGAGACGCTCGTCGCCGAGGTCACCCGCCTGCGAACCCTGCGCGAGGTCTCCCCCAGGCTGCTGCCGGAGACGGTCACGGACCGCGTGAGCCCGGCCCTCGAGAAGACGCTCACCCGGCTCTTCGGCGAGAAGGACGCGACGCGGGCGCTCAAGGTCCTCATGCCCGGCAAGCGCGGACGCCGTGACGGCTCGCACGACGCGGAGCTGGCCGAGAAGGAGGAGCTGCTCCACGCCGTCGAGGCGATGCGCGAGCAGAACCCAATGCTCGGCCTGCGCGGCGTTCGGCTGGGGCTGATGGTGCCCGACATCGTGAAGATGCAGACACGCGCGATCTTGGCGGGGGCCGCGCGTGTGGCCGCCGAGGGCCGGACTCCGCTGCCGGAGATCATGATCCCGCTCGTCGGCCACGTGAACGAGCTGCGCGAGACGCGCACGATCCTGGAGGCCGAGGTCGCCCGCATCGTGGAGAGCAGCGGCCAGCAGGTGGACTACAAGTTCGGCACCATGATCGAGGTGCCGCGCGGCGCCCTCACCGCTGACGAGATCGCGGAGCACGCCGAGTTCTTCAGCTTCGGCACGAACGACCTCACCCAGATGGGCTTCGGCTTCTCGCGCGATGACGCCGAGGGCAAGTTCCTGATGCAGTACGTCGAGCGCAAGATCCTTCCCGAGAACCCGTTCCAGGTGCTCGACACGGCGGGGATCGGCCAGCTCGTGCGCATGGGGGTCGAGAAGGGACGCGCCGCCAAGCCGAACCTGAAGATCGGGATCTGCGGGGAGCACGGCGGCGACCCGAAGAGCATCGCCTTCTGCCACGAAGTCGGGCTGAACTACGTGAGCTGCTCGCCGTTCCGCGTGCCCGTCGCGCGGCTTGCCGCCGCGCAGGCCGCGATCACCCAGACGGAGACGCGCGACAAGTAGCCTCCGCGCACGGGTTCGACCTGCCACTTGACAAGTGGTAAAATGAACCCCGTGGGACTCCAAAGGCTATTGACAAGCGCATCACGGCGCCGGGGACTCTGACCATCGCAACCTCCTCCGGGATCGTCGCGGAGATCAAGTCGAAGCTGCCCGCCCTCGAGATCGTCGGCGAGACGGTCGAGCTCAAGCGTGCCGGCAGCGTCTCCAAGGGGCTCTGCCCCTTCCACGGCGAGAAGACCCCATCGTTCATCGTCACGCCCGACCGGGAGACGTGGCATTGCTTCGGCTGCGGCGAGCACGGCGACATCTTCACGTTCGTCATGCGCCGCGATGGACTCGACTTCCGAGAGGCGCTCGAGCGCCTGGCGGAACGTGCCGGCGTGGAGCTCTCGGAGCGCACGGCGGCGGAGGATCGGCACCGCAAGCGGCTCCGCGAGGCCCTCGAGGCGGCCATCGCCTGGTACCGCGAGGTGCTGCTGCAGGCGCACCAGGCCGAGCGCGCCCGCGAGTACCTCGCCGAGCGTGGCTTCAGCGAGGAGACGCTCGAGCGCTTCTCCATCGGCTTCGCGCCGAACACGTGGGACGCTCTCACCAAGCGCCTGCGCGAGCGCGGCTTCAGCGAGGGGGAGCTGTCGGGCGCCGGGCTGGCCAGCCCGTCGAGCCGCGGCGGCGTCTACGACCGCTTCCGCGGCCGGATCATCATCCCGATCCGGGACGCGTCGGGCCGGCCGATCGGCCTCGGCGGGCGGATCATGCCGGGCGCCGAGGGTCCGAAGTACCTGAACTCGCCCGCGACCCCGTTGTTCGACAAGAGCCGCACCCTGTACGCGATCGACCAGGCCAAGGCGGCCATCCGGCGCGAGAAGCTCGCGGTCATCGTCGAGGGGTACACGGACGTCATGGCTGCCCACCAGGCCGGGTTCACGAACGTGGTGGCCAGCCTCGGCACGGCGCTCACGCAGGGCCAGGTGGAGCTCGCGAACCGATACGCCGACGCGGTCGCGCTTGCCTACGACGTCGACGTCGCGGGTGAGGCCGCCACGCAGCGGGGCCTGCTCGAGGAGCTCGGGCCGATCGTGAGCAAGGTGCGCGTCATTCGGATACCGGCCGGCAAGGACCCCGATGAGCTGATCCGCACCGATCCGGAGGGCTGGCGTACGGCGGTCGCCGAGGCGGAGGAGCTGCTGCCGTATTTCATGCAGCGCGCGGCGGCCGAAGTGGACATGCGGGGCCCCCAGGGTCGCAGCGGGTACACGCGTCGCATGCTCGACCTGCTGCGGCGGATCCCGGACCGCGTCGAGCAGGACTCCTACGTTCCGCGGCTCGCGCAGCTGGCGGGCATTGACGAGCGGGTCCTGCGAGACGAGCTCGCCCAGGGCGGCCGGCCGATCGCCGTGCGCCCGGTGGCCTCGGAGTCGTCCGACGCGCTCGAGGGCCCGCAGCTCAGCACGCCCGAGCGCGAGGCGCTGGGGCTGATGCTCCTGAATCCGGGGCTCACCGCCGAGCTGCCCGATACCGATCGCCTCCCGTTTCGTGACGAGTCCGGCGCCGCGCTGGCGCGAGCGTGGGGCGCCGCCGTTGCCGCCGCCGCCGACGGACGGCCGGGGCTCGAGGCGTTCGTCGCGGGACTGGATATCGCTACCGCGGGACTGGCGCGTGCCCTGCTCGCGTCCCTGCGCGCGCGGGGGGTGCGCCCGGACGCCGAAACGGACCGGGAGTCGCTTCGCGTCTCCCTGGTGCGCATGAGCATCGAGCGCGTCGAGGAGCGGCTCGCCGACCTCGAATCGCTGATCCGCACGGCCTCGGACGAATCTGAGTCGAATGATCTACGCGAGCTGGAGCGTCAGTTCCAGGAGCTCATGCAGGAGCGTGAGCAGTTGGTGAGAACGATGAGAATGCCGGCCCTGGTGGCCGCTGAAGGAAGGAGCTGAACGTGGCCACGAAGACCACGCTCCCGGCCAAGGCCACGCCCAAGCCGGAGACCAAGGACAAGACTGCGCCGAAGCAGAAGCCCGCTGTGGCCAAGGCGCCCGCAGCCAAGCCGTCCGCGCCCGCACGGGTCGCGGCAAAGTCGGCGAGCCCGGTGAAGCGCGCGACGAAGGCGATAACGCCGCCGAAGGCAACGGCGAAGGCGCCCGCTGCGTCCAAGCCGACCACAAAGCCGATAGCGAAGGCATCGGCCGCGGCCAAGGGGTCCGCGTCAGGCAAGCCCACCCCGAAGCCGATCGCGACGGCATCGGCCCCCGCCAAGACGTCCGCGCCAGCCAAGCCGACCGCGAAGTCAGCGGCCAAGGCATCGGCCCCGGCCAAAACGTCCGCGCCGGCGAAGGCATCGGCCAAGGCGCCCGGGCCGGCGAAGCCGGTCGCCAGGGCATCGGCCCCGGCGAAGCCTGCCTCCGCGGCCAAGACCCCGCCGGTAAAGCCGACCGACAAGGCGTCGTCAGCCAGGCCATCCGGCAAGGCCGCACGGGCGCCCCGCGCGTCGTCGAACGGCGACGTCGCCGGCGACCTGGCATCCACGGAGGCATTCACCGCGCTTCTCGCGAAGGGTCGCGAGGACGGGTTCATCACGCACGACCAGATCCTTGAGGCGCTGCCCGAATCCGGAGACCCAGATGGGGGCGCTCGAGGAGCTGTACGCCGCGGCCGAGGAGGCCGGGGTGGAGGTGCTCGACGCCGATAACCAGCCGACCCTGATCGGTGAGGTCGAGGAGGAGGAGGCCGACGAGGAGGAGGCTCCCGCTCCGGCGACCGCCAAGGCAAAGGCGGAGGGGGAGGAGGACCTCGAGGCGCTCGCCGCGGATCTCATCGGCATCGATGACCCGGTCCGCATGTACCTCAAGGAGATCGGCAAGGTCGCGCTGCTCACCGCGGAGGAGGAGGTCGTCCTCGCGAAGGCGATCGAGCTCGGCGAGCTGGTCGTCGAGGACCCTGCGCGTGCGCTCGTGAACCTCTACACGTGGGTGACGCTCGACTCCGAGCCGAAGGCCCGCAGCATGGCCGCCATGCGCGCGTTCGACCTGCCGAAGGAGTCCGCCCGCGTCACCGGCGACGCGATCGACTGGTGGACCGGACGCAAGCGCAAGACGATCGAGCCGCCGGTCATCAAGCTCGCCAAGGCGCGCAAGGCGGGGAACCTCGACGACGAGGCGCGGACGCGGCTCATGGAGGCCGAGTCCTACCTCAAGGTCCTTGCCGCGGACCCGACACAGGGGCTGAAGGACGCGATCCTGTTCGGCTCGACGTACCGATTCCGCGCGGTGAGCCACGCGGGTTCAACGGAGCTGTACGAGCTCGAGCGCTGGGCCCGCGAGACGGCGCAGCAGATCGTTCGCGACTACATCGCGGCCGGCAACGACGCCGAGTACCTGCTCACGCTGGGCTACGACCCGACCATCCCGGCCGACGTGCCGCTCGAGAAGCGGACCGGACGCCTGGTCGAGCAGAGCACCGATGCGCGCAAGCGCCTGACCGAGGCCAACCTGCGCCTGGTGGTCAGCATCGCCAAGAAGTACATCGGTCGCGGCATGAGCTTCCTGGACCTCATCCAGGAGGGCAACATCGGCCTCATCCGGGCGGTCGAGAAGTTCGACTACGAGAAGGGCTTCAAGTTCAGCACGTACGCGACGTGGTGGATCCGGCAGGCGATCACCCGCGCGATCGCCGACCAGGCGCGCACGATCCGCATCCCGGTCCACATGGTCGAGACGATCAACCGTCTCATCCGCGTGAGCCGCACGCTGCTCCAGGAGCTCGGCCGTGAGCCCACCGTGGAGGAGATCGCGCGGCGCATGAGCCGCGACGAGATCATCCGCGAGCTGCGCGACAAGCTCCAGCGCGAGCCGACCGAGTCCGAGGTCGACGTGCGAGTGGCCGAGGGGCCGCAGACCGTCTCCCCGGAGAAGGTCCGCGAGATCATGAAGGTCAGCCAGGAGCCGGTGAGCCTCGAGACGCCGATCGGCGAGGAGGAGGACAGCCACCTCGGCGACTTCATCCCGGACCTCGCGTCAGTCGCCCCGGCCGATGCGGCCAGCCATCAGCTCCTCAAGGAGCAGGTGGAAGGCGTGCTCGACTCGCTCACGCCGCGAGAGCGTCGCGTGCTCCAGCTGCGCTTCGGCCTGGAGGATGGCCGCTCACGCACGCTCGAGGAGGTCGGTCGCGACTTCAACGTGACGCGCGAGCGCATCCGTCAGATCGAGGCGAAGGCCCTCCGTAAGCTGCGACACCCGAGCCGGAGCCGGAAGCTCAAGGACTACCTGGAGTAGCCGGTGGGCCCGGCGTGGGCCGAGCCGATGGAACCGATCTCCCGTTCGCGCGTCTCGCTCGGCATGAACCGATCAGCCGTTGGTGCCCTTGCGGCGGCATGCTCCTTCTGGTCTCGCTGCTCGGGTGCCAGTCGCCGACCGAAGGCGCCACCGGCACCCTGCGTGGCGAGGTCGTGGCCGGGCCCGGTCTGCCCGGTGGTCACCGATCCGCCCGATCCCGATTGCGAGGATCGACCCGTCCCGGGCGCGGAACTCTGCTCGAGGCGGCCGAAGGCGACGGTGGGCAGGTCCGCATCATCGCCGACGAGGATGGGCTCTTCGAGCTCGCGCTGTCACCCGGGCGCTACATGCTCATCCCCCAGCCGGTGGAGGGCCTGCTCGGGACGGCGGCGCCTGTGACCCTGGAGATCGCCGCCGGCACGACGACCGAGCTCAGCGTGGTCTACGACACCGGCATTCGCTGAGTGCGCCCCCGGCTGGAGCGGTCTCGCTCGGCGGATGGAGCGGATCCGTCGGCACCGTGGATGCTCGGCGGCGGCGTAGGCGTTTCCGTTGGCGACGGCGTCGGCGCGGCGTCGGCGTCGGGTCGGTCGGCGCAGGCGTCGGCTCGGGAGTCGTGGCTGGCCACCGCGGGGGCGGCGGCGGCGGAGCCGGTGGCGCCGCGGCGGGGGAGGGGCGGCCACGATCGGCGCCGGCGTCGGCGTGGCGCTCGGTGGAGGTGTCGGCCCAGGGGTTTCCGTCGGCTGGGGCGAGGCCGTCGGCGTAGGGCGGCCGGTGGCACTCAGGGTCGAGGCACGAGGAGAAGCGGTCGGATCCGCAAACGTGACGGCGAGCTCACGAAGCCCGCCGGTCGGGCGGTCGGTGCCGACGACGGCCGGCACGAGGAAGCCGATTGCCAGCAGGACCACCGCGACCACGGCGTGCGCGCGAAGGCGGTCGGCGGTGCGGATCGCGCCCCGCGCGATGCTTCGCTGTCGAGAGACCGGCGGGAAGATCGGCCATGGCAGGCGGGGACGGCGACGCCGACGCACGCGGAGTCGGGGGAGCGGACGGCGAAGCCGGCCGAGCACGCTGCGGCTCGGCCTTGTTGAAGGGCATGAGCGCAACAGCCTGCACGACCGATGCCGGGTGCGCAAGCGGCGAGGGGCCGCCTCTTCTTTGACCGGGCTCGCGCGCCGAACCTATAATTCCGCGCGTCCCTCGATGCTCCGCAGAGGTGCATCGGCCTGCGTTCCGGCGTAGCTCAGTGGTAGAGCGGGCGGCTGTTAACCGCTTGGTCGTAGGTTCGAATCCTACCGCCGGAGCCACCTGCCAGGCCGACGAGTGGGGCCGCGGGTGGGGATGCGAACGAGCCCGCTAGGATGGCCACCGATGACCGAGCTGATCGCAGAACGCCCTACCGACACCGCGCCAGAAGATCTCACGGCGCAGCTCGAGCGGCACCGGGTCGAGCTCACCGCCTACTGCTACCGCATGCTCGGATCGGCCTTCGAGGCCGAGGACGCCGTCCAGGAGACGCTCGTCCGAGCGTGGCGCGGCTTCGAGGCGTTCGAGGGCCGATCGGCGTTGCGGTCCTGGCTCTATCGGATCGCCACGAACGTGTGTCTCAGCATGCTCGGCGCGAGCCAGCGGCGGGCACGACCGATGGATCTGACGGCCGTCGGGACCGCGGACATGCCGCTTCCCGCGGCGCTTCCCGAGGCGACGTGGATCGAGCCGATGCCCGACGCGCGGATTGTCACCGGCGGGGGAGACCCGGCAGAGGTGGCCCTGGCACGGGAGTCGGTACGCCTCGCCTTCGTCGCCGCGCTGCAGCACCTCCCGCCGCGCCAGCGCGCGGTGCTCATCCTCCGCGAGGTGCTGCGCTGGAAGGCGGACGAGGTGGCGGAGCTGCTCGGCACCACGACCGCATCGGTCAACAGCGCGCTCCAGCGCGCACGCGCGACCCTTTCGACGGCACAGGTGCGAGAGGCCGCGCCGCAGCCGATGGATGACGCCCAGCGGGCGTTGCTCGGACGCTACGTCGATGCGTTCGAGCGGTACGACATGGACTCCCTGACCGCCCTGCTGCACGAGGACGCGACATGGAACATGCCGCCGTATGACCTGTGGCTGCAGACCCATCGCGACATTCGCATGTGGTGCCTCGGCCCGGGGATCGGCTGTCGGGGATCCCGGCTGGTCCCGACGCTGGCGAACGGGTCGCCAGCCTTCGGCCAGTACAAGCCCGCGCCCGGGGGCGGCCATGAGCCCTGGTCGCTCCAGGTGCTCGAGGTCTCAGGCGACCGGATCGGGGGGATCACCTTCTTCCTCGACACCGCGAGGTTCTTCCCGCTCTTCGGCCTGCCCGCCCGCCTCGAGGAGTAGCGGTGCGCAGGGCCCGAGGACGTCGCACAGGCCCACGAGCCTCAGCACGTCGTGGAGCTCCGCCGAGGCGCTCTGCACGCGAATGCTGCCTCCGAGGCGGCGCGCGGTGAGCTGGAGCCTCGCGAGCATGGCCACTGTCTCGAGGCCCTTCAGCCCGACCACGTCGCAGATCACCGGCCGCGCATCGCTGCCGGCCAGCCGGCGCACGCGGTCGCACAGCTCGTCGAGGGCAGCCTCGTCGAGCGGGGCGCGAAGGCTGATGTGTCCGAGCGGGGAGTCGTGGGGTGCGACCAGCGGCGGACCTCCTCTCCTGGCCTCGACCTTCAGACCGCCGCGCGGCACGAAAGTCATCGGCCGAGCTCGCGTGACCGATGACTTCTGGGCCCACCGCCGGTCTATTTCACGAACGCACCACCAGGAGTCCCGCACGTGTCGATGACGGCGTCCAGCACCCTCGACCTCCCGCAGCTGCGCTCGGCCCTGCACGGTCGAGTCATCGCTCCGGACGACCCCGAGTACGACGAGGCCCGGACCGTGGTGTCCGGCGAGATCGACCGACGTCCGGCGGCCATCGTCCGAGTCGCGAACGATGCGGATGTCGCGCACGTCGTGCGCCTCGCGCGCGACACCGGCGTCGACCTCGCCGTGCGCAGCGGCGGGCACAGCGCGGCCGGCCACTGCACGACGGACGGAGGCATCGTCGTCGACCTGCGCGACATGAAGGCGATCGACATCGACGTCGACGCGCGGACGGCATGGGCGGAGGCCGGCCTCACGGCGGCCGAGGTGACCACCGCGGCCGCGGCACATGGCCTGGCCATCGGCTTCGGCGACACCGGCTCGGTCGGGATCGGCGGCATTACGCTCGGGGGCGGGGTCGGCTACCTCGTGCGCAAGCACGGGCTGACGATCGACTCCCTGCTGGCCGCCGACGTCGTCACCGCCGACGGTGAGCTCATGCGGGTCGACGCAAAGACGCATGCGGACCTGTTCTGGGCAATCCGAGGCGGCGGCGGCAACTTCGGCGTGGCGACCCGGTTCCTCTATCGGCTGCAGGAGCTGCGATGGGTTCGTCGGCGGGATCCTCGTCCTGCCCGCGACGCGCGAGACGGTCGCCGGCTTCATCGCCGCGTCCGAGGCCGCGCCCGACGAGCTGACCACCATCGCGAACGTGATGACCTGCCCGCCGATGCCGTTCGTCCCCGATGAGGCGCACGGCCAGATCGTCATCCTCGCGATGGTCGCGTACGCGGGCGACGCGGAGGCGGGGGAGCGGGCGATCGCGCCCCTGCGGGCGCTCGCGACTCCACTCGCCGACCTGGTGAAGCCGATGCCGTACCCCGAGATGTATCCGCCGGAGGAGGGCGACGGTTCGTATCGCCCGACGGCCGTGGCGCGGACGATGTTCGTCGACCGAGTCGATCCGGGCACGGCGGCCACGATCATGGAGCACCTCGAGGCTTCGGACGCCTCGATGCGGGTCGCGCAGCTTCGCGTGCTCGGCGGAGCGATGGCGCGCGTGCCCGAGGATGCGACTGCCTTCGCCCACCGCTCCAGCCGCATCATGGTCAACGTCGCCGCCTTCTACGAGGGGCTGGAGGACCGCCCCGCCAAGCTGGCGTGGGTCGACGGGTTCGCGGCGGCCCTTCGGCCAGACCGACGGAGGGGCGTACGTGAACTTCCTGGGCGACGAGGGCGAGGAGCGCATCCGGGACGCGTATCCGGGCAAGACATGGGACCGGCTCGCCAGGGTCAAGGCCCGATACGACCCGACGAACCTCTTCCGTCTCAACCAGAACGTCCCGCCGGAGGTATCGGCATGAAGTTCAGAACGACGATTCAGCAGGGCGACAAGACGGCCACGGGAATCCGGATTCCGGACGAGGTCGTGGAGGGCCTCGGGTCCGGGAAGCGGCCGCCGGTGCGCGTGACGATCAACGGGGCCACGTATCGCAGCACGGTGGCGGTCATGGGCGGCGAGTACTGGGTCGGCGTGAGCGCCGAGAACCGCGCGCTCACCGGCGTGAAAGGTGGAGACGAGGTCGACGTCGAGATCGAGGTCGATTCGGCGCCTCGTGAGGTCAACGTGCCGCCCGGACTTCGCCGCCGCCATGGACGCGGAGCCCGCGGCCCGCCGCACCTTCGATGGGCTCTCGTACAGCAACAAGTCGTGGCACGTGCTCTCGGTCGAGGGCGCCAAGGCGGATGACACGCGGCGGCGGCGCATCGCGAAGTCGGTGGAGATGCTTCGCGAGGGCCGCGCGCGCTGACGCAGTCCCTCTCAAATCTACGTAAATCTGCGCCTTAGACGACCCACCCACAGTCAGTCCGACGAACCGGTCCGTCAAGCGGCGGCTCGTCCTGCGCCGGCCGGACCCCGAGCTCGGGCGGGTGGGGGCGGACGAGGGGTCGCGCGCCCAGTGCCTGATCGGCCGAGGACAGGGTGGCGCGGCGAAGCGCGGGATCGGTCACCGGTGGGCCGATGTCCACGACGTCCGGGAGCTCGACCGCCGTCGAGCCGCCGGCGCGGGCCTCTCGGGCGGTGACGACGGAGCCGTCCGGGTAGCTGAGCCACAGGCCGCGCAGTCGGGCGATGAAGTGCTCGGGCATCCCCGGCACCAGAAGATCGACCATTCCGCGGCCCGAGCGTCGATAGCCGCGCGGCCGCTCATCGGCCTGCACGCGGTCGACGAAGGCGCGCGAGAGCTGCTCCTCCACCGCGATGCGAATGGCATCGGGCGCGTCGACGGTCGCCGTGCCACGGCGGAACGTGGCGCGCCCGACCACCTGGGGCTGGCGTCGAGCCGCGCGGCGTGCTGAGCAGCTCGAACACGATCGTGTCGTCGGTGCGCGGATCGGCGTGTCGGTCGATCATTGGGCCGGAGGATAGCGCAGCCCGACGGGCGCGCGTCGTCAGGCGGCGCCGCAGCCGACTCCACTAGAATCGGCCGCGACTGAAGAGGGAGAACCGTGAGCGACGTCGACGAGAAGGGCTATCGGGAGATGGTGTCGGCCCAGGAGGATGGGCAGATCGACACCTGGGCTGCGGACCTGTTCATCGACTTCGCCAAGCGCCTCGGCGTCGGGCAGGCGATCGCGGCCTTCCGCGCGGCCACCGGCCTCGACGAGCGCGGGTTCCAGCGAGCCTTCCTCGTCGGCGGGGGACCGGACCACGTGGTCGGCATCGACACCGCCGGCTCGCTGGCGGCCCCGATCTTCGAGCTGCCGAAGGCGATCGCGGGGCTGCGCCGGATCGACCCCGACGCACGCGCCAGGCTCGTCGACTTTCTCGTGACGAACCGCGAGGTGATGTCCTACGTCGCGTGAGGCGGCGGGAGGGTCGCTAGCGCGCTTCCTCGCGGTGCGGGGTCGCTGAGCGGAAGATCGCGATCGCGTTCTCGAGCTTGAGCTTGGTGATCGTGAGGTGCTTCGCGAAGTTCTCGCGATTGACCTCCGGGATCTGCTCCATCATCTCCGGCGCGCGAAGGATGGCCACGAGGTCGTCGACCCCGTCGGCCAGCTTGGCGCGCGCCCCCATCAGGGCGTCGTCGGCTGCCCTCACGTCGGCCAGCTCTCCGGCGACCGTCTTCCGTCGGCGCCGGGGCGCCGCCCTGGTGGGCTCCTCGGCCTCCTCTGCTCCGCCGGTGATGGCCCGCAGCTTGGCGAGTGACAGCTCGCCGGCCGCGACACGCTTCGCGAGCCGCTTGCGCTTGCGCTCGTCGGGGATCTTCATGAGCTCGTAGGCGTGGCTGATCGTGTCTCTGCGCACGGACACGAGCTCGCGAACGTCGGCCGGCGCATCGGTCAGGCGCAGGCGGTTCTCCACGTATCCCTTGTCCTTGCCGATCTTCTGCGCCAGCTGCCGGACCGAGTAGTCGAAGGTTTCGGTCATGCGACGGAACATCGCCGCCTCCTCGAGCGGGGAGACGTCCTCGCGCTGGAGGTTCTCGATGATGCTGACCTCGAGCGCGGTCTGGTCGTCGAACTCGACGACTATGGCCGGGATCGTGTCGCGCCCTGCCAGCTTCGACGCTCGCCAGCGGCGCTCGCCGGCGATGAGCTCGTACTCGTGGCCCACGGGACGGACGAGGATCGGCTGGAGCACGCCACGCTCGCGGATCGAGTCGGCGAGCTCGGTGAGGGAGTCCTCGTCGTAGGAGAGCCGTGGCTGCGCTGGGTTCGGCAGGATGCGCGAGACCTGGATCTCGCGCATCTGGGCGTCCCTGGCGCGCGACTCGATGAGCGAGACGATCCCAGGCGCGAGGTCGGTGGCCTGCGCCTCGTCGAAGAGCCGATGGATGTTCTCCCGGAACGCCGGGCGCTTGCTAGCCAAGCTCGATCACCTCCTGCGCCAGGTCGCGGAACGCGCGAGCCGCGGCGGAGTTCGTGGCGTACTCGGTGACGGGCTTGCCGGTCAGCGGCGCCTCGCCGAGCTTCACGGTGTTCTTGATCATGGTGTTGAAGACGCGGTGGTCGCCGAGCTCCCGCAGGTTCTCGAGCATCTCGCGCGCGAGGACGGTGCGCCCGTCGTAGAAGGTCGGCAGGAGGCCGAGGACCTCGAGGTCGTGGTTGAGCTTGAGCTTGATCGTGTTGATCACCTTGATGAGGGCGGTGAGGCCCTTGATCGCGTAGTACTGCGTCTGGACCGGGATGATCACGCGGCTGGAGGCCACCAGCGCGTTGATGGTGAGCAGCCCGAGCGTCGGCGGGGAGTCGATGATCACCACGTCGAACTGCCGCTCGACCCAGCCGTCCAGCGCGTCGCGCAGGACCATCTCGCGGCCGATGGCGGTGAAGAGCTCGACCTCGGTCGAGGCGAGCTCGAGGGTGGCGGGCACGAGCCACAGCCCGGGGGTGCCCGTCTCTCGCACGATCTCGTCGAGCGAGATCCGATCCTCCGACAGGACGTCGGCCATCGAATGTCGGACGTCCGAGAGCGAGATTCCCGAGGCCGACGGTCATGTTGGCCTGCGGATCCATGTCGATGCAGAGGACGCGGTAGCCGCGTTCGGCGAGAGCTCCCCCGAGGTTGATCGAGCAGGTGGTCTTGCCGACGCCACCCTTCTGGTTCGCGATCGAGATTACCTTGGTCAACGCATCACCTTCGTCAAGCGGGGGCGGGGGAACGCCGCGCGTGCGACCCCCAGATGATAGGCGCGGGTGCACCGGCGGGTCACCCGGGTTATCCACAACGTGGAGAAATCGCCCTGTCGTTGTGCAAAGACGCGCGCCTATACTCCGAGTTGTCCACCGCCCAATGATCGGGCCCGTAGCTCAATGGTCAGAGCAACCGGCTCATAACCGGACGGTCGCAGGTTCGATTCCTGCCGGGCCCACCACCACCGCACACGGAGGAGCGCTGCGTGTCGACGGCCGACAAGCTCGAGCGCCTGCGCTCAATGCGCGAGGCGGCGCTCCTCGGCGGTGGAGCGGAGCGAATCGAGCAGCAGCACGCGCGCGGCCGCCTGTCGGCGCGCGAGCGGGTCGAGCTTCTGCTGGACGAGGGCAGCTTCACCGAGCTTGACGCGTTCGTGACGCATCGCGCGACCGAGTTCGGGCTCGACGAGCAGATATTCCTGGGCGACGGCGTGGTCACGGGCTTCGGCGCGGTCGACGGAAGGCGGGTGTTCGTCTACAGCCAGGACTTCACCGTCTTCGGGGGCTCGCTCTCCGAGGCGCACGCGGAGAAGATCTGCAAGGTGATGGACCTCGCGCTCGAGAGCGGGCTGCCGATCGTGGGGATCTCGGACTCGGGCGGCGCGCGCATCCAGGAGGGCGTCGTCAGCCTCGGCGGCTACGCCGACATCTTCCTTCGCAACACGCTCGCGTCGGGCGTCGTGCCGCAGCTCTCGCTGATCATGGGACCGTGCGCCGGTGGAGCGGTGTACTCGCCGGCGATCACCGACCTCGTGATCATGGTCGAGGGAACGAGCTACATGTTCGTGACCGGGTCCGAACGTCGTGAAGACGGTGACGCACGAGGAGATCGACCTCGAGGGGCTGGGCGGCGCGCGCATTCACAACGAGACGAGCGGCGTGGCGCATTTCCTCGCCAGCGGCGAGCCGATGGCATTGCAGCTGGCTCGAACGCTCCTCGGCTATCTCCCGTCGAACAACGTCGATGCGCCACCGCGGCGCGCGGAGTGGGCGCGGCCGATCGATCGATGGCGCGGCGCTGGACGCGCTCGTTCCCGATTCGCCGAAGCAGTCATACGACATGCACCGCGTCATCGCCGGCGTCGTCGACGGCGAGTCGTTCACCGAGGTGCACGCGCAGTTCGCGCGGAACATCATCTGCGGATTCGCGCGCATCGAGGGACGCAGCGTCGGGATCGTCGCGCAGCAACCGGAAGTGCTCGCCGGCGTCCTCGACATCGACGCATCGGACAAGGCAGCGCGTTTCGTCCGAACCTGTGACTGCTTCAACGTTCCGCTGGTGACACTGGTGGACGTGCCGGGATTCCTGCCCGGTGTCGACCAGGAACATCGCGGCATCATTCGGCACGGGGCGAAGCTGCTGTACGCGTACAGCGAGGCGACGGTCCCGAAGATCACGGTCATCACCCGCAAGGCATACGGCGGCGCGTACGACGTCATGAGCAGCAAGCACGTGCGCGGCGACATGAACTTCGCGTGGCCGACGGCGGAGATCGCGGTGATGGGAGTCGAGGGCGCGGTGAACATCATCTTCCGCGATCGCATCGCCGAGCCGCGGCGGATCCGGAAGCGGAACGCGCCCAGCTGGTGGCCGAGTACGAGGAGCGATTCGCGAACCCGTACATCGCCGCGGCGCGTGGCTACGTCGACGAGGTGATCCTCCCGTCCGAGACGCGTGCGCGCGTCGCCGGGGCGCTGGCATTGCTGGAGAACAAGCGCCAGACCGCTGCCACCGAAGAAACACGGCAACATCCCACTCTGACGACGCCTGTCTTTGCGCACGGACATTCAGCCGATCCGAGACGCCGCCGTTCGAGCGGATCCTCGTCGCGAACCGCGGCGAGATCGCGATCCGGGTGATGCGCGCGTGCCGCGAGCTGGGGATCTCGCCGATCGCGGTCTACTCCGACGCCGATGTTGGTGCGCTTCACGTCCGGCATGCCGACCGGCGCGAGCGCATCGGCGCCGCCGCGCCGGCGCAGTCGTACCTGTCCATCGAGGCCATCCTGGACGCGGCGCGGCGGAGCGAGCGCCCAGGCCGTCCACCCCGGCTACGGCTTCCTGTCGGAGAACCACGAGTTCGCGCGGGCAGTCGAGGACGCGGGACTCGTCTTCATCGGCCCGCCCGCGGCGACGCTGGCGATGCTCGGCAACAAGCTCGCCGCGCGGCGGTCCGCGGAGGCCGCCGGCGTCCCGACCGTTCCCGGGCACGATGGTTTCGGTGGATGGCGACGGCTCGGAGCTCGCGGCGGCTTGGCTTCCCGATCATGCTGAAGGCCGCGGCCGGCGGCGGGGGCAGGGGCATGCGACGGGTCGAGTCGGCCGACGTCGTGGCGGCCGCGCTCACCGACGCGCGGCGCGAGGCGCTCTCGGCGTTCGGCGACGAGACGGTGTACGCGGAGCGCGTCGTCGCGCCGGCACGGCACGTCGAGGTGCAGCTGCTCGGCGACCGGCATGGCGCCCTCGCGGTGCTGGGCGAGCGGGACTGCTCGGTGCAGCGGCGCCATCAGAAGCTGGTCGAGGAATCGCCGTCACCGGCGGTGGACGAGGCCACGCGGACGCGGCTGTTCGACAGCGCGCAGGCGCGTCGCCGGCGCGGTCGAGTTCCACAACGCGCCACGGTCGAGTTCCTGCTCGACGAGGACGGCAACCACTACTTCCTCGAGATGAACACCCGCCTCCAGGTCGAGCACGGCGTGACCGAGCTCGTCACGGGCGTCGACATGGTGGCCTGGCAGATACGCGTCGCGGCGGGCGAGCGGCTGCCGCCGGCGGTCCTCGAGGCGCCACGGTCGGGGCACGCGATCGAGGTCCGGCTCTACGCCGAGGACCCCTACCGAGGCTTCGCGCCGTCCGCGGGACGCGTCACCGCGTGGCGGATGCCGGACGGACCCGGCGTACGGGTCGACGCCGGCGTCGAGGCGGACACGGACCTGCCCTCGGAGTACGACCCACTCCTCGCGAAGGTGCTCGTCCACGCCGCGGATCGCCCCGCTGCGATCGCTCGGCTGCGGCGTGCGCTCGACGAGACGCTCGTCGGTGGCGTGCAGACCGACGCCGGCTTTCATCGCTGGCTGGTTGACCACCCCGGCTTCGTGGGCGGCCGATACGACACTTCCTTCATCGAGGCGGAGTGGGGGAACGGCCCGCCCATCGGCCCGGAGGCCCGCGCTCTCGCCGCGTCGGCTGCGCTCGAGGCTCGGCGGGCGGAGCCCGGGCCGTCCGCGCCCTCGGCGGAGCCGGCGGGCTCGGCCTGGGGCCGTGTGGCACGTGATGAGGCGCTCAGGCGATGAACGATCTCGAGGTCATGGTCGAGGGTGAGTCGGTCCGGCCGGCTGATGGCTGGCGCCTCGAGTGGACCGACCGGACGCGCGGCGTCGGTCGGTTCGTGAACGGGGAGCGTGCGGTCCCGGTCGATTGTCGAGGGCACTGGGACAGAGTGGAGCGTGACGCTCGGCGGCCGAAGGGTCGCGGTCACCGTCCGCAGCTGGCGCGAGCGCATCTTGGCGGACGCCGAGACGTCGGCGGGCGGCCCGGTCGGGGCACTGGCGGTGAAGGCGACCCTGCCCGGCCTCGTTGTGGCGGTCCGGCGTGGCGCCCGGCGACGAGGTGGGCGAGGGCGACTCGCTCGTCACGATCGAGGCGATGAAGATGCAGAACGAGGTGCGCGCCCCTCGAGCCGCGCGCGTCACCGAGGTGGCAGTCGATCGCGGGACAGGTGGTCGCGAGCGGAGCACGCTCTCGTGACGCTGGAGTAGGCTCGCGCGCGGCGGAGACGCGGTGCGGCGCGCCGGTAGAATGCGCGAGATGAGCGACGCCGGAGAGCGAGCCGAGCACGCGTACCGGCTCCCATCCGGCCTCGAGATCAAGACGGTCTACGGCCCCGAGGACCTCGAGGGCTTCGACCCCGAGAGCGAGCTCGGCGCCCCGGGCTCCTACCCGTTCACCCGCGGCATCCACCCGTCGGGCTACCGCGCCCGCCCGTGGACGATGCGCCAGTACGCGGGCTTCGGATCGGCCGAGGACACGAACGCACGATTCCGCTACCTCCTCGCTCGGGGCCAGACCGGCCTCTCCGTGGCCTTCGACCTCCCGACCCAGATGGGCTACGACTCGGACGACCCGATGGCGGTCGGGGAGGTGGGGAGGGTCGGGGTCCCGATCGACTCGATCGCGGACATGGAGATCCTGCTCGACGGCATCGACCTCGCCGCCGTCTCGACGTCCATGACGATCAACGCCACCGCCGCCATCCTGCTGGCCCTGTACGAGACCGTGGCGAGGCGGCGCGGAATCGATCCGCATCGGCTCCAGGGCACCATCCAGAACGACATCCTCAAGGAGTACATCGCCCGGGGGACCTACATCTACCCGCCTGAGCCCTCGATGCGGCTGGTGACCGATACGTTCGCCTACTGCCGCACGGAGCTGCCCTGCGTGGAACACGATCAGCATCAGCGGCTATCACATGCGGGAGGCGGGGGCGACCGCCGTGCAGGAGGTGGCCTTCACGGTCGCGAACGCCGTGGCCTACTGCGAGGCGGCGATCGCGGCCGGCCTCGCCTTCGACGAGTTTGCGCCCCGCCTCTCGTTCTTCTTCGCCGCGCACAGCGACCTGTTCGAGGAGGTCGGCGAAGTTCCGCGCTGCGCGTCGCGTCTGGGCGACCGTGGCCCGCGAGCGCTTCGGGGCCTCGGACCAGCGCTCCATGGCGATGCGCTTCCACGTGCAGACCGGCGGCTCGACGCTCACCGCCCAGCAGCCGGACGTGAACGTCGTGCGCACCACGGTCCAGGCCCTCGCGGCCGTGCTCGGGTGGGACCCAGTCACTGCACACGAACGCGCTCGACGAGGCGCTCGGCCTGCCGACGCCCTCGACCGCGCGGCTCGCGCTCCGCACCCAGCAGGTGCTGCACGCCGAGGCCGGCGTGCGTGCCACGGTCGATCCGCTGGCGGGCTCGTACTACGTCGAGTGCGCTCACCGACCGGATGGTCGACGCGGCGCTCGAGGAGCTCGCCGCGATCGACGAGCGCGGCGGAACGCTCGCCGCCCTCGCGGCCGGATACCAGCAGGACGCGATCGGCGACGCCGCCTACGAGATGCAGCGCGCGATCGAGTCGGGGGAGCGGATCATCGTGGGCGTGAACGCCTTCACCGACGAGGGCGACGAGCAGCGACCCGCTGCCCAGGTCATCGACCCGGAGCTGGAGGCGCGACAGGTCGAGCGCACCAGGTCCGTGCGCGCCAGGCGGGACCAGCACGCGGCCGATGAGGCGATGACCGCGCTCGAATCGGCCGCGGCAGGCACGGAGAACGTCGTGCCACGCATCCGGGCGTGCGTGGACGCCGCACGTCACCCTCGGCGAGATCTCGCACGCGCTGCGCCGTGCCTGGGGGGAGCACCGCCCATGAGCGCCGGTACGGCGCCTGGCCCGATTCATCACGTGGCGATCGTGGTGCGCTCGATCGAGGAGTCGCTGCCTCGCTATCGACGGCCTGCTCGGGCTGGAGGCTGCAGCCGAGCCGATCGTCTTCCAAGCGCAGCGCGTGCAGCTCTGCTTCCTCCCGACCGGTCCGGACCCCGCGGCGCGCATCGAGCTCATCGAGCCGATCGACTCGGAGAGCGGCGTGGCTCGCTTTCTCGGCGAGCGAGGGGAGGGCCTCCACCACGTCTGCCTGGTGACCGATGACCTGCCGGCCGCGCTGGATCGGCTCGCGGCACAGGAGGCGGAGCTCATCGACCGTGAGCCACGACGCGGGGCCCACGGATCGGTCGCCTTCGTCCATCCCCGCACGCTCAGCGGCGTGCTCTGGGAGCTCCTCCAGCCCGATCGCTGAAGGGCGCCGTCAGGCGACGCGCGCCTCTTGGAGCAGGCGTGGGATGTGGGACGGTGAGTCGGCCACGCGAATGCCGGCGGCCTCGAGCGCGGCGCGCTTTGATTCGGCCGTCCCCGCGCCGCCCGAGATGATCGCGCCGGCGTGCCCCATCCGACGTCCCGGGGGTGCGGTGCGGCCGGCGATGAATGCCGCCATCGGCTTTCGGACCTCCCGGGCGCAGAAGGCGGCCGCCTTCTCCTCCTCGTCGCCACCGATCTCGCCGATCATGACGATCGCCTCGGTCTCGGGGTCCTGGTTGAACATGTCGAGGATCTCGACGAAGCTCGTGCCGACGATCGGGTCGCCGCCGATGCCGACGCAGGTCGTCTGGCCGACGCCCGCATCGGTCATCGCCTGGACGACCTCGTAGGTGAGCGTGCCGGATCGGCTCACCAGGCCCACCGGCCCGCGCGTGTGGATGTTCCCGGGGATGATGCCGACCTTGGCCTCGTCCACGCTGGTCACGCCCGGGCAGTTGGGTCCGATCAGCCGCACGCCCTTCGCGCGAAGGACGTGGTAGACCCGCAGCATGTCGAGCGCTGGCACGCCTTCCGTGATGCAGATCACGAGTGGCAGGCCGCCGTCGGCGGCCTCGAGCATCGCGTCGGGCGCGAACGCCGCCGGCACGAAGATGCACGAGGCGTTGGCGCCGGTCTGCTCGACCGCCTCCGCCACCGTGTCGTACACCGGGACGCTGCCCGTCGATCGCCGACTGCCCGCCCTTGCCCGGCGTCACGCCGGCGACGATCGGGGTGCCGTACTCGACCATCGCCCGCGAGTGGAACTCGCCCTCGCGACCGGTGATGCCCTGGACCAGGAGCCGTGTGTGGCGATTGACGAGGATGCTCACGCCAGGCCCCCGCGCGAGCCGCCTCGACGGCCTTCGCCGCGGCGTCGTCCAGCGAGTCGGCGGTGATGAGGTTGGCCTCGGCCAGGATCTGCTTCGCCTCCTCCGCGTTCGTGCCCACGATGCGGACCACCATCGGCACGTCGCGCGTGAGGGAGCCTCGGGCCTCCACGATGCCGTGGGCCACCTCGTCGCCGCGGGTGATGCCGCCGAAGATGTTGATGAGGATGGCCTGCACGTTCGGGTCGTCGAGGATGATCTTGAACGCGGCCGCCACGCGGTCCGCCTTGGCGCCGCCGCCGATGTCGAGGAAGTTCGCCGGCTCGCCACCGGCGAGCTTCACGAGGTCCATGGTCGTCATGGCGAGCCCCGCGCCGTTCACCATGCAGCCGATCGTCCCCTCGAGCTTGATGAAGCTGATGCCGGCCTCGCGGGCCGCGACCTCGGAGGGCTCCTCCTCGTTCAGGTCGCGCATGGCCTCGAGGTCCGGGTGGCGGGGGAGCGCGGACTCGTCGAGCACGATCTTCGCGTCGAGCGCGAGCGAGCGTGCCGTCCGTCGGTGACGACCAGCGGGTTGATCTCGGCGAGGTCCGCGTCGGACCCGAAGAACGTGTCGTTCAGCCCGCGCATGAGGACCGCGAAGTCCTTCCGCAGCTCGGGGGGCAGGCCCAGGAAGAACGCGACGCGCCGGACCTGGTGCTCCTGGAGGCCGATGAGGGGATGGAGCGGCATGCGCAGGATCGCGTCGGGGTTCGTCCGCGCCGTCTCCTCGATCTCGACGCCGCCCTCGGCGCTGGCGATGATCGTCACGGCCCGCGCGGCGCGGTCGAGGATGAACGCGAGGTAGTACTCCTTCGCGATCTCCGCGGCCGGGGCGATGAGCACGGTCTTCACCGTGACCCCCTTGATGTCGAGGCCGATGATCTCGCGGGCGCGCGCCTCAGCCTCCTCCGGCGTCGCGGCCAGCTTGACGCCGCCGGCCTTGCCTCGGCCGCCGACCAGCACCTGCGCCTTCACGACCACCGGGCCGCCGATCTCGGTAGCCGCCTGCTCGAGCCTCTTCAGGAGTCGTCGCGGTCCTGCCGGCCACGATCGGGACGCCGTGGCGGGCGAGGATCTCCTTCGATCGGTACTCCTGGAGCTTCACGCGGGCGCGTCTCCTCTGGCGGTGAAGGGGCTCGGGACGCGGATTGTACCGGCCCGCCCAGCGTGGGCGGCCGCCGGCGCATCGGCCTACACTTTCGGGACCGTAGCCGGCGCTGTGACCGGCCGATGGAGGACCCGCTCGTGAGCTACGCCGTCACCCTGATCCCCGGCGACGGGATCGGTCCAGAGCTCGCCCAGGCCACTCGCGGAGTGCTCGAGGCGACCGGCATCGGCTTCGAGTGGGACGTGCAGACGGCCGGCGAGGCGACGATCGCGAGCGAGGGCACGCCGCTGCCCGACCGCGTCATCGAGTCCATTCGCCGCAACAGGGTCGCCATCAAGGGACCGATCACGACGCCCGTCGGCTCCGGCTTCCGCTCGGTCAACGTGGGCCTGCGCCAGGCGCTCGAGCTCTACGCGAACGTCCGCCCGGCGCAGACGATGAAGGGCGTCGAGACTCGACTACGAGAACGTCGATCTCATCATCGTCAGGGAGAACACCGAGGATCTGTACGCGGGGATCGAGCACCGGGTCGGTCCGGACGCGGCGGAGAGCATCAAGATCATCACCCGCGCCGCGAGCCAGCGGATCGCGCGCTACGCCTTCGAGTACGCGGTGAAGAACGGGCGGCGCAAGGTCACTGCCGTCCACAAGGCCAACATCATGAAGCTGTCCGACGGGCTCTTCCTCGAGAGCTGCCAGCAGGTCGCCGCGGACTACGCGGGCCGCGTCGAGTTCGAGGACCGCATCGTCGACAACATGTGCATGCAGCTCGTCCAGAAGCCGGAGCTGTACGACGTGCTGGTACTCCCGAACCTGTACGGCGACATCGTGAGCGACCTCGCCGCGGGGCTGGTCGGCGGGCTCGGCGTGGCTCCCGGCGCGAACATCGGAGAGTACGCCGCGGTCTTCGAGCCCGTGCACGGCTCCGCGCCGAAGTACGCGGGGCAGAACAAGGCCAACCCGACCGCGCTGATCCTGTCCGGGGCCCTCATGCTCCGCCATCTCGGCGAGACGGACGCCGCTGCCGCCCTGGAGCGCGCGGTGCGCGAGGTGATCGCCGAGGGCACCACCGTGACGTACGACCTTGGTGGAACGGCCGGCACCCGCGAGTTCGGCGAGGCCGTGGCGGCGCGACTCTCCCGTTGATCACCCTGTTCGGCTACCGCCTCTCGTGGGCGCAGCTGGCCTGGTTCGGGCACCGGGCGAGCGGGCTCGGCGTGCTCCTCTATCTCTTCATGCACATCGTCGAGACCTCGACCGTCCTCTTCGGGCCGGACGTCTACAACGCCGCCGTCGGCATCTTCAAGAACCTGCCGGCCCGGCTGGGGGAGGTCGTCCTGATGGCCGCGCTCGTGTACCACGCGCTCAACGGGATGCGCGTGATCGCCATGGACTTCTGGCCCGCCCTGACCGCGTACTACCGCCCGCTCACCTACGGGGTCATCACCGCGACGATCGTCGCGATGGTCCCACTCAGCGTGCTCATGGTCAGGCCGTTCGTGCCGTGGTTCTGAGCGCATGACGAGCGCGGTGCGGCGCCCACGGACGATCTACTCGAACCCCTCGCGGGCGGCGCGGCCACGCCCCGAGGCCTCGGGGCGGGAGCGGTTCTGGTGGTACTTCATGCGCCTCTCGGGCCTGGCGCTCGTGATCCTCGCCCTGGGGCACATGTTCATCATGCACGTGCTCGTGGAGCTCACCGGCGGCGAGATCAACTTCGCGTTCGTGCAGAGCCGGTGGGGGACTCCGTTCTGGCGCATCTACGACCTGCTGCTCCTTGTGCTCGCCTTCGTCCATGGCGCGAATGGCGCGCGCGTCGTCATCGGCGACTACGTGACCCAGCCGACCGCGCGCCGCCTGCTCGTCGGGCTCGCTCCTCGTGATCAGCGCCGTCTGGCTTCTGCTCGGCATGGCGGTGATCGCCTTCTTCGATCCGGGCACCGCGCCGCCGGTCGGGCCGTTCTCGTGACGCTCGTCGCCCCGGCACGCCGGGGATCCATCCCGCCGACGCGCGTCGTGGAGCTCGACGCGGTGGTGGTCGGCGCGGGCGGGGCGGGGCTGTACGCCGCACTGGAGCTGAAGCAGGCGCTCGGGCCGGAGGCCCGCATCGGCGTCATCAGCAAGCTCCACCCGACCCGCTCGCACACCGGAGCGGCCCAGGGAGGCGTGTGCGCCGCGCTCGGCAACACGGAGGAGGACCACTGGGAGTGGCACTGGTTCGACACGGTGAAGGGCGGGGACTACCTCGTCGACCAGGACGCGGCGGAGGTGATGTGCCGCGACGCGGTCGAGACGATCATCAACCTCGAGCACCTCGGGCTGCCGTTCAGCCGCACGCCCGACGGGCTCATCGACCAGCGTCGCTTCGGCGGCCACACGCGCAACCTCGGCGAGGCGCCCGTGCGACGCAGCTGCTTCGCCGCCGACCGCACGGGACACGCCATCCTCCAGACGCTCTACCAGCAGTGCATCCGGCGCGAGGTCGTCTTCTTCGACGAGTACCAGGTGCTCGACCTCGCCATGCCGGAGGGGGCGGACGGGCGCGTGACCGGTGTCATCGCGCTGCGGATCGCCACGTCGGAGCTCTACGCGTTCCGGGCGAAGGCCGTGATGTTCGCGACCGGCGGCTACGGCAAGGTGTTCAAGGTCACCTCGAACGCGCACACGCTCACCGGCGACGGCATGGCGATCCCGTATCGGCGAGGCCTGCCGCTTGAGGACATGGAGTTCTTCCAGTTCCACCCGACCGGCATGTACAAGCTTGGCTTTCTCCTCTCCGAGGCGATGCGCGGCGAGGGCGGCTTCATGGTGAACGGCGAGGGCGAGCGGTTCATGGAGCGCTACGCCCCGACCATGAAGGACCTCGCCTCTCGCGACGTGGTGAGCCGCAGCATCTACCTCGAGATCGCGGCGGGGCGGGGGATCGGCGGCAAGGACTACGTGCACCTCGACGTGCGCCACCTGGGGGCCGAGGTGCTCGACACGAAGCTCCCCGACATGAGCGGGTTCATCCGCACGTACTTCGGCCTCGAGCCGCTCACCGACCTCGTCCCCATCCAGCCGACCGCGCACTACGCGATGGGCGGCATCCCGACCGACATCGACGGGCGAGCGCTCGCGGACGAGACGCGCGACGGTGGTGCCGGGCCTGTACGCCGCGGGCGAGGTCGCCTGCGTGAGCGTCCACGGCGCGAACCGGCTCGGGCACGAACTCGCTGCTCGACATCCTCGTCTTCGGCCGCCGCGCCGGCATCAAGATGGCCGAGGAGCTCGGCTCGGCGCCCGAGCCGATTCCGGACGTCGAGGCCGAGGACGCCGTCCAGGCGTCCGTCGGGGCGCTCATGCGGACGACCGAGGGCGAGCGCCCGGCAGTGATCCGGACCGAGCTCCAGGAGCTGATGTTCACCAAGTGCGGCGTGTACCGCACCGAGTCGCTGCTGACCGAGGCGCGTGACGAGGTCGCGCGCCTGCGCGTGCGCGCGCGAGAACCTGCTGGTCGAGGACCGGGGCTGCCGCTACAACACCGACCTGGGTGACGCCCTCGAGCTTGGCTTCCTCCTGGACTGCGCGGAGGCGACCGTGGCCTCGGCGCTCGCGCGGACGGAGACGCGCGGCGGACACGCGCGCGAGGACTTCCCGGAGCGCGACGACGCGAACTGGCTCAAGCACACGCTGGTCACGCGAGACCCGGCGAGCGGCGAGACCTCGCTCCGCTACAAGCCGGTGACGATCACCGAGTTCCAGCCCAAGCCGCGGACCTACTGAGCCGATGGACGTCACGCTGCGGATCCGCCGCTACAACCCCGAGGCCGACGAGGCGCCGCACTGGGAGCAGTACGAGGTCCACGCCGAGCCGACCGATCGCGTGCTGGATCTCCTGCACCAGGTGAAGTGGTTCCAGGACGGCACGCTCACCTTCCGTCGGTCGTGCGGCCACGGCGTCTGCGGCTCGGACGCAATGCTCATCAACGGCCAGAACCGACTCGCGTGCGAGTACCTGATCCGGGACGCCGGTCCCACGATCTCGGTCGAGGCCATGCGCGGCGTGCCCGTCATCAAGGACCTCCTCGTCGACATGGACCAGTTCTGGGAGAAGTACCGCCAGGCGATGCCGTTCCTGGTCAACGACGAGCTTCCGGCCGACGGCAAGGAGCGTCGCCAGTCGCCCGAGGACCGCGAGCGCTACGAGGACACCAGCCGATGCATCCTGTGCGCGGCCTGCACCACCAGCTGCCCTGTGTTCTGGACCGATGAGGACTACGTCGGCCCCGCCGCGATCGTCAACGCGCACCGCTTCATCGTCGACTCGCGGGACACGGCCAAGGAGGAACGGCTCCAGATCATGGCCGACGCCGACGGAGTGTGGCGCTGCCGGACGGTCTTCAACTGCGTCGAGGCCTGCCCGCGCGGCATCAACATCACCGGCGCGATACTCGAGGTGACGCAGGAGATCCGCAAGGCCTCGATCTCGTGAGGCTGCTCATCCACACCGATGGCGCGGCGCGCGGAAATCCAGGACCGGCCGGCGCCGGGGCCGTCCTTCGAGATGCCGCCACGGGCACGATCCTCGCCGAGGTCGCGCAGCCGCTGGGGCACGCCACGAACAACGTGGCCGAGTGGACCGCGGTGAAGCTCGCCCTCGAGGAGGCGGCGCGCCTGGGCGCCACGCACGTCGACCTGCGCATGGACTCGCAGCTCGTCGCGCGCCAGATCAGCGGCATCTATCGGGTCAAGAACGCCGACCTCAAGCCGCTCCACGCCGCCGTCATGGCGCTGCTCGCGCGGTTCACCGGCTACACCGTCGGCCACATCCCCCGCGAGCTCAACAAGGACGCGGACCGCATGAGCAACGTCGCCATCGACGGGGGGCCATCGCCTAGAACGGGTGTTCCAATTCGCGCGGCCGCGCGATACAATGGCGGCCCTGGAGGCGGCCGGACGGCCGCGGGCGCATCGGTCGAAAGGCCGCGTCCGAGGAAAGTCCGAGCTCCACAGAGCAGGCTAGCGGGTAACACCCGTCCGCCGTGAGGCGAGGAACAGCGCCACAGTGACGATGCCCGCTCCTTCGGGAGCGGGAGTGAAACGCGGCAAGCTCTAGCCGGAGCAAGACCGAATAGGGGAGCGCAAGGCGGCGTTCGCGCCGCAGCAGGTTGCTCGCTCAGCTCCCGGGTAGGTCGCCCAGATGGATGGTCGTCCCCGAGGCCGATGCGAATCGGTCCCGGGACAGAACTCGGCTTACAGGCCGCCTCCAGGGATCCGCTGTCACGAGTCGTCCCAATTCACACGAGGCGTGCGTTATGCACGCCGCGGCCGGTCTGAAGCGTCCTAATGCACACATGGCGTGAATCGGTACCGTCCAAGTGGGTCCATCGGGTCCGTTTCGGCGCTCAATGGTCACCTGGTGTGAATCTGGACGGTTCGGCTGGACGGGCGCTCAGTCCTCGTCTTCGCGCCATACCCCGCGCGCGGTGCAGGCGTTGCAGATGGGGCGTGCCTCGTCCATGGTGCCGAGCGGCAGGGGGTAGTCGCGGCCGCCGAGGAGGCAGTCGACCTGGACCGTGGTCGGCATCGTCGGCAGGATGCTCACGTGGCGCACCGAGCAGCGTCGAATTCGACCCGATCTTGCGATCGGCCGTCGTCGCAGTGGCTCGTCTATGGTTTCGAGCGCCATCGCTCCCTCTGAGTTCTTCCGACATCAGCCGGAAGATCGAGGCTAGGCGTCGGCCCGAGGCAGTCGCAATGGGGCGTTCGTACTCCCAGGGTCACGGTGGTCTCGCGCCGCGGGACGGCCGAGCAGGGCCCTGCAGCGCGTAGACTCACGCCGCGCGACTGGCGCGGCGGACGTCGGGAGGGGCAGTGTTCGGAGGACGCAGGCGCCGCGAGGCTGCAGAAGCCGCCAAGGAGGCAGAGCGTCGCGCGCTCTTCGCGCAGCTCGCCCAGCGCCCCGCGCACATCTGTCCCTTCCTGGGCCTGGCGTACGAACGGACCGCGTACGTCGACGGACCGAGCATGGAGCACCGATGCTTCGCGTTCGGTGAGCCGGCGCCCCTCTCCTCCGAGCAGCAGACGCGCGTCTGCCAGGAAAGGGGGTACGGCCAGTGCCCCCGCTACCTGCGCGGGTTGCTCGTCACGCCCACCGAGGAGCTGCAGGCCCTGCGCAATCCGCAGGCTGCGGCGGCAGCCGCCGCAGCCATGGCCGCACCCCTTCCGCCTCCGCCGCCGCGCCGCCCCCTTGCGAAGCCCGCGCCGCCACCCCGAACGCCGCCCCCGAGGCCGCCGCGCAGCCACCGGCGGGGGATCCTGGCAGTCGTGGTCTTCGTGATGGTCCTGGTCGTCCTGGCGGTTGCGGCCGGTGCGGGCTACCTCCTCCTCTGGCGCGAGGGGGCCGCCTTGAATCCGATCGAGACCCCTCAGCCCAGCCTCACCGCCGCTGCGTCCGCCACGGCGGCGCCGAGGCCGACACCGACCACGAGGCCGACACCGACCGAGAGGGCGACACCGAACGCGTCCGACCTCGTCTCGCCGACACCCGAGCCCACCCCATCGGCGGGGGATACGTTCGCCTTCTACGAGGTCTCAGTGGGTCCCGGAAGCAACCTCCTGTTCGAGGTCGACGATGACGGCAGCGTCGGCGACCAGCGGCTCGGGTCGTTCAACGACTACTCGTTCGCGCGGGTCGAGGCGATCCAGGGCACGGACGGAGAGGTCTATTGGCGCACTCAGGATGGCGGCCTCGCGGGCCTGGCCTATCGGTATCCCGAGAGCGCGGAGTTCCGAATTCGCGCCGTCTTCATCGACGACGGCGGTTCGCGGCGCTCGATCTACCTCGAGGAGGAAGACCTGACGACGTTCCCCGAGGCGACTCCCGCTCCCTGAGCCGCCGGCGGCGTAATCCGCCCCGATCCGCTTCCCCCACGCCGCCCAGCCGAGAGAAAACCCCTTGACGGGCATCCGATGCCCTGTATAGTGGCGGCTCGTGGTTCCAAATGGGGCCAAATGGGGACTAGTGGTGACCCGAGCACACAATGGACCGAGCGCCCTTCCTTACCGGGGAGTTCCGGCACGCGCTGGACGACCGAGGCCGCGTCGCGGTCCCGGTGCGGTTCCGCGGGCGCCTGGCGCAGGGAGCGACGCTGTCGCGCTGGCTCGATGGATGCCTGGCGATCTTCCCCTCGGACACCTGGGAAGACCTCGCGGCGAGGATCCAGGCGCTCCCCACCACGAACGCGAATGCGCGGCAGTTCGGCCGCTTCATGAGCTCCGGCGCGGTCGAGGTGGAGCTCGACCGCCAGGGCCGCGTCCTGGTCCCCAGCTATCTGCGCGACTACGCCGGCCTGACCCTCGGCGAGGTGGTCGTGGTCGGCGCGCTGAACAGGCTCGAGATCTGGTCACCGAAGCGGTGGGAACCGTATCGGTCGCAGATCGAGGGCGAGCCGGAGGCGCTCGCGGAGCACCTCGCCGACCTGGGCATCTGATGATGCCCAGCCATTCATGCGTCTCTGGGCCGGTCGGCCCGTCGCTCGACTTACGAGGTTCGCCACATGGGAGAAGGGCACCTGCCGGTCCTGGTCGACGAGGTTCTTGCCTCGCTGGCCGTGGGTCCCGGCAGCTCCACGGCGGACTGCACGGTCGGCGGCGGTGGGCACGCCGAGCGGCTCCTGGAGACCACGTCTCCCGATGGTCGCCTGCTCGGCATCGATGCCGATCGGGCGGCCGTCGAGGAGGCGAAACGAGTCCTCGCGCGCTTTGGATCGCGGGTGATCCTGCGGCACGCGAACTTCGAGTCCCTCTACGACGTGGCGACCGAGGCCGCGATGGTTCCGCTCGACGGAGTCCTGTTCGACCTGGGGCTCAGCAGCTACCAACTGGCGGATCCGTCCCGCGGATTCAGCTTCGCGGCGGAGACGCCGCCGGACATGCGCTTCGATGAAACAGCTGGTCTCTCGGCCCTCGACCTCATCGATCGTTCATCGGAGCGAGAGCTCGCCGCGATCCTCTCCACGTTTGGTGAAGAGCGCCGTGCAGGCCGCATCGCGAAGGCGATCGTGGCGGCGCGTGCGGAAGGGCGTCTCGTGACCGCCGCGGACCTCGCCGAGGTCGTGGCGCGGGCCGCGCCCGCGCGCCCCGGCGGCGCCGACGCAGGGCGCATCCATCCGGCGACGCGAACGTTCCAGGGTCTCCGGATCGCGGTCAACCGCGAGGTCGAGGTCCTCTCCGCCGGGCTGGCCGGGGCGCTCGCCGCCCTCCGGCCGGGCGGGCGCATGGCGGTCATCAGCTACCACAGCATCGAGGATCGGATCGTCAAGCGGTTCATCGTCCGCGAGAGCCGCGACTGCATCGAGGATCCGCTGCCGCCGGTCTGTACCTGCGGCCACCGCGCGCAGCTGCGCGCGGTCACGAAGGGCGTCATCACCGCTGGACCCGACGAGGTCCGGCGGAACCGCCGCGCGCGCAGCGCAAAGCTGCGCGTCGCCGAGAAACTGGCCTGACGGCCAGGCACGAGGAGGGTCCAGCCATGAGCAGAGGACGGTCTCGCCACCAGTCCAGCCGGCGCCGGATGTACTCCGCGCGCCAGCGCGACCTTCGCGAGCGCCGGCTCCACGCCGCACGGGAGATCGACGAGCCGCTCGCCGACGACCTGACGGCAATTGAGATCGAGGAGGCGAGCGACGCCGATGTCGCCGTCCCCATGTCGATGCCGTTGCGCCGCGGCGCGACCGCGGCCTGAGGCACGAGCCACCAGATGGCCATCGTTGGCGCACGACCCGCTCAGCCGTGGTTCCTCGGCGGGCGCAGCGCGCGCCGGTCGCGGCCGGCGCCGGTGCGAAGCGCGCATCGCGTTCGGGCACGGCGCGTCAGGGAGTCGCGCCGCGACGTCCGCCCGCTGCTGCTGGCCATCGTGATTGCCGCGGGCCTCGCGCTCGTGTACCTGAGCCAGTCGACGCGCGTCGCGGCGACCGGCTACGAGATCGACGCGCTGCAGGCGACCCTCGCCGAGCAGCAGGCCACCCACCAGCAGCTCGTCTCCGCCATCGGCCATGCGCGTTCGCCGGCCGAGATCACCGACCGGGCCCAACGGGAGCTGGGCCTGGTTGCGCTCGACGAGGGTGCCGTGCAATTCGTGCAGGGCTCTGTCGCGCCGCCGCCCTGGTCAACTATCGACGACTGATCACGGCGCCGCCGCAGGCGCCATCACGGAGAGATGAATGCTCGCCAGGACCGACAGCCGTGCCCGCGCACTGGTCCTCCTGATCGTGGTGGCCGTCGCCGCCGGGGGAATCGGCGCACGGCTCGTCTGGTGGCAGGTGGTCCAGGCGCCGTGGCTCTCGACGGCCGCGCTCCACCAGCTGGCGCAGCATGAGGACCTCCCGGCCGAGCGCGGCGAGATCACCGATCGCAACGGCGAGCTCCTCGCGACATCCGTCCAGCTGCAGTCGGTCTTCGCGACGCCGCCGAGCCTCGCGGATCCGCGCATGGCCGCGATCACCCTGGCGACGGTGCTCCAGCTGCCGGTCGACGAGGTCCGCGCCAAGCTCGAGAGCGATCGCGCCTACGTGTGGCTTCGCCGCCGCGTGACGCCCGAGATGGCGGAGCGAGTCGCGAACCTCGATATTCACGGCGTCGGCATGATCGCCGAGACGAAGCGCGTCTACCCGGTCGAGGGCGTGGCCGCCGGAACGACGCTGGCGGCGCAGCTCATCGGCTTCGTCGACATCGACGGACGGGGCCAGTACGGGGTCGAGGGGGCAAGAGACGAGCTCCTCGCGGGCCTCGCCGGCACGGTCACCGCCCAGGGCGACGTCATCGGCCGTCGGATCGCCGACTCGGCGACGCTGCTCCAGGAGCCGGTCGACGGTGCCGACCTGCGCCTCACCATCGATTCGGGCGTCCAGCACCTGCTGGAGCAGGAGATGTGGGCGACCGCCCAGGTGAACGCTGCGGTCGGGGTCACCGGGCTGATCATGGACGCCGAGACCGGCGCGATCCTCGCCATGGCGAGCTACCCGGCCTACGACGCGAACGACTTCGCGACGACGGAGGCACAGCGGTTCTCGAACCCGGCGGTCGCCCGCCAGTACGAGCCGGGATCGGTCATGAAGGCCTTCACCGTTGCCGCCGCGCTCGACGCGGGAGCCATCACCACGACCGACACCTTCGTCGACGACAACAACCTCGTCATCGGCGACGTCCGTATCCAGAATGCAGACCGCTACGACCACCGCTACGGGCACGGGCCGATCACGGCCTCGGACGTCCTCGCCCTGTCGAACAACGTGGGCGCCGCGAAGATCGGGCTCGCGCTCGGTCGAGCCGAGCTGTACGAGGCGTTCCGGCGCTTCGGGTTCGGCACCCCGACGGGAATCGAGCTCGCAGGAGAGGCTGCGGGCACGATCTGGAACCCGGACGGGCCGAACGCGTCGGGAGACCTCACGGCCGCCCAGAACGCCTTCGGCCAGGGATTGAGCGTGACGATCGTGCAGCTCGCCGCAGGCTACGCCGCGTTCGCGAATGGCGGGATGCTCGTCACGCCGCATGTGGTGGACGGCTGGACCGATGCGGACGGCACTTTCCACCCGTCCGACCGGCCTCCCGACGAGCGCATCCTTCGCGCCGACACCGCCACGACCATGCTTCGCCTCCTCACCAACGCGGTCGACGACGGTATCGCGCGCGGCGCGGCCATCGCGGGCTACACGGTGGCCGGCAAGACCGGCACCGCCCAGATCGCCGGTCCGCTGACCGAGATTGACGCGGACGGCCAGCCCTACGAGCGCTGGACCTACATCGACGGCTGGATCGACTCCAGCTTCGTCGGCATTCTGCCCGCGGGCGACACGAAGCTCGTCACGATCGTGCTCCTGCACCGCCCCGCAACCTGGGGCAGGTACCAGATGGCCGAGCGTCCCGAGACGGTCTACGCGAGGCTCATGCCGCAGGTCCTGGACTACCTCGCCATCCCCCCGGACCGGCCGATCGACGCGGTGGCCCAGCCATGACGCTGGTAGACTCGGCCGTAGTCCGCAGCGTGGTCCGAGTGCCTCCGACGATCCGTCTCGACGAGCTGCTGAGCGCGGTCGGCGGCCGGCTCCAGCGGCCCACCACGGTCAGCGGCATCACCGGCGCATCAGTCGACTCACGCCGAGTCACCCCCGGCAGCTGCTACGTGGCACTCGTCGGCGAGCGAGCCGACGGGCACCGATTCGTCGTCGACGCGCTCCGCGCGGGCGCCGTCGCGGCGCTCGTGTCCCGGCCGGTTGAGGTCCCCGAGGACCTCGACGCCGCGATCGTCCTGGTGCGGGACCCGCTCGTCGCGCTCGGCGAGCTCGCCGCCTGGTGGCGCCGGCGCCACGCGGTGCGAGTGGTGGGGATCACCGGGTCGACCGGCAAGACGATCGCCAAGGAGATCACCGCCGACGTCCTGTCGCGGACGATGACGACCCTCAGGAACGAGGGGAACCTCAACTCGGAGACCGGGCTGCCGATGACGCTCCTGCGCCTCGACGAGTCGCACCAGGCCGCGGTCCTCGAGATGAGCATGTACACCGTCGGCGAGATCGCGTGGCTGGCGGAGATCGCGCGACCGGAGGTGGGCGTCGTGCTCGCCGTCCACCCCGCGCACCTCGAGAGAGCGGGCAGCATCGAGCGCATTGCCCTCGCCAAGTCGGAGCTTCCCGCCGCCCTGCCACGCGACGGGCTGGCTGTCCTCAACGCCGACGACCCCGCGGTGGCGGCCATGCGCGCCGTCACGGAGGCACCGGTGCGCACGTTCGGGCTCGGTCCCGGGGCGGAGGTCCGCGCCGAGGAGATCTCGTCGCGCGGCCTCGCGGGCACGGAGTTCACGCTCGTCGCGCCGTGGGGCACCCGGCGCATGGTGAGCGCGCTGCCTGGGCGGCACCTCGTCCCGCACGCCCTCGCCGCGGCCGCGGTCGCGGAGCGCTTCGGCGTCCCGCTGGACGAGGTCGAGGCGGCGCTGGCGGCCGGCAGCCACGCCGCGCACCGCATGCACGTCACCGAGGCCACCTCCGGCGCCACGCTCGTGGACGACACGTACAACGCCTCGCCGGTGAGCGTGGCGGCCGCGCTCGACTTCCTCGCCGAGACGCCGCTGGCCACGGGCCGGCGGCGGGTGGCGGTGCTGGGCGACATGCTCGAGCTCGGCCCGGACGAGGAGCGTCTGCACCGCGAGATCGGGGCGCGCGCGGCGGGGGTTGCGGACGCGATCGTCGCCGTGGGTCCGCGCGGACGCTGGATCGCGGAGGCGGCACGTGCGGCGGGGCACTCCGGCGTCACGACCGTTGTTGACGCCGACGAGGCGGCCGCCGCGCTGGAGCGCGAGCTCGCGCCAGGGCCGGGCGACGTCATCCTGCTGAAGGCCTCGCGCGGCATCGGCCTCGACCGGACCGTGGAGCTGCTCGGGGGAGGCCCCGCATGAGCCTCGCAGAGGTCGTCATTGCGCTCCTGCTCGCCTTCAGCGGGATGGTGCTGCTCGGGCCGATCTACATCAACCTTCTGCAGCGCCTCGCCTTCGGCAAGATGATCCGCACTGACGGGCCAGCGGCCCACTTCGGCAAGGCAGGCACGCCGACCATGGGCGGCATGCTGGTCGTGGCCGTCGTCCTGTTCCTCGCCATGGCGCTCCGCATCGAGGACACCAGCACCCTGACGCCGATGCTGGCGCTCGGCGGCGTCGGGATCCTCGGCGCCATCGACGACTACGTGAACATCCGAACCGGCGTCGGGATGCGCGGCCGCTGGAAGCTCGTGTGGCAGACCGTCGTGGCGCTGCTGGCGGCGTTCTACATCCAGCGCCACTTCGAGCTCGACGCGCTGAACATCCCGTTCGTCGATCAGCCGATCTTCATCGGCTCCTTCGCCTTCATCCTGTTCGTCGCCTTCGTGATCGTCGGCACCAGCAACGCGGTGAACCTGACCGATGGGCTGGACGGCCTCGCGGGTGGCGTCCTCATCTTCAGCTTCGTCGCCTACCTGCTCATCGCCGCCAACCAGGAGGGCCAGGCGAACCTCGCGGTCTTCTGCGCGCTCGTCATCGGCGCGCTCATGGGCTTCCTCTGGTTCAACGTCCATCCCGCGCAGATCTTCATGGGCGACTCCGGCGCGCTCGGCCTCGGGGCGACGCTGGCGGTCGTCGCCACCATCACCGGGCAGCTGCCGCTGCTCTCGATCGTGGGCATCGTCTTCGTCGCGGTGATCATGAGCGTCGTCCTCCAGGTGCTCAGCTTCCGGCTCCGGGGCCGACGGATCTTCCGCATCGCGCCACTCCACCATCATCTCGAGCTCGTAGGCTGGGCGGAGGAGAAGATCACGCTGCGCTTCTGGATCGTGGCGGCCCTGGCCGGCCTGCTGGGCTTCAGCGTCTTCCTCGAGAGCACCCGGCTATGACCGTGAACCGATGATGGCGGCGCCACCGCGCTCCATTCGCGCGCTTGGCGACCTGCGTGGCCGGCATGCGCTCGTCCTGGGGCTCGCGCGCTCCGGCGTCGCCGCCAGCCGCTTCCTCGCCGATGCGGGCGCCGAGGTGACCGCCTATGACCGGCGGTCCGCCGAGGAGCTCGTGGAGGGCGTGGCGGAGCTCGAGGGCAGGCCGGTACGGCTCGCGCTGGGCGTCCCGGAGGGCGAGGCCCGTGCGCTCATCGACGCCGCCGACCTGCTCGTCACCAGCCCGTCCGTCTCCGCGCGCTTCCCGACCACGGATGCCTGGCTGCGCGAGGCGCTCCTCGCCGCCGAGGGGAGAGGTGCGGAGATCGTGAGCGAGGCCGAGCTGTTCCTGCGGCTCACCCGCGCCAGGATCCTGGGCGTCACTGGCACGAAGGGCAAGACGACCACCTCGTCGCTCGTCGCCGCGATGCTCAAGCGGGCCGGGATCCCGCACGTCCTGGGCGGCAACATCGGCACGCCGCTGGTGGAGCAGGCGGCGACCCTCGGCCCGGATGACTGGGCCGTGGTCGAGCTGTCGGAGCTCCAGCTCCCGACGATCAGCCGCGGCGCGGACGTCGCGGTCTACACGAACATCGGCGAGGACCACCTCGATCGCCACGGGTCGGTCGAGGCCTACCGCGCCGTCAAGGCGCGCCTGGCGGAGCTCTCCGCCGACGGCGGGGCGAGTGATCCTGAACCGGGACGATCCGGGCTCGCGCGACCTCGGCTCGAGGCTGCCGACCGCGAGCGTCGAGTGGTACGGACTCGAGCCAGCCGATGGCCTCGCCGCGGAGCTCACCTCTGACGGGCTGGCTGCTTGTCGCCGGGGAGCGCCTCATGCCGGCGGCGGACGTGCCGATCCCCGGTCGCCACCTGCTCGCCGACGTCCTCGCGGCGGCGCTCGGCGCGCGCGCCGCCGGGGCCGGCCTGCCGGAGATCGCGGCCGCCGTGCGGGAGTTCCGCGGGGTGCCGCATCGGCTGGAGCTGATCGCCGAACGGGATGGCGTCCGCTGGGTGAACGACTCGCAGGCGACGATCCCGCTCGCCGCGATCGCCGCGCTCGAGGCGTTCGACACCCCGATCGTCCTCATCGCCGGCGGCCGGCACAAGGGCCTCGATTACCGTGCGTTCGCCGATGCCATCGCATCGCGGGCTCGGGGCGTCGTGCTCATCGGCGAGACGGCTGACGAGCTCCAGGCGCTCATCGGCGATCGAGTGCCGGTCTTCCGCGCGTCGAGCATGCCGGAGGCCGTGACGCTGGCCGCGGCGCTCGTCCGGTCCGGCGACGTGGCGCTCCTGGCGCCCGCCGCCGCGAGCTTCGACATGTTCGACGACTACGCGGCTCGTGGCGACGCGTTCCGCGCGTCCGTCGCGGCGCTGGGAGGCGGCTCGTGACGGCCGCGACGGTCGCGGTACGCGGACGTGCCGCGAGCGGGGGCAAGACGCTCGTCCGCGGCGGCGTGAAGCGCGAGCGGCACGAGCCCGCGTTCCCGCTGCTGCTCGCGGTCATGGCGCTCACCGCCATCGGGATCGTGATGGTCTACTCGGCGTCGAGCGTGCGCTCCTACTTCAGCACCTCGGACCCCGCCTCCCAGGGCCTCGAGCAGCTCGTGTGGGCCGCGATCGGCCTCACCGGGCTGTTCGTCGCCAGCCGCCTCGACTTCCGCCACCTGCGATACCTCGCCATCCCGGCATTCGTGATCACCTTCGGGCTGCTCATCGCCGTGCTCATCCCCGGCATCGGCTCGGAGATCAACGGGTCGCGCCGCTGGATCGTCATTCCCGCGGTCGGGTCCCTGCAGCCCGCCGAGTTCGCGAAGCTCGCCCTTGTCCTGTACCTCGCGCACTGGCTCGACCGGCGCGGGAAGGCCGCCTCCTCCTTCTGGAACGGGCTCGATCCCGTTCGCGCTGCTCGTGGCGCCGGGATTCATCCTCATCGCCATCGAGCCGGACCTCGGGACCGCGGCGGTGTACGTCGCCGCGGCGGTCGGCGTCTTCTTCATGGCGGGCGCCAACCTCTTCTACCTGGGCGCCATCGGTGCCGGCCGTCATCGGCGCCGGCTGGTGGATGGTCAGCAACACCACCTACCAGATGCAGCGTATCCAGACGTTCCTCGACCCGTTCCGCGACCCGCTCGACACCGGGTACAACACGATCCAGGCGCTGATGGCGCTCGCCCTGGGAGGGATCACCGGCCTTGGGCTCGGTGAGAGCCGCCAGAAGTTCCTCTATCTGCCGGCGCCCTCGACGGACTTCATCTTCGCGATCATCGGCGAGGAGTGGGGTCTTGTCGGCACGCTCACGGTCGTCGCCCTGTTCGTCGTCATCGCCTACCAGGGCTACCGGATCGCCATCAATGCGCCGGACACGTTCTCCGGGCTGCTCGCCGTGCGGCATCACCACGTGGCTCATCGCCCAGGCCTTCGTCAACATGATGGTGGTCACAGCGCTCCTGCCGGTGACCGGCATTCCGCTTCCGTTCATCAGCGCCGGCGGGTCGGCGCTGACCATCAACCTCGCGGCGATCGGGATCCTGCTCTCGATCAGTCGCGAGACCACCCAGACAGGATCATTGCGTGATGCGGTGTTCGGTTTCGGGCGGCGGGACAGGCGGGCACGTGTACCCCGCGCTGGCCGTGGCTCAAGCAGTCCGCGACGTCCGGCCAGACGTTGAGCTGGACTACATCGGCGGTGCACGCGGCTTCGAGCGTCGGCTCGTGGCCGATCATCCGCTGGGCGGCGACCTCCGATATCACCAGCTCGTCGTGCGCTCGCTGCGCTCCGCGGGCGGCCTGTCGGCGCACACCGTCCTCGATCCGGCCCGCCTCGCCGCATCGGTCCCGCAGGCGTGGTGGGTCCTCGGTCGCTCGGGACCGGCGGCGCTCTTCACGACCGGCGGGTACCTCGCCGTCCCGCTCGTGGCGGCCGCGCGCGCACGACGCATCCCGACCCTGGTCTGGGAGGGCAACGTGATCCCGGGCCGGGCGACACGGCTCGTCGGACGCCTGGCCACCCGCGTGGCGGTGAGCTTCCCGCCCACGCTCGACGCCTTCCCCGGCAGGAGCTTCATCTCCGGCACGCCGATCCGCTCGTTCGAGGGCATCGACCGCGACAGCGGCCCGCCGATCGTGGGGCGTCGGAGCCGCCGACCGGCTCCTCGTCGTCTTCGGGGGCTCCCAGGCGGTCACACGCCTGAATGCCGCCGTGGGCGAGGCACTCCCGCGCCTGCTCGCCGACTGGCACGTCCTCCACGTGTGCGGCGAGGCGGGCATGTCGGACGCGGGAGCCGCCCGAGCGGCCCTTCCGGGACCGATGCGCCATCGCTACATCCCCGAGCCGTTCCTCACCGACCGAATGGCCGATGCGCTCGTCGCCGCGGACCTCGTGGTGGGTCGCGCCGGGTCCTCGACCTGCGCCGAGCTCGCCGCGGCAGGCGTGGCCTCGATCCTGGTGCCGTATCCCTACGCCGGCGCGCACCAGCGCTTCAACGCCGCGTTCATGGCGGAGCGCGGGGCCGCGATTGTCGTCCCGGACGTGGAGTTCAACGGCGAGCGCCTGCTCGCGGAGGCCGAGGCGCTGCGCGACGACGAGCGTCGCACCGAGATGGGCCGGGCCGCGCGGCGCCTCGCCCGACCCGAGGCTGCGCACACGTTGGCCCTCGAGCTGCTCGCGATGGCCGAGGGACGTCCACTTCCGCTGGAGGCCGGCGTGATGACCCAGGCCGGCGGGGTGCAGCCGGCCGATCGGCTCGAGGTCCTCGACCACCTGGCCGCGGAGCGCAGGATCGACCTTGAGTGGGATGTGCCGCTCGCCTCGCTCACCACGCTCCGCGTCGGGGGCAGCGTTGACCGGCTGACGACCGCCGCGACCACGGACGGGCTCGTCGCCGCGCTGCGGCTCGCTCGCGACGCGGGCGTGCCGGGCGGCGTGCTCGGGAAGGGGAGCGACATCGTCGTCGCCGACCGCGGCATCCGCGGCCTCGTCGTCCGCAACCGCGCCGACGCGATCGAGATGGACGGCAGCGAGGTGCGCGCGCAGTCCGGCGCCGCGATGGCCGCGCTCGTCAAGCGCTGCACGTCGGCCGGGCTCGGCGGCATCGAATTCGGCATCAGCATCCCCGGCAGCGTCGGCGGCGCGGTCTGGGCGAACGCGGGCGCGCACGGCGGCGAGATGAAGGACGTCGTCATCACCGTCGACGCCTGGAGCGGGGAGGACGTTCGCGTCCTGGAAGCGAAGGACTGCGGCTTCGCCTACCGCAGCTCGAGCTTCAAGGACGGCCCGTGGACCATCCTCGCGGCGCGGCTGCGGCTGCGGCGAGGCCATCCGGCCGAGATAGCGGCACAGGTCGCCGCCCACCAGGCGCATAGACGAGCCACGCAGCCGCTGGCCGACCAGAACGCGGGCAGCGTCTTCCGCAACCCTGTCGGCGACCACGCCGGCCGGCTCATCGACGAGGCCGGGCTGAAGGGCCACCGCATCGGCTCCGCGGAGGTGAGCACGCTCCACGCGAACTTCATCGTGGTCGACCGTGGAGGCAGCGCGGCCGACGTTCGCCGTCTCGGGGACCACGTCCGGTCCGTGGTGGCCGACCGTTTCGGCGTCGAACTGCAGTACGAGATCGAGTTCGTCGGCGACTGGGACGGCGACGAATCGTGGGCGACGCCCACCTCGCATCTCGAGGGGGTGCGATGAGCGATCGGCGGCTGCGCGTCGGGATCTTCGCCGGTGGACGCTCCGCCGAGCACGAGGTGAGCGTGGCGTCCGCCGAGTCGGTGCTGCGCGCCATCGACCGCGACCGGTTCGAGCCGTACGTGGTGTACATCGATCGCGAAGGCCGCTGGCGGCTCCCGTCCGGCCCCGCGCCGGAGCTGGAGGCCGGGAAGTCTCTCGCCGGCGAGCTCGGTGCGCTCACCCCGGCCGAGGAGGTCGTGAAGCTGCGCAGCGGCGAGGACCAGATGCTGCCCGCAACGCTCGGCGACGCGAATGGCGCGCTGGCCGCGCGGAGCGCCGTGCACTCCCTCGGCGACGTGATCGACGTCGCCTTCCTCGTCGTGCACGGGCCGTTCGGCGAGGACGGCACCCTCCAGGGATTCCTGGAGCTGGCCGGCATCCCGTACGTGGGCGCCGGCGTGCTCGCGAGCGCCATTGCCATGGACAAGGTCGTCTTCAAGGACCTCATGCGCGGCCATGGCCTGCCGGTCGTCGACTACGTCTGGTTCCGTCGCAGCGCATGGGAGAGGGAGCCCGACCACGTGCTGCGCGAGGTCGCCGAGGCGCTCGGCGACCGCAGCGTCGTGAAGCCCGCGCGGCTCGGGAGCAGCGTCGGGATGAGCCTCGTGCACACCCCGGACGAGCTGCCCGCCGCGCTCGACGAGGCGTTCCGTCACGACTCGAAGGTCATCGTCGAGGAGTACGTCGCCGGCGCCCGAGAGCTCGAGTGCGGCGTGCTCGGCAACGAGGATCCGATCGTCTTCGAGCCCGGCGAGGTGCGCTCGAGCCACGAGTTCTACGACTACGAGTCGAAGTACGTCGAGGGGCTGGCCGAGGTGGAGCCACGCGCCGACGTCGACCCTGACCTCGCCGCCGCGCGTGAAGGAGCTGTCGCTGGCGGCGTACCGCGCGGTCGATGCCGCCGGACTCGCGCGGGTCGACTTCCTGGTCGCCGCCGACCAGGTCTACCTGTCGGAGATGAACACCCTCCCGGGCTTCACCTCCACGAGCATGTACCCCAAGCAGGCGGAGCTCGCGGGCCTGGCCTTCGACGCGCTCATCGCGCGCCTGATCGACCTGGCGCTGGAGCGGGACCGATGAAGCTCAAGCCGCAGACGCGGCCGACCCGCCGCCCGCAGCGCCCGGCGCGGACCTCGCGCCGGCCGGCGCGTCGAGGCCCCGCTGGGAGCCGTGGCGCGCAGCGCCCCGGGAAGCCCCTTGGGAGGCGAATCGGCGCTCGCCTGCCTTCCCTGGCGCGGTTTGGCGCCGTGCTGGGGGCGGTGGCGGCGACGGGGGCGCTCGTGGCATTGCTCAACGGCCCCTGGCTGCGGGTGACGGACGTCGCCTTCGCCGGCCAGCACTACACCGCCGCCTCGGAGCTCGACCGCATCCTGGCCGAGCAGCGCGGCACCAGCGTCCTGGCCATCGACACCGTCGCGATCCGAGCCAGGATCGAGCGGCTGCCGGCGGTCGGCGAGGTCACCATCAATGCGTCGCTGCTCGGGCGGATCGACGCCACCGTCGTGGAGCGCGACGCCGCTTTCGTGTGGCAGACGGCGTCGGGGCGATACCTCGGAGCTGCCGATGGGACGATCTTCGCGGTCCTCGACGACGAGGCGGTGCCGGCAGACATCCAGCCGCTGCCGCTCGTCCGTGACGAGCGGTTCGTCGCCCGGCTCATCACGGTCGGCGACATCATCCCGGCCGGGATCGTCGGAACGGCGCTGCGCCTGGTGGAGATCGACCCGGCCGCGCTCGGCTCCACGGCCGGCGCCCTCAGCCTCACGCTGGACGACGAGTACGGCTTCCGCCTGGTATCGGCCGCGCCGGAGTGGCAGGTGGCGCTCGGACCGTACGGATTGGACCCCACCGAGACCGATGCGGAGGCCGCGATTCGGCTCGACGCCCAGGTCGCCGCGGTCCGGACCCTGTTTGCCACTCGGGCCGAGGCGGAGATCGGCTGGGTGGATGTCCGCAATCCAGGAAAGGTATATTTCCGTGCGAAGGGCTGATGCGCGGACCGGGACGCGCTGCCTTGCCGCTCCAGCTCGTTTCGGTGCCTGCTCTCATGTGGCTTCCACTCGTCGGCCTCGCGCTCGGAATCGCCCTGGGCCTCGTGCTCAACGTGAGCGTGAGCCCGGACCTTGCGCGCTACTCCGCGGTCGCGATCCTCGCGGGGCTCGACTCGGTGCTCGGCGCCGTCCGCGCCGAGCTCGACTCGCACTACGACAATCGCATCTTTGTTTCGGGCTTCGTCACGAACGCGCTGGTGGCGGTCGCCCTGACCTTCGTCGGGGACCGTCTCGGGATCGATCTGTATCTCGTCGCGCTCTTCGCCTTCGGGCTGCGCATCTTCCAGAACGTCGCGCTGATCCGGCGTCACTTCCTGTAGGCTCGACCGCATCCACTCGCGCCAGTGCCGGGCGCGACCTGAGCAGGAGGTAGCGTGGAACGCGAAGCGGTCCTCGTCGGCATCGACGCAGGCACGACGAAGGTGACGACTCTCATCGGTGAGGTCGGGCGCACCGGGGACGTGAACGTCATCGGCTATGGCATCGCCCCCTCCGTCGGCATGCGCAAGGGGATGGTCGCGAACATCGACCAGACCGTGAACTCGATCGCGTCGAGCGTCGAGAAGGCCGAGCGCCTCTCCGGCTACAAGATCAGCTCGGCGTTCGTCGCGGTGGGTGGCAGCCACATCAGCAGCCAGAACTCGCGCGGCGTGGTCGCCGTGTCGGGCCACAAGCGCGAGGTGAGCCGCGAGGACGTCGCGCGCGCCACCGAGGCTGCCAGGGCGGTCCAGGTGCCGTCGAATCGGGAGATGCTTCACGTCGTCCCGCGCGGCTACATCGTCGACGGGCAGGAGGGGATCAAGGATCCGCTCGGCATGAGCGCGGTGCGGCTGGAGGTGGAGACGCACATCGTCGCCGGGGCGGCGACATCGGTCCAGAACCTGTCGAAGTGCGTGACGAACTCGGGGGTACAGATCGACGAGCTCGTCATCAGCTCGCTCGCTGCGGCAGAAGCGGTGCTCACCGACACCGAGAAGGAGCTGGGGGTGCTCGTCGCCGACATCGGCGGCGGGACGACCGACATCGCGATCTTCGTGGACGGCGCGGTCTACCACACGGCGGTGCTGCCGGTGGGTGGGATCAACGTGACGAACGACGTCGCCATCGGCCTGCGCACGAGCCTCAACCTGGCCGAGGAGATCAAGATCAAGCACGGCAGCGCGAACCTCGCCGACGTCGAGCCGGAGGAGCTGCTCAACGTTGCGGTGCTCGGCGAGACCGCCGGACAGACCATCCAGCGCCGGCGCCTGGCGGAGATCATCGAGGCGCGGATGGGGGAGATCTACTCGCTCATCCGCGAGGAGGTGAAGCGCTCAGGGCACGCGGGGATGCTGCCCGCGGGTGCGGTGCTCACCGGTGGCGGAGCGCGCCTGGCGGGGGTCGAGGTGCTCGCGCGCGAGACGCTCGACATGCCGGTGCGCGTCGGCTCGCCGCAGGGCGCGGGCGGGCTCATGGACCAGATCGGCAACCCTGCCTTCAGCACCTCGATCGGCCTGCTGCTGTGGGGCGCGAACCACGTCGGCGAGGATCCGATCGCCTACGGCGGCGGACGCAACGGCGTCGGCGGCGGTTTGTCGCGAGTCGGCGACTGGATCCGCAACCTGTTCCCGGGTTAGCTGTCGATATACCCCCCGCTTGTCCACCGTCGGCCGCCGATGCGTGGACAACTCCGCGCCGAGATGTGGAAAAGCGACCACTCGGCGAGCCGGCGCTCGGTATCATCGATCAAACCCGTCGAGCGTCGGGTTCCACCCTCCACCCGTGCAGAGGAATGACCCCAGATGCCGCTCAGATCGGACTCCGAGAACTTCGCTCTCATCAAGGTCATCGGCGTCGGCGGCGGTGGCAGCAACGCCGTCAACCGGATGATTCGCGCCGAGATGATGGGCGTCGAGTTCATCGCCGTGAACACCGACGCCCAGGCGCTCCTCCAGAGTGACGCGCCGCACAAGATCCGCATCGGCGACAAGATGACGCGCGGCCTCGGCGCCGGCGCGGACCCGCTCGTCGGCCAGCGCGCGGCTGAGGAGGACTCGGAGAAGATCTACGAGGCCCTCAAGGACGCGGACATGATCTTCATCACCGCCGGCATGGGTGGCGGGACGGGATCGGGCGCCGCGCCGGTCATCGCGGAGATCGCGAAGGACCTCGGGAGCCTCACGGTCGGCGTCATCACGAAGCCGTTCAGCTTCGAGGGCGTCCGCCGCAAGCTCGTCGCCGAGCAGTATTCGGAGCTGCTCAAGGACAAGTGCGACACGCTCATCACGATCCCCAACGACCGCCTGCGCGAGGTGGTCGACAAGAAGACCTCGATCCTCGACGCGTTCAGGGTGGTGGACGACGTCCTGCGGCAGGGCGTCCAGGGCATCAGCGACCTGATCACGGTCCCCGGCCTCATCAACCTCGACTTCGCGGACGTGAAGACGATCATGCGCGAGGCCGGCAGCTCGATGATGGGAATCGGCGTGGGCACCGGCGAGAACCGGGCGGTGGATGCGGCAAAGGCCGCGGTGATGAGCCCGCTTCTCGAGGTGAACATCACCGGTGCGCGCGGCATCCTTTTCAACGTCACCGGCGGCTCCGACCTCGGCCTGTTCGAGGTGAACGAGGCGGCCGAGGTGATCAAGGAGGCCGCGGATCCGGAGGCGAACATCATCTTCGGCACCGTCATCGACGACCGGATGCGCGACGAGGTCAAGGTCACCGTCATCGCCACCGGCTTCGACTCGAGCAAGAAGCTCAAGCAGGGAAGCCGATTCGGAGCCGAGTCGGCGTGCGCAGTGGACCAGAGCCTCGACGATCGGAGCCGGGAGATCCTGGCCGAGATCGAGCGCGACCGCGAGCAGCGCCAGAACCTCGAGGACCAGATGGGCAGCGAGTCGCCCTTCGCCCGCCCAGGTGAGCGGGAACGAGAGCGCGAGGCGGCGGCAGAGCGCCGGCCGAGTGAGCGCACGCCGATGCCCGTTCGTTCACTCGAGCGGCCGTCGTACGGCGAGACCGACCTCGACATCCCGAGCTTCCTGCGCAAGAGCAAGAGCTAGAAGCCGATGCGGGCGCCGCGCCCGCTCCAGACCACCGATGAGCCTCGGCACCCGCCGGGGCTCATTCGCTGCCGGTGCACTGCCCGTACAGCGGCGACGAACCGTCCGGATTCACATCACGCGTGCACGTACGGTGCTCGATGCTCCGCCGGGCGTCCAAGTTCACACCAGGCGTGAATCAGAGCGGCCCAGGAGCCACACCGCCGACATAGCTCACGCCTGGTGTGAATTCGGCCGCTTCGCGGCCGACTCGGGATAGGATCGAACCGATGGCCACCCTGCCGACCACGGACCAGATCCTCGAGCGCCGCGCTGCGATCGAAGCGCGGCTGCGTGACGCCGCCGAGGCCGCCGGGCACGACCCGGCGCACCTGCGCATCGTCGCGGTCACCAAGACGTGGCCTGTCGAGGTCGCGCGTGCCGCACTGGACGCGGGCCTGTCGCTCCTCGGTGAGAGCCGCGTGCAGGAGGCGGAGCCGAAGGTCGCCGCGATCCCCGGGGCAGAGTGGCACCTCGTCGGCCGCCTGCAGTCGAACAAGGCACGGAGGGCCGTCCGTGCGTTCGCGGTCATCCACTCGGTCGACTCGCTCGAGCTCCTGACGCGCCTGGACGCCGCAGCCGTGGAGGAGGGTCGAGCATCTGCGCCTCCTGCTCCAGGTCAACCTGGCGGGCACGCCCACCACTGCGGGGCTGAGCCCCGAGCAGGCCGCCGCTCCGGATGTGACGGCGGCGCTGAGCGCGCTGCGGGCGGGGCGGGTGATCGGCCTCATGACGATCGCGCGGATGGGGGCCTCCCGGGAGGAGGCACGCGGCACGTTTGGGGGGCTGCGCGCGCTGCGGGATCGGCTGCGGGAGCTGTCGGGCGTCGAGCTGCCCGAGCTCTCGATGGGCATGAGCGCCGACGCCGAGGCCGCCGCGGCGGAGGGCGCGACCCTGGTCCGCATCGGCTCGGCGCTCTTCGGGCCTCGCGCCTGACGGCTGCTATCCTCCGGCCGTGGCCACGCTCCTCGTCACCTTCATCCAGCTGCTTGCCTACGTCGTGTGGTTCCTGCTCCTCGCGCGCGTCGTGGTGAGCTGGACGAACCCGGCCGGCGGCGGAGGATTGGTCGCCTTCATCTACCAGGTGACTGAGCCGATCCTCGCACCCATCCGACGCGTCCTGCCGGCGACCGCGGGGATCGACTTCTCGCCGCTCGTCGCGATCCTGCTGCTCGGGGTGATCATCCGTCTCGTGACCCCCCGCTGAGCCCTCACCGCGATTGATGGGGCCAGAGGCCCGCGGCTATACTTCCGCCTCCCGCACGGGCGATTGGCTCAGTTGGTTAGAGCGCACGGTTCACATCCGTGAGGTCACTGGTTCGAATCCAGTATCGCCCACCAACACCCTCCCTCTGGACCGATGCGGATCCTCCTGACGTCCGAGTCCTACCTGCCCTACCTGTCGGGCGTCACCGTCTCCGTCGACGCGCTCGCGCGGGGGCTCGGCGCGCGCGGCCACGAGGTCATGGTCCTCGCCCCGCGACCCGCGTCGGGAGCCCCGATCGAGGAGGTCGGGTCCCCGGGCCCTGAGCCCCAGTACGCCTGGCTCACCTCGTACCAGCTCCCGCGGGTGGTGCCGTTCGGATACCGAATGGCGCTGCCGAACCCGGTCGATCCGGCGCTCCGCCGGGCTCGCCGGTTCGCGCCCGACGTGGTCCACGCCCACTCGCCCTTCGCGACGGGGGTCATGGCGCGACGAATCGCGCGGGCCGGCCGGCGGCCGCTCGTCTTCACCCACCACACCCGGTTCGACGACTACCGCGCACTACCTCGGGCCGCTCGGCGGCGTGGGATCGGCGCTCACCGGCGCGTACCTCCGCCGCTTCTGGCTCGGCTCGTCCGCGATCATCGCGCCGTCGACGGAGCTCGCCGACGAGATCCGCGCGCGGCTTCCCGCAGCACGCGCGGCGGCGCGTCGTCGTCATCCCCACCGGTGTCGACGTCGCGGGCATCCGGGCCTGCCGGCCGCTCGACCCGCGGCCGGCCGCCGGATGGGCGCCCGACACCCTCGTCGTGGCCAGCCTCGGCCGCCTCGCGCCGGAGAAGAGCCCGTTGACGATCCTCGACGCCTTCGCCATCGCCGCGCGCTCGAGGCGCGAGCTGCGGCTGCTGCTCATCGGCGGCGGGCCGATGGAGGCCGAGCTCCGGGAGCGCGCGGAGACGCCGACGCTCGCGGGCCGCGTCCATCTCACCGGCCGGCTGCCGCGGCCAGAGGCGCTGGCGATGCTCGCGGGGGCCGACCTGTTCGCCTTCGCCTCACGGACCGAGACCCAGGGCCTCGTCCTCGCGGAGGCGCTCGCCGCCGGCCTGCCGGCGATCGCCATCGACGGGCCCGGCGTGCGCGACTCGGTGCGGGACGGCGTCGACGGACGGATCCTGCCCGCGGACCCCGCCGACACTCGCGCACCCCGGATGGCCGCGGCGCTCGACGAGCTCGCGCGAGACGACGTCACCCGGCGGGCAATGGCCGCTCGCGCGCGCGCCGACGCGGACGGGTTCAGCCTCGATCGCCGCGTCGAGCAGGTCGAGTCGCTCTACCGCTCCCTCGCTCGGTGACTCCCGCCGGTCCAGGGCACCGGACCGGCCCGCAGCGCACACCTCCGACCTCCGTGGATGGCTTGCGCGGCCATGCATCGGGCGTACAATGCCCACCATGCGCGTGAGTCTCGTGGCCCGTTTCGTCAGCCATCCGGCCGTCCACTTCGGCACCGCTCGACGCTCGGGACACCGGGCGTGGCTCGGCCTCAGAGCCGTGCCGACCGTCTACCACCGCCCGCGACGGCGCGTGGCCCCGGTCACGATCAGCGCGCTTCGCACGCAGACCAGCCGCTTCCGATTCCCCGCAGTCGGTCGCGCCAGACGCCTTCCGGCCCGTCGTACCGCCCTTCCATTCGGGCTTTCGCGCGGCCGCCGCGCGTAGCGGCGCAGCGTTGCCCGTCCAGCGGACGGCCCGCGCCACCTCGGCCGGCGGCGTCGTCATCCGCACGGTGGACGGTCGCATAGAGGTCGCCCTCGTTCATCGGCGCAGCCCCAGGCTCTGGGCGCTTCCCGAAGGGGACGCCGGACTCGGGCGAGACGATCGAGGAGACCGCGCTTCGCGAGACCCGGGAGGAGACCGGTCTCGAGGTCGAGATCCAGGCTCCCATCACCGCGATCCGCTACTACTTCGTGCGCGGGACGACGCGCTTCCACAAGACGGTGCACTTCTTCCTGATGCGCGCGACCGGCGGATCGGTCGACGATCACGACGCGGAGTTCGACGAGGCCAGCTGGGTCGGCATCGACGAGGCGATGGCGCTGCTCACCCACGCGACGGAGCGCTCCGTGCTCGAGCAGGCGGCGGCCATGGACGCCGGCGGAGTTGGCCCGCGCGACACGGTCCGTTCGGCGAAGGCAGCCGGGTGAGCGCCGTCACCACCTCGTCGGACCTGAAGCGGACGCCGCTCCACGAGGTCCACCGCGAGCCTGGGGGCGCGCCTCGTCCCGTTCGCCGGCTACGAGATGCCGGTGCAGTACACCTCGATCCTCGACGAGCACCGGGCGGTGCGGACGGCGGTCGGCCTCTTCGACCTGTCGCACATGGGCGAGCTCGAGCTGCGCGGCCCGGGTGCGGTCGACTTCCTGCGCTACGCGCTGGTGAGCGATCCCGCGGCGCTGGAGATCGGTGCCGCGCAGTACTCGATGGCGTGCGAGCCGGACGGCGGGGTCATCGACGACCTGATCGTCTACCGGCTCGGACCCGAGCGCTTCATGGTCGTGTGCAACGCCTCGAACCGCGCCGCCGTGGCCGCGCACTTCGCGGCGCTGCTCGAGACCCGCGCACGACGATGCGACGCTCGAGGACCGGAGCGACGAGATCGCCCTGATCGCGCCGCAGGGCCCACGCGCCGCCGAGCTGCTCGGCCGCCTCTCGGACGTCGACCTCGACGGCCTCGCGAACTACCACGCCACCGAGGGCGCGGTGGCGGGCATCGAGTGCCTGGTGGCCCGGACGGGCTACACCGGGGAGGACGGGTTCGAGCTCTTCTGCGACGCCGAGCGCGCCGCCGACCTGTGGCAGGCGCTCACCGAGCGGGGCGGCGACCTCGGCCTCCTCCCCGCCGGCCTCGGCGCCCGGGACACGCTGCGTCTCGAGGCCGGCATGCCGCTCTACGGCAACGAGCTCGACCGCGACACGAACCCGTACGAGGTCGAACTTCGGGCGCGTCGTGAAGCTCGAGAAGGGCGACTTCGTCGGTCGCGACGCGCTGGCGGCCGTGGCCGAGTCCGGGCCGAGCCGCCGGCTCGCCGGGCTCGAGATGATCGACAACGCGATCCCGCGCGCGGGCTACGAGGTGCGGAGCGACGGGAGGCCCGTCGGCCGCGTGACGAGCGGCACGCTGTCGCCGACGCTCGGCACGAAGATCGCGATGGCCATGGTGCCCGCGGAGCTGTGGGGCGTCGGCAACGAGTTCGAGGTCGTGGTGCGCGACCGACCGTATCGGTCCCAGCAGGTAAAGTTGCCGTTCTATCGGCGCCAGCGCGACTGACGCGGCGACCCCGCCCAGGAGGATCACGAAGCCAATGTCCTATCCCGACGACCTGCGCTACTCCAAGGAGCACGAGTGGGTCCGCGTCGATGGGTCGCAGGCGACGATCGGGATCACCAGCTTCGCCGCGGATGAGCTCGGGGACATCGTGTTTGTCGAGCTCCCCGAGCCGAGTGCCACGCTGAAGCAGTTCGGCACCTTCGGGGTCGTCGAGAGCGTGAAGGCCGTGAGCGACCTGTACTCGCCCGTGTCCGGCACGGTCGCCGAGGTCAACGAGGCGCTGCGGGACTCCCCGGAGCTGCTCAACTCCGACCCGTTCGGCGAGGGCTGGATCGTCCGGGTCGAGCTCGCCGACCCGTCGGAGCTCGATGCGCTGATGGACGCCGAGGCCTACGCCGCCGAGACCGGCTGAGCGCCCGGCATGACCTACTCGCCACACACCGACGCCGACCGGGCGCGGATGCTCGAGGCCATCGGCGTCTCGTCGGTCGAGGATCTCTTCGCCGACATCCCCGCCGGGGTCCGCGCGGGTCGCTGGACCATCCCGCCGCCCCTCGCGGAGCAGGAGGTGCGCTCGGAGCTCAGCCGCCTCGCGGGACGCAACCGCCTGCCCGAGGTGAGCTTCCTGGGCGCCGGGGCGTATCGGCACCTGGTCCCCTCGGTCGTCGGCGAGGTCATCGGCCGCCCGGAGTTCTCGACCTCCTACACGCCCTACCAGCCCGAGGTCAGCCAGGGCACGCTCCAGAGCATCTACGAGTTCCAGTCGCTCATCTGCGAGCTGACGGGCATGGAGGTCGCCAGCGCCTCGCACTATGACGGCGCGACCGCCACCGCCGAGGCCGCCCTGATGGCATGCCGCCTCACCCGGCGGCACCGTGTTGCGATCTCGGCGGGCGTGAGCCCCGACTACCGGCGCGTGCTTGAGACGTACTGCTCGGGGCCGGGCGTCGAGGTGATCACGGTGCCGATCGACCTCGCCGATGGCGGCAGCGGCACGACGGAGCCGGGAGCCGCCGCGGAGGCCCTCGGCGATGACGTCGCCTGCCTTGTGGCCGCCCAGCCGAACTTCTACGGCCAGCTCGAGCCGATGCGGTCGCTCGCCGACGCCGCCCACGCCGCCGGCGCGCTGTTCGTCGCCGTGGTCGAGCCGACGTCGCTCGCCATCCTCGAGGCGCCCGGCGAGTACGGCGCGGACATCGTGACGGCCGAGGGGCAGCCGCTCGGCATCCCGGTGAGCTTCGGCGGCCCGTACGTGGGCCTCATGGCAGCGCGCATGGCGTCCGTGCGCCAGATGCCCGGTCGCCTCGTGGGCGCGACCCGCGACGTGCAGGGCCGCAAGGGCTACGTGCTCACGCTGCAGGCCCGCGAGCAGCACATCCGGCGAGAGAAGGCGGCGTCGAACATCTGCACCAACCAGGCGCTCATGGCGCTGGCGGCCACCGCGTACCTCACCGCGGTCGGCCCCGAGGGACTTCGCGAGGTGGCGGACCTGGGGATGACGCAGGCGCGGCACCTCGTCGGCGCCCTCGAGGCGGCCGGCGTCGCGAAGCGGCGGTTCACCGGGCCGTATTTCGCGGAGGTGACCCTGGGCGTGCCGGACGCCAGCCGCCGTCACGCCGCGCTGGCGGAGCGCGGCATCGTGGCGGGCCACCTTCCCGGGGCCGACGAGCCGGAGCTCGGCGACACGCTGCTCCTCGCCACCACCGAGCTCACGACGGACGACGACATCGACCGGATTGTGGCTGCCCTCGAGGAGACGAGGTGAGCGTCGCGGAGGCGCCCGAGCGCCGCGACGCCTCGGGACGCGGCGCCGCATTCTCCGGTGCGACCGGGGGCGAGGAGCTCACCATCGTCGAGCCGCTCATCTTCGACCGGTCGCGCGCCACGCGACGGGCGGTGCGCTTCCCGTCCGCCTCCGCGCGAGCTCGCGAGCGCGGCGACGGGCAGCCGGAGCTGCCCGCATCGGTCCTGCGGTCCGAGGCCCCACGGCTTCCGGAGGTGAGCGAGCTCGACATGCTCCGCCATTTCAACCGGCTCGCGCACCTCAACCACGCGATCGACCTCGGGTTCTACCCGCTGGGCTCGTGCACGATGAAATACAACCCCAAGGTCAACGAGTGGGCCGCGCGGCTTCCCGGCCTCGCCGAGTCACACCCGCTCGACCCGGAGGCGCTGAGCCAGGGGAGCCTCGAGCTCATGTGGCTTCTCGCCGAGCTGCTGAAGGAGATCAGCGGCTTCCCCGCGGTGAGCCTCCAGCCCGCGGCCGGCGCCCACGGGGAGCTCACCGGGCTGCTCATGGCCCGTGCCTTCCACCGCGCGAACGGCGAGGGCGACACGCGCACGAAGGTGCTCATCCCGGACAGCGCGCACGGCACGAACCCCGCGACCGCGACCATGGTCGGCTACGAGACGGTCACCATCCGCTCGAACGAGCGAGGCGGGATCGATCTCGCGGCACTGCGCGCGGCGCTCGGCCCCGACGTGGCCGCGCTGATGATCACGAACCCCAGCACGCTCGGCATCTTCGAGGACCAGATCGACCAGGTCGTCGCGGCGGTCCGCGAGTCGGGCGCCATCGGCTACATGGACGGCGCGAACCTGAACGCGATCCTCGGTCGCTTCCGGCCCGGCGAGGCCGGCTTCGACGTCATGCACTTCAACCTGCACAAGACCTTCAGCACGCCCCACGGCGGCGGGGGACCCGGCGCGGGACCGGTCGGCGTGAGCAGCCGCCTCGAGCCGTTCCTGCCCGTACCGCTGCCCGTGCTCCTCGAGGGGGACCCGGACGAGGTGCGCCGCAACGCGTGGGCGGGCCGCTCGACGCCCGGCGCGCGGTTCATCCTCGACGGGGACCGGCCGCAGAGCATCGGCAAGGTACGCAGCTTCCACGGCAACTTCGGCATGTTCGTGCGCGCCTACACGTACATCCGCAGCAACGGCGACGCCGGCCTGCGGGGCATCAGCGACGACGCGGTGCTCGCGGCGAACTACCTGCGCATGCGGCTGCACGACGTGTACGACCTGCCGTACGACCGCATCTCGAAGCACGAGGTCGTCTTCTCGGGGCGTCGCCAGAAGCGGCAGCACGGGGTCACGACGCTCGACATCGCGAAGGCGATCCTCGACCACGGCATCCACCCGCCCACGATCTACTTCCCGCTCATCGTCGAGGAGGCCCTGATGGTGGAGCCGACCGAGACCGAGAGCCTCGAGACGCTCGACCACTTCGTCGGCGTCATGCGCGACATCGCGGCACGCGCGGAGTCCGATCCCGACTCGATCAGACGGGCACCGACGACCACGCCGGTGGGACGCCTGGACGAGGCAGCCGCGGCACGACGGCCGGACCTGCGCTACGCCTTCGGAGCCGATGCCGGCGCCCCGGCGCCGGTAACGTCCGCCGAAGAGACGACGACGGCCGCACCCACCGCCTGAGCACGGTTGACCCGCCCGTGAGTGAACCAAAGTGGGGGCTGCGGCGTACTATCACAAACCCCGAGGCGGACCCGCCGGCACAGGTGCATATGGACGCAAAGCAGCCGGACGATCTCGTCGAGCGCATGCAGGGCGGCGACCTGGATGCGTTCGAGGAATTCTTCAACACCTACAAGCGACCGGTGTATGGGACCGCCCTGGCCATCACGCGCGACCCGTTCCTGGCGGAGGAGGTCCTCCAGGACTGCTTCGTCAAGGCCTATCGCGTCCGCGAGCGGCTCGATCCGACGCGCTCCCCGCTCCCGTGGCTCCAGCGCGTGACGATCAACCTCTGCTACAGCCGCGTGAGCCGCCGCCGTGCGCTGGCCGAGCCGATCACGAGCCTCATCAACAACCTCGTCATTGACCTCTCGCTGCGCCCCGACCAGGTCGTCGAGTCGCGCGAGGTGCTGGAGGTCCTGCAGCGAGGCATCGACTCGCTGCCGCCGAAGCAGCAGACGGCGGTCATCCTCTACTACCTGCACGGCTACTCGCTCGCGGAGTCGGCGGACATCGCCGAGTGCAACGTGGGCACCATGAAGTCCCGCCTGCATTACGCGCTCAAGGCGCTCCGCACGCGCCTTCCGGAGGAGCGTCGCGTCCCCGTCGGCACGCCCGCGCGCGTGCCCGCGAGGCCGGTCCGATGACCTGCCGGCGGGTCCGCCGCGAGCTCCTCGACACGGTGCGCTTCGGCGAGCTGGGACCGGGCTCGGCCGCGCACCTCGCTCACCTCGCGGGCTGCCGCGCGTGCCGCGACGACGTCGGTTTCGACCGAGCGCTGGTGGCGCAGCTTCGTCGCGCATTGACCGCGCGCGTGGAGCCGTTCTCACCGCCCTCGCGCGCCTGGTACGCCATCCTCGCCGAGGCCCAGCGCCCGGAGCCGCCCACCGGCGTCTGGGCATGGTCCGCCGCCTTCGTGGGCCGCCTGCGGACGGCGACCGCGATGGCCGGCACCGGCCTCGCGCTGCTTCTCGCGCTGAACATGGAGGTCGTTCCCGTCACCCCGGCAGCGGCGGCGCCCGCAGTGGAAGCCGAAGAGCTCACTCTCCAGCCGGTCCCGCGGCTTGTGACGGGGAGAACCACGCTCGTCGCACTCGCGAACCTGTCCGACTCGATCGGAGGCGGCGAGAGGAGCGTCCCGGATCCTGAGCTGGAGCTCATGCAGGCCGACACGCGCGTGGCACCGCGGCCGCCGGTCAGCGACTCGGCGCCGGTTGACGGCGGCGCCACGACCGAGCTGCGCCTGGTGGTGCGGCCCTCGCAGACGCCGGAGGAGGCTCGCGACGGAGGGCCCACGCGGGCGCCGAGCGCGGCGGATTCGGCCGGCTCGGCCGGCGAAGTCGTCGAGCTCGAGCCCGGCACGCCTTCGTAAGAATCGACCGAGTGTGCGAGACTAGCGAATTGAGCATGGATCACCTTGGGGTACCGGCTCGCGCTGTGTGAGCGACCGGAGCCGGGATCCACGTCAGCACAAAAACTGTTTGGAGGAGAGTGGATGCGCACCTGGAGATGGATCTCCGCACTGGCCGTGCTAGCCCTTGTGCTGGCCGCCTGCGGAACGCAGACCGGCGCGAGCCCGTCGGCGGATGAAGAGTCAGAGGCACCGGCCGAGACCGGTGAGGCCTCGGCGCCGCCGACCGATGGTGGCGATGGCGAGCCCGTTGCGGGCGGCACGCTGGTCTTTGCCGGCGCGCGCCTGGCGGCCAGCCTCGATCCCGTGCAGACGAGCGACGGCGAGTCGTTCCGTATCCTGCAGCAGATCTACGAGCCGCTCGTTGACCTGGCGCCGGGCAGCACGAGCGAGCTCGTGGGCGTCCTGGCCGAGTCATGGGAGGGCGGTCCCGAGGACACGACCTACGTCTTCCACCTCCGTGAGGGCGTGACGTTCCATGACGGAACGCCATTCAACGCAGAGGCGGTGAAGATCAACTTCGACCGCTGGCAGAACTTCTCCGAGGAGTTCCAGGCCAACGCCTACTACTACGGCGCCACCATGAACGGCTTCGGCGACGGCAACCTCATCGAGAGCGTCGAGGCGACGGACGAGTTCACGGTCACCTTTAATCTGACCGAGGCGAGCCCGACCTTCCTGTTCGCGATCACGCTGCCGGCGTTCGCCATCGTGAGCCCGGCCGTGCTCGAGTCCACCAATGCGAGCGACCCGTCCACCACCTTCGGTGAGGACGTCACGCAGGCGGGCACCGGCCCGTTCATGCTCGAGTCCTACACGCCCGAGGAAGAGGCGACCCTCGCCCGCAACGAAGACTACTGGGGTGAGCCGGCGCTGCTCGACCGGGTGATCATTCGCCCGATCGCCGACCCCGCGGCGCGCCTCCAGGCGCTCCAGGGCGGCAGCGTCCAGGGCTACGACCTGGTCAATCCCGCGGACTACGAGACCATCGAAGGTGAGGAAGGGCTGGTGCTCGTCGAGCGCCTTTCCTTCAACAGCCTCTACCTCGGCGTGAACCCGACGGCCGCCGAGACCGCCGGCAATCCTCTGGCCGACCTCGCGGTCCGCGAGGCGGTCGAGTATGCCATCGACAAGGAGGCGCTCATCGAGCCCTTCTACGGTGGGCGTGGCTCAGTGGCCGACATCTTCCTCCCGCCGAGCAGCGGCTGGCACGATGCCGTCCTAGCGGGTGTGGAGCCGCGTGGGTTCGACCCCGACCGGGCGCGTGAGCTCCTGGCCGAGGCCGGATTCGACGAGTCGAATCCTGCGGAAGTGGCGTTCTGGTTCCCGACCGAGGTGACCCGGCCCTACATGCCGGATCCCGCGGGCCTGCATCAGGCCGTCACGCAGATGCTTGAGGACGTCGGCTTCGTCGTCGTCCCCGGCAGCGACATCTGGGACAGCCCCGGGTACCTGGAGGATGCGCAGAACGGCCTCTACGACCTGCACTTCCTCGGGTGGACGGGCGACTACGACGACCCGTCGAACTGGTACGGCGTGCACTTCGGCTACGACGCCGAGGGTGCCCCGGCGGCCCAGTTCGGCTGCGACGTCGAAGGCCTCAACGATGCCATCCAGGCAGCCGAGGCCGAGCTCGACCAGACCGCTCGTGGCGAGGCGTGGGCAGAGGTGGCGGGGATCATTCACTCGAATGTCTGCTTCATCACCCTGGTCCACGGCGACACCGCACTGGCGTTCGACGAGACCGTTCAGGGCTACACTGCCAACCCGACCGGTTCCGAGACCTTCTCGACGGTCTGGCTCAGCGAGTAGCAGGCCTTCCCCCTCGACCTAGACTGAGAGGGCCCCGGCGCATGCCGGGGCCCTCTCGCGCTATCCGGTTCAGGAGGGTACGTGGGTAAGTTCATCCTCCGGCGGATCCTGCTGCTGATCCCGATCCTGCTCGGGGTGTCGGTGCTCATCTTCCTGTTCATCCGACTCCTGCCGGGCGACCCGGCGGGAGCGATCCTCGGCGAGCGCGCGACTCCCGAGAGCCTCGCGCGCGTGCGCGACGCCCTCGGCCTCAACCTGCCCCTCCACGAGCAGTACTTCTCCTACCTGAGCGGCCTCGTCCGGGGAGACCTCGGCAGCAGCTTCATCACGAACCGCGACGTGGTCGATGACTTCCTCCAGCGGTTCCCGGCCACGATAGAGCTCACAGCCGCCGCGATGGTCTTCGCGCTCGGCCTGGGTATCCCGCTCGGAATGCTCACTGCCAAGCGTCGCGGCTCGTGGGTCGACCAGTTCGGGACGGTGGTGTCGCTCGTCGGCATCAGCATCCCGATCTTCTTCCTGGGGCTGATGCTGAAGTACGTCTTCGCGATCCAGTTCCCGATCCTGCCCGACTCGGGGCGCATCGACCTCGTCGAGTATTTCATCCCCAAGGTGACGAGGCTCATGACCGTCGACGCGCTCATCGCGGGTGACTTCGGCGGCTTCATAGACGCCCTGCGGCACCTCGTGCTACCCGGGATCGCGCTGGGCACGATCCCGCTCGCGATCATCATGCGCATCACCCGGGCGAGCGTCGTCGACGTCCTCAACGAGGACTACGTGCGCACCGCGAACGCGAAGGGCCTGCCCGGCAGGGTGGTCGACTCCCGGCACGTGTTGCGCAACGCGATGCTGCCGGTGGTCACCGTCATCGGTCTCCAGACCGGCCTCCTGCTGGGCGGGGCGATCCTCACCGAGACGATCTTCGGCTGGGGTGGCGTCGGCACCTGGATCTACGACGCCGTCCGCACGAGCGACTACCAGGTGATCCAGAGCGGGGTGCTGCTGCTCGCCTTCATCTTCGTGCTGGTAAACCTGCTCGTCGACGTGAGCTACGCGTTCCTCAACCCGAGGATCCGATACTCGTGAGCCAGGCGACCGTCGCCCTCGGCACGCAGCGCGAGGACCGCGCCGTCGGCCTCTGGACCGACGCGTTCCGGCGCATGCGCCGAAGCCCCGCCGCCCTCATCGGCGGCTCGATCATCGGCTTCTTCGTGCTCGTCGCGATCTTCGCGCCCTTCCTGGCGCCATACGACCCGACTCGCGGCAACCTCGCCGAGAGCTACCTGCCGCCCTCGTGGGAGCACCCGTTCGGCACGAACATCCAGGGCCAGGACGTGCTCTCGCGAATCATCTTCGGCACCCGGCTGACCCTCGGCATCGCGGTCATGTCGGTCGTCTTCGGCGTCAGCGTGGGCTCCTTATTCGGAGCGCTGGCGGGGTACTTCCGCGGCTGGGTCGACGCGGTGATCATGCGCGCCGTCGACATCCTCCTGTCGATCCCCGGCCTGCTGTTCGCCATCGGCGTGGTCACGTTCCTCGGCCGCGGCGTGGTGCAGATCGCGGTCGCGATCGCGATCGTCAACGTGCCAATCTTCGCGCGCCTTCTGCGTGGGAGCCTCCTCGGCCTGCGGGACGCGGATTACGTGACCGCCGCCCGTGCCGTGGGCGTCCGCGGTCCGGCGCTGCTCCTGCGACACATGCTGCCGAACGCGCTGGGCCCGATGATCGTGCAGGCCACGCTGGCGCTCGCCACGGCGGTGGTGGACGCGGCTGCGCTCGGGTTCCTGGGCCTCGGGCCACCGGACCCGCGCACGCCCGAGTGGGGGTCGATGCTCTCCGACACGTATCGCTACCTGAACGAGGCGGTGTACCTCGCCTTCTTCCCGGGTATCGCCATCGTGATCAGCGTGCTCGGCTTCAACCTGCTCGGCGACGGGATGCGCGAGGCGCTCGACCCGAGGCTGCGGCGTTGATCCGCCGCGAGCCACCGGCCGACGCTCCGCTCCTCTCCGTCCGCGACCTCGCGGTCAGCTTCGGGTCGGGGGACCGCGTGGTGAACGCCGTGAACGGGATCAGCTATGACCTCATGCGCGGTGAGACGCTCGGCGTGGTGGGGGAGTCGGGGAGCGGCAAGAGCGTGAGCTCGCTCGCCCTCATGCGCCTCCTGCCCAAGCCGGCGTCCCGGATCAGGTCCGGCACGATCATCTTCGAGGACGAGGAGATCCTTGGCCTCCCGGAGGAGGCCGTGCGGGAGATGCGCGGCGACCGGATGGCGATGATCTTCCAGGACCCGATGACCTCGCTCAACCCGGTCCTCACGATCGAGCGCCAGCTCACCGAGGTGCTGGAGACGCATCGCAAGCTCAAGCGGCGTGGCGCGATCGATAAGACCGTAGAGCTCCTCGAGCTCGTCGGCATCCCGGCCGCGCGGAAGCGGCTCAACGACTTCCCGCACCAGTTCTCCGGCGGCATGCGCCAGCGCGTGATGATCGCCATGGCCCTCGCGTGCGACCCGCAGCTGCTCATCGCCGACGAGCCGACGACCGCGCTCGACGTGACCATCCAGGCACAGATCCTGGACCTCATGCGGATCGCGGTGGCCGAGCGCGACACCTCGCTCATCCTCATCACCCACGATCTGGGCGTGGTGGCCGGCATGGCGAACACTATCAACGTGATGTACGCCGGGCACATCGTGGAGCGCGCGGAGACGGACGAGCTCTACGGCCGGCCGCGCCACCCGTACACCGTGGGGCTCCTGCGCTCCATCCCGCGGCTCGACGAGCGGGGTCGCGGCGAGCTCGTGCCGATCCAGGGCCAGCCGCCGGACCTGTCGCAGGACATCCAGGGCTGCCCGTTCGCGCCGCGCTGCTTCAATGCCCAGCAAAGGTGCGTGCAGGAGATGCCGCCGCTCGAGCAGGCGCCGAACGCGGACCCGGGCCACCTCATGGCGTGCTGGTACCCGGCGGAGGGCGAGACACTGGTGCCGTCCGGCTACGCGGCGGAGCGCGCGTCGTGACCGTGGCGCCACCGCCCCTCGAGAAGGCCACCCCGCCTCCGGCTCGCTCGGGTCAGCCGCTGCTGCGCACCGAGGACGTGAAGGTCCACTTCCCGATCACCGAGGGGCTGATCATCGAGCGCCGCGTCGGTGCGGTGCAGGCCGTGGACGGCGTGTCGCTGGAGGTCTATCCGGGCGAGACGCTCGGCCTCGTCGGCGAGTCCGGCTGTGGGAAGTCCACGTTTGCCCGCGCCGTCATCCGCCTGGTCGACGCCACCGCGGGGAAGATCTTCTTCGACGGCGTGGATGTCACCGCGCTCCGTGGCGATGAGCTGCGCCGCATGCGGCGGCGAATGCAGATGATCTTCCAGGACCCGTACGCGTCGCTGAACCCGCGCATGACGATCGGCTCCATGCTCGCCGAGCCGCTGCGGGTCCACCGCATCGCGTCGGGCGCGCAGGCGTCACGCCGCGTGCGGGAGCTCATCGAGATCGTCGGGCTGCCGCGGAACGCCGTGAACCGCTACCCGCACGAGTTCTCCGGCGGCCAGAGGCAACGTGCCGGCATCGCGCGGGCCCTGGCCGTGCAGCCCGAGTTCATCGCCGCCGACGAGGCAGTATCGGCGCTGGACGTGAGCATCCAGGCCCAGATCATCAACCTGCTCTCCGAGCTCCAGCGCGAGTTCAAGCTGACGTACCTCTTCATCGCGCATGACCTGTCCGTGGTGCGCCACATCAGCGACCGCATCGCGGTCATGTACCTCGGCGAGGTCGTCGAGCTATCCCCATCCCACGAGCTCTACACGAAGCCGATGCACCCGTACACCTGCGCGCTCGTGAGCGCGGTGCCGATCCCGGACCCGAAGATCGAGACGAAGCGACGTCGGATGATCCTGCGCGGCGACGTCCCGTCGCCGGCAAACCCGCCGTCCGGCTGCCGCTTCCACACCCGCTGCTGGCTGCGCCGCGAGCTCGGGAACCCGGAGCGCTGCGTGGACGAGCGTCCCGAGCTGCGCCAGCTGAACGCCGGCCACGGCGTCGCCTGCCATTTCGCGGAGGAGCTGGCCGGGGAGCGGCGCGACCCGCTGCTCGCGGCCGGTGCGGCGCACTCCGACGTGCGGGCGACCGACGAGGAGGCCGTCATCGCCCCCAGCGACCTGCCGGCCCCGGAGCAGGAGAAGAGCTTCTACCCGGAGGAGCAGCAGCCGCGCGACGAGACCCACGGCTGAGCGCGCTGGGCGATACTGCCCGGCGTGGAGTACCGGATCGCCCTCGCCCAGGTGGCGCCGCGCCTCGGCGACCTCAACGCGAACCTCGAGATCGCCTCGAACGCGGTTCGACGGGCCGCGACTGAGGGCGCCGCGCTCACGGTCCTCCCTGAGCTCGCCCTCACCGGCTACCTGCTCCAGGACCTCGTGCCGGACGTCGCCATCCGGGCCGATGACGGCCGCCTGGCGAGCCTCTCGCGCGAGGCGTCCGGCATGCTCGTGGCCATCGGCTTCGTGGAGGAGACCGACGACCATCGCTACTGCAACAGCGTCGCGCTGCTGCGCGACGGGGAGGTCATCGGCCTCCATCGCAAGGTGTACCTGCCGACCTACGGCCTCTTCGACGAGGGGCGCTTCACGCGTCCGGGTGAGCGGATCCGCACGCACGACGCCGGTCCGCCCGTGGGGCGCATCGGCCTTTCCGTATGCGAGGACTTCTGGCATCCGAGCCTGCCCCTGCTCCAGGCGCTGGACGGGGCAGACCTGCTCGTGAACGTGGCCGCAGGTCCCTCTCGCGCCCCGGGCAGCGACGCGGGGCTGGTGGCGATCGCGGGCTGGCACAAGATGCAGGACACCTACGCGCTCCTCGGGAGCGTGCCGCTGGCGTTTTGCAACCGGGTGGGGAACGAGGAGGGCCTGACCTTCTGGGGTGGCTCGCGCGTGGTCGCTGGGGATGGCTCGACGGTGGTCGAGGCGCCGCTGTGGGAGGAGGCGTTCGTCGTCGGCACGCTCGAGACCGACGACGTGCGCATGCAGCGCTACAGCCTGCCGCTGCTGGCGGACGAGCGGCTGGAACTGACGCGCCGCGAGCTCGACCGGATCATCGCCGGGCGCGCGGGGCTCGAGACGGGGGAGGATCTCCCCGAATGACGCTCGACGAGCGCGCCCCCCTGCCGCGCGTCGAGCCGGCGCAGGCGGTCGCCGTCATCGTCAGCTTCATCCGCTCGCAGCTCGACCAGGCGGGCTTCTCGCGGCTCGTCCTGGGCCTTTCGGGCGGCGTCGACTCCGCCACGGTCGCGTACCTGTGCGCCGAGGCGATCGGCGCCGACAACCTGCTCGCGGTGCGCATGCCGTACCGGACCTCGTCGGAGGCATCGGAGGCCGATGCGCTGCGCGTTGTGAACGCCCTCGGCTGCCGGACCGAGCTCGTTGAGATCACGCCCATGGTGGAGCCGATGCTGGCGCTCATCGCGGACCCCGAGGCTCCGGTGCCCTCGGACGAGCTCAACGTGCGGCGCGGCAACGTCATGGCGCGGCAGCGGATGATCGTGCTCTTCGACCGCTCCGCGGAGTTTGGGGCGCTCGTGGCCGGAACGAGCAACAAGACCGAGGCGCTCCTGGGCTACGGGACGCTGCACGGCGACATGGCGGCCGGCCTCGCGCCGATCGGGGACCTGTACAAGACCCAGCTGCGATCCGTCGCAACCCACCTGGGCGTGCCGGAGGAGATCCTCGACAAGCCGCCGTCGGCCGACCTGTGGCCAGGCCAGACCGATGAGGGCGAGCTGGGCCGCACCTACGACCTGCTGGACCGCACGCTGTTCGCCCTCGTCGACCGGCGATGGACGGTGGACCGATGCGTCCGCGCCGGGCTGGACCGCGACCTCGTGGAGTGGGTCGCGTCGCGCGTCGCGCGCATGGAGTTCAAGCGCCAGCCGCCTCCGGTCGCGAAGCTTTCGCTCCGAACGCCCGGGATCGACCACCTCTATCCGCGCCGCCGCCCGGGCTCACGCCGGCAGCCGGTAAGCGACGCCTAATCGCGCGGTAACCGCGCCCCCCTAGGCTCCCTTCGCAAGCGGCCGAACTCGCCCCCGGTGCGCTGTGAGGCTGGAAGGAGCCAACCGATGAACAAGGTGATGCTGGTCGGACGCCTGACGCGAGACCCGGAGCTGCGGTCGCTGCCGTCGGGCAAGGCGGTCGCGACCTTCTCCGTCGCGACGAATGAGTTCCGCGGCGGCAACGGCGAGCGGACGGAGTACCACGCCTGCGTCGCGTGGGACCGCCTGGCCGAGATCTGTGGCCAGTTCCTGTCGAAGGGGCAGCTCGTCGACATCGAGGGCCGTCTCCAGACGCGCCAATGGGACGACGACGCCGGGAAGCGACACTGGAAGACCGAGGTCGTGGTCGCGTCGCTCGAGATGCTGTCCGGTCGCTCCAAGAAGGAGTACGCCAAGGAGGCCCAGGCCGTCGCAGAGGGTGATGACGCGACTCCGGTGGCGGTCGGCACGAATGGCGCCGCCGAGAGCGACCTCGAGGCCGTCGTCGCGATGTAGTCACGATCGGGCGGCGGGGACTTCTCCCGGTCCCGTCGCCCGAGCCGCTTGGCTCGCAGTCCAGCCTTGCCTAGCTCGGAGAGCGGCCAAGCGATCGTTGACTGCGGGAATATAGTTCGTGAGCCGATGCCCACGCGGACCCTCGAGCTTCGCACCACTGCTCGTCGTAGTCTGGGCGTCATCGCCGCGGCCCTGGTCTGGACCGGCTGCACGGCACCACCCGTTGCCCAAGAGAGCCAAGACCCATCGGTCGGCGCGGCTGCCACGGCTTCGGCCAGCCTACCGGCGGGTCCTGCGCCCAGGACGCCTGCCCCATCGCCCACGTCTGAGCCGTCAGTCACGCCGGCGGCGACTCTCGCCTTCGAGGCGCCCGATGACATGCTGCCTCCCGGCAGCCTGGTCGTCGTGATCGTGGATGCGCTCCAGCTCCGAGCAGAGCCCGGCCTCAACGCACCGGTCGTGGCCACGGTGTCGGCAGGCGCTTTGTTCTCTGTCCATGCGCTTGGGCCGGTCATGCTGGATGGCCTCGACTGGTACAGGCTGGGAACGGCAGGCGACTCAGTGCTGTGGGCCGCGGCCGGATCTGGCGGCGACCGGTACCTCGAGCTCGTGCCACCCGATTGCCCCGCAGCTGACCCCGATCTGGCCACGCTGAGCAACATGACCAAATGGGATCGACTCGCCTGCTTCGGTGACCGCTCGCTGAGTGTCGTCGGGACGTATGGACGCACGCGGCATGCGGTTGGAGCTCAGCCCGGAACTTATGAGCCGATCTGGCTGGCGGCTTCGGAGCCCGCCGATATCCTCTGGGTCGAGTGGGGAATCGGACCGCTCGCGTTGCATGTCGCGCCAGACTCCGGACTCGCGTTCCCGCCGGAGGGATCGATCGTGCGCGTCACCGGTCATTTCAACGACCCAGCATCCGCCACCTGCGTCGTGTCGGCTTTCGACGGCGAGCAGGTAATGGCACTCGATCCAAGGACGGCCGACCTGTACTGCCGCGAGCGCCTTGTGGTCGACGCCTTCGAGGTCATTGGGACCGATCCCAACTTCCGGGTCGGAGGGTAGGACGGTCCATGACCCGCACCATCGTCGCGCTGATCACCTGCATCGTGGTCTCGGGGTGTGTTTCGGGGGTCGCCCAGACCGGATCCGTCCCGCCCGGCGGATCCGCTTCGCAGACTGCGACAGTGATGCCCACGCAGGCCCTCGAACCCTCGACGGAACCGACCAGTGCGGCCGCGGCCGAGCTCGGGCCGGAGACGGTGCTGAGAGTCATGGTCGACGGGCTTCGCATGCGCGACGAGCCGAGCATGAGCGGCCAGTTGGTCGACACGTTGAACGCGGGAGAATCGGTGGGCGCCATCGACGGGCGGCCCATCGAGGCTGATGGTCACGACTGGTACGAGGTCCGTCAGGGCCCGGGCGGGCGCTCCGGCTGGGTCTCAAGCGGTCCGGACGGCGACTGGCTCGCAGTCGTTCGCAATGGGCGGATCGCGTTCGCCTGCACTGGCTGCACCCATAGCGGCGGAACCGGCGGCACGTTCAGCACCGAGGCTGACCGCTGGGACCCGCTCACACTGTTAGATCAGCTGGCCACGCCGACCTGGTCCCCGGACGGCACTCGCCTCGCACTCGTTACGGGCGACCTGCCGCTCGGGCCTGAGACGCGCCTGCTCCTCATGTCAGCCGACGGGAGCGGGCAGGTCGACATGGGAACCGGCACGCAGCCGGCATGGTCCCCGGACGGCACCCAGCTGGTATATCTCGACTTGTCCGAGGGCCGGCTGGTGCTTCTCGATGCGGATGGCGACCGGACCGTGCTCCCCGCCGCGGGCACTTCGCCGGCATGGTCGCCCGATGGGCTGCGGCTTACCTTCGAGGCGCTCGATTGCCCGGAGTGCGAGCCTGGCCAGCCGATCGGCGGCGATCCGCCGATCGCAATCTTCCTGTTCGCTCCCCCGAGCGGCGCGGTCGAGCGGTTGGCCGGGCAGGGTGCCGCCTACGGCGCGAAGTGGTCGCCGGACGGCGAAGTCATCGCGTTCGGGCAACTCGACTATCTGGGTCCACTTGCCAGGTCGTTCCTCCAGGTGCCCGCGACCGGTGGGGAGCCCCTCCCGCTTCCCGGCGTTCCCGACGAGGCGGCGCTCAACGGGTTCGCCTGGTCGCCCGACGGCTCGCGCATCGCCTTCGGCGGCCCGGACGGGATCGTGGTCGCGAACGCCGATGGCAGCGACCCGCGCCTCATCACTGGGCACGATGGGTCGCTGGCCGCCGGGAACCCGCGCTGGTCGCCGGATGGTCGCCGCATCCTGTACGACATGGTGGCCACCCAAGGCGACGCCATCTATGCGTGGGTCGTGGGGCGCGACGGAGCCGATCCGCACTCGGTGAGCGACGCCGCCGGATACGGCGCCAACTGGCAGGCAATCCTCGAGCCGCTTCCGTAGTCGATGGAGCGATCCAGCAGGTCAAGCGCCAGAGCGAGGTCGGACTCGGCGATGGCGCGGAATCGGTCGCTGGGCCACCCGAGCATCGTCAGGGGGGTGGGGGCGTCGATGCCGCTGACCCGGAACGTTCGTCGGGGTCGGACGGGTCCACCGCGACGATGCTTCCGTTCGCGGTGCGGCCGTCACGCGCGATCGAGGCCCCACGAAGGTGCCGCCCAGGACGAGTGCGGCTCGCGAGGGCCGCTCTCCGTGGCGCATGGCTGAGCCGCGTCCCTGCTCCACGATGGAACTCGCCCGGACGAGCCGGTCAACGGTGGTCGACGATGCCCCGGGCCAAGTGCGCCTGATCGCCTCGGCCGCGCCGGAGCGAAGCGGTGGCTCGCTCATTGCGTGAGGATACGCCCGGCATCTCCCGTTGACGCCTGGGGGCCCCTACGTCATTTGCCGAATGCGGAGCGACCGGACGGTCGGATGCTCGTGCGCCGTCGCTCTCGTACGCTGTGTGCATGGAACCCACGACCGCAGACGCATCGACCGAGGTCGGCTCGGTCCCACAGACCCTCACCGACCGCCTGTTCTCGGCCGCGCTCGGCACCCTCGATCTCGCCGGCGTGTATCTCGGCGACCGGCTCGGGTTGTACCGCGCGTTGGTGGACGCCGGAGCAGCCACTGCGACTGAGCTCGCGGAGCGCGCTGGGATCGACGGGCGGTACGCCCGCGAGTGGCTCGAGCAGCAGGCCGTGACCGGCATTCTGGAAGCCGGAACCACGACTGCCGACGGCGAGACGCGCTTCCTGCTTCCTGAACGGCATCGCGCAGCCCTCGTCGAGCCCGAGAGCCTCGATGGCATCGCGCCACTCATGCGGATGGTTGCCGCCGCCGTGGCTCGCCTGCCGGAGCTCGCCGAGGCATATCGGTCCGGTGCCGGCATCGGTTGGGAGCGCTACGGCGCCGACATGCGCGAGGGCCAGGCGTCATTCAACCGGCCGGCATTCACGCACCTCCTCGGCCGGGAGTGGCTGCCCTCGATCCCGGATATCGACGCTCGGCTGAGGGCGGCGCCACCGGCGACGCTCGTGGATGTCGGGTGCGGCGAGGGATGGTCGACGATCGCGCTGGCGAAGGCTTACCCGCAGGCGCGCGTGATCGGCGTCGACCTGGACGGGCCCTCGATCGAGGCGGCCAGTCGACACGCGACCGAAGCCGGGGTGGCCGATCACGTCGAGTTCCGTGCGGCGGATGCGGCGACGATGGAGGAACGGGCCGACGTGGCGCTGATCATCGAGGCCGTGCACGACATGTCGGACCCGGTGGCGGTGCTGTCCGCGATCCGGAGGAACCTGGCACCGGGCGCGTCGCTGATCGTCGTCGACGAGCGGGTGGCGGAGACGTTCACCGCACCGGGCGACGACATCGAGCGGTTCATGTATGGCTGGAGCATCACCACCTGCCTGCCGGATGGCCGATCGCGCTCGCCCAGTGCGGCGACCGGCACCGTCATGCGCCCCGCGACGCTGCGACGGTACGCCGAGGACGCTGGCTTCGCCTCCGTGGAGATACTGCCGATCGAGAACGACTTCTTCCGCTTCTACCGGCTTCGAGCCCTCGACACGTAGGCCCCAGCTGTAACCCGTCGCCGCGCCTGAGCTCCGGCGTGGCAGACTTCTCCTCCAAGGATCTGGAGGAGAAACCCAATGTCTGGAGCGGCGTCACGCGGACGAGCGCTGGCGATCATCGCGCCTCTGCTGGGCGCGCTGGTGCTGGCCTCCTGTCAGGCGGCTGAGGATGGCGCAACAACGCAGAGCGCAGCGGATGAGCCCACACAGGCCGCCGCGGAGTCAGTGTCCGCGGCCAGCCCGGCACCGGACGAGGGCGACCCCGCGTCTGGTGAGGTGAGGCTCACCGTCGCCGAGACAACCGCTGGGCCAGCCCTTGCCGGCGAGGACGGCATGACCCTCTACGTGCTGTTCGGCGACAACGAGGATGGCAGTGGTTGCATCGATGCGTGCGAGGGCGCCTGGCCGCCGTTCACCATCGAAGCGGGGACCGAGATCGTGGCCGGTGAGGGAGTCACTGGCGAGTTCCCCACCACCACGCGACCCGACGGAACGACTCAGGTCACTTGGTTCGGCCGGCCGCTCTACTACTACGCCAGTGACACGAGCCCCGGCGACGCAAATGGGCACGAGGTTGGAGACGTCTGGTTCGTGGTCGAGCAGTGACGTCCCGACGGGGCAGGGGCGAGACCTGAAGTCAGGAATGGCGATCGACTACCCCTACAACGGACGGCTCAGCCGCTGGGAGGAGGTGTCTCCCGGACTGGCCATCGTCGGCGTGCAGTCGCTCGAAGAGTCGTTCCCGTTCGAGCCGGGGCAGTACGCCACGCTGGGGCTCATGGGGCCCGAGGGCAAGCTCGTGCGGCGCCCGATGAGCATCTCCTCGTCCGCCGACGACCTTTCGGAATACGAGTTCTTCATCCGGCTCGTCGACTCGGGCGGCTTCACCCCGCTCCTGTGGGAGCGCAAGGTCGGCGACCCGATCGACATCAAGGGCGCGAAGGGCAAGTTCCTGCTCCAGGACGACGGACGGCAGTCGCTGTTCGTCGCCTCCGGGACGGGGCTCGCCCCCTTCATCAGCATGATCGAGACGCTGCGCGGCCGCGGGCAGGAGCGCGACGTCGTGCTGCTCCACGGCGTGAGCCACGATCGGGACCTCGCGTGGCGCGAGCAGCTCACCGAGCTCGCGAACGGCGGCGGCTTCCCGCTTCGATACGCCGGGACCGTCTCGCGGCCGGAGCACAGCCCGGAATGGGACGGGCTCACCGGACGCGTCGAGGCGGTCGTCCCCGGGCCAGCTGGACGAGCACCGGTTGCACGCCGAGAACACCACGATCTACGTCTGCGGCAACCCGGACATGATCACCACCGTCGACGAGATCGCCGCTCGGCCGCGGCTTCGCCCCCGAGCAGGTGCGCAAGGAGCTGTACTGGCCGAAGGGCCGGGCGCACTGAGATGGCCGACGCCGAAGGGCTACTACCTCACCACCGCGATCTTCTATCCGTCGCCCGCCCCTGCGCTGCACTCGATGTTCGAGGCCATCGGCGCCGATGCCATCGCCCGCTACCAGCGGCTCATGGGTCGCGAGACGCACTTCCTCACGGGGCTGGACGAGCACTCCGCCAACGTCGAGCGCGACGCGCTCGAGCAGGGAATTGATCCGCATCGGCTCATCGACCCGTGGGCCGAGACGTGGCAGGCGACCTTCGCGCGCTACGGCATCAGCGCCGATCGGTTCATCCGCACCACCGACGCGGACCACGCGCGCGCGTCGACCGAGATGGTGCGGCGTGCCCAGGCGGCCGGCGACGTGTACCGCGGCACGTACTCGGGCTGGTTCTGCAACGGGTGCAACGAGTTCAAGACCGATCAGCAGCTCGTGAACGGCCGCTGCCCCGACCACCCGACGCTGGATCCCGTGTGGCTGGAGGAGGACAACTACTTCTTCCGCCTGTCGGCCTACCAGGAACGCCTGGAGCGCCTGTACGCCGAGAACCCGTCGTTCTGCGAGCCGGCGCACTTCCGCAACGAGGTGCTCGGCTGGCTGCGAGAGGGGCTGCGCGACTTCTCCATCAGCCGGTCGGGCACGAAGTGGGGGATCCCGTTCCCCGGCGACGAGGCACATCGCATCTACGTGTGGTTCGACGCCCTCACCAACTACCTCACCGGGGCAGGCTTTCCGGACGACCAGGCGACCTTCGACCGATGGTGGCCGGCCGACGTGCACGTCATCGGCAAGAACATCACCCGCTTCCACTGCCTCTACTGGCCGGCGATGCTCATGAGCGCGGGGCTGCCTCTCCCGAAGCAGGTCTTCGCCCACGGTTTCATGCTCGACCGCGGTGAGCGCATGAGCAAGACGCGCGGGAACACCAGGGACCCCCACCAGGCGGCCGATGAGTTCGGCGTGGACGGCATCCGCTACGTCGTCCTGCGCGAGGTCCCCTTCGACCGAGACGCGGACGTCACCTACGACTCCTTCGTGCGCCGATACAACGCGGACCTCGCCAATGACCTCGGCAACCTCGTGAACCGCACGGTGAGCATGAGCCGCCGATACCTCGAGGGACGCCTTCCGGCGGTGACCGATGCGACCGCCGAGGCGGACCTCGAACTGCGGGCGGCCGCCGAGCGGGTGGTCGCCTCCTACCACGATGCCTTCGACCGATTCCAGCTCCATGCGGCCCTGGCCGGGATGATGGAGCTTGCCGGCGCCGCCAACGGCTACGCCGAGAGCCAGGCGCCATGGAGCGTGCACAAGGGGGGCGATCTCGCCCGGGTCGGCCAGATCCTCGCCGTCATGGCGGAGGCGTGCCGCCTCATCGGTCACATGCTCGCGCCCGTGGCGCCGTCGGGGGCGCGGGCCATCCACGAGCAGCTCGGAGCTGCGCCACCCTATGACGAGCGTGGCGCGGGCGGCCCCGGCTTCGCGACGCTCCTCGCGTGGGGTGGTGGGGGAGGCGGCTCGCAGACGGGTGAGCCCGTGCCGGTCTTCCCGCGCATCGAGCTCGAGGCGGCCGTCTGAGCCGTCGCGGCGTGCCCGAGCGCCTCCCTGGGGTGGTCGACTCTCACGCGCACCTCCAGCACGCGCAGTTCGACGCCGATCGCGACGCCGTCGTGGAGCGCGCGATCGCGGCGGGCGTCGACCGCATCCTCGTGCCCGGCTGGGACATCGCCTCGTCCGAGGCTGCGCTGGAGCTCGCCGATCGCCACGCTCCAGTCGTGCTCGCAGGCGTCGGCGTCCATCCGCATGACGCGGCTGCCATGGACGAAGAAGGCTGGGGAAGACTGGAGGCACTCCTCGCCGACCCACGCTGCGTCGCGGTCGGCGAGATCGGCCTGGACTACCACCGCAACCTCTCGCCGCCCGACGTGCAGCGGGACGCCTTCGCGCGGCAGCTCGCGCTGGCGGCGGCGCGGAACCTGCCCGTCCTCGTCCACTGCCGGGAGGCGCATCGGGACGTCACGAATGCCCTGCTCGCGTGGCGGGGTCGTGAGGGCGGCGACGCACGCGGAGCGCTGCATGCCTTCTCGGGAGACGCGGCCATGGCCACCTCGCTGGCCGAGGCGGGCTTCCTCATCAGCTTCGCGTTGCCGGTCGCGTTCCGGTCGGCCGCGGGTCCGCGAGCGGCCGCGGCGGCGCTGCCCGAGACCGCGCTGCTGGTCGAGACCGACTCCCCGTACCTCGGACCGGACCGCGAGCGCCGCAACGAGCCTACGACCGTGTTGCGCGTGGCGGCCGAGCTTGCGGCGCTGCGAGAATCCAAGCCGGAATCCATCGCCGCGGCCGCACGAGACTCGTTCGAGCGGCTCGTCGTGGCATGACGGTTGCTTGGTCGGTGAGTGACAGAACGCCATCTCGCGATGGAATCAATGGAATGGATGGAGGCACCAACGCATGGGCCAAGTCAACGTGAACACTCCGGGGGGCGGTACCGCCGGTGAGCCGGCCGGCAGCAGCGGCGCCGGCATGATCCTCGGCATCATCGTGGCGATCCTCGTGATCGCCGCCCTGGTCTACTTCCTCGTCATCGCCCCGGGCGGCACCAACAACGGCGACGGCGACGGCGGTGGCGACACCGACACTCCCGCTACGGACGACGCCACGGAAGTGCTTCCGAGCGGTTGGAGGCTCGTGGACCTGGCGTAAGCCTCAGGTCCCTCGCATCGGACGCCCCGGCCATCGGCCGGGGCGTCTTCGTGCGCGGTTGACACCGTTCGATCGGCGGTGCTACATTTCGGTTAGCACTCTCGTCGGTTGAGTGCCAGCCAGGAGGGTCGAATCGGCCCCGGCTGGACCTCCCGGGAGCGTGTCTTTGCACGAGATCCGCATCGGTTTTTGGCGCATTCAAGGAGGCAAGCACACACACATGACCACTACGGTCAGAGGTACGGCGACCCAGCTGAAGCCCCTGGGCGACCGTCTCGTCGTCAGGCCCAGCGAGCGCGAGGAGATGACCAAGAGCGGCATCGTTCTCCCCGACACGGCCAAGGAGCGTCCCCAGGAGGGCACGGTCGTCTCGGTCGGCCCCGGTCGCACGCTCGACGACGGCAAGCTCGAGAAGATGGAAGTCCGCGCGGGACAGAAGGTTCTCTTCCAGAAGTACGCGGGCACCGAGTTCAAGATCGACGAGGAGGATCTGCTGATCCTCTCGCAGAAGGACATCCTGGCCGTCATCGAGTAGGCGGCCCACCCCCGACTCAGACCGATACCGCCGCGCTCGCGCGGCACCACTCAGGAGGAATGAAGAACCGTGGCGAAGCAGCTGCTGTTCGAGGAAGAGGCGCGTCGCTCACTGAAGCGCGGCGTCGACAAGATGGCCGATGCCGTCAAGGTCACGCTCGGACCCAAGGGCCGATACGCTCTCCTCGACAAGAAATTCGGCGCGCCGACCATCACCAATGACGGCGTCACCATCGCACGCGACATCGAGCTCGAGGACCCGTACGAGAACATGGGTGCTCAGCTGCTCGAGGAGGTCGCGGCAAAGACCAATGACGTGGCCGGTGACGGGACCACGACGAGCATCGTACTCGCGCAGGCCATCATCACCGAGGGCCTCAAGAACGTGACCGCCGGCGCCAGCCCGATGGGCCTGAAGCGCGGCCTCGAGAAGGGCGTCATCGCGATCGTCGAGGAGATCAAGCGTCTCTCGAAGCCGGTCGAGACGACCGACGACATCGCCCACATCGCCGCCATCAGCGCCCGCGACCCGGAGATCGGCAAGATGATCGCCGAGGTCATGGACAAGGTCGGCAAGGACGGCGTCGTGACCGTCGAGGAGAGCCAGGGGCTCAAGCTCGACACCGAGTACGTGGAGGGCATGCAGCTCGACCGCGGCTACGTCTCGGCCTACATGGTCACCAGCACCGAGGGCGGCAAGCTCGAGGCGACCCTCGACCAGCCGTACATCCTCGTCACCGACAAGAAGATCAGCGCGGTGGCGGACATCCTCCCCACGCTCGAGAAGACCGTCACCACCGGCAAGCCGCTCCTCATCATCGCCGAGGACGTCGACGGTGAGGCGCTCGCGACCCTGGTGGTCAACAAGCTGCGCGGCACGATCAACGTGCTCGCGGTCAAGGCTCCCGGCTTCGGCGATCGCCGCAAGGCCATGCTCGAGGACATCGCCACCCTGACCGGTGCGCGGGTCATCAGCGAGGAGGTCGGCCGCAAGCTCGACAGCGTCACGCTCGAGGACCTCGGCCAGGCGCGTCGCGTCACGGCCAACAAGGACACCACGACCATCGTCGAGGGCAAGGGCGTCCGAGGACGCCATCAAGGCGCGCATCGGCCAGATCAAGCTCCAGATCGAGGACACCACCAGCGACTTCGATCGCGAGAAGCTCCAGGAGCGCCTCGCGAAGCTGAGCGGCGGCGTCGCGGTGCTCAAGGTCGGCGCGGCCACCGAGGTCGAGCTCAAGGAGAAGAAGCACCGCATCGAGGATGCGCTGTCGGCCGCTCGCGCGGGCGTCGAGGAGGGCATGGTCGCCGGTGGCGGCTCGGTCCTCATCCACTCCCTCCCGGCCCTCGACAAGATCGAGGTCCTGGGTGACGAGGCCATCGGCGTGAACATCCTGCGCCGCGCGCTCGAGGAGCCACTGCGCCAGATCGCGATCAACGCCGGCCAGGAGGGCTCGGTCGTCGTCGAGGCGGTCCGCAAGCTCAAGCCCGGGCACGGCTACGACGCGCAGAAGGGCGAGTACGGCGACCTGTTCGCCGCCGGCGTCATCGACCCGGCCAAGGTGACCCGCTCGGCGCTCGAGAACGCCGCGTCGGTCGCCGGCCTGCTCCTCACGACGGAGACGGTCATCACCGATCTCCCGGAGAAGGACAAGGCGCCATCCATGCCCGGCGGCATGGGCGGAGGCATGGACTACTAGTCCGCGCTCCTTCAGCCGGATGGCGAAGGCCCCGGCTTCGGCCGGGGCCTTCGTCGTGCTCCTGCTTCCGCCCGTGCCGCGCTGCGCCTGTCGCTGCGGCGTCTCCGCGCCGACGGTGCGACCGCACCCGCGACCGGCGCCAGGAGGAGCAGACCGATGCGATTCATCCAGGAGTGGGGCTACAGCGTCAAGGTCGGCCAGGAAGAGGCGCACCAGAAGTGGTGGGCCGCCAACGAGAAGAAGTTCGCCGCCGCGCACCCGAAGGGCACGAAGTACATCGGGACCTTCGCCGTGGTCTTCAGCTCGGAGAAGCGGGCTGGGTTCTACAAGACCTTCGTCGAGATGGACAGCTACGGCGCCATGGACGCCCTCGCGGCCGCGGCGAAGGATGGGAAGAAGGAGTTCGGCAAGCTCCTACGTGACTCGTCACGGTTCGGCGACTACGAGTGGAACACCCCCTGGAGCAACGGCCTTTACAAGGCTGTCGTGGACGCCACGATCTTCGACCCCAAGACCTGAGGATTTGTCCAGCCGGGAGCTCATCGGTTCGTCGTAGGGTTCGAGAGGCGCCCGTCGACGGGCGCCGACATGGAGACTGAACCGATGCGCTACGTGATCTTCAACTGGGTCCACCCCGACGACGTTGCCACGTGGGAGGCGATGAGCGAGGCGGAGCAGGCCGCGGACGTCGAGCGGCACATGACGTGGTTCCGCACCTACGCCCCCAAGATCGTTGGTGGCGAGGAGCTCGGGGCGCCGTCGAGCGTCAAGACCCTGCGGCCCGGCCGCCAGGGCGAGGGCGTGGTGGTCACGGACGGCCCGTACATCGAGACCAAGGAGATCCTCGGGGGGTTCGTGATCGTCGACGTGGAGAGCATGGACGAGGCGGTCGCGATGGCACGCGAGTGGCCTTCGCTCGCAGACACAGCCGAACGGGACCGTCCAGGTGCAGCCTGGCTTCGTCCGCTGACCCTCGGCGACCCCTCGCGCCGGTAGAATCGAGGCGATGCCCCCGGAAGCCGCACCCGAGCTACCGCGCCGCCTCGGCCACGCCTGTCCCCGCAGGAGATCCTGGCGCGCCTGAACCCGCCCCAGCAGGAGGCGGTGAGCCATATCAAGGGCCCGCTGCTGATCCTGGCGGGGGCCGGGAGCGGCAAGACGCGGGTGCTGGCGCATCGGGTCGCCTACCTCATCGCGTCGGGCGTGAAGCCCTGGCAGATCGTGTCGGTCACGTTCACCAACAAGGCCGCGACCGAGATGCGTCTGCGGATCGCGGGGCTCATCGGCGAGGAGAGCGCCCGCGAGGCGACGATGGGCACCTTCCACGCCATCTGCGCCCGGATCCTGCGGCGCGACGGCGCCGCCATCGGCCTCACCCGGAGCTTCACGATCTACGACCGTGCCGACCAGGTCGCCCTGGTGAAGTCGATCCTCCGGCGGCTTGACCTGGACGACAAGCGTTTCGCGCCGGCCGGGATGCTCGCGTGGATCGGGCAGCGCAAGGACGAGCTCGCCGACGTGGCGACCGCGAAACGGCAGGCGGGGAACTACTACGACGAGACCGCGGCCCAGGTGTACGAGGCGTACCAGCGGCAGCTCGGCGAGGACGACGCGGTGGACTTCGACGACCTGCTCATGCGCACGGTCTTCCTGTTCGAGCAGCACCCCGACGTGCTCGCCAAGTACCAGTCGCGCTGGCAGCACATCCTGGTCGACGAGTACCAGGACACGAACCGCGCGCAGTACCTGCTCTGCCGGCACCTCGCCGCCAAGCACAAGAACCTCGCCGTGGTGGGCGACGACGACCAGAGCATCTACTCCTGGCGCGGCGCCGACCTGCGCAACATCCTGGACTTCGAGGCCGATTACCCCGACGCCAAGGTGGTGAAGCTCGAGCAGAACTACCGCTCCACGCAGACCATCCTCGACGCGGCACATTCGGTCGTGAGCCGCAACGCGGGTCGCAAGGACAAGAAGCTCTGGACCGATCGCGGCGCCGGGACGCAGATCGAGCTCTTCGACGCCTACAACGAGTACGAGGAGGCCGAGTTCGTCGCGCGGCAGGTCGAGAAGCTCGTCGGCGGTGCGTCCCGCGGCTCGATGGCGAAGCTGCTCACCAGCCGCGCCGATGACGAGGACGGCACGCTCAAGTACGGCGACGTCGCGGTCACCTACCGCGTGAACGCCCAGAGCCGCGTGATCGAGGAGTCGTTCATGCGCTTCGGCATCCCGTACCAGCTCGTCGGCGGCACCCGCTTCTACGAGCGCCGCGAGGTCAAGGACGCGCTGGCCTACGTCCGGCTGGCACGCAACCCCGCGGACCGCGTCGCGCTCGAGCGGATCATCAACGTCCCCGCCCGCGGGATCGGCGCGAAGACGCTCGAGGAGCTGCGCGCCGCCGCCGAGAGCCGCGAGATCAGCCTGTGGCAGGCGGTCGAGGCCGCCGACGAGAACCCGAACCTCGCGCCGCGCTCGCGCGCGCAGCTCGGCGACGTTCGCGACGCTCATGCGCGGCCTGATGGCGATGGTGCCGGAGGAGCCGCCGTCCGCGATCTTCGACGCGGCCACCGAGCGCTCCGGGCTGCGCGACGCGCTCGTCGACGGCACGGAGGAGGGGGAGGAGCGCTGGCTCAACGTCACCGAGCTGCGGAACCACGCGGCGGAGTTCGACGAGATCGCGGCGCCGGAGGGCCTCGCCCGCTTCCTGGAGGAGGTGGCGCTCGTCAGCGACCAGGACGAGCTGGAGGACGTCCCGGACCGCGTGACGCTCATCACGCTCCACGCGGCGAAGGGGCTCGAGTTCCCCGTCGTCTTCATCGTCGGCATGGAGGAGGGCCTCATGCCGCACCGCCGCGCCCTCGAGGACGAGCGCGAGCTGGAGGAGGAGCGCCGCCTCGCGTACGTGGGCATGACGCGCGCGAAGGACCGCCTGTACCTGGTCCATGCCCACCACCGCTCCACGTACGGCGTCGGGGCGCAGGCGGAGGCGTCGCGCTTCCTGTCGGAGCTGCCGCCGGACCTGCTGGCGGCGTCGCGCTCCTCGGCGCCGTTCGGGCGCAGCGGGGCGACGCGTGGGACCGACGACGACGGCGGATGGCTCCCGATCGGCTACCGCTCGCCGAGCGGACGCATCCGCGAGCCGCTGCGGCCGGTGTCGCTCCCGGACATGGCGAGCCCCACCCCGCGCCCGATCGGACGGAAGCTGGACGCGGCCCGCGAGCGCGTCGCCGCCGCCACGTACGAGGGCGGCACGCCGGTGGACCTCGGCAGCGGGACGTTCTCCGCCCCGGGCGCCGGCGACGCGCTCGGCGCGGAGGAGGAGCCGGCCTGGCACGCCGGGGACCGGGTGAAGCACCGCCGGTTCGGCGACGGGATCGTGGTGAGCAGCCGGATCGTCAAGGGCGACGAGGAGGTGACCGTCGCGTTCGTCGGCGAAGGGGTCAAGCGACTGGTGGCGGCGTATGCCGGGCTTGAACGGGCATAGCCCGGAGATGGCCGACCGGACGGAGGCCATCGTCGCTGAGCTCGTCGCGGCGCGTGACGACTTCCTTGCGCGTGCTCGACGCGATCGGCCCGGATCGGCTCACGCGACCTGGCCTCCTCGGGGAGTGGAGCGCGAAGGAGCTGATCGCCCACATCGGGCTACTGGGCGGGGCACGCGGTCGAGCTGATCCAGGCCGCGGAGCTCGGCGGCATCGAGACGTTCGGCGAGGGGCGCCCGAGCATCGACGAGATCAACGCGACGGTGGCGCGCGTGGCGCGCGAGCGCCGACCTCGCCACGGTCCAGTCGCGCGAGCACGCCTCGGTCGAGGCGTTTGTGGAGCGGCTGCGCACGCTGGACCCCGGCGCTGCTCGACCTGCGCCTGTCGGACGGCGCCACGGTCGAGAAGGGGCTGCGGGAAGACGGCGGCGAGCACTATCGGGAGCACGCGGCCAGGAGCTGCGTGAGGCGCTGGGTCGTGACCGCTGAGCGGCTCGCCGAGCTCCGGCGTGAGCTGGCGGAGGCGCGTGAGGAGCTTTCCGCGGCGCTGGCCGACGCCGATCCGGCGCTGCTGACGGCCCCGGGCCTGGTCGGCGAGTGGAGCGCGCGCGAGCTCGTCGCGCACCTTGCCCACTGGAACGACTGGGCCTCGACGTGCCTCACCGCGGCCGCCGAGGGTGGCCTGGACGGCCTCGTCACCGACGAGTGGGACGTCGACGCGCAGAACGCGGAGGTCGCGCGCGAGGCCGCGTCGCTGCCGATGTCAGTCGTGCGCGACCGCGAGGCCGAGTCGTTCGAGCGCTTCGCCTCGCTCCTGGCCGGAGCGGACCCGGCGGTGCTGGCGATGCCGATGCCCTGGGGCGGCACGATGGAGACGACGGTCATCGAGAACGGGCCGGGGCACTATGCCGAGCACGCCGTGCACGTCCGGGAATGGTTCGCCGGAGCCGATGCGGACGACGTCGACGACGCGCCGCCGGCGCGGGAGCCGGCGGACCGATGACCGAGCGCGACCCGGCGGGTCGCATCGCCGAGCTTCGCACGCAGATCGAGGACGCGAACCACCGCTACCACGTCCTCGACGATCCGAAGATCAGCGACCGCCAGTACGACCTGCTCTTCCGCGAGCTCGTGCAGCTCGGAGGGCGAGCATCCGGAGCTCGTCACGCCGGAGTCGCCGACGCAGCGCGTCGGTGGGCCGGTGTCCGGCTCGTTCGCAACGGTCCGCCACGACGTCCCGATGCTCAGCCTGGGGAACGCCTTCTCGGCCGACGACCTCCGCGAGTTCGACGTGCGTGTGCGCCGCGGCCTGGGTCGCTCCGCGGACGAGCCGGTCGCCTACGTCTGCGAGCTGAAGATCGACGGCCTCGCCATCAGCCTGCGCTACGAGGGTCGGCAGTTCGTGCGCGGCGCGACGCGCGGCGACGGCACGACCGGCGAGGACGTCACCGCCAACCTGCGGACGATCCGCGCCATCCCGCTGCGTCTCCGCGAGGATCCGCCCGGCGAGCGGCTCGAGGTGCGAGGCGAGGCCTTCATGCCGCGCGGCGCCTTCGCGTCGCTCAACCGACAGCTGGAGGAGGCCGGGAAGCCGCTCTACGCCAACGCCCGCAACACGGCGGCGGGCACGGTGCGCCAGAAGGACCCGTCCGTCACCGCCGTCGCGGCAGCTGTCGGTGTGGTGCTACCAGCTCGTCGGCGCGCACGGGCTCGAGACGCACTCCGAGTCGCTCGAGCTCCTGCGGCGGCTCGGTTTCGCGGTGAACCCGCACATCGCGATCGTCGCCGGCATCGACGAGGTGATCGCCTACACGGAGCAGTGGGGCGAGAAGCGCCGTGAGCTCGACTACGAGACCGACGGCATCGTCATCAAGGTCGACTCCCTCGCCGACCAGGAGCGCCTCGGCTTCGTCGCCCGTGCCCCGCGCTGGGCGACCGCGTACAAGTTCCCCGCGGAGCAGGTCACGACCACGCTCGAGGAGATCGAGGTCTACGTCGGGACGGACGGGCGCGCTGACGCCCGTTGCGCACGTCACGCCGGTCTTCGTGGGCGGGACCACCGTCCGCAACGCCACGCTCCACAACATCGACGAGATCCGCCGCAAGGACCTGCGGGTCGGCGACACCGTCGTGCTCCAGCGAGCCGGCGACGTCATCCCCGAGGTCGTGAGCGCGGTGGTCGACGCCCGCACCGGCACCGAGACGATCTGGGACATGCCGACGACCTGCCCGGCATGCGGGACGGAGGTCGTGCGCGAGGAGGGCGAGGTCGTCGCGCGCTGCCCGAACCCGTACTGCCCGGCGCAGCGCATCGGCGGCCTGCTGCACTTCACCGGACGCGGCGGCATGGACATCGAGGGGCTGGGCTACGCGGTGATGGTGCAGCTCCTCGATCGCGAGCTGGTGCGGGAGCCGGCCGACATCTTCCGGCTCGAGCTCGAGACGCTGGAGTCGCTCGACCGGTTCGCGCGCAAGAGCGCCGAGAACCTCAAGCGGTCCATCGACGAGGCCCGGCGGCGTCCGCTGAGCCGGATCATCAACGCGCTCGGCATCCGCCACGTCGGGGAGCAGACCGCGATCGATCTCGCCGCCTGGCTCGCGCGCGAGACGCCGCGCGGCGAGGACGAGGACGAGGCGGCCTGGACGAGGCGAGTGGCGGATCGCCTGCGCGATGCCTCTGCCGAGGAGCTCACCGAGGTCTACGGCATCGGCGCCGTCGTCGCAGACGGCATTGCCGGCTTCTTCGCCGATGAGCACACGCGGGAACTCCTCCATCGGCTGGTGGAGGCCGGCGTCGCGGCCGAGGCGCCCGCGCCCGGAGCGGCAGTGGCGCCCGCGGAGGGCCGCTCTGAGCGGGATGACGGTGGTGGTGACCGGAAGCCTCGAGGGCTTCAGCCGCTCGGAGGCGGAGGACGCCGTTCGGGCGGCCGGCGGCCATGCGGCGTCATCGGTCTCCGCTAAGACCAGCTACCTCGTCGCCGGCGAGAAGGCGGGGAGCAAGCTGACGAAGGCGACCCAGCTGGGCGTGCCGGTGCTCGACGAGGACGGATTCAGGAAGCTCTTGCAGGAGAAGACATGACCGATGCGATCCGCACCGCCATCGAGGGCGCCACGACCTACCTGACCGAGCATCCCGACGAGGCGCGCTACACCGATTCGCTCGCCACCGCGACGCTTGGCGACGGACTGCGCGTGCAGGTCGAGGGGCCGAAGGGCGAGCGGCTGGAGACCGACATGCCCGGCGCGGTGGGTGGCGCGGGCTCGGCGCCGAGCCCGGGTTGGTTCCTGCGCGCCGCGGTTGCCGCGTGCGTGGCCTCGCTGGCACGGATGCGAGCGGCCCAGATCGGCCTCGAGGGCTTCGGTGGGTCGGTCGAGGTCGACAGCGAGTCGGACGACCGCGGCATCCTCGGCCTCGACGCGAGCGTGCCGGCGGGTCCGCTCAGCATGAGCATCCGGTTCCGGGTCAGTGCCGAAGGCGCATCGCCGGATCGGCTCCGCGAGGTCGCCGAGTGGGCGGTGGAGCACTGCCCGGTCTCGGATGCGGTGCGTCGCGCCGTGCCCCTCAACGTCGAGGTCGTCTCCGAATGACCACGCAGCTGCGGGATTACCGTGTGCGGCCGGACGCGTGGGACCAATTCCTGGAAGCCTGGCAGCGGCAGGTTCCGCCGCTTCGCGCGGTGCATGGCTTCGAGGTCGAGGCCTGGATCGTTGCGGACGACGCTCGGCTGGTCTGGCTCGTCAGCCACCCCGGCTCCGTCGAGGAGTTCGAGGCCGCAGACCGTGCGTACTACGACTCAGACGAGCGGATCGCCTTCGATCCGGACCCGAGGCAGTTCCTCGAGCGCGCTGACCACTGCGTCGTCGAGCGGGTCAGTCTCCCTCACTGAGGAATTGCTCGACGAGGTCGTCGTAGCCGCGGAACGAGACGCGCACCGTGTGGCCTGACTCCGGATCCGTGAGCAGGCGGGCGCCAGGGATCGTGTCGGCCACCAGCCGCGTCGACGCGAGTGGGACGACCTGGTCCTGCTCCCCGGCCAGCACGAGCGTCGGGACGCTGATCTCGCCCAGTCGCGCGGTCACGAACGAGCTGGGATCCAGCGTGGCCTTGAGCTCGCCGATGAACCGCTGCGGTGTCGCCGGCCGCGGCTGAAGTCGCGCGGCGGCGGCGAACGAGCCCGCCTCGCCCTCCGATGCCGCCTTCATCTGCTGCGCCATCGACGCGAAGAACGTCCCCCAGTCGCCGGCCTCGCCCAGTGAGATCCAGCCGGCCATGCGCTCGGCCATGGGAGAGTCCGGCGGGGTCTCGGACGCGACGGACGCGAGGACAAGGCGCTCCACGAGCTCGGGCCGGTCGACGGTGAGCCACAGGCTGATACGGCCCCCGCCCGATTCGGCCTCGATCGCCACCGGGTCCGCCTCGCGGTCCGCCAGCACGCGGGCCACACCATCGGCGATGACGCGCGGGTGCATCATCCGGCCCGCATCGGCCGGGTCGTCGGGCAGTGGTCGGCCCAGAATCGTTACCTGACGCGCGGCCGCCCGGCGCTCCCATCGGCGCTGGAGCAGCTGCTCGGTTCCGGCGAGCGGTCGCATGCCGGTCTCGACGCCGCCGAGCACGAGGAGCGGCGTCCCGCCGCCGCCGGGCAACGAGAAGGCCTCGATTCGACCTCCCGGGATCAGATGCGATTCGACCGTCATCGGCCCATGCTGCCAGAGGGCACCGACTGTCGTGCGGCGCTACCATCGGTCCATGGCCGACATCACGCGCGCGGACGTCGAGCACGTCGCCGATCTCGCGCGCCTGCACCTGACCGATGATGAGCTCGACCGCATGCAGACGCAGCTCTCCCGGATCCTCGAGGCGATCGAGACCCTCCGAGACGTCGACACCAGCCACGTGGGGCCGACAGCCAGCGTCATCCAGCTGGAGAACGTGATGCGCGACGACGTGGCCCGGCCCGGCATCTCGCGTCACGCGGCGCTGGCGAACGCGCCGCTGCGCGACGACCCCTTCCTCCGAGTGCCGACAGTCCTCGAGGAAGGCCGATGAGCGAGTCACTGGCCCTGGCCGACCGCACGATCTCGGACGTCGCCGATCTGCTCGCCTCACGTGAGGTGAGCGCGCGAGAGCTGACCGATGCGTGCCTGGCGCGCATCGAGCGCCACGCGGAGCGGCTGAACACGTTCCTCGCCACGGATGCCGACGGGGCACGCTCGGCCGCCGATGCCGCGGACGCTGCGCTCGGCCGCGGCGATTCCGCCGGGCAACCGCTGCTCGGGATCCCGTACGCGCTGAAGGACATCTTCGTGACGCGCGCGCTCGACGACGACGGACGGCCGCTCGATGGGGGACTGCCCACGACGGCGGGGAGCCGGATCCTGGAGGGCTATCGGTCGCCGTACGCCTCGGACGCGGAGGATCGGCTGCGCGAGGCCGGCGCGATCCTGCTCGGCAAGACGAACTGCGACGAGTTCGCCATGGGCTCCAGCAACGAGAACAGCGCGTACGGGCCGGTCCGCAACCCCTGGGACGAGGCGACCGTGCCCGGCGGGTCCTCGGGAGGCTCGAGCGCCGCCGTGGCGAGCGGACAGGCGTACTTCGCGCTCGGCACCGACACCGGCGGAAGCATCCGGCAGCCCGCGGCGCTGACCGGCACGGTCGGCCTGAAACCAACGTACGGGCGCGTGAGCCGATACGGGATGGTCGCCTTCGCCTCCAGCCTCGACCAGGCGGGGCCGCTGGCGCGCTCGGTGCGCGATGCGGCGCTGGTCCTCGGCGTGCTCGCCGGCCACGACCCGCGGGACTCGACGAGCGTTGACGTCCCCGTTCCCGACTACCGCGCGGCGCTGACCGGCGACGTGAAGGGGCTGCGCCTCGGCGTGCCGCGCGAGTACTTCGTGGCGGGCATGGAGCCGGGCGTCGAGACCGCGGTGCGCTCCGCGATCGACGTGCTGCGCGGCCTCGGCGCGCAGATCGTCGACGTGAGCCTGCCGTCGACGGACCGCGGCCTGGCGACGTACTACATCATCGCGCCGGCGGAGGCATCGGCGAACCTGGCCCGCTACGACGGCGTGCGCTACGGCCTGAGCGCCGGGGCCGACGAGCTGTGGGAGAACTACGCGCGGACCCGCGGCGACGGATTCGGACCCGAGGTGAAGCGCCGGATCATGCTCGGCACGTACGCACTCTCGGCCGGCTACTACGACGCCTACTACGTCAAGGCGCAGCAGGTCCGGACGCTCATCAAGGCCGAGTTCGACGAGGTGCTGGCGACCGTGGACGCCATCCTCGCGCCGACCTCGCCGAACGTCGCGTTCCCGATCGGCGCCAAGGTCGACGATCCGCTCGCCATGTACCTCAACGACGCCTGCACCCTGCCGGTGAACATCGCCGGTCTGCCGGGCATCAGCGTGCCGTGCGGCCTGTCCGAGGGGAAGCCGGTCGGCCTCCAGGTCATCGGCCGTGCCTTCGACGAGGAAATGGTCCTGCGAGTCGCCGATGCGTACGAGCGCGTGGCCGGCTTCGCTGACCTGCGGCCGCCAACCGCATCGGCCTGAACCTCGGGTCGGCCGTGAACGACGTCGAGGCCTGGCGCAAGGAGCGCTACCGTCGCCTTCGCGAGCCGATGAGCTGGCTCACGCTCGTGGGCCTCGAGTGGCTTGCCGAGGGCGAGAGCCGCGTCGGGAGCGCCTCCGATGCCGAGGTCCGGCTGCCTTCTGGCCCGCTCGTGGCCGGCCGGCTCATCCGGCACGGCGCGGAGGTCACGGCGTCCGGTGAGGGCCTGACGCACCAAGGCCGAGAGGCGGCTGACCTCCGGCTCGTGAACGACTTCGACGCGCCCGAGGGGGAGGGCCCCACGATCCTCGAAGTCGGCCGCCTGCGGATTGTCCTGATCCGCCGCGGCGAGCGGCTCGGGCTGCGCATCTGGGACACGGCCTCGCCCGCGCGGCGCGACTTCACCGGGATCCCGCACTACCCGGTCGATCCCGCGTGGCGGGTGGACGCTCGCCTGGAGCCTGGCGGCCCGGACGAGACGTTCTCCGTTCCCGACGTCCTCGGCGACGTGGAGGAGGAGCCGCTGGCGGGCACCGTGGCCTTCGAGCGCGATGGCGCGACGCATCGCATCAAGGCGATGGACGGTGGTGACGGCCAGCTGTGGCTCGTCTTCGGCGACGCGACGAACGGCGAGGCCACGTACGGGGGCGGCCGCTTCCTCTATACCGACCCGCCGACACCGGACGGAAGGGTGATCGTGGACTTCAACCGCGCGTACAACCCGCCGTGTGTCTTCTCGCCGTACGCGACGTGTCCGCTGCCGCCCGAGGAGAATCGGCTCCCGATACGCATCGAGGCCGGGGAGCGGCGGCTCCCGGAGCACTGACCGGCGTCAGCCCGCCCGTCGCAGCTCGTCCAGGTCGAGGTCCCGTTCCACGAGGCGCAGCGCGTCGTCGCTGATCACGCCTCGGTTTCGCAGGTCAACGACCGCAATGCGCTCGGCCACGAGCACCTCTCGTCTGATCCGTTCGTGCTCGATCTCCTCATGGTCCACCTCGGGCTGGCTGCCCGCCTCGTGGTCATGGCTGAAGTGCTGCGCACGATCCGCATATTGCGCACGAAGCCGGTCGATCAGCTCGAGGTGGCCGGGCACCTCCATCACGAGCTCATCCAGGCGCTGGAGCGCGGCCTCCGTGGCCGCCTCCCGGGCGTGGAGCTCCTCGTGCTCGGCGCTGCCGTCGTCGCCCAGGCCGAGCCGCCGGATGAGCCACGGGAGCGTGAGGCCCTGGCCCACCAGCGTCGCCATGATCACGACGAAGGTGAGGAAGATGAGCAGGTTGCGCTCCGCCAGCGCGGGCGGCAGTGCGAGCGCAGCTGCGAGTGACACGGCTCCACGCATTCCCGCCCACCCGAGCACTACGACGGCCTGCCGCGGCGGCGCTGGATCGCGGCGCCTGAGCGATGAGCTGAGGATGCGCGGCAGGTACGTCGCCGGGAAGACCCACAGCATGCGCACGACGATGACCGTGCCGGCGACCGCGGCCCCGAGCCCGGCCAGCTCGAGCGGCTCGTACTCCGTCAGCGCCTCGAGGACCGAAGGGATCTGGAGGCCGATGAGGATGAAGGCGAGGCCGTTGACCACGAAGATCGTCATCTGCCACGCGCCGAAGCCGAGGATCCGCGTGTCGGAGCTCATCACGCGCGGCGCGTACCAGCCAAGGATCAGGCCCGCGGTGACCGCCGCCAGGACGCCGGAGACCCCCAGCTTCTCGGCGGGAAGGTAGGCCGCGTACGGGGCAAGCAGCGTGATGAGCACCTCGACCGGCGGGTCGGAGAGCCGCTTGAGGATCCAGGTGACCAGCGCGCCGACGATTACGCCGATCAGCACGCCACCAGCGGCCACCGCCACGAACCCGAGCGCGGCTTCGCCAAGGCTGAACGCGCCGGTCGCGGCGGCGGCGAGCGCGAAGCGGTACGTCACCAGGGCTGTCGCGTCGTTCACGAGGCTCTCGCCCTCCAGGATCGTGACGAGGCGCCGAGGGAGGCCCAGCCGCTCGGCGATCGACGTCGCGGCAATCGCGTCCGGCGGCGAAACGATCGCGCCGAGGGCGATCGCGAGAGGCCAGCCGATTCCCGGCACCAGGAGCACCATCACCGTCGCGACCGCGAGGGTCGTGGTGAGGACGAGGCCGAACGCGAGGAGCGTGATCGGCCGCACGTTGCGCCAGAGGTCGCGTGGCGAGCTGAGGTACGCCGCCGAGAACAGGATTGCCGGCAGGAAGAGCAGCAGCACCGTCTCGGGCTCCAGCTCGACGCGCGGGGCGCCCGGGATGAGCCCGAGGACGAGGCCGCCGATCACCATCAGGATTGGGTAGGGGATGCCGATGCGTCGCGCAGCGATGGTGATCGCAGCGACGACGCTCAGCAGGACGAGGAAGACGACCTCGATGGATTCCATTCTGGGCGGCCAATCCGGCGCTAGTGCGCGCCGTGCACCACCGCGTGGCCGCGACCGCGGGCGATGAGCCAACGGTTCACCGGGAACGCCACGACCCAGGCGATCGCAAAGGCGACCGCGAGGCTGCCCCAGAACAGCGGGCTATCGAGGTGCGCGTCCATGGCGCCCGGAATGACGAGCATGATCCCGTTGTCGACGAGCTCCATGACCGCGATCGAGATCGTGTCCGCCGCCAGGGCGAGCCCCACTGCCGCATTGAGGCCGACCCCCGCACCAAGGAGCGGCACCAGCGTGAAGCCGTAGCCGAAGAGGAACGCCAGCGCGACCGCGAGGACGATCGTCGGAACAGTGGCCCAGCCAAGCGCCGTGCCGATCACGAGGCCGAGGACCTCGCCGATGGCGCACCCGGTGAGGCAATGCGTCGTGGCGCGCGCTGCCAGGCGGTTCAGGGACACGGGGTGTTGATGGGAGTTCATCGGTTCGAAATGTACCCCAGTACACTTGCCCTGATGAGCGCCCAGCGAGCCCCCGTGACCGGTCGCGCACCGGCCGACTTCCTGAACGACCGCGTGCGCTCCATGCCGCCGTCCGGCATCCGGCGCTTCTTCGACATGCTCGCCGAGATGAAGGACGTCATCAGCCTCACCATCGGCGAGCCGGACTTCACGACGCCGGAGCCGATCACCCGGGCCGCGATCGAGAGCCTCGAGGCCGGCGAGACGCACTACACGGCCAATGGCGGGATGATCGAGCTGCGCGAGCTCATCGCCGCGAACCTCGAGACGCGGTACGGCGTCACCTACGACCCGCGCACCGAGCTCGTCATCACGGTCGGCGCCTCGGAGGGCGTCGACGCCTCTCTCCGCGCGACGCTGAATCCGGGTGACGAGGTGATCTACCACGAGCCGTGCTTCGTGGCCTATGCGCCGTGCATCGAGCTCGCCGGCGGCGTCCCCGTTCGCGTCGCCACCACGGGCGCCACCGACTTCCGCGTCACGGCCGCGGCGATCGAGGCGGCCGTCACGCCGCGCACAAAGGGCATCTTCCTCGGCTATCCGAACAACCCGACCGGCGCCGTCCTGGAGCGAGGCGATCTGGACGCCATCGCGGCGATCGCGGAGCGCCACGACCTGCTCGTGTACAGCGACGAGATCTACGACCGGCTGGTGTACGGCGATCACGCCCACACCGCGTTCAGCTCGCTCCCGGGGATGCGGGAGCGCACGGTCCTGCTGGGCGGCTTCTCCAAGAGCTATGCGATGACCGGCTGGCGCATCGGCTACGTCGCCGCTCCGGCCGAGCTGATGTCGGGCATCGCGCAAGGTGCACCAGTACGGGATCATGTGCTGCGCCGACGCCCGCGCAGTTCGCGGCCATGGCCGCGCTGCGCGTCGGCGAGCCCTACGTGCAGGAGATGCGCGCCGAGTACGACCGTCGCCGGCGCGTCATGACCGACCGGTTCAACGAGATCGGCCTCACCTACGTTCGAGCCGCAGGGTGCCTTCTACTGCTTTCCGCGGTCGATCGAGCGCGACGTCCGCTCGACGAGCCACGTTCGCCGAGCGGCTGCTGAGGAGGAGCACGTGGCGTCGTGCCCGGCGACGGCCTTCGGCCCGTCAGCGGCCGGGTACGTGCGCGTCTGTTACCGGCCACCTACGAGGACATCGTCGAGGAATCGATGGAGCGCATCGAACGCTTCGTGGGCCGGCATCGGGGGTGACGCTGCGCGGCCCGTCGGCGCGAGAGGCCTTTCGGGACGCCGATGCCTACGCTGACACCATGGCTCCCTCGCTGCGGACCATGGCCTCCGGGGTCGTCTTCCGCGCCGCGCTGAAGTCCGGCGAGCGTGTCCTCGACGTGGGCACGGGCACAGGGATCGCCGTGGCGGCCGCGCGAGGCAGTGGGTGCGAGGTGATCGGACTCGACGCGTCGCCGGAGATGCTCGCTGTCGCACGCCGCGATCTGCCCGACCACCAGTTCGTGGAGGCGGACTTCAGCGCCATGCCGTTCGAGGGGGCCTCGTTCGACGTCGTGCTGAGCGTCCACGCCCTGTTGTTCGCCGAGGACCAGGTTGCCGCGCTGCGCGAATGGCGGCGCGTCGCGCGGCCCGGTGGGCGGCTGTCGCTGTCGGTCCCAGGGCCCTCCGAGCGCACGCCGTGGAGCATCTACGGGGAGGTCTACGAGCGCCACGGCATCCGGACCGGGCGCGCGACGGACTACCCGACGCAGGCGATCCTGCGCGACTGGGCCGATGCAGCCGGCTGGAGCTCGATCGCGAGCGACGCCGACCCGCGGACGGCCATCCGCCTCGATCCCGCGCAGTTCGATCGCTGGCTGACGATCGGATCACGCGGTGCGGCGCTGCGCGGACGTTCCGACGCCGACCACCGCGCCCTCGCTGACGACCTGCTGGGTGTGACGCCGCGAGACCCCGACGGCACGCTGCGAATCCCGTTCGGCACCCTCTACCTCACCGCCCGATCCTGAAACGCGCCTCGTATCGGTGTCCATGAAGCACCGATGGAGTCGCTGGATCGCCCCCCTCCTGCTGGTCGCGGTCCTGGCGCTGGGAGCCTGCTCGCCTCCGGAGAGCGGCGGAGGCGGTGGCGGCGCGCCGGCATCTGGGGCCGATGAGCCAAGCTCCGCACCCGCCGAGGACACCGGCCCCGACGACTACGGCTACTAGCCCCGGGAGCCGGCTCCCGTGCTCACGCCATGTGGGACGTTCCCGCGAGGCGGGCCATTTGGAGGGTCCATGGCCGCGTTTCCCGTGGGACGGGAGGAAGTGCCGTGTGAAGGCAAGATCGGCCAATGAGGCGCGAGATGGCCCGCTGGGCGGGAAGGGGCCGCGCCTTAGGCTCCGCGGAGGCTCAGTGCCTGCAGCCGGCGCCGGGGAAGCGGCAGCCTGCCGAGCGCGAGGATCGGGCCGACGGCTTCGGGGGGCACGGCGGCTGAGTAGTAGAACCCCTGGCCCAACGCGCAGCCTCGCCCGCGTAGGGCGACGAGCTGGGCCTGGGTCTCGATCCCCTCCGCGACGACCTCGAGCTTCATCGTGCTCGCCATCTCCAGGATCGATTGCACCACCGCGCCCTCCTTCTCGCGGTCGACCCGCGAGATGAATGACCGGTCGATCTTCACGATGTCGAACGGGAGGTGCCGCAGGCGACCGAGCGACGAATAGCCGGTCCCGAAGTCGTCGAGCGCGAGCCGGACACCGAGCTTGCGCAGCTGTCGAAGCTCGCGCATCGCGGTAAGGCTGTTGTCGGCGAGCGCGCTCTCCGTGATCTCGACGACGAGGCTTGACGCGTCGAGGCCGCTGCGGCGCAGGGCGGCCCGCACGTCGCGCGTGAGCGAGCCATGCTCGAGCTGGTATGGCGAGACGTTCACCGCGAGGCGGATCGGCGTCTCCGCCAGAGATGACCACTCAGCCGCCTGGCCGCACGCTTCGCTGAGCACGAATTGCCCAATGGCGGTGATGAGCCCGGTCTCTTCAGCGAGCGGAATGAGCTCGGCGAGGGGGACGAACCGACCGGTCGGATCGCGCCAGCGCAGCAGGGCCTCGAACCCGACGACGGCGCCGCCCATCAGCTCCACGATGGGCTGGTAGTAGACCTCGAGCTGGTCCTCGGCGATGGCACGCTCGAGGCCGCCCTTGAGCTCGAGGCGACGCATCGCCTCTTCATGCATGCGCTCCACGTAGGTCTCGTGCCTGCGCTTCCCGCGCTGCTTGGCGACATACATCGCGAGGTCCGCGTTGCGCAGCAGCTCCTCGGGACCTGTGGTGGTGGATGCCGCCGCCGCGATGCCGATGCTCGCGTGCACCTGGACCGGCTTGCCCTGGACGACGAAGGCAGCCTCGAACCCCTCCAGCAGCCGCGTCGCGACCGCCTGCGGGCTGATCGACTCGGTGTCCTCCAGCAGGATCGCGAACTCGTCGCCGCCGAGACGGGCCGCGGTGTCGCTCGGGCGAAGGGTCTCCTCGAGGCGACGGCCGACCTCCACCAGCAGCGCGTCGCCCGCGCCATGCCCGAGGCTGTCGTTGATCGTCTTGAAGTCATCGAGATCCAGGAACAGGACGGCGAGGGACGAATCGGCGAGCCGATTCGATCGGTCGATCGCGTGCTGTACGCGGTCGGTGAACAGCGCTCGGTTCGCCAGCCCGGTGAGCGAGTCGTGCAGCGCCTGGTGGCGGAGCTGCTCCTCCAGCTCCTTCCGGACCGTGATGTCGTCGATCAGCGCGTTGAAGCGGACTGACTCACCGGCTTGAACGGGCCAGATGGTCATCTCGACCGGGAACTGGTGACCGTCGCGATGCAGGGCCTCGAGCTCCACGCGGCGCGAGAGGATGGGGCCCTCCCCGGTGGCGGCATAGCGCCGCATGCCCTCTCGATGCGCGGCGCGCAGCTCGATTGGGATGATGAGCTCGGCGAGCTCGGCGCCCATCGCAGTCCCGCGCGGCCATCCGAAGGTTTGCTCGGCGTGGTGGTTCCATTCGACCACGCTTCCGGAGTCGTCGATCGCGACGTACGCGTAGCTCGCCGTCTCGATGATCATGCGCTGCTGCTCCTCGCTCGCCCGCAGTGCGTGGTCGGCGAGCTTCGCGGCCGTAATGTCGAGCAGAAGCCCCTGGAGGAGGCGCTGGCCGTCCCCGGACTCGATGACCGTCGACTCGTCCAGGATCCACAGGACCTGGCCGTCTCGCCGAACCATCCGGTATTCGAGGCGCTTCACTGTCCCGGGCTCGCCCGCCTCGGCGTCATCGGCGACCACCTCGTCGCGGTCCTCGGGATGGATGCAGCCGTGCCCAGAGGCCCGGGTCGGCAGTCCATTCGTCTGGGCCGTAGCCCAGCATGGCTCCGACCTGCGGCCCCACGAAATACCAGCGACCGACGGGGCCGGGCTCGGCGATGTACACGACGCCGGGTTGGCGCTCCACGAGCGACCGGTATTTGAGCTCGGCGCTCGAGAGCTCGCGGCCAAGCTCGCGCTCTCGGCCGATCGCCTCCTCTCGGTCGTAGAGCAGGACGGTCTGCCGGATGGCAACCAGGACGATGACGACGCCGATGGCGCCGATGCTGATGAGATCCACTGAGCCAGGCCGCTGCCGCAGGAACAGGAGGTGGAAAGCCAGCACAAGGGCCGTCAGGACCACCGCCGCGATCGGCATGGCCGTTCGAAGTCGGGACGCGAACCTCGCGTACCCCGGCGAGTCATCCATCACGTCTGTCCATGTGATCGCGCCGAGTGCGGCCAGTACGACGCCCAGCGCGAGTAGGTGGCCCGGGACGCCGGCCTCGTGGAGTCCGGTCGCCGGCGGCGCGACGAGGCGCAACAGGAAGCCCACGCCGACGAGCACCAGGCCCGCGAGCAGCACGTACGCGCCCTCGGGGCGGCGCTGGACGCGCACGGCGAGGTCAAGGAGCAGGGTGGCACCTGCGGTGGCCAGGAAGCAGACGGAATACAGCAGGTCGACCGCCCCGGCCGGCTCGGCGGCGGCCGCTCCGAAAACCGTGACGATGACCCCCGCCGTCGCGAAGAAGACGATGGCGCCGTCGAGGTACACCGTCCACTCTTCGGCCCGGCGCAGCCGGCCACGCAGAGCCGCGGAGTATGTGAGCGCCGCGCAGGCCAGCGCGCCGACGAACGGGATGTCGGACGCCGCGGGGACGCGATCGATCCCGATCGCCATCTCCACGTCGCGGATCAGCTCGCTGAGGAGCCAGAATCCCGCGGCGGCCGTAGCCCACCTGCGCACCGCGCGGACCCGTCCGGTGGTGCCGTGGACTGACATCGCTCCGAGGGTCAGTGCGGCTGCCGCGGCAAAGGTGAGCTCCGCTCGGACCCACATGGCGGCCTGTGCCGGTTGGGCTGTGACCACCAGGGCGGCGAGGAGCGCCAGGACGGGCAGGCTCACGGCGGCGAGCGTGCGAAGGCCCGCCGGCAGATCGCGATATGCCGGCGGGAAGGCGCGCCGCGCTCGAAGGATCAAGGCACCCATAGGCGTCGCCCACTTTCCGGGATTGCTCCCTTGAGGCTAGAAGAGTAGTCCCCTGATTGCCATCACCCATTTGGCTCCTACAATTCGACGCATGGTTGCCTCCACGCTCACCCGATACGAGACGGTCATCGGGATAGAGGTGCACGCCCAGCTCCGCACCGATTCCAAGATGTTCTGCCGTTGCCGCACGGCGCCGGCGCCTGGCGAGCCCGACGAGCCCAACACCCGCGTGTGCCCGATCTGCATGGGCATGCCCGGGACGCTCCCGACCATCAACCGTCGGGCGGTCGAGCTCGTGATGCTCACGGGGCTTGCCCTCGACTGCCAGGTGGAAACCGAGGCGGTACGCTTCGAGCGGAAGAACTACTTCTACCCCGACCTGCCGAAGGGCTACCAGATCAGCCAATACGCGCTCCCGCTCTCCTCGAACGGGAGCCTGGTGGTCCAGGTACCGGCGGAGGGCGGCGAGGTGACGATCGGGATCACCCGCGCGCACCTCGAGGAGGACACCGCGCGCATGCAGCACGCCGGGCGGGGCCACAGCGTCGTCGACTTCAACCGCGCGGGCGTGCCGCTGATGGAGGTCGTGACCGAGCCCGACCTGCGGTCGCCGGCCCAGGCGCGCGCGTACGGGGAGGCGCTGCGTGAGGTGCTGCGCGCCATCGGGGCGAGCAACGCCGACATGGAGGCGGGGAGCATGCGCATCGAGGGCAACGTGAGCCTGCGGCTGCCCGGCGCCCCGACGTTCGGCACGAAGGTCGAGGTCAAGAACCTCAACAGCTTCCGTTCGCTCGAGCACGCGCTCGAGTACGAGGTCGCGCGCCACGCCGAGGCGCTCGACCGCGGGGAGGCGCTCACGCAGGAGACCCGCGGCTGGGACGAGGAGCAGGGGCGCACGATCGTCCAGCGCAGTAAAGAGGAGGCGAACGACTACCGCTACTTCCCCGAGCCGGACCTTCCGCCACTGCGTCCGTCAGCCGAGTGGGTGGCCGAGCTGCGCGCCCGCCTGCCAGAGCTCCCAGCGCAGCGACGCGCCCGCTACATCACCCAGCTCGGCCTCTCGGCCTACGACGCGGGCGTCCTGACCGCCGATCTGCCGCTTGCCGCGTACTTCGACGAGGTCGTGACGGCGGGCATAGAGCCGAAGCACGCCGCCAACTGGATCACCGGCGAGTTCAGGCGCCTGCTCAACCAGCATGCGGCTGCCGGTCTTCGCGCCGATGCGGTCGCGCTGCGCCCCGCGGGCCTCGCCGAGCTGATCGAGGAGGTCGACGCGGGCCGCCTCTCGGGCACGAACGCCAAGACGGTCCTCGCGGCGGCCTTCGAGAGCGGCGAATCGCCGCGCGCGGTGATCGAGCGAGAGGGCCTCGGGCAGGTGAGCGACATCAAGGCCATCGAGGGCGAGATCGCGGCAGTCTTCGCGGAGTTCCCGGACCAGGTCGCCGAGTATCGGTCGGGGAAGGAACAGGTCTTCGGCTTCCTGGTCGGGCAGGTCATGAAGCGCAGCGCGGGCCGCGCGGATGCTCGCCTCGTCAACGCCGAGCTGCGCCGCAGGCTCAAGGCCGAATAGGCCGATGGCACGCGGCGTGCGCTCATCGCTGCCACACCCCTGGGAGAGCACTGATGAGAATTGCGCAGGTCGCGCCGCTCGCCGAGAGCGTGCCGCCGATCGGGTACGGCGGCACGGAGCGCGTGGTCGCCTATCTCTGCGACGAGCTCGTGCGCGAGGGCCACGAGGTCACGCTCTTCGCGAGCGGCGACTCGAAGACCTCGGCCACGCTCATTCCGTGCTCGCCGTCGGCCCTGAGGCTGGATCCGAGCGTCGTCGACCCGATCGCGCATCACGTCTTCGAGCTCGAGCGCGTGGCCGATGAGGCGCATCGGTTCGACGTGATCCACTGGCACATCGACTACTTCCACTTCCCGATGTCGCGGCGGCTGGGCATCCCGCACGTCACCACGCTGCACGGCCGGCTCGACATACCGGACCTGCAGCCGGTGTACGACGAGTTCCCCGACGTGCCGGTCGTCTCGATCTCGAACGACCAGCGCGCCCCGCTGCCGCAGGCCAATTTCGTTGCCACCGTGCACCACGGCATGCCGCCCGCGAGCTCACGCCACGGGCCGACGTGGGGGACTACCTCGCCTTCCTCGGCCGCATCTCTCCGGAGAAGCGGGCCGACCGGGCGATCGAGGTGGCGCGGCGCGTCGGGATGCCGCTTCGCATCGCCGCGAAGGTCGACGACATGGACCGCCAGTACTTCGAGGAGGAGATCGAGCCGCTGCTCGGCGCCGACCACGTGGACTTCATCGGCGAGATCGGCCCCGCGGAGAAGAACGAGTTCCTCGGACGCGCTCGAGCGCTCCTGTTCCCGATCGACTGGTCGGAGCCCTTCGGCCTCGTGATGATCGAGGCGATGGCGTGCGGTACGCCTGTGATCGCGTATCGGTCCGGATCGGTCCCGAGGTGATCACCGAGGGCGTGAGCGGCTTCATCGTGGAGGACATCGACGGCGCAGTGGAGGCCGTTCGTCGCCTGGACGAGCTCGATCGCGCCGCGGTACGCGCGGCGTTCGAGGCGCGCTTCACGGTCGACCGCATGGCCCGCGACTACCTCGGGCGTCTACGAGCGGATCATCCAGGCGGGCCCACGGCCGTCGAGGGTCGCGCTGCCCGTCGGTGCCGCCGAGCCCGCGGAGCCGATGCGCCGCCCGTGACCATGCGCCCCGTGGCACGCCAAGTGCGACAGTGCCCTTCATGAGTGACAGTCGAGGCAGCCCGATCCCGCAGGACCGGGTCAAGGAGAACGTCGACCAGGCGCAGCTGGCCGCGGACGACCAGCGCCAGATGGCCGAGAAGGAGCGCTATCTGAAGGACCAGGGCGTCGATGAGCGCCCCGGCACGAACCCGGACGAGCAGCCCGGCTTCCCGAAGGAGCCCGCGAGCCCCGCGGAGGGCGGCGACTGAGCCCGCGCAATGGCTACATGGAAGAGCCCGGGCCGATGGCCCGGGCTCTTTCGCGATTGGGGAGCGTTCTACTTGCCCCGTTTGGCTTCCTTGCGCTCCGCCTTCTCCTCGGCCTTCTCGGCCTTGCGCTCCGCCTTCTCCTCGGCCTTGGCGTCGGCGTCCTCCTCGTCGGAGTCCTCCTCGACCTCGCCGGCCTCGTCGGTGTCGCCGGGAGCCGTACGGCAGCCCTCGCGCGCCCAGTGGCTCACGAACTCGCCGTGGTTCTTCCAGTCCCCACCGTCCTCGGGCGCGTTGTCCTCAGAGGTCTCGTCCTGGTGCGCGTGCCACGAGACGCAGAATCCGTGGCTCACGGTCGTCCAGTCGAAGCCCTCGTCGCTGGGCTCGAGCTCGCCGTCGGCCTCCTCATCGGCCTCGTCGGCCTCTTCGTCAGCCTCCTCGTCCTCACAGGCCTCCTGGTCGAGAGCCCTCCTCGGCGTCGGCGGCCTCATCGGCCTCGTCAGTGGCCTCGTCCTCACATGCCTCTTCGTCGGCGTCGGCGTCGTCAGGCTCCTCGTAGCAGCCTATGCGCGCCCAGTAGCTGACGAACTCGCCGTGGTTGCGCCAGTCGTAGCCTTCGTCGCCATGCGCGAGCGGCTCATCGGCAGCGTCTTCGTCGCCCTCGGCGCCCTCCTCGGCGGAGGTGTCCTCGGCAGGCTCGGCGTTCTCGTCCTGATGAGCGTGCCATGAGACGCACTCGCCATGGCCGATGCTGGTCCAGTCGAAGCCCTCGTCGCCGGGCTCGAGTCTCGTCGTCGGCCTCTTCGTCGTCGCCGAGAGTGTCCTCATCGGTGTCGACTGCCTCTTCGTCAGCCTCGTCGAGCTGCTCGTCCTCCTCGAGGTCGGGCTGCTCCTCGGCATCGGGCTCGTCGGCTGTCTCGTTGCCGCCGGCGTTGACACCGCGGGCAAAGGCCGAGACCTGCTCACCGACACTGTCGATGGCATCCAGGGCGGGTCCGGCTCCGAGAGCACTCGAGACCGACAACGCGATGATGAGCGCTGAGCCTCCGAGCGCGAGCCAGCTTTCGCGTAGGCGTCGCATATGGAAATCCTCCGATGACAGGCGCAATGGCGCGAGATGAGTTCGCTCCATCGAGTGTCACCGGAGGACCTCGCCGCACGGGGCGGTACGTTGGGTCGGAGGGGGGTGTACCTCCGTCGGTCCCCCCGTCGAGTTAGGTGGAGTTAGCGGGGCATCTGGGTCGTGTGGGGGACAGGACCCTCGTCGCGATCCTTGTCCATTCCGGATTCGGCCTCGCCCTGCGGGCGCATGGCGTCACCGGCCTCGCCGAGCGACGCGTCGGGGTCGGTGATCGGGTTTCGGACGGTGTTTCGCTCTTCCAGCTGCTCGATGCTGTCCTTGGTGCGATCGTCTTCCATCGGTGCACCTCCTTTGCTGGATGAGCCGATGCAAGTCGCGCGCCGCTACGGCGCCTCGTCGAACTCGATCAGCGCCATGATCCGATCCAGGACGGCCTTGTTGAGCTCATAGTCGCGGCGCCCTCGAAGTCGGTTCGGGCATAGACGGTTGGCTCGTCACCAGGCCGCTCCTCGAGCGTCACGATGTACCAGTACAACGGCTCGATGGGGAAATAGATCAAGTTCGGACCGGTGTGGCCGAGATCAGCTCCGCCCGGCTGGCGGCGAATCGATCGACGGTCGACTCGATCTGCCGACCGAGTACTCGGGCTCATCGGTATGGCCGAATGACATCTCGGCGAAGGTAAGGACAATGGCGACCTCAGGCGGAACCTCGTTCGGGTCGTCGCCGACCTCGTAGAAGGTGGGTGAGAACCAGTTGCAGGCCGGCCACCCGCCGATCTCCGTGTTCGTGTACCACGTGTCGGGGTAGGTGACCGTGTAGCCGGCCACGCGGTTGGTGCATGTGTCGCGCATCGCGAAGAGCTCATCCGCCTCCGCACTCTCGATCACTGTGAACGGATACCCCTCACGCGCGACGTAGGGCGGGTTGGGAGCTGCCGGCTCCGGCGCGTTCTGCGCCCTGATCTCGAGGGTGGTCAGCACCGGTCGAGGACCGCCTTGTTGAGCACGTAGTCCCCGTCGGCGGCCGATGTCGTGCCCGCCATGAATTTCAGGCCCTCGGGGTCCGGATCGAGCCACACGCTGTACCCGTAGATGAGCTCGGGCACGGGCCCGGGCACCAGGGTCTCGGTGCGGTGCCCGACGAGCTCGTCGATCACCACCTGTGCATTCAGGAGCTGCGGCCACTCGAGGATCTGTCCGAGCGTGGTCCGAACGACGTTCAGGCCGATTGGAACGCCATCCGGACGCGTGACCGCCACGAGCATGGCGGGTGCCTGAGCGAAGGGCTCGGGGCCAAACCAGCTGCATCCGGGCCCCTGCCCGCCCTCGTTCGTGTGCCAGGTGGCCGGGTAGTCGACGGTGAACCCGTATTCCTCGCTCGTGCAGTCGCGTGACGTCCGCGAACAGCGCGTCCGCCTCAGCGCTCTCGATCACCGTGAACGCGGTATCCCTCCACTGGACGTAGGTGACGCCCGTCGGGTTGTCCGGGGCGTCATCGGGCGGGGCAACCGCCGACGCGGTCGCCGCGGGGGTCGACGCCGACTCAGCGCCGCACCCGGCAAGGACCAGCGCCAGCACGAGGGGGAGGGCGCGGCTTGTCACGGGCGTCACTCATCGAACTCGATCAGGGCCATGATCCGATCCAGCACCGCTTTGTTGAGCTCGTAGTCCGCCGCGCCCTCGAAATCCGTGTCGGCGGTTGGCTGCGGAGCGACCGCGGGCTGTGGGGCCACGATTACCTCGTACCGATAGAAGGGCGGGTGCGCGGTGTAGCCGTCGGCGGGCGTCTCCTGGCCGAAATGCTCGCGGCGCCGAGCGTCGAACCCATCGACGAGCACCATCTCGTCGATCGTCGTGTCGTACGGGCCGAACTGACCGAAGGTGCCCTCGAAGACCGTGAAGATGATCGCGACCTGCGGCGGCACCTCGTTGGGGTCGTCGCCGACGTCGTAGAAGGTGGGGGAGAACCAACTGCACGCCGGCCAGTCGCCGATCTCGGTGTTGGTGAACCAGGCATCGGGGTAGGTGACCGTGTAGCCGGCCACCGGGTTCGTGCACGTGTCCGGCGTGTCGAAGAGCTCATCGGCCTCCGCGCTGTCGATGACGCTGAACGGATACGCTTCAAGCTCGACGTACGTGACCTGTGCCGGCGTGGGTGCGGGCGTCGCGAGCGCAACGGGATCCGGCGCTGCGCCGGGCCGTCGAACGCGGGCCGCGGTCGCGACCTCAACAAGCCCAAGGGGCTGATACCGCAGCTCGAGCGGGAAGTCCGCCCTGTCGCGGGGCACCTCGAAGAGCAGCCACCCCTCGAGGGGGTTCGTGAAGATGTCGATCGCGCCGGGGTAGGTGGCGAGCGAAGGGCGGGTGGCCTCGCGTCGTCCACGGGCGGGACCCTGCCCTCGATGGGCTGAGCGTCCGCGCCTCCTACGAGGGTCCAGTCGCCAGCCCCGAACTCGAAGGGCTCGGGCTCGCGCTCCGCCACGTACTCGACGTGGATCTCGACCACGAAGCGGTCCTCGGGGACCGATCCGTGGTACTGCCGCCGAGATACATACAGGTAAGCGTCGCGGTACCCCGGCCGGCCTTCCGAATCGACCGCGTCGATGGTGGCGCTCTGGCCGGGAAGCAGCAGCGTCGGCGCCGGCGTCGGCTCGACGGTCGGCGCGGACGTGGGCGAAGCGATCTCGCCTTGGGTAGGCGAGCCAGTGGGCGGTGGAGCCGAGTTCCCTTCCTGGCCGACCAGGATCGCCGCCACCACGACCACCGCGGCAGCCGCCACGGCCCCGGCAGCCGGCATGAACGGCGCGAACCAGGAGTGGCGCTGCTGCGGGACGCCCTCGACGGCATCGGCGATCGAGCCGACCAGGTCCATCGGCGGCCTCACCTGCCCTCGCGACTTCAGATACTCGAGGATCGGCTGGTCGCTCATCGGGCCACCTGCGGCTCGTGCCGCCATTCGCCGTGCCGATCGCCTTGCGCAGCACATTGAGCCCGGAGTTCAGCCGCGACTTGGCGGTCCCCACGCGCACGTCCAGCGCGTCAGCAGCCTCGGAGATCGAGTAGCCCATCGAGTAGTGCAGCGCGAGCACGGCGCGCTGGTCGTCCGAGAGTCGCTCGAAGGCTGGCTCCAGGAGCATCCGCGCCTCGACGGCACCCCGGAAGTCGCGCGAGCGGTCGGGCAGCCGATCGGCCAGGCCGTCGTCCATGTCGAGCGATGCGGGGCGGCCTCGACGCTTCGAGGCGCGCAGCCAGTTCCTGCATCGGTTCACGCAGATCCGGCGAAGCCATCCGGCGAACGCGTCAGGCTGGCGAAGGCGGGGGAGCTGGGTCCAGGCGGCGACGAAGGTCTCCTGGGTCACGTCGCGAGCATCGGCCTGGCCTCGCCGACGATCGCCGCGGCGACGCGGTACATCTCGGTCGCGTGCTGCTCCACGAGCATCTCGAATGCCTCCCGGTCGCCGGCCTGGGCGCGCCTGAC
>CAWIXZ010000002.1:0-16506 GCA_963840205.1 uncultured Chloroflexia bacterium
CATTGTTGCGGTCAGCTTCATGGTCATGGGCTCCTTCGCGTCCGGTTCGATGATAGATAGACCATCGATAGAGGGGAAACTCATCGCGGCGATGGTCGGGCCGGGAAGGACTGCAAACGGCGTTTGACGGGATCCTCCATCCCCGCGAGCATGTCCCGATGCACCGACCCCTCGCGGGGTTTCTCGTCCTGTCCGTCGCCGCCGTCCTGGTGCTGGCGTCGCCCCAGGGTGTAGAGGCCAAACCAAAGCCCCAGCCCACGCCAACCCCGACCGTCCAGCCGACCCCGCCGCCGCCGACCCCGACGCCGGCTCCCGGCTACGTCGACGGCATCGACGTCAGCTACCACCAGGGGCCGATCAACTGGCCGCAGGTCGCAACCGCCGGCAAGCGCTTCGCGTTCGTTCGTGCGACCGCGGGCACGCTGACCGCGGACTCGGCGTATTGGGCGAACCACTCCGGGGCGCGGGCCGCCGGCCTCGTGGTCGGGTCGTACCACTTCGCCAACCCGGATCTGGCGTTCAACGACGCGGGTAATGAGGCGAGTTGGTTCCTTCGGAACGCCGCGATCGCGTCGGGCGACCTCGTCCCGGTGCTCGACCTCGAGGTCGCGAATGGCCTCGACCCCTTATCGCTGTCGGCGTGGGCTCAAACGTGGCTTTCGCAGGTCTCGGCGGCGACTGGCGTGCGGCCGATCATCTACACGAACCCGAAGTTCTGGTCCACGTCCGTGGCCGACACGGACTGGTTCGCTAGAAACGGATACTCAGTCCTGTGGGTCGCGCACTGGACGAATGCGAGTCAGCCCGCCGTTCCGGCCGGTGGCTGGGCCGGCCATGGCTGGTCGTTCTGGCAGCACTCGAGCACTGGCATCGTGCCGGGGATCGGCGGCCCGGTGGATCTCGACCGCTTCAACGGTTCCTCGTTGCCGGCCTCGCTGTTCGTGCCCTGACCTCTCGATCTCTAACCGCACGTCTGAAGGCGCGCCCGCTCCTGCTTCTGAGCGCCACAGCCGTAGTCATCGTCGGGGTCGTGGTCGCCGGGATCGTCCTTTTGTCCCGCCCGATGCCGGCGACCGACCGACCCGTCCTCGCCGGGCGGCAGCTGTGGGGCGCCTGCGCCGCCGGCTTCTACGCCCGACTCCAGGACGCGGTCGTCCTCACCTCGTCCGCCCACTGCGCCCCAGAGGGCGCCACGGCCTTCGATCCGGACGGCCGCACGGTGCGTGGCGTGTTCGGCCCGGGCGCTTTGCTCGAGCCGTGCCCACACGCTGAGCACACGTGCCGCCCGTCGGACATGAACTACCTCGTCGTGGCACACGATCGCATCCCATGGGGCCGTCTCAACCGGGTCGACATGGGCGAGGGTGGGATGCGTCTCATCGAGGCCGACACTGCGGCGCTGTCATGCTCGGACATCGAGATCGGCGACGCCGTCGAGATCAACGGGCGCGACAGCTACCGCGCCGGCACGGTCGCGGAGACGGGCGAGTACCTCCATGACCCCGCCGCCGATGGCGACTATTTCCCGTGCATCGTCGCGGCAACCGGCATCGATGTCGGCACGGGCGACTCGGGCGGCGCCGTCCTCGTGCGCGGACTGCCGGCCGGGGCGACGAGTCGGAGCTTCGGCGGGATCCTTGGATTCACGCCCCTGGCCGAGGGCTTGGATGCACTCGGCTTGGAGCTGTGCACGGCCCCGGACTGCGGGCTTGCACCACCCTGATCACGGCTAGTGGGGTCGTGCCTACCGCCGAAGTCAGCCTGGCGGTTCGTCACCATCGACGCCGTCGGCGGCTTCGGCCACCTGTTGGGCACGATGGGCAGCGAGGTCGCGCTTCGCCATGCGATCGAACGTCGGCAGCAGGAACGGCGCCATGCACAGGCCTGCAACGAACAGCGGCGCGATGAGGAGCAGCACGTCCCGGGCCCCGTCCGAGAGCGCGAGGTCGGACAGGATGGCCGACGTGATGGCATACCCGATCGCGCCGGCTGGAAGGGCCAAGATGGCAAGGAGCGTCGGCCTGGAACTCAGCGGATTCCTCCAGATCGAAACATCACAGAGTGTACGGTCAGCGGGACCTGCGGCCCGAACGGCCGCTCCAGTCCGCCGCCATGACCGACGCGCTACGCACCAGCTGCCGGGTCAGTTCGAGAGCATGCTCCGCATCTGTTTCGCGATGAAGCCGGCGGCGCGGCGCGGGCTCAGGCGGTAGAGCCGGTCCATGAGCTTGGCGTCGCTGCCGACCAGGACCCGGTAGGCGTCCTTCTCCATCCCGTCGAGGATGATCCGCGCGGCCTTGTCGGCGGGCAGGACGCGGCGCGCCTGCTGGGCGGCCATCTCGGGGCTTATCGGGATGTCGACGCCGGAGTTCGTCGTGATGTTCGTCGCGACCGCGCCCGGAAAGACGACGGTCACGTGGACGTTCGTGCCGGCGCACTCGGAGTGCAGGCCCTCGGTGAACAGCTTGACCGCGGCCTTCGAGGCGCCGTAGATCGTCTGGCCCGGGACCGGCAGGAAGCCGCCCATGCTCGAGACGTTGACGATGTGGCCCTCGGGTCGTTCGAGGAACACCGGCAGGAACGCCTGGTTCAGCGCCAGCGTCCCCCACCAGTTCACGTTGAAGACGCGCTCGATCGCCGTCTGGTCGAGGTCCTTGAACTTGACGAACGGCTGGATGATGCCCGCGCAGTGGATCGAGGCCGTCGACCGCGCCGTACCGGTCGATGACGGCCCGCGGCAGGACCGCGACGGCGGCGCGATCGGTGATGTCGACGACGTGGGTCGAGATCCGCTCGGCGTTGACGGCGAGGCTCGCGGTTTCGGCGAGGGTCGTCGGGTTGACGTCGACCGCCGCGCACGCGCGCCCCACGGCGGAGCGCCTCGAGGCGCGACCTCGCGGCCCATGCCGCTCCCGGCACCGGTGACGACGACGACCTTGCCGTCGAGCTTCATGACGGCACGATATCGCGTTCGAATTTGCCTGGCGCTGCGACCAGCGTCTGACTGGGCATTCTGGAAATCGATTAGCTGGCGGGAACGGACCCGAGCTCGTCGGTCATCGGCGCCTGGATACCTGCTCAGGAGCCGTCGAACTCCCAGCGCGTCGGCCTTGGGCTGACAGTCAAGGAGCGATTCGAGTGTGCACGCTTCGAGATGGAAGGAGAAGATCCGGGCGCGAAGTGACTTCGATACGTACATGCCGCCCGGCTGACAAGGCCGGCGCTACCCAGCCACAAGCGGGGCCGCGGCGGCGTCGTCGTCGCGGTGAGCTCAATTGGGACCGCGCGCCTGAGACGTGGTCAGGAGGCCTTTCCCAAGCGTGACTAGCGATCTTGAATTGCCTAAGGACTGACCGGAAATCAGGTGCTCAGAACTGCGAGATCGGCCGATGGAGGAGGGGCTTCGCCTGATCCAGAGTCAGGCGCCGGATTTAGGGCTCGCGAGCCATCGCGTGAGCGTGCAGGACAGCGATTTCTGTCCGATTCCGGGATGAGTCAGGTGCACATCCCGGTACTTGTTAGGCGCATATCGTTATCCCGAATTGAATCAAGCGCCATCGATTCGGTAGTCGCATCCTCAGCGGCGGGTGGCCCATTGGTTGCCGCGCGCATCTGCCTCGGCCTGAACGATGAGGTACTCGACCGTCTCAGGATTCACGCCAAGGGCGTCGGCCCAGACCTAGATCTGGTCGAGGTACGCCTCGTACCTGGGCGGCGACCAGGAAGCCGCCGCGAGATCCGGACGGCCATGGGCGGCCAGCCAGGCGCCGACGAGTTGGTCATGGATCAGGGCGGCAGGTTGCACGCCGGCCGGCTGACCGAAGGCGATGAACTTGGTGCTGAAGGCGGGCCCAAGTCCCATGATTCGATGTTCGCGCGCGAGACCGCTGCCCCTCACGTTTTGTCGCTTGACGGACGAGTGATGGAGGGCCACCTTGTCCACTGGGCAACCGTCACTCGCCCAAGAGAGCGCGTGTACCTCCGTCGGGTTGACGTTGCTGTGCCCAGCTGAGCGGGAGGGACTATGTCAGCGCAGCCGAGCGTCGGCCACGCCTCTGCTCATCGCGCCCGGAACGCGTCGACTCTCCAGAGAACGACAGCAGTTGTTGTCGCGGCCCTCGTGCTCGCGGCGCTCGGCGTGCTCGCGGTCGCGACGGCCGCATCTGCGGCGCCCGACTGTACGCGATCCTGGGACGACGGCGGAGTCACGAACTCGTGGAGTGATCCCGACAACTGGGACGGCGCGGGCACAGGGCAGCTCCCGACGGCGACTGACCACGCCTGCATCGGCGTGGGGTTCACCGCGGACCAGGACGGCGCGACGGTATCGGTCCTCTCGGTCCAGGTCGATGGGACCCTCATCCTGTCGGGCGGCACGCTCGCCCTGACCGACACGGCGAACGGCTCGTCGGTCGCGACATTCAGCCAGTCAGAGGGCTTCCTTTCGGGGCCCGCGGTTCTGACGATCCGCGATTTATTCACGTGGACGGGCGGCCAGCAGACCGATGCGGGGCGGACGGTGATCGACACCACGGCATCGGCCACGTTCGACGGGCCCGCTGGCCTGTTCGTTCGCGGCGGCCGGACGCTCGAGAACAAGGGCAGCGTGAGCTGGGATGAGGGTGGGATATGGCTGTTCCAGGCCCAGTCGGAGACGGCCATCTTGAACTCGGGGCTATTCGAAGCGACGTTCGACGGCTCGATCTTCCACACCTGTTGCGATGGTCCAGGGGCCACGGTCGTCGACGGCCGCCTCCACAACACCGGGACCTTCAGGAAGTCGGGCGGCGACGGGACGACGGCGATCAGCGTCCCCTTCGACAACGACGGGGTGCTCGAAGCGGCGTCGGGGACGATCGACCTGACGGCTGGCGGCGTGGGGCTGGCGACGGGCAGCTTCGGCCCGACCGCGACAGATTCCCGGGTGCGGTTTACGGCCGGCTCTCGGGCCCTCGGCACTGACGCTGTCTTCAGCGACAGCGTCGAGCTGGCCGGTGCGACCCTTGATACAGGCCCTGGCGTCACGGTTCTTACCGGGGACACGTTCACCCAGTCCAGCGGCACGCTCACGGGTGCGGGCACCCTGACCGTCCTCGGGGCATTCGTTTGGTCCGGCGGCGAGCAGGCGGGCGTGGGCAGGACAAGGATCGAGGAGGCAGGGACCGCGACGATCGACGCGCCAGTGGACGTCCTGCTGCGTGGAGGGCGGACGTTCGAGAACCGGGGCGAGATGACGTGGAGCGGCGGCAGGATCCTCCTCTCGATGAGTGAAACCGAAACCTCGATCGTGAACTCCGGGATCATCGAGACGACGTTCGATGGCACGCTCGGGTCGACATGCTGCGACGGCTCCGTCTTCGACGCGGTGCCGGCCAACGTCTACAACACCGGCACGTTCACGAAGACCGGGGGCGACGATGAGACGCGGATCGCCATCCCCTTCGACAACGATGGAGATCTCGAGGCGGAGTCGGGCGCGATCAAGCTCGCCAATGGCGGCATCGGTGGCGCGACGGGCACCTTCGCGTCGAGCGCGAGTTCGGCCGTGCAGTTCGGCGGCGGTGCGTTCGAGCTCCAGACGGGTGCTTTCTTCGACGGCAACATCGAGCTGATCGGCGACACCCTGACGCTCGGGACGGACATGACCGTGCGCGCGAGCGACTTGTTCGTCCAGTCCGGCGGCACCCTGCGCGGAACTGGCACGCTCAACGTGCAGGGGTCGTTCCTGTGGACCGGCGGCGTGCAGCGGGATGCCGGTCGGACCCTCATCATGCCGACCGCCAACGCCACGATCGACGCCCCGGACGGCGTGGAGATTTGCGGCGGCAGGTCCTTCGAGAACGAGGGCACGCTGGCTTGGCTCGACGGCGGGATCGTCGTGTACATGTCCAGCCTGCCGACGACGATCGAGAACGACGGGTACTGGGAATTCAAGGGCCGACACGAGGTTGGAGACCACGTGCTGCGACGGACCGCTCGATCTCCGCCACCCCGACGCGGTTCCACAACGCCGGGATCCTCGCGAAGACCGATGGCGCGGGCGAGACCTTGATCGGCTTGCCGTTCGCTAACGACGGCGTCGTGGAGGTCACGTCCGGGACACTGGGCATCCGCGGTGAATTCGAGAACTATCTCGCGGCGACGCGGACGCTCAGCGGTGGGACCTGGCTCATCACGACGACGTTGCTGTTCAGCGGGGCCGACATCGACACGAATGCAGCGTCCGTGTTGCCCTTTCGATGGGCCAGACGCGCGGATCATCGACGAGAGCACCGCGAATGGTCTCCGGCGCATCGCGGCCAATGCCGAGGTCGGCGAGCTGACGCTGGCCGGCGGCGTGGACCTGCTGACCCAGGTTCCATTCGAGAACCGCGGTCTCCTGACGATCGGCGAGAACAGCACATTCACCGCGACGGGCGCCTTCGAGCAGGCCGACGGCGTCACCGCGCTCGAAGCAACTACCAGCAACGTGACGGCCACGGCATCGCAAGTGCGTGTGACGGGCGGCAGCCTGGGCGGTGTCGGTTCGGCCGGTCCGGCCGTCGTCGCATCCGGCGGCGAGGTGGCCCCAGGCGTCTCGCCCGGCACCTTCACCGCGGCCGGAACGTACCAGCAGCTGACGGGCGGGAGCCTGAGCGTCGAGATCGGCGGGTCGGTCCCCGGGTCGACGTTCGACGTTCTCGAGGTCAGCGGCTCCGCGGCTCTCGGCGGGACCCTCTCGATCGACACGGTCGACGGCTTCAGCCCGAGCCTCGGTGACACGTTCCGGATTCTCACGAGCGCGTCGCGGACGGGCGAGTTCGTCTCGCTCCTCGGCACCGACCTGGGCAACGGCCTCGCCTACACCGCTCAGTACGACGCTACCGGCGTGACCCTCGCGGTCACCGATTTCTCGCTGTCGATCAACGACGTCAGCGTGGCCGAAGGCAACGGCGGGACAGTCAACGCCACGTTCACCGTCACGCTCTCCGACCCGAGTGCCAACCCCGTCACGGTCGACTACGCGACGCGGGACGACTCAGCCGTCGACCCGGACGACTACACGGCCGCTAATGGCACGCTCACGTTCGATGCCGGGCAGACGACGAAGACCATCACCATCGCCGTCAATGGCGACGTCCTCGATGAGGACGACGAGACGTTCGCGGTCGACCTAAGCGACGCGACGAACGCCCCGATCTCGAATGGCGAGGGCATCGGCACGATCCAGGACGACGATCCGTCGTCCACCGTATCGATCGCACCCGATGAGGCGACCATCACGGAGGGCAACGCTGGCTTCGCCGATGCCACGTTCACCGTGACACTGACGCCGGCGACCGGTCGGACCGTGTCCGTGGCCTATGCGACCGCGATCGGCAGCGCGACATCTCCGGCCGATTTCGCGGCGGTCTCCGGCGTCGTTACGTTCGACCCGGGTGAGACCGAGCAGACCATCACCGTCGGGGTTCGGGGCGATCTCGTAATCGAGCCGACGGAGACGTTCTTCGTCGACCTTTCGAGCCCGCTCAAGGTCGCGTTGGGCACGTCCCGGGCGACCGGCACGATCCTCGACGACGACGCAGCATCGATCTCGATCACCGGAGCGTCCGTCGACGAGGGCAATTCCGGTACGACCGATGCGACATTCGTCGTCAGTCTCTCGGCGCCCGCGACCGAGACCGTGAGGGTCGACTTCGCGACTGCCGACCTCAGCGCCACGGCGCCTGTGGATTACCTGCCCGCGTCCGGGACCGTCACCTGGACAGCGGGCGAGACATCGAAAACCATCACGGTCCAGGTGGTCGGCGACACCGAACCCGAGTCGGACGAGACCTTCGAGGTCCTGCTCACGAACGCTGTAAACGCCACGATCGTCGACCCCGACGCGACCGGCACGATTGCCGATGGCGGCGACATCATCGGAACACCCGATTACCAGATGCTCATCTCGCCGCGGCTCCAGGTCGTGCCGCCCGGCGGTACGGTGCGCTACACGATCCGGGTCATCGGCCTGTTCGGCTTCGACGAGCCCGTGACCCTCTCGACGCCGGATCTTCCGACAGGCTTCACGGCGACCTTCTCCGTGAACCCGATCGACCCGCCCGGTCTTTCGATCCTGACCATCACCGCCGACCCTGATGCCATCCTCGGTGAGGACGGGTTCACGATCCGGGGCATCGGCGGGGGGATCACCCACGAGGTCCAGGCGAACACGACCCTCGACTTCGGCCTCGTGCCGATCTGCTTCGGCGCGGTCGAGGGGTTCGTCACCGACGAGGAGACCGGGGCCCCGATCGAGGGCGCCGTCATCTCCGTAGTGCCATTCATCGAGACGGACGCGAACGGGTATTACGTGATCGACGAGATTGCACTCGACGAGTTCAACAACCCGATCGAGAACTTCCACGTGCAGGCTACGAAGCTCGGCTACTGGACGGCCGGCGGCCGGGACGTCGTGTTCTGCGACGGCGTGACCCGGATCGACATCGAGCTCCTCGCCTTGCGCCCTGCCAGTGTCAGTGGCACCGTCGTCGAAGGGACGCCTGACGCCACCGACCCCACGATCATTCATCCGACTGGGCCCCCGATCGCTGACGCGCGGGTCGAGGTGCGACTCTTCGGGGCAGACCAGTCGGCGGCGGACGGAGCGTTCACGGTGGAGCTGGAGAAGCTCAACCCGCGTAACGCGCCGATCGAGGACGCCCACCTCGAAGTCGTGGCCGACGGCTACTGGGCGCGCCCCGCCGAGTCGATCGGTGGACTTCTTTCGTCGCCCTATCCCATCGGTACGCTCGAGCCGGATGAGCACATGACCAGCCTGGTCGTTCCGCTCGTCAAGAAGTGCACCGGAACGCTGACCGGCATCGTCACCGACGAGGTCACCGGGCTGGCGATCGCCAACGCGCCGGTTACCGTCGCGTGGCCGATCGAGGAGCTCGATGTCAAGACGGACGCAGCCGGCCGGTTCACCTACCCGGGCGTCCTGCTCGGCCACAACAACACGCCACTAATGCGAGGCGGCGGCGTGTCGTCGCCTGGTTACACCTCCGAGGGATTCGAGTTCCTCATGAGCACGTGCCGGCAGACGCAGCGTGTCGAGATCGAACTCGCGCTCGCCCCGCCGCCCATCTTCGGAACGCTCGAGGGCCACGTCTACGACGCCGTGACCGGAGACCCGCTGGCGGGCGCGCAGGTCTTCACCCCGATCTGCGCGACCCCGCCGGGCACGACGTGCACGGCCACAGACTCCAACGGCTTCTACCGCCTCGCCAACGTGCCACTGGTCTCGGCTACCGGTCCTACGCAGGTGACGTTCTTCTCGCGACTGGACCCCAACTACTACGCGACATTCGAGACATTCGCCATGTCGGCGAACCAGACCACCGAACACGACTTCAGGCTCTCGCTCAGGAAGTTCGCCCGACTGACCGGCGTGGTCACCGACCGATCCACCGGCGAGCCGATCGTCGGCGCTGGCGCGTGCTGCCTGCCGTCAGGCGTCTTGACGGACGCCAGCGGCCGGTATCTGACGCCGCCGATCGAGCTGCCGGCGCCGGGCGACCCGACGGCCATACAACTGCGATTCAGTGCGTCAGGCTATTGGCCCCAGACGAAGAGCAAGGCGGTCCACGCCTCGGCGGATCCGTTCGTGCTCGACTTCGACCTCCTCCCGGTCTGTGAGGACGCCACCGTCCAGGGAACGATCGTCAATGCGGCCACTCAGGCAACGATCTCGGGAGCCACCGTCTCGGGCGGCGGCCAATCCGACATCACCGGCGCTGACGGCACATACCAGCTCGAGCACCTCCGCGTGGGGACTGACAACTCGCCGATCGACGTCGAGATCACCGCGTCGGCGCCAGGATTCCATCCACTGCGCAAGACAGTCAAGGTGTTCTGCAACGCGACGCTCACGATCGACTTCGGCCGCCAGCCGAACCCGGCCACGATCATCGTCCGCAAGACCACGGACCCTGCCGGCAGTCAGCAGGAGTTCGCATTCGCGCCGACATGGACAACGGGCTTTGAGCTCGCGGGCGGCGCAACCAAGACCTTCAGCAACCTCACCCCGGGCAGCGGCTACAGCGTGGCCGAGACGGTGCCCGCCGGCTGGCAGCAGCAGAGCGCTACCTGCTCCGACGGCAGCCCGGTGACCAACATCGCGCTGGCCGCCGGCGAGACCGTGACGTGCACGTTCACCAACCGCCAGCTGGCCACGCTCATCGTCCGCAAGACGACGGATCCGAGCCCCGACCAGTCGGCCACCTCGTTCGCGTTCACCGCCGGCGGAGGTCTCAGCCCGGCCAGCTTCAGCCTGGCCGACGGCGGCAGCCGGACGTTCGCTGACCTCGTCCCGGGCTCGGGCTTCAGCCTGGCCGAGACGCTGCCCGCCGGCTGGCAGCAGCAAAGCGCCACCTGCTCCGACGGCAGCCCGGTGACCAACATCGCGCTGGCCGCTGGCGAGAGCGTGACCTGCACCTTCGTCAATGCTCCGATCCCGCCGGACCCCGGCACGATCATCGTGGCCAAGACGACCGATCCCGCGGGCAGCGACGTCGGCTTCGCGTTCACCAGGAGCTGGGGCGATGGCTTCACGCTCAAGCATGGCCAGACCAAGACCTTCAGCAACCTCACCCCGGGCAGCGGCTACAGCGTGGCCGAGACGGTGCCCGCCGGCTGGCAGCAGCAGAGCGCTACCTGCTCCGACGGCAGCCCGGTGACCAACATCGCGCTGGCCGCTGGCGAGAGCGTGACCTGCACCTTCACGAACGTCCAGGACGGCGGCTTCCTGCTCCGCAAGGTCAACACTGGCGGCCCGGCCACGGACGAGTGGGCGTTCACCATCGCGGGCGGCGGGCCGTTCGCGGGCTGCGACGTGACCGCCATCGTGCTCGCCGGGGCCGAGGACGTGCAGTGCACGGCCGACGCGGGCCATGTGGTCACGATCACCGAACTTGATCCCGGCGAGCGTTACCTCCTGACGGCCATCGACTGTCGGGGCGCGACCAACGCCGAGGTCGACCTCGCCGACCGCTCCGTCCAGATCACCCTGCGCGCCGGCGAGATCACCCAGTGCGCCTTCACCAACACCTTCCAAGAGCCGCCCGACGTCCTGCTTGTGATCGACGAGGACAGCATCGACAACGGCATGCACTTCAACGCACCGGCGGCCTGATCGTCCCCAGCGGGCCCGACTTCGGTTCTCGGCGCGCGACGTCAACGACGACAGGGCCGGGCCCCGACAGCGCGACGTCCTGCCGTACTTCGCCGACAACGTCGGACGGATCGATCACCGTCAAGACCGGGCCAGACCGGCGACGAAGGGTGGTTCGCGCCGAACTGCATCCCTCAGAAGTGGATCAGCGGCAGCAGCAATGCCTGCCTGGATGCCGGTGCCGCCCGCGACGGCGATCGACAACGGTACATCGGCCTCAACGGTGCCACGGCCGTCCCGGTCCAGAGCCGGCTCGACAAGATCCCGGCCGTCATGCCGCTCCGAGCGCGCGGCCTCAACGTCGCTGGTCGGGCAGACCGTCTGCGCGGTCGTCTACGACAGCGACATCAGCATCAACTACGACAGGAGCACGTTCCCGTATACGAGCGCCAACCTGCAGGGCGAGACGCTCGGGATCGTCGCCTTCGACGGTCAACGCAGGTGCGGACGCTCGACCGGCTTCTCGAGCAGCACGCTGCCCGAGGTGCAACTCACGATCACCGAAACTTCCGCCTGCGGCAATCTCGTGCTCTTCAACGCTCCGGTGCCAAAGAGTTCGTCCGTGCCGAACGACATCGATCCGGGAAAGCTCAGTTTCGACTATCGAAATCCCCCGTCATTCCGCACGCGTGTGAATGAAGAGCTCATCTACTGACCGGCCCGCGACGAGCCAGGTGATCACTGTTGCCCTCGAATGCTCTGGGGCGATCAATCCAGGGGGGGCCTGTCCGGCCGCGTGGGAGAGACCCATCGCAGTCGGGTGGTGAGCTGCGGGTCAACGTCCTCGGAGCTGTCCGCCTTTACGTCGACGGTGGATCCACCGAGATCCGCGCGAAAAAGCCCCGTGCCCTGCTCGCGATGCTTGCCATGCACGCCGGACAGGCCGTCGGTGTCGACGCGCTGATCGACGGGATCTGGGGAGAAGAGCCACCGGATACCGCGGCGAATGCCCTGCAGGTCTACGTCGCCGGGCTGCGCCGGCTGCTTGGATCAGGGCGCGAGCGCCTGCGCACACAGGCTCCGGGTTATGCGCTGGAGATCGATCGCGCGGCCGTCGATGCGCTCCGGTTCGAGGAAGCCGTCACTCACTCCGATGCCGGGGACGATGTCGCCGTGCTGGCGGATGCCCTGGCGCTATGGCATGGATCGCCATTCGAGGACCTCACGGGCGTTCCGTTCACCGAGCCCTACATCACCCGCCTTTCGGAGCTGCGACTCCTCGCCATGGAGCGACGGATCGAGGCCGATCTGGCCGCCGGCCGGCATGTCGAGCTGATCGCCGAGCTCGAAGACCTCGTGGCTGCCGAGCCATACCGGGAGCGCCTGTGGCGGCAGCTGGGCGTGGCGCTGTACCGAACCGGCCGTCAGGCCGAGGCCCTCTCCGCGATCCGTCGCGTCCGAGCCATCCTGCGCGATGACCTCGGCCTCGATCCGAGCCCGCCGCTCCTGGCCCTCGAGCGAGCGATCCTGCAACAAGACCCAATGCTGACCCTCGCTGTCCCCGACCCGGTCGGTATCCGAGTCCCCGCACCCACGTCTCGCCTGATCGGCAGGGAGTCCGAGCGTCAGGCGCTCATCGACCTTGTCTTGCGCCACCGCATTGTCACGATCACTGGTCTCGGAGGAGTCGGCAAGACTCGACTCGCGACAGAGGTCGCCCTTGATGCCCCGGTTCGCGAACGGTTCGCGGGGGGCATCGTCTTCGTCGATCTGTCTGGCACCACGGACGCGGCCGTCATCGTCGGAGAGGCGACGCGGGTGGCCGGTGGCGCGGGACATGGCGCACCCTTCCCGGCCCTCGCAACGCGACTCGGAGATCGGCCCACCCTCCTGGTCCTCGACAACCTCGAGCAGATAGACGACTCGGGCACTGCGGTCGTCGACCTCCTTCGCGGGATAGCCGGCGTGCACGTGCTTGCGACATCCCGGACGCCATTACGCGTCGCGTCAGAGCACCTCGTCCACCTCGAGCCGCTCGAAGTCGATGCGGCCATCGATCTCTTCCGGGAGCGTGCCGGCAGCGCCACGGATCGCGACCGGGGGCCGGTCCGAGCGATCGCAGAACGTCTCGACGGTCTTCCGCTCGCGATCGAGTTGGCGGCCGCGGCAAGTCGCGCGCTGTCGCCGGCCGATCTGCTGCAGCGCCTCGCTGAGCACCTTCCATTGCCACAGGGTCCGCGCGACCTGCCCGCGCGCCAACGCACGCTCGAAGCGACGCTCGACTGGAGTCTGGGGCTGCTCGATGCACCCTCGCGTGACCTCGTCGACGATCTGACGACCTTCGAATCGCCCTTCGGGCTCGACGCCATCGAGCTCGTCGGTGCGGATGGGGACCCATCGATCGACAGCGTGGCCGCCCTGGTCGATTGCAGCCTGCTCTCGGTCGAGGCGAACAAGTACAGGATGCTGCCGAGCATCCGCGACGTCGTCAAGGAGCGCATCGATGCCGCCCGCGCCGCACGCTTGGCGGACCGGCACGCGGCGTGGATCCTCACAAGCTGTCGGATCGCGTACGACGACATGCACAGCGGCGTGGCCGAGTTGCCGGCGCGGAGGCGGATCACGGCTATCCTCCCGGACGTCCGCGCGGCAGTGGCGCATCTGGGGCGGGACGATCGGCACGAAGAAGCCGCCCGCATCCTGATCTGGACGACCCTTGTCTGGTTCCATGAAGGCCTCTTCGGCGAGTATCAAGAGCGGCTCGCCGCCACGGTCGATGGGTCGTTGAGCGACCGGACCCGCGCGGAAGTCACCGTGATGCGCGGGGTCATCGGATGGCTGTCGGGTGAGGCAGTCCGCTCGCAGGAGTTCATCCGGGACGGCATCGAGGTCCTGCGATCCGAGACGCCGACCTCGGTCGTCCTCGTGAATGGGCTTTGTCACCTTGCAACCATCGCCGCCGAGCAAGGGCGTCGAGAGGAAGCCGTCACGTTGGTTGACGAAGCCGTCGAGATCGCTCGCCAGGTCGACGATCCCGGATCCTTGCCGTTGGCCTTGGAGTTCGCAGGCTATGTCGCGCACCTGCTCGGTGATGGCGATCGAGCAGTCGCCGCGAGCCAGGCCGCGGTCGATGCGAACCGAGCGATCGGTTCGCCCCAGCTCTGTACGGCGTTGGCGGGGCTGGCTGTCGCGCTTGCCAGTGTTGGTCAGCGAGAGGAGGCGATCCAGGCCGGCTGGGAGGCGATCGAAGCGGCGGAACGAGTCGGATCAGCGCAGCAGATCGCGGAAACCCTCACGACGGTCGCGCCCGTTCTGGGTGCGGCCGACCCGTCGGTGATCGCAACCCGGGTCGCTGAAGCGATCGCGAGCTACATCGCCTTCGGTGCGCTCGCATCGGCCATGGATGCTTGCCTGAACCTTGCCAAGCTGGCCGCCGAGTCGCACCCGGAGGAGGCGGCACGGCTCGTCGGGGTGATGGAGGCCCGCGGCCGCGATCGCGTACCCGACGAGGTCCGGCGCCTCGGGGATACGTTGCGCGTGCAGCTCGGTGCCCAAGCCTATGTGCACGAGCACACGATCGGTGCCGCGCTCGGCGATGACGATGTAGGGAGGCTGGCGCGGGATCTCGCAGCAGAGCTCCGCGTGGCGCCGGTCGCCTAGCTGGGGACCACGCGACACTTCAGCGCCGCTTAAGCCGAAATTCAGCGTGCGCCACCACCTTTGCTTCAGCGACCGACGACCGGTCGCAGAAGTCGAAAGGGTGGATGAGATGGCCGAGATGCAGGTCCTGTCGGAGTCGCAGGAATTCGGTCGCTGGGGTCAGCCAGTTCCGGCACAGGAGTTCGGCCGTGGCTGGCCGAAGGTCATGCCCCAGGATTTCGGGAGGGGCTTTCCGCAGCAGCAGCAATTCGGCGGGCGCATCCCGTTCGCCGACCAGGGCTGGCGGAGCCCGTGGCGGGAGGCCCCGCCGAGCGTTTCACGGCCCGCCTTTCACTGAGGATCGGATCAGCGCCCGTCGCCAACGGCGGGCGCTGACGCTTGCCAGCCCCGCGCCAGACGGAGATCGAGATGCGCCTGTCGATCGTCACCATCAAGCAGATGGCCGAAGCCCCATCGCTGTTCTCGCTCGTCGTCGCGCGTGGCGTCTCCAGCGTGGGCGACTGGCTCTATCTCGCAGCGCTACCGATTCTCATCTATCAGGCGACCGGCGACATCGCCCTGGTGGGTCTGGTCGCGGCGGGTCGTCTACTCCCGTGGCTGATCCTGTCGATCCCGGCTGGGGTGGTGGTCGACCGGTCGGCCTCGCGGAACATCCTGATCGCCACCGAATCGATCCGTGCAGCCCTGATGGGGCTCATGGGCATCCTGGTCGTGACTGATGCTCCGCTCGGGACGATCCTGGTCGCGGCGGTCGTGGCCGCGGGAGCCGGCACATTCGGGATGCCCGCCTTCGGCCGACTCGTCCCCGAGGTCGCGGCCGATGCCGCGCAGCTCGGTCGGGCGAATGTCGTCGGGAGCGGCCTGGACGGTCTCGCTTGCGTGATCGGCCCCGGAGTCGCCGCGCTCCTGATCGCAACGGGCGGCCTGGAGCTCGCGTTCGTCCTGAATGGTCTGTCATTCTTTGGGGTCGTCGTGGTCCTCTGTCGCATCCAGGTTCCGCGCCACCGCTCCTCGTCGGACCACAAGGACGTCATAGATCAGAGCATGGAGCTGACGCCTGGGTGGTCGACGCTCGTCCGTGCCGTCCTGCGGCCGCTGGCCATCGACGCCACAGTGAGCTTCGCGGCGGGTCTGTTGATGGTCCTCCCCGTGCTGGCCATCGCCAGCGTGGGTGGAGGCGATGCACTCGCGGGCGTCCTGTCACTCGCCGCGGGGATCGGCGGCGTGTTGGGGGCGGCCGCGGCCGCATCGTTCGTCAATACGAGACCCGGACGTGGGATCGCGGCGGCGCTGGTCGTGGCGATCGTCGGACTGATCGTCCTTGCGTTCGGCGCATCGCCCGCGGCACTGATGATCGGCATCCTGATGGCGGCGGCCGCGGTCGTGGCGCTCGACACGCTCAACCTCACGCAGGTCCAGCGCACACTGGACGCGCGCATCCTCGGTCGGGGCCTCGGCCTTATCAACACGTCGGCGGCCGTCTGGGTGATCCTCGGGTCCCTGTTGCCGACCCTGCTGATCGAGGCGGTCGGACTCCCGATGGTCATGCTGTGTTCGGCTCTCCTGCTCGTCCTCCTCGGTGGTTTGGGGCTCTGCCCGCCCCCGCGACTGGCGCTACCGCGTCCAGCGGCACGGCCGTCGGACGCCACCGCATGACACTTCTTCTGGTTGGGTCCCGATCGATCGCGGAAGTGCTGCAGCCAGAGGGC
>CAWIXZ010000003.1:0-9125 GCA_963840205.1 uncultured Chloroflexia bacterium
CGGCATGCCAGGAGACCTTGCGATACCAATATACATATACGTATAGTTAGATCGTGAGCTACGATGGGGACGTGCCGAACAAGACGATCTACGTCGCCGACGCCGACCTGCCGCTGTTTGAGCGGGCTCAGGAACTCACCGGCGACAACCTCTCGGCGACCATCCTCCGAGCCCTGCGTCGGCTGGTCGAAATCGAGGAGGGCCGCGCGGAGGGCTTCGAGGAGATCACCGTGCGCGTCGGCACCGGCGCCGGCCAACGGCAGCGGTTCGTCGGGGTCCTGCTGGTCGAGTGGAGCCGCTCGACCAGCGAACGGGAGGAGACCTACCGGGTCTACCGCTCGCGGAGCGGGAAGTACGTGCTGCACCTCAAGCGTTCGTCGGAGTCGGTCTGGACCGCCGGACCCGACGGCCAGGCCATGGGCTGGCGCAAGCACTTCGCCAGCGACCAGCAGTGGGGGACCTTGCCCAAGACGGCCTCCCTGCAGGTCTTCGACGACCTGGACTCGCTCCGTAGGCAGGTGCCACAGGAGCTGTACACCCTGGTCGAAGCCGCGGCCGAGCAGCCGGTCATCGTGGACCTCGACATCTGATCGTGCCGGCGCAGGCGCCGGAACTCCAGCACCTCGGCGCCCGGCCGCTGAAGGAGTACGCCGCTTGCACAGCGGCCATGCTGAGTTGCTCGAGCATCCACTGCATGGCGGCCGGATGTCGGGACAGGAAGCCGAGCAGCGGCGCACGTCGGAGCATCAGGCAACGCGCCTCGGTCATCGCATTGAGGCTCAGCCACCGGATACCGACCGGGTGGAACAACCCCACCTCGCCGGTGACCGCGATGCCCCGGTACACGCCCACGATCACCTCCCGGCCATCTCGGCTCACCCGGTGCGCCTTGAGCTGACCCTCGGCGAGCACAACGATCACCTCCGCGCGGTCGCCCTCGATCCAGACCGTCTGACCGCGGACGTACCTGCGCTCGCGCAGATCGGGCAACAGCTCTTCGACGTCGAGGACCGAGAGGTCGCGGAAAATCGGCGTCTGGAGAAGGATCCCGGCAGGGTCCAGGCAGGGAGCATCCCACGGCGCCGCCGGAGCGTCAGCCGGCTGCGAGATCGCCACCCCGCCGATCTCCATAGAACTGGCCGCAAGGCCGAGCGGACTGGTCGTAGTCGCTGGACGAGAATCTGCGCTGAGCCTGCCGGGAGTACTCAACACGACCTGAGGGATCCGAACGGCGACACGTTCGCACAACTGTGCGACGGCGGAAATGCCACCCTCCGGAGCGAAGCCGGAGAGCGCTTTCGCGGGCAGCTTTTGTGAGTCTCGCCGGGCGCTGGTGATCTCCGCATTCCTGTGCTTCGCTGACTGCGTCCCCTGGATGCTCCGATCCGCGCATCCCTGGGATTAAGCCGCCGCACGGTCCTTCGCTCGAGCCCTTGGAGGTATGGGGATGTCGACCTCGATGCGCGGTTGGGTCTTCGTCAGGCACGCCCATCCCATCAGCGCCTGGAGCAGGTGGGCCTCAACACCCCTGGTCGTCGTCCCACTCTGGTACCGACGTAGCTGGACTGCACTGCCTATCGCGGCATGGATGATCATCAACCCGATCATCACACCCCCAGTGACCGACGATCGCGCCTTCGCAACCCGCGCGATTCTCGGCGAGGAACAATGGATCGCCGACCCCATCAAGCGTCGAGACATCATCGCCCTCAACGCGGTAGGCGCGGTCTGCCTGTCCGTAGCCGGCGTCGCCGCCTGGCGGCGTCGCCCACTGCCTATGGCCGTCGCCATCGCCGGATCGATGGCGGTCATATTGATGACGTGGCGCAGCTACGCTGACCTCTACGACCCCGGCTCATCCAATGTTGGAGGCGCTTGAGTCCATGGCGGCGCTTCATTCGAGAGATGGCCCGAGTGCCTGGCTCCCCGGGTTGTTGGACGCAACCGGTTCGCTGCGTCGATCCTGGTGGATTGAACGTAACCGACGCCATCGACGGGGTCGTGTCTGCTCCGCAGCTCGGAGACGATGTCTCGGCGCGTGGGCACGACGCTCCACGCGTGGACATGGCCCGTGCGCTCGGGCCGACGAGGGCATCGGACCAGAGAACTCGTCGACGTAGGTACTTGCAATCGTCGACAACGGCCCGCCCGGCGGGCTTCGGCATACTGCCCTAGGAATCGCAGAGGCAAGTTCACCTCCACAGGTAAGGCTTTTCGACCTGCATACCCAATCGGGCCATGGGGTGCCGACTCGGGCGGTCACCGGCTCTCCGGCAGGCCCGCCCGGGACTGCGGACCAGGGGCTCCCGAGCGTTCGGGTCCTGACGTCAGACCACCTGCATCCGGCGCCACCACCAGAGGGTGGATGCGACGCCGGCGGCGGCGGTCAGCGGGATGAGGGCGAGGTGGTGGGGTGCGATCGTGGCGGCTGCTGCCGGGCCGCCCATGCCGGCCCACAGGCTGGTGGCGGCGTACGGGACCCAGGCGCCGACGCCGATGACGGTGAGGATCTGGGTGACCACGACGATGAGGATCAACCCGGCGACGGCCGGTAGGTAGCCGCGGGCGGCGCTGGCGATGAACGCGAGCGGGTAGGCCAGCAGGGCGCCGTTGACGCCGACGGCCAGCACCTTGGCGGCCGGTTCGAGCACGTCGGTGGTGGGTGCCGGTAGACCGGCCAATGGTGCGAGGGCGAACGCGGCGGCCAGGGTGATGAGGCTGAGCGCCAGGGACCAGGCGAGCAGGACGGTGTACTTGGCGGCGGCGATGGTGGTGAGTGAGGTGGGCAGGGCGTACAGGCCGGTGATGGTGTGGTCGGTGAACTCGCGTCCGAAGCACCAGGCCACGACGAAGCCGACGCCCAGGAACGACATGACGGAGAGGATCTGGGCGAGCATGCCGAGGTAGGCGGTCCATCCCTCGTCCGATGAGCATGGCGTTGACCTTGATCGCCAAGGGTGTGTCGGCCGGGCCGCGGGTGGCGGCGGCGAGGAATCCGGCGGTGAGCGCGGGCACTCCGATCCCGACGAGGACCGCGGTGATCAGGGAGATGCGGGATCGGCGCAGCTTCAGCCATTCGACCGTGATGGCGGCGCGCATCACTCCACCCGCCTGTCGTCGTCGGCCTCGTCCACGGCGAGGACCAGGTCGAAGAAGGTGCGTTCGAGGTCGACCCCGGTCGGGTCGAGGGTGCCGACGATTCGGCCGCGGTGCATGACGGAGATGTGGTTGGCGATCCGGGCCATCTCGTCCAGGTGGTGGCTGGACACCAGGACAGCGGTTCCACGGGCGGCCGCGGCCCGCAGGAGGGTTCGGACCAGGACGACTCCGGCGGGGTCCAGGGCGGTGGTCGGTTCGTCCAGCACCAGCAGGTCCGGTTCGCCGAGCAGAGCGCAGGCCAGCCCGAGACGTTGCCGGTTCCCGGTCGAGAGGGTCCGAGTCGGGCGGTCGGCCCAGCGGCTGAGGCGGAGGTCGGAGATGCCGGTATTCACCGCTGCCCGGGCGGTGGCCTCCGGCAGTCCGCGCAGCAGCGCCGCGCAGCGCAGGTTCTCGGCGACGGTCAGCTCGGGGTAGCCGAACGCCGTGTCGAGCATGTGACCGACCCGGCGCCACAGGTCGTTGCTGGCGTTGGCGACCGGACGGCCGAAGATGGTGACCGAACCCCGGTCGGGCCGCAGCATCCCGAGCAGGAGCCGCATCAGGGTGGTCTTTCCGGCCCCGTTCAGCCCGACCAGCGCGTGGATCTGGCCGGGGAGGACCTGGAGATCGACGTGATCGACGGCCCGCTCGGCACCGAACGATCGACAGAGGTTCGACGCCTGTAGACCCCCAGGTCCGACTACAGATGGAGGGGCTGAACGATTTGGCTGGAGTTGCTCAGGGATGGGCACGGCTAGCGCTCCTACGGTCGACGACAGAACAGCCGACCAGGCTTCCCGGCACTCCTCTCAGAAGTGTATCGAGGACGCCGCCGTGCGATAGGGGTTGAGGTCGCGACCGGAACTTCGTGTGGGGGTCAGTCGGCGCTGGCGGACGGCGGCGCGACTCTGCCCGCAAGCCAAGGCGCGCCGCCGACATCGCTACATGTGGGCCAACTCGTAAACGACGACGCTCGTGATCATCGGATTCGTCTTCGCGAGCTCGAGGGCCGCCTCCATGCTGTCGGCGTTCACGATCGAGTAGCCGGTGAATGACTCGGTGCCGAGCTCGATCGCATTGACCCCGTTGGGTGTCACCTCGACGCCGCCGGTCATGGGATTCCCGCTGTCGGCCATGGTTTCGCCGACCTGGCTGAACCACTCCATCCACGATCGCCCGATCTCTGGTGTCGGCGTGACGAAGCCCTTGTACAGGAACATGAACTTGTTCATCGATGTCTCTCTCCTTCTATTCCGGATCGGTGGTCGGACGCTCGGATCGTTCGATTGCCGCGACGTAGTTCTCCAGGGTCTCTGCGTCAGAACCCCAGTAGGCGTGGTACTGCTGGGCCCACTCCTGCACGCGAAGCAGGGTTGCCCGGTTGATGGCGAGGAAGTTGACCCGGCCGCTCTTCTTCCGCCGAACCAGGGCTGCGTCCTCGAGGACCCTGACGTGCCGGTGGATCGCCGTCAGCGAGATCCCGATCCGCCGGGCAAGCTGCTGGATGGACGCCGGCTGCAGGGCGAGCAGGTGCACGATCTGGCGTCGGTGCCGACTCGCAAGCGCCGCGAAGACAGGGTCCAGGTCGCCGATTCCTCGGGCAGTATTGTTCACAATAATGTGAACTATAACGCAGGTCGTCCTCATCAACGGTTGGTCGGAGGGCGACGTGGCGCTGATGTTGGCACCGGCGCCGCCTCTCCGATTCGATCGAAGTGCTCGAGGGCGCAGGCGACAGGTCCCGGGCGCGGCGGGTCCTTGACGATGACGATCTGGACGGACAGGCTGAGGCGCTCCGCGGGTTCGTCGCCAACTGACTCGAACCGACCGCACCGGTTTCGCTGACGAGCCCCCCTGACGGGATCTGCGGGGAGACGTGGGCGTGGAGCCATTCGGGTAGGGATGATCGGATTCGGTCACATCGCATGGCGGTTGCGAGAGCTGTTGGCGCCGTTCGAGGCGACGGTGCTGGCGTACGACCCCTATGCGCCGCGCGAGCTGGCCGACGCCCTGCGCATCGACTTCACCACGCTGGACATCGTGATGGGATGTGATGTCGTCATCTGCCTCGCGCCGGCCACACCTGCGACGACCGGCATGATCGGTTCTCGGGAGCTTGCCCTCCTGCCTCGGGACGCCGTCTTCGTCAATGTCTCCCGTGCGGTGGTGGTCGACCTCGACGCGCTGGTCGCAGAGGCCAAACTTGAGGACACATGGTTCTGCATCGACGTCCACGATCCGGAGCCGATCGCGGTCAACTCACCACTGATCGGGGCTGCGCAACGTCTTCTTGTCCCCGCACATCGGGGGCAATACAGCCGAGTCGCTGCCGAGGTTCTTCGGGCTCATGGTCGATGAGGTGGAGCGATACTTCGCCGGATTGGAGCCGCGGGCGCAAATCACCGATCGCGTGACCGCCGGTCGGGCGGACACTGAGTTCCACGAATGGCCGCCGCGGCAGTCAGCGACGACTTGGCTCGTCCGGCATCGTTCTCTGGGGGTCTCGCAGCGACGTCACGGCGCTCATGACATCAAACGTGGTGCGAACTTGCGTCGAGTACGCGTGCTGGACGCGTCCAGAGAGGGCCGCAGCGCAACTCCAGTCGCCTGAAGATGGCCGAGTCGGCCGGGACGATCGCTCCTTTAATCCGCGGGTTGTGGGTTCGAGCCCCCGGGCATCCTGTGGAAGGCCTAGCCAGAGAGCTTTAGGCGTTGCGTCTCTGATGCAACAGCTTGCTCGTGACACCAAATAGCACGATAGGTGCCGGCCCGGGCCCCTTTGGACAGCGCACTCGACAGCGAAGGCACCACGAGTCGCCTTGGGTTGCTGGGGGCCTGTGCGTACAGCGGGACGGAACCAAATCGGCCGTACGAACTTAGGCGAGATATGACCGCTCAATCAGTCCACGGAGCTTGCCCTGCTTGAACCGCGACGAGTCTGGCGCGGCACTCCTTCGTACACCAGAATCAGATGAGTACCCCGCCTGCCGGTGCCAGGGTCCTCGACCAGGTTTCCACGGACCTCGAGACGTTGGGGGCGGGCGTTGCGGTGCGGCGGCTGTCACCGCTGGGACCCGGGAGGACGGCATGGGTGTTGCCGGTGCCGATCACGTGGCGGGAACGCGCGCTCCGCGGCTGCTCGTTGGGCGCGATCGGGAACTGGGCCGGCTGTTCGGCATGATCGATCAGATCGCGGCGCATGGGGGCGCTCTCGTCGTCCGGGGCGAGGCGGGGATTGGTAAGTCAGCGTTGCTCGAGGTTGCCGGGGAGCGGGCGCGCGACCAAGGTGCGATGGTCGTGACCACGGCGGGTACGCAGTCAGAGGCGCGGTTGGCTTTCGGTGGGCTCCACCAGTTGCTGTTTCCGTTCCTCGACCAGGTGAATCACCGTCCCGATCCGCAGCGCAAGGCTCTCGACGTGGCGTTCGGGGTCAGCGAGGGCGATGCGCCCGATGTCTTCTTGGTCGGCCTGGCCACGCTCGGCGTGGTGACCGAGCGCGAGTCTAACGCTCCCCTGCTGCTCGTCGTGGAGGATGCGCATTGGCTCGATCGGTCGTCGGTGGAGGTGCTGGCGTTCGTGGCGCGGCGGCTCGAGATGGAGCCGGTGATCTTGCTCTTCGCGGTCCGCGACGGCGTGCCAAATGATCTCGACGAGGCCGGGCTGCCCGACCTCGTCCTTGCTGGGCTGCCCGATGAGGCGTCTCGCGCGCTCCTGGGGAGGACCGGCTCCGCGCTGTCCGAAGAAGTCAAGGAGCGGATCCTCGCGGCGGCTGCGGGAAACCCGCTCGCCTTGATCGAGCTCCCGACCGCGGCGGCCGATGTCAATCTGACCAGAGCATCGGAGCCGTTGCCGCTGACCGCTCGGCTCGAGGCAGCGTTCACGACGAGGTTCAGCGCCCTTGATCCCGACGTGCGGACGCTGATGCTGCTCGCGGCGCTCGATGACGGCGAGCTCGCGCGAGCTGAGTCGCGCGGCCGAGGCCATCCTCGGAGCGCCAGTCGACGCCGACGATTGGGCGAGCGCCGTCGCATCCGGCCTGGGAACGCTTGACGCCGACCGGTTCCGGTTCCGGCACCCATTGACCAGGTCGGCCGTGCATCAGGCGGCAACCCTCGAGCAACGCCGGCTGGCGCACGCCGCGCTCGCTCTGGTTCTCGCGGGAGATCCGGACCGGGTTGTCTGGCACCAGGCGGCGGCCGCGCAAGGGCCGGACGAGGCGGTCGCCTCGGCTCTCGTTGCTGCGGCAGATCGGGCGCGGCTTCGCGGTGGCGTCGACGTCGCGTTCGCAGCCCTGGAGCGCGCGGCCGGGCTATCCGCCGATCCGCGGCTCCGCGCACTGCGGCTCGCGCGGGCGGGCGACCTCGCGTACCAGCTCGGCCGCTCGGTCGATGCGGTGCGGCTCCTCCGGGCAGCGCTCCAGCTCGAGCGGCTTCCTGCTCACGAGGCCGCAAGGGCATCGTTCGATATCGAGACACTCACCAGAGCCTGGTCCGGTGCAGCGACGATCCGGCGCTTCGTACGTGTCGCAGAGGACCTTGCCGACCGCGGCGACGACCGGGGAGTCCTCGAAGCCCTCACGACGGTGTCGGCGCGTGCCTACTGGGACCAGCTGGACGATCGTACGCGGCAAGGCGTGTCGGCCATGGTTGACCGGCTCGCCGTGCCGGGTGACGACCCGAAGCGTCTGGCCGCTCTCGGGCTCATCGATCCGGTCCATCGAGGCCGGGAGGTCATCGCTCGCGTCGGGCAGATGTCTCCGGACGACCTGCCCGGTCCGGAGCAGTCGATGGCCGTCGGGCGGTCCGCGATGGCGGTCTGGGCCGACAACCTCGGGCTCCCGTTCCTTCGCTCCGCGGTGGCGGGATTCCGGTCCGACGGCCGGTTGGCGCGGCTCGCCCAGTGTCTCTACTTCGAAGCCTGGTCCGACATCAACTGCGGCTCGGTCCGCAACGCGATCACGGGTGCGGCAGAGGCGGCACGGCTCGCCGAGGAAACCCGCCAGCTCCACTACGTGGTCGGCGCAGATCTGGCCCACGCCATTGCTGCTGCCGAGCGGGGCGATGAGGAAACGGCCGATCAGCTGATCGCCGACGCCGAGGCGGCGCTGGTGCCGATGGGCGCCAACCCTCAGCTCTCGCTGGTCGCCTTCGCGCGTGGCCGAGCGGCTCTCGCTGCTGAGCGTCCAGGTGAGGCGTATCACGATCTCGTGCGCATGTTCGATCACTCCGACGCTAGCCACGAGCCGTACGTGTGCGGTTGGGTGCTCGCCGACCTCGTCGATGCGGCCGTGCACGGCGACGGCGACCTCGACCTGGTTCGCGGCGTGTTGAACGAGTGGGAAGAGATCGCGGCGGACACAAGGGCGCCGCATCTCCAGGTTCAGCTGACCTACGCGGCTGCGCTCCTGGCCGACAGCGCGAGTGCCGAGCAGCTGTTCCAGGTCGCGATGATGTCGGCCGCCTCGGGTTGGCCGTTCTACGCCGCGCGGACGCAGCTCGCGTACGGCCGTTGGCTGCGCCGGCAGCGGCGGAGGGCGGATTCGCGCACGCCGCTGCGCGAGGCCGCACGGATCTTCGACGCCCTCGGCATGCTGCGCTACGCCGATCGCGCGCGTCGCGAGCTGCGTGCTTCCGGCGAGCGTGCGCGCCGTCGCGTTCCCGAGGCGTGGACGGAGCTGAGCCCTCAGGAGCTCCAGATCGCGCAGCTGGCGGCGGACGGCCTTTCGAACCGCGACATCGGCGAACGGCTCTACCTCTCGCACCGAACGGTGAGCACGCATCTGCACCGGCTCTTCCCGAAGCTCGGTATCACCTCGCGCACACAGCTCCGCGGCGTTCTGCAGCCGCCGCACGGTACGTAACGCACCACCGTCATGTGACGTACGCGACGGCACGGACGGATCGCTAGCTTCGATTGCATTCCCGCAATCGGAGGCGATCCCATGCTCTACCGCTCAATCGTCAAGAAGAGAATTCGCCAGGCCTTCG
>CAWIXZ010000004.1:0-63710 GCA_963840205.1 uncultured Chloroflexia bacterium
GCTCTGGACGTGACTGCCTCGATGAAGTCGAGGATCGCGCCGCCGGACTCCTGGCGTCTGCCGGCGGTGGCCGCTCATGATCGTGACGGTCGGCGCGGTCGGCGGCCTCGCCCTGGCGGGCCTCTCACCCAGCGTGCCCGGCGCTCGCCATCGGCGGCGCGAGGCGGGCACAATGGAGGCGTGACGCTCACCGACGAACGCAGGCTGGTGACCGTGCTCTTCGCGGACCTGGTGGGACGTTTGTCGGGCTTCGTGCGCAGGAAGGCGGTCGCGCCGCCAGGCGCGGGCCGGGCCGGGCCGATATGTCGGTCAACGTTCACCGGAGCGCCGCGGCGCGTGTCGAATGCTCGGACTATCGAGCACCCCGCCGCACGAACGGCACGGCCACGCGCGTCTCGTGCACGTGGGCGCTCGAACTGCTCCGCCAGGCTTCTCATCGGGTCGCAGGTCAAAGGGCGGGGCCGTACTAACGACCGTACCCATCGTCGGTCGACGCGAGATGGAGCACGCGCCGCAGTCTGCCCAACAGCGGGTGCTTGTAGGTTCGGCCCGCCGCCGGCCGAGACCCCGCCCCAGCAGACTTCGCGGTTCCGGACCTGAGTTACCTGAAAGGCCCTACGCGCACGGGTTTCGCCAGTCAACACGTTCAGGAGCTTCGGGTATTGGGATAGTGGCGGGTCAATCCGCGGCTGTCCCGGCAGCTCAACAACGGGAGGAACGAGTCGGCTACGAGCACCCAGTCGGGCGGTGTTCGACACCTCAAGTAGGTCCGGTCGAGGCGCGCGAGTAGCGGACCGATCTCCGAGGGATCCTGCGTGTAGGCGACATCCACCTCCGCGGTGCGCGGCGACAGAACCGCAATGTCAAAACTCCGCGCGTCGGTCGGATCGATCCGCATGAATATCACTAGATCCCCGTTCGTGCTTTCTGCTATCTGCGCTGAATCGACCTCGTCAACGAGCGTGTGTCTGTCGAGCGTGAGATCCATCGAATAAGAGCAGGGGCGGACGTCCTGTGTCGGACCGGAAACCATAGGCCACCAGCGCTTCCTCCGCGAAGCCGACCATCGGGCCGCCAGGGTCGACCTCGCGCGACGAGCCGCTGGCAGTATTGATGAGCGTCACTGGGCCATCATCGGCCTGGACGGCGAGAATTGAGCCGTCGTCCGTGGTCGCGAGCCGGTACTTGAAATCGTAACTCACGGGACGGTCCGCGAAGCGATAGGGGATCTCAGAGGGACCCGCTCGGTCGCCGAGATCGTCGGTCCCCAGACCGATCGGTGTACCGGATTCTTCCTCAACCGTGATGAAGAACAGTTGTTGTAAGTCGGCGTCTGCGGTCGCGACGTGAACGGGCGCCTCCAAGTCGACCAAAGGGACTATCGCGGCGTCCGAAAGCCTAACCGCTTCGATGCTGAAGCTCTGCTGCTCTCGGCCCCAGACAACAACGCTATGTCCGAAGATTCCCGCGGCCTGCGGGTCTATCCAAGCATAAAGGTCCTGTATGTCCTCGCCCTCCGCAGCGCTGAACGATGCGATCTCAATCGGCTCCAGCAGCGTCCCGTCGAGCGACCCTATCGACAGTGTTCGAGTTTGAGTTCCACTGTAGATCTGCGACTCGATACCCATCTGGTCCACCCAAGCTCGGAAGACCTATGTGCGCTGAGTTCCGGGATCGTGCTCGGACTCGGACTGGACCGGATTCCTTCGACTCACTCGGGTGGGGGTCTCGCGGCGGCGCCCACCCGGGCTCGCGAGCGCCATCGGACGGCACCATGCCCCGCGCCACGGTTACGGGCAGGGATTCGATGTCGTGCAGACGCTGATCCCTAGCTCCTGGCTGACCCTGTAGATGTGCGAGTAGACGCCATATCCGTAGCAGACATCGTCGGCCCCGAGGTTCGTGCATCCCGAGTGCACGCCATGGCGGCAACGTCGTAATTGGGATATCTCACCGGAGACTGTACCGCGCCGCCGCTGTCTCCATACATCGAGGCGTAGGAGGCGAAGCGCATCTCGTCGTAGTACACGCTTCCGTACCACATCCGGCCAATCGATTGGATGTAACCGCAGCGGGCCGACGCCTCCGAGCGGCGAGCATTGAGGCAGGTCATGTCGCCGATATCGTCGGCATCAAATCCTTGGCTCGCGCCGACGTCGCGCATCTGTCCGAGGTTGTTTAGCCAGACTTTGTTGCTCGCGTAGGTGCTGTGGAGATTACCGGCCCGAGCGGCATCCGAATACCAGGCACTGCGGCCAACATGTCGCCTCGATCGTGCCGATCTGGTAGCCCGCGTGATGCCACACCACTCCGATGACCTGCGCGCAGTGTCCGGCGGTCAACCACTCTTCGTCCGAAGACCGATGAATCATGAAGGCGATGGAACACCGGTTTCTGTAGCTTGTTCCGTTCGGTGCCCCGGAGATGCCGGCCCGCAGAGGTGGCCCGATGCAACTCTCCTTGCTGCTGCACGAGGTCGGGACTGGATTGGATGGTTCGGGGACGACGATGTCGCCGTACCGTGCGTGAAGCGCGGCGGCATTCTCCGGCGTCAGTCCGACGACTCCCGCGACGACTCGGTTCTCCATGACGTCAACGAACAAGTGCCCGAGCTGGAGCCCGTCTTCGCGGAGCGCGTCCCGCTCCTGCGTCATTTGCTCGTAGACGGCCTCGAGTTCTTGGAGCGCAAACTGGACCCGAACCAGTTGCAGGCTCGCGCCCAGCGGAACCAGCGCCTGAAGGGCTTCGCGATGCAACTCAGGATCGGCTGTGAAGGCCAGGGTGATGATTCCCCCGGCCGGTTGGTCGATCCAATGGCCGGCAAAGTTCGTCAGCTGTTCGGCAAACTCCTCCATGGGGCTCATCTGTTGCTCCATCGCAAAACGGCGATCGAGCTCTGCCCTCTCCTGAGGAGTAAGGGCGACTGGCCAGTGTGAGTACGCTTCAGGCCTCGACATCAGTTGCGTGACGAAGGCCTCATCGGTCGATAGTCCGAAATCGGCGCGGAAGCGGAGTTCTACGCGGAGCCTCTCGGGATCGCCGGCCGCTCTTGCGCTGCCTGCCTCCGGGAAGACCGCAGCCGTCGCGAGAAGCGCTGCCACCAAAATATGCATCCACCGACGAGCCACCAATTGCGCCTCCTCTCCGGTTTGCCCGTATACCGGCCTAGCGGTATCTCGTGGATGGAGAATGCGCTTGCGCGACGCGCGCTCGTCAAGTGTCTTATCCACCATTTTGTGGCCGCGACTCCAGAGTTATCCACTATCCATGCGGTCGCGTTCCCTCGGGCGAAAACGAGTCCGGCGTTCTGCCGACCGTTGCCGCGAGGTCGTGGTCGCGAGTCAGTTCGCGGTCGGGGTGCTGGCCGCGGCCTGGGAGAAGCTTCGCACGTCGTTACGCGGCGAGGAGAGGACCGTATTGACAGTGAGCTCCCACTCCTACCTACGAGATGTCGGGCACCCGCCAGGTCATCTCCAGATTCGCAATACTTGACCGGAGAATACACTCGGCCTGTCGGTTGGTAGTGAGACCGACCTTGGCGTGCCGGTGCCGCGCCTGTGCGTTCTGCTGCGCTGGCAGCAGGGCCGCTTCGTCGACAAGCGCCTCACGCCCGGTCACCTGAGGGCCGTCGGCGCGCTCCTCGCGCGCGTGCACTCCTGCTCCGGCGGTGCACCACGACCCACCGCTGAAGCGGTGGAGGAGTTGGGCACTGACCGATGGGGAGCACCTGTGCTCCCCATCGTTGCCAGACGAATGAGGCAGTCTCCGAGGAAGCAGAGGACACGGCGCGCCGGCCGAGCGAGTGTGGGGACGAGCGTGGTTGCCCTCCTCGCTGGACTCGTCGTGCTCCTGCTGCTGGTCCGCGCGGGCGGAACCCATGCGCAGCCATCCACGTGCTACTCGTTCCTCCAATACGCTGTGCCGTGTGAGGGATGGGTCGCCCCGCTCGCCGGAGTCGCGACGGCCGCACTCGTCGGATTGGGGCTGTGGAATCAGGACCGCCGCCGACACTGAGTCGATGGCGCTCAGACACACCAGACGCCGACCGAGAGAGAACTCGGCTAGCTACAGGGCCTATCCCAGCGCTGGCGCCGTTGTGCGGCTGGGATACGCATCTTGCGCATAAGGGCCCGGATAAGGGACCAATCGTGCGATTTGGTGATGCGAAAGGCGCCCAAACCACAACATGTCGTAGGTCTGGCTCGATGGAAGCCCTAGATGTTGTGGTGAAGTGGTACCGCATACCGGATTCGAACCGGTGATCTCCGCCTTGAGAGGGCGGTGTCCTAGGCCTCTAGACGAATGCGGCACGCGCTCGGAGGAGGCTCGCCGAGTCTAACAAGGGCCCGTGAAGCCACGCAAACGCACACGCCCTCCCCGAACCCCGACGTCACAACCAAAGTTACAAATGGCCCAAGCGACCGGCCTACTGACGCGCTCCGGCACCCGCCAGCGCGGCGGTGGCCGCGGCCATCGCATGACGGCGCTCCTCCAGCCAGCCGAACACGCTCTGGGCGACCTGCGGCCAGGTGCGGCTCCCCATGACGAGCCCGAAATGGCTACCCGACGGGATGTACTCGTAGCTCGCGCCGATCAGATCCGCCGTGCGCCGCGTCTCGTTGGGATGGATCACCTCGTCGAGTCCGGCGCCGATGACGAGGCTGGGCACCTCCGCCAGCCGGCTCGCGTCGACCTCGATCCCCTGCATCCGCTCCCGTCGAGCGAGGCCAGACTCGCGGGCACCGTCCATCAGCTCGGTCATCTTGGAGATCTCGGCCTCGTCCATGTCCGGCATCCGGTCGCGAAGCTGCTCGACGGTGCCGGTCCAGCCCCACCACTGCGCGTCGTAGGTCGCCGGGACCGCGCGCAGCTCGTGGTCGCTGGGGCGGCGCGGCAGCGCCGCGGCGGGCGGCGATGGCGCCAGGAGCACCAGGCCGAGGACCGGATGGCGCTGTGCGTACATCAAAGCGGCCAGCGCCCCGATCCCCCAGCCGATGATGACCGCGGGCCGGCCCAGATGCCGCATCCCGACACCGATGTCATCGGCGTAGTCGGCCATGCGCGTCTCGTCCATCTCGGCCACGTCGCTGGTGAAGTGCCCGCGCAGGTTCATGGCGTGCGCCTCCCAGCCGCGCTCGGCGAGGTAGGCGGCGAAATCGGTCCATAGCCAGGACCCGGTGAGGGCGCCGTGCACGAGCAGCAGCGGCGGCTTGCGGCTGCGGCGCTCGGGCTGGTGCGTCTCGACGTGGATCCCCTCGGGCTCGATGAAAAACTCGTCGCGCTTGATCGCCTGGACCATCGTGTCGCCTAGTCCTCGAGTGGGTTGAAGACCATGCCGGTCAGGAGCTTCGGGTAGAAGTAGGTCGACTTCTGCGGCATCACGTCGCCGGCGTTTGCGACGTCCGCGAGCTGATCGATGTGGGTGGGCCGGACGAGGATGGCCGCGGCGGCCTCTCCACGCGAGACCCGGGCGATCGCCTCGGACGCGTCCCTAGTGTAGGCGAGGCGATTCCCCGCGGCCGCATCCGCGTCAGTGATCCCCAGGCCATCGCCCAGCAGTGCCACATGGAGCGCGGCGAGGTCGAGCCGCTGCACGGCCGTGCTCATCGGCTCCCGGCGCAGCCGCTCGCCGAGCGCCGCCCGATCTCCGATCAGCAGGTACCCCACGCCATCCGGCAGCACCAGCCCGAAGACCGGCTCGGCGTCGTGCCGCCGCTCCTCCAGCGCCTGGGCAGCGCGGCCGGCCGGCATCGGCGAAGCCGCGAATGCGGGGCTCGAGGCGAGCGCCGCGGCATCGGCGTCGAGGATGAGCCGATGGGTGGGCAGGATCTCGAGGTCGGTGAGCTCCGCGTTCACGATCTGCATCATGATCCAGTCGGCGCCGAGCTCCCCGGGAGCGGCCGAAGCCCCAGCGCGGATCGGCCCGCACCTCCGCCTGGTGGGCCAGCGCGGTCTCGTAGCGATGGTGGCCATCGGCGACGAAGAGGGTCTGGCGTCCCAGGTAGCCGAGCAGCCGGTCGTCGGCCTCGATCGCGGCGAGCTGGTGGAGCAGCCCGTCGTCGTCGCGCGCGCGCCACTCGTCGCTCCAGGCCCGGCCCATCACGTGGTGGTAGCGCTGCGATCGGTCGAAGTAGACGGCCAGGATCGGGCTGAGCTGCGTGCGCGTGGCGTGAAGGAGCGCCAGCCGATCGGCCTTCGGGCCCGGGCATCGTGTGCTCGTGCGGCCGGATCCCGCCACCCCAGGGCTCCAGCAGCACCCGAAGCACGAGACCCTCGACGGTCAGCTCATCGGGAGCCGATGCGGTCGCGTGGCGGTAGTAGTACGCCACCGGCTCCGAGCGCCGCTCAAGCGTCCCGTCCGCGATCCATTCGCTCAGCGCCTTCGCCGCCGACGCGTGCGGATCCAGGCTCGGGGCTGAACTCCAGCCGCACGGCGTTCCGATCGTGCCGCGCCAGGAGCGCGCGCCGTCCCTCCTCGTCGATGACGTCGTACGGCGGGCACACCACGTCGGTGACGTCGGCGACCCGCGCCGGCGGCGCGCCCTCATCGTCCGGGGTGCGGATCCGCGCCGGGAGCTCCGTGACGGCAAAGCGATCGATCGAGTAGTGCAGGCCGCGGAACGGCGAGACGCGCGGCATCAGGCGAGGAGCGCCAGCGTGGACGATGCCTGGTCGCGGACCTCCCGGCGCGCGTCGCGGCCTGCGCGCTCGACGAGCGCCCGCGCCTCCGCGAGGTGGGAATCGGCCAGCAACCCGCGCGCGAGCCGCATTTCCCAGGGCGGCGATCGCGTTGCGGAGGAGCCGATGCCGCCCTGCGCGGCGCAGGGCGGACTCCCCCACCGCCCGGTCGAACGCGCGACCGCCGAGCGGCAGCAGCCATTCGATCAGCGGGAGGAGCGGCACCAGGAGCGGTCCGGTGTCGTCGGCGTCGGCGTTGACCGGGCAGACCTCCTGGCAGACGTCACAGCCGAAGATCCAGTCGTCCAGCGCCTCCGCCTCCCAGGGCTCGAGCGTCCCGGGCCGCTCGATCGTGAGGTAGCTGATGCAGCGCCGCGCGTCGATGGTCTGCGGCGCGACCAGCGCGCCGGTCGGGCAGCCGGACAGGCATCGGGTGCAGGAGCCGCACGTCGTCCGTATCGGCTCGTCGGGCTCCAGCTCCGCCGAGGTGAGCAGCGCGCCGAGGAAGACCCACGACCCCGCACGAGCGTGCGTGAGGAGGTTCGTGTTCTTGCCGATCCAGCCGATCCCCGCGCGTGCGGCGAGGGCGCGCTCGGCGAGCGGCCGGTCGTCGACGTACGCGACGCCATCGGTCCGCGAGGTCCGCGGCGAGCGACTCAAGCCGGGTCCGGAGCGCCGGGTGGTAGTCGGTCCCCAGGGCGTAGCGCGCGATCCGCCCGGCGGGCTCCGCCGGCGCACCCGCGAGCACGGGCGCGAGCGCCTCGCGCAGCGCGCCGGGGTGGGCGTCCCAGCGCGCTCGGTCCGCGCCCGCGTACGCCGCCGCGACGACCACCACGGAACGCGGGTCGCTGCGATGCCTGGCGGGTTCTGTGGCGGTGACCGGGCGGTCGCCGCCCATCCAGCCCATCAGCCCCATTCGGCCGGCGGCCACGCTCGAGGCCATCCGCTCCCGGTCCTCGGGAAGCGGCCGGGCATCGGTCACGCCGACGACGTCGAGGCCGTGTCGCGCGGCAGCCTCGGCGAGGCTGGCACGGGAGAGCGACGCGGTCATCGGTCTGTGCTCCGGCGCATGAAGCGTGGCGGCCTCTCGTGGTCCTCCGGTCCCATCTCCTCGATCGGTACGGCGGTTCGCGGGAGGCGCATCGCGAAGATGGACCCGCGGCCGGCCGCCGTGTTCGGGTCCACCCAGATCTTCCCGCCATGCGCGTCGACGATCGCGCGACTGATGGCGAGACCCAGCCCGAGGCCGCCGTATCGCCGCCGGCCCTCACCGTCATCGGCCTGGTAAAAGCGCTCGAAGACCTGGTCTCTCTGCTCCGGCGGCACGCCGACGCCGGTGTCGGAGACCCTCAGCTCGAAGGCCTCCTCTTCCACTTCCACGGCAATCCCGATCGGTCCGCCCTCGGGCGAGTACTTCACGGCGTTCTCGAGGAGGTTGCTGAGGACCTGGTCGATTCGCTCGCGGTCGAGGTGCACAGGAAGGCTGTCCGGCGCAGCGAGCGAGATCTGCCGCTCCGGCTCGGCCCGGGTGATTCGGCTCACCGCGTCACGCAGCAGGTCCCCGAGATCGAAGTCCGCCGGCTCGATGGTCACGCCCCAGCGGCGGTCGATGCGGCTCACGTCCAGGAGGTCGTCGACGAGCCGCCGCATGCGCATCACCTGCGACAGGATCACGCCGACGTGGGCCATCTCCTTCGAGGATGCCCGGTCCGGACGAAGCCGCGCCTCGAGGAGCTGGGAGTACCCCTGGATGCTGGTGAGCGGCGTGCGCAGCTCGTGGCTCACGACCGACAGAAAGTCGTCCTTCACGCGCTGTGCCTGCTGCTCACGGGCGACACGCTCCTGGAGGTCCGACCACAGCTGCGCGTTCTGGAGGGCCGGCCCGGCCCGGTCGGCCAGCGCCTCCGCCATGCGTCGCATGCGGTCGTCGTCGGCGGGTCTGGCTCCGCCGCCCGTGGCAAGCACGCCGAGCAGCCGGCCACCGGCCTGGACGGGAACGGCCAGGATCCAGTCGAGCCCGAGCTCGGCCAGGCCGTCGTGGTCGACCTTCAGGCTGGCCCGGCGCCCGAGCCTCGGAGTGGTCGTCGCCGCCGCAACGCCGATGATCCCCTCCCCCATGGTCGGCCGCCGCGTCTCGGCGAGCGCGAGCCAGCGACCGGCGAGCGCGCGGTCCCGGCCCTCGGCCGCCGCCGGCGTGAGCTGCCGCTCGCCCGGGTCCAGCGTGAGAAGGATGGTCGCGTCGCCGAGCAGCGGTGCCGCGCCGGCCGCGATGGCGCGCAGGGTCGCCTGCCGCTCGAGCGATGCGCCGAAGTCGCGTCCCAGTCGGCTGAGGAGCTCGCGCTCCTGGCCCCGCTCCCGCTCATGCTCCTCTGCCTCGAGCCGCTGCTGCAGGCGAGCGTTCTCGGCCGCCCCGCCGGTGATGATCTGGCTGAAGAGCCCGGAAACGACGCCGAAGATGACGAGGAAGAGAACTCGCACGGGCACGAGCTCGCCCACGCTCCCGTTCAATATCGGGCTGCCGTACACCACCACCATGTACGCCGCGCCCATGGCGATGGCAGAAACGATCGACGCGACCATCCCGAACCTGATCGCCACCCCGAGGATCACGATGCCGTAGAAGAGATACGCGTCGGGCACGTTCGTGGCGAGCCAGGCAATGCCGGTCACCGCGATTGCGTCCAGGCTGACGCCAAGGAGCGCCACGGGCCGGACGGGGAAACGAGTGAGGAGAAGGCCGATCAGCAGGCTGTACGCCGCGATCCCCGCCACCACGCCCATCAGGGCGAGGCGATTGTCGATCGGCTCGCCAAAGGTAACGAGGAACCCGAGGCCCAGGGCCACGACGGCCAGGCGAACCGCGACGAGCTGCCGCTCCTGGGCGCGCACCTGGAGGTCGAGGTGGCCCGCGAGCTCGGGCGTTCCAGCTGAGGATGCTTGCATGCGGGGCGCTGCACTCTAACACTGGCCGAACTGGCTCCCGTACACTCGCGGCAACGAGCGAGCTCTGCAACTCACGCTCGGCCCGGAGCGTCTACCGGTGCACCCCGCCCGGGAAGCCGATGCAAGAGGAACGATGACGAACCGGACCGTACTGCCGCGCGCGAGTCGCGCCGTGATGCTCTCCGCGCTCGTGGTCGCGTTGCTTGCGACGCTGCTCGCGGCCATGCCGGCACGCGCCGCGAGCTCCGTGGAGATCCAGCTCCGGCCCCTCATGGGCGGGCGCTACGAGGTCGGTGGCTGGCTGGCCGTGGCGGTGACGCTGGTGAACGACGGCGAGCCGACCGAGGGCAACCTCACGGCGGCCACCGATGGCGGCACCGTCCAGCGCTTCGTGGAGATGCCGGCGGGGGCCCGCAAGGTCGTCATGCTCTACGTCCAGCCGGAGGCGTTCCAGCGACGCGTCACCGTCCAGTACCAGGAGCCGAACGGCACCGTGGAGGCAGAGGCCGAGCTCCGCGTCCTGGAGCAGGGCTCGCAGGTGGCCATCGTCGGTGACGGAGCAGGCGCCCTGCGGCCGCAGGTGGCAGGCGCGATCGACGAGACTGCCCCGGAGCCGATCGTCATCGGCCCCGCCGACATCCCCGAGCGCCCCGAGCCGCTGGACGGCATCTCGGCGCTCGTCTGGGCCGCCGACAGCTCCGGCCTCACCGAGTCGCAGCGACGGAGCATCGAGCGCTGGGTCGCCGGCGGCGGCGAGCTCATCGTGGTCGGCGGGGCGGATTGGCAGGCGCGCACCGCGGCATTCACGAACCTGCTGCCGACGAGCTCGCTCGCGGCGCTGGACGGCATCGCGCACGACGCCCTGGCTGCGTGGTCCGGGACGCCCACGCCGGCCGCGGCGACCGACACCGTCTCGAGCGGCCCCTGCACGACGACGCGAGCGCACTCATCACGGCCGCGGACGGCACTGTGCTGCTCTCGATGCGCCCGGTGGGCGCTGGGCGCACCATCCTCGTCGGCACCGATCTCGCCACCGCCCCCTATCAGGCGTGGGAGGGCTCACCGCGCATCTGGAACCGGATCATCCCGACGACCGCCAGCTTCGACCAGTTCTTCGGCGGGGGCTTCCCGATCGCGGAGGAGTCTCTCAACTCCATGACCCAGGCCCTCAGCAACCTGCCGTCGCTCGAGGTGCCGCCGGCGGAGCTGCTGCTGGCCGTGATCGTCGCGTACATCCTCCTCATCGGCCCCATCAGCTACCTCGTCCTGCGCCGCATGGACCGACGTGAGCTGGCGTGGGTGACCGCCCCCGTCCTGGTCGTGCTGTTCACGGCGTGCTCGTTCGGCATCGGCAACTCGCTGAAGGGCAGCGACGTGATCACCAACCAGATCTCCCTCATCCGCACGAGCACGGCGGGCGGGGCCGCGACGGTCCAGACCTACGCGGGCATCTTCTCGCCACAGCGCTCCACGTACGACCTGCGCGTGGAGGCCGATGCCCTGCTGGCACGGCTGCGCCCGCCGAACTTCGGTGGGCCTGTCGTGAACACCGCCGACGTGACCGTGGAGCAGGGCAACCCGGCGCAGCTGCAGGACCTCGCGATCGGCGTCTTCGGGTTCGAGGGCGTGCGGGCGGACGCGATCATCGACTACGAGCCGTCCCTCAGCCTCGAGTGGCGCCTCGACGAGGACGGCGATCTGGTCGGCGTGGTGACGAACGACAGCGACACGCCGCTCGTCGACGTCGCCTACGTGAGCAGCACGATCGGCGAGCGGATCGGCGACCTCGCGCCCGGCCAGGAGGCCGAGTTCCGGGTCCCGGCGACGAACTTCAACGGCTCCTCCGCCTCCGACCAGGTGTACGGGTTCGGCGGCTTCGACCCCGCCGACCCAGGGCAGCGAGACCTCATCATGCGGCGACAGGTCATCGACGCCCTGGTTGGCTACGGCTCCTTCGTCCCCGGCGGCATCGACACCCCGAGCGCGGGCCGCGGCCCGTTCATCATCGCCTGGCGGGCGGACGAGGGACCGCTGCCGGTGCTCGTGGACGAGCTCGTCGCGCAGCGATACGCCAACACGGTCGAGGTCGTGAGCGTGCGCAAGCCCATCGGCACCGGCGAGGTGACGATCCGCCCCGCCCAGATGTCCATCTCCGTGATCGCCACCGAGGGCGACGCCAACTCGGGCGGCCCCGGGATGATGTTCCTGGGCGATGGCTCGGTCACGTACAGCGTCACGCTTCCGCTGGAGGCCTCGAACATGGAGGTGAGCGCGCTCAAGATCATCGTGGGACCCGATCCCGGGATGGTCTTCCAGGACCAGGGTGGCTTCGGCGGCTTCTGGCCGGCCGGCTTCACGGCGGAGGTCCGTAACCCGCAGACCGGCGAGTGGGTCCCGCTCGGCGACATCGGCCAGCAGGCGACGTTCGAGATCGACGACCCCGCGACCGCCATGAGCGCCGGCGGACGGATCGAGGTACGCATCACCGGGGAGCAGGTGGATCCCAACTTCGGCCAGGCCAGCGTCTTCGTGAGCGCCGAGGTCGACGGGGTGATCCCCGAATGATGAGTCCGGCACCGGTCGTCGAGACGAGGGGCCTCGTCAAGCGCTACGGCGATCACCTCGCTGTGGCCGGCATCGACCTCCTCGTCGGCCCCGGCGAGATCTACGGCCTCGTGGGCCCCAACGGCGCCGGGAAGACGACGACCATGAAGATCCTGGCCACGCTGCTCGCTCCAACGGCCGGCGAGGCGTACGTCACCGGCATCCCGGTGGACGCCGACCCGATCGAGGTTCGCCGCCGTATCGGCTACATGCCCGACTTCTACGGCGTCTACGACGACCTGAAGGTCTGGGAGTACCTGGACTTCTTCGCGCGCTGCTACGCGGTCCCGGCCAATCGCCGAGTCACGATGATCGGCGAGCTCCTCTCGATCGTCGGCCTCGAGGACAAGCGCAACGACTACGTCGAGGCCCTGAGTCGCGGCATGCGGCAGCGGCTGTGCCTCGCGCACACGCTCGTGCACGACCCGGCCCTGCTCATCCTGGATGAGCCTGCGTCCGGGCTCGATCCGCGCGCCCGGGTGGAGATGCGCGAGATCCTGCGCGAGCTGCGCCGGATGGGCAAGACCGTTCTCGTGAGCAGCCACATCCTCCCCGAGCTCGCCGAGATGTGCACCGGCGTGGCGATCATCGACCGCGGCCGGCTCCTGCGTTCGGGGAGCATCCACGAGATCGAGCAGTCGCTTCGCGCGACCGCATTGCTGCGCATCGAGGTCCTCGGCGACGAGGCCGCCCGCACCGCCGCGGCGGACTGGCTTCGAACCGATTCGCGGGTCGGCGACGTCTTGGAGGCTGCAGCCGACGCGGGCGGGATCATCCGACTGGAGGTGGCCTTCGACGGGGACACGGACGCGCAGGCGGACGTGCTGCGAACGATGATCGAGGCCGGGCACCGGGTGGTCGGCTTCAGCCAGGCGACCAGCGACCTCGAGGAGATCTTCCTGAAGGTGACCGGACAGACCGATGACGAGGAGGCGGCGGCATGACCGCGACGGCCGCGACCTACGGCGGCGTACGCCGATCTCCGCTGCGCGAGTTCGGCTCCTCGGTGGTCACGATCATGGTGAAGGAGCTCCGGTCGCGGATGCGCGGCCGGCGCGCGTTCATCGTCCTCACCGTCTATCTCGCGATCCTGGCGCTGATCACCTACGGCGTGTACGCGATCATCGCGCCGGCGGCGCGCGGTGGCGGGTTCGGCGGCGGGATCGGCACGGGCCAGGCGAACGCATCGGCCCTCATCGGCCAGTCGATCTTCACGACGCTCTCGATCTTCCAGCTGATCCTGGTGTGCTTCATCGCCCCCGCCTTCACGAGCGGCCAGATCAGCATGGAGCGTGAGAAGCAGACGCTGGATCTGCTCATCAGCACGCCGATGCGCCCGGGGGCCATCGTGATCGGCAAGCTCGCGGCCGCACTCGCCTTCGTGGTGCTCATGATCGTCGCCGCGATCCCGATCAGCGCGATCGTGCTCATGTACGGCGGGGCTTCGGTGGACGACATCGTGCGCCAGCAGCTCGTCCTGCTCGCCACGGCGCTCGCCCTGGGCGCCCTCGGGCTCTTCTTCTCCGCGCTGCTCAAGCGGACGCAGACCGCGACGGTGCTGACCTACATCAGCCTCCTCGCGCTCACGCTGGGCACGACGATGATCTTCATCTTCTGGAGCGTCGTCATGAACCAGAACGACGCGAACCCCGGCTTCGGGCGGCAGGACCGCGCGCCGGAGCAGCTCATGTACCTCAACCCGGGGGTGGCGATGCTCGACGTCGTCGCGAACACCGAGCCCGGCGGCTTCGGCGCCATCAGCAGCGTGCTCGCCCAGCTGCGCGGCGAGGAGTTCAACTTCGGCGGCGGGATGCAGTGCAACGGCAACGTCTGCGTCCCGGTCGACCAGTTCGGCAACGTGGTGGATGCCGGCGCGGCGGGATCCGGCTACTGGTGGCCGCGGATCTCCCTCACCTTCGTGGGCCTCGCCGTGGTTCTCACCCTCGTCTCGATGCGCCTCGTCGTCCCGGCCGGCATGCGCTGGGCATTCCGTCGTCCGCGCCGAGGGCTCGTGACCCCCGCCCCCGGCGTGACCGTCGACACCGCCGCCGAGGGCACTCCGACGATCGAGGAGGTGCGCGCCGAGCCCCCTCCACCCGCGTCCGAAGAGCCTGACCGATGAGCGATCGCCTCGTCGCGGACGCAGTGGTCGAGCGGCTCGGCCGCGACACGCTGAACCGGCTCCGGCAGCTTCGCCGCCGGCTGTGGTGGCGGCGTGCCGCGCGCGCCGGACTGATCGTGCTCGCCGCGACCGCGCTGCTGCTCGCCTTCGTCCAGCTGATCGGTCGCGCCTTCCCGATCGAGGCGCTGCCCTGGGTGCACGCGACGGCGATCGGCGTCGGGGTGGTGGCCTGGCTCGCGATCAGCGCCACCCGGCGGCCCTCCCTGGTCGAGACGGCTCGACGCGCGGACGAGGAGCTCGGCCTGCGCCAGCGACTCGGCACGGCGCTCGAGCTCGCGCGACACGACGCCGCCGATGAGCTCGAGGCGCGCCAGCTCGCCGACGCGCGCGCCCGCCTCAACGAGACGGACATCCGGCGCGCCTTCCGCCCGCGGCTCGCGGGACGCCCGCTCGCCGTTGCCGGCGTCGGCCTCGCCATGACCCTCCTCCTCGTCGCGTGGCCGAACCCCCAGGACGACGTGATCGCGCAGCGGCGCGCCGCGCGAGAGGCCGCCGAGCGTGTGGCGGAGCGCGTGGACGAGGTGGCCGAGGAGGTCGGTGAGGAGAACGTCGAGAACCCCGACCCGCGTCGCGAGGAGCTCGAGCGGCAGCTGCGCGAGCTTGCGGAGCAGCTGCGCGAGCAGGGCGACGACCGCGAGGCGACGCTGGCGCGCATCGGCTCCGTGCAGGAGCAGCTCTCACGCCAGACAGACCCGCAGGCGGCGGAGCGTGACGCCGGGCTGACGCAGCTCGCACGCGCGGCATCCAGGGCCGCGACCGGCGACGAGCAGGCGAATCCGCAGGGAGAGCCGGAGCAGGCGGCGAGAGACCTCGAGGAGCTCGCGGACCAGGTGGCGTCGCTGTCTCCCGAGGAGGCCGCGGCCCGCGCCGCCGAGATGCGGCAGGCAGCCCAGGCGGGTGCGGCATCGCAGCCCCAGGTGGCGCAGGCACTCGCGCAGGCGGCGGACGCGCTCGACACGGCGGCTCGCTCCGGAACCGAAGAGGACCAGGCCGCGGCGGCCGAGGCACTCGAGCGAGCGGCGGAGGCGTTCCGCCAGTCGGAGCGCGATCGGCAGCTCCAGCGCGACATCTCCGAGGCCCAGTCCGCGCTGCAGGAGGGCGCACGCCAGGTCGCCCGCGCGGGGCAGCCCACCGGCGCGAACCCGGGCCAGCCCGGATCGTCCGGCGCACCGGGCCAGCAGGGTGAACCGGGCAGCCGGGCAGCCGGGCGCGTCGGGTCAGCCGGGTCAGCCGGGCCAACCCGGCTCCTCCGGGCAGCCGGGCGCGTCGGGTCAGCCGGGGAATCAGCCCGGAAACCAGCCGGGGAATCAGCCCGGGAACCAACCGGGCAACCAGCCCGGCAATCAGCCCGGCAGCGGCCCCGGCACCCAGCCGGGCAGCGGCCCGGGAACCAGCCGGGCAGCGGCAACCAGCCGGGCAGCGGTGGCGGGACGAACGTGCGCCGCATCCCGGGTGGCGGGCTTCGAACCGGAGGCTTCGACGGTCCGAGCCAGGGCAACGAGGGCTTCGAGGTGGACGGCGAGCAGGGCGTGCTCACCGACTTCGACCGCCTGGGCCGCCCCGGCGACCCTGATTTCGTCGCCGGCAGCGGCGGCAACGGTGGGACCGACCAGACCGGCAGCGGCTCGGGCATCGGCTTCGACAACGACAGCGTCGTGCCGTACGAATCGGTCTACGACCTCTTCAACGACTACGCGCAGAGCGCGCTCGACCGCCAGCAGGTGCCGATCACGCTCAAGGACTTCGTGCGCGACTACTTCTCACGCCTCGAACCGACGGAGTAAGGAAGACCGATGGCCAAGCGGACCGAGACCACCACGACGACCACCGCCAACACTGAGCCCGTCGAGGGGCTCACCCCCGAGCGATTCGCCGAGCTCGCCACGCGCATCGAGACCGGAGTCGGCGGCTTCATCGTCGGCCAGCACCAGCTCGTGCGGCAGACACTCATCAGCCTGCTCGCCGGCTCCCACGCGCTCCTGGAGGGCGTGCCGGGACTCGGCAAGACGATGCTCGTCCGCACCATGGCCGAGGCTCTGGATCTGGGTTTCAGTCGTATCCAGTTCACGCCCGACCTGATGCCGGCGGATATCGTCGGAACGAACATCATCGTGGAGGAGGGCGGCGAACGCCGCTTCCGCTTCCAGCAGGGGCCGATCTTCTCGAACCTCGTCCTCGCCGACGAGATCAACCGCGCCACGCCCAAGACCCAATCGGCCCTGCTCGAGGCGATGCAGGAGCACCGCGTCACGGTCGCGAAGCAGCAGTACACCCTCTCGGAGCCCTTCTTCGTGCTCGCCACGCAGAACCCGCTCGAGATGGAGGGGACCTATCCGCTGCCCGAGGCGCAGCTCGATCGGTTCTTCTTCAAGGTCGACGTGCCCTTCCCGACGGAGGAGGACCTCGTCGCCATCATGGAGCGCACGACGGGAGCCGAGCAGCCGGCGGTGCAGAAGACCGCCACAGGTGCCGAGGTGCTCGCCATGCAGCGGCTGGCGCGCGACGTCCCGATCGCCTCGCACGTGATGGCGTACGCGATCCGCATCCTCCGCGCGACCCACCCCGACACCGAGAAGGTGCCGGAGATCGTGCGCTCGTACGTTCGATACGGCGCCTCCCCGCGCGGGGCGCAGGCCATGGTGCTCGGCGCGAAGATCAACGCCCTGCTCGACGGACGGTTCAACGTCGCCTACGCCGACGTCCAGGCGGTGGCCTCGCCCGCGCTCCGTCACCGCGTGATCCTCAACTTCGAGGGTGAGGCGGAGGGCATCACCACCGATTCGATCGTGCGCGCCATCCTCGCCGAGACGCCCGCCGAGCCGCCCGAGTAGGGGCCATGAGCGGCCCAGGCGTCTCTCGAGCGGGTGTGGCCGTGTGGCTTTGTCCGTCAGCCCTCCGGTGTGCACCTGTGCGGCACGACCGCACGACTGCACACCCAAACCCTGACAGCGACGCGAGCTCGGTCACCGGGCGCCCGGCGAGCCGATGACGACCGAGCGCGCTCCGTTCTTCGACGAGAAGTTCCTCCGCCGCCTGGAGCAGCTCGAGCTCGCCTCGCGCAGGCTCACCGCGGGACGGATGAAGGGCGAGCGGCGCAGCGTACGGCGCGGTCAGAGCGTCGAGTTTGCCGACTACCGCAACTACGCCGCCGGCGACGACCTTCGCCAGCTCGACTGGAACGCCTATGCGCGGCTCGAGAAGCTCTTCGTCAAGCTCTTCGTCGAAGAGGAGGACGTCACTGTGCACGTCCTCGTGGACGCGTCGCGCAGCATGGACTACGGCGTCCCGAACAAGCTCGACGCGGCGCGGCGGGCGGCGGCGGCGCTCGGCTATCTCGGCCTCGCGAGCATGGACCGCGTGAGCGTCGCGTTCCTGGGCGACGGAACGTCAAGCCCGATGCGCCCCATGCGCGGCAAGCGGCGCGCGATGGAGCTCTTCAGCTTCCTGTCCCAGCCACGGTCGGAGCGGATGACCGGCCTCGCCGCCGCCGCGCGCTCGTATGCGTCGCGCATGCGCGGCACCGGGCCGCTGCTCCTCATCAGCGACCTCATGGACCCCGGCTACCTCGACGCGCTGCGCGACCTCGCCGGCACGCGCTGCCAGCTGTCCGTGCTGCACCTCCTCGCCCCGGACGAGCTGGAGCCCGACGTGCCCGGGGACGCGAGGCTGGTCGACAATGAGACCGGCCAGGGCATCGACGTCTCGGGGGACGACGACCTCGTCGAGCGCTACCGGACCCGCCTCGCCGAGTGGCAGGCCGAGATCGCCGCCTTCGTGAGCCGTCGTGGGGGCGCGTACGTCGTCGTGCCCTCCGACCTCGACCTCGCGGACCTGCTGTTCGACGTCCTCCGCCGTCGTCGAGTCGTCGAGTGATTGCGCCGCTCGCCCTCATCGGCCTGATCGGCCTGCCGATCATCGTTGCCTTCTACATGCTCCGGCTGCGACGGCGCGACATGCCGGTCGGCTCGACGTTCCTGTGGCAGCAGCTCATCCGCGACGTGGAGGCAAACGCGCCGTGGCAGCGGCTGCGGTTCAGCTGGCTGCTGCTCGTGCAGTTGCTCATCGCGGCGATCGTGGTGCTGGCAGCGGCGCGGCCGTTCGTCGCGGTGGAGTCGGACCTCGCGGCCAACGTCGTGCTCATCGTCGATACGAGCGCCTCGATGGCGACGCGAACGGCGGAGGAGGATCGCATGGCGCTCGCGCGCGAGCGGGCGCGCGACGTCATCGGCAGGCTGCCGGTGGGCGGGCGAATCACGGTGGTAGCGGCGTCGGACACGGCGAACGTGCTCGTGAGCGAGACAGATGACCGCGACGCGGCCCTCGAGGCGGTCGACGGCATCCAGGCCACGCAGCTCCCGGGCGACCTGACCGATGCGTTCGCCCTCTCATCGGCCCTGGCGGCCCGCGACGAGGACTCAACCATCGTCGTGGTGACCGATGCCGCGGGCGATCGGCTTCCGGACGTCGGCGTCGGCGCGCCGGTGCAGGTCGAGCTCATCGGCTCCACCGATGGCAACCAGGCGATCGCGGCACTGTCCGCGCTGCGGCGCTCGGGCGGCGCGCAGCTTGACCTGTTCGTGGCCGTCTCCAACCCATCGACCGAGGCGGCGACGAGACGCCTGGAGATCTACGCCGACGACGCGCTGGTCGACGCGCGCGACCTGACCATCCCGGCCGGACAGCGGTCGGAGGCGCTGGTCACCACGGTCCCGGCGGCCGCCCGCACCATCGAGGCGCGCCTGGCGGGCGACGATGCCCTCGCGACCGACGACCGCGCGTTTGCCGTCGCCCCTGCCGAGGGAGCGACCCGCGCGCTCCTGGTGAGCGACGGGAACGCCTACCTCGAGAACGCGCTCGCGCTGCTCCCCAGGCTCGAGCTCTACGCGGTCGGTGAGGACGGCTTTGCCGATGCGGTCGCGGACGCCGAAGAGGCGGGCACGCCCTACGGGCTGCTCATCCTCGACGGCTTCGTCCCGGCCGAGCCTCCCGGGCTCCCGACCCTGTACGTCGATCCGCCCCAGGACGGGACATTCGGAACGATCGCGGGGCGCGTGGAGAACCCAGTCATCGATCGCGCGGATCCCGGGGAACCGCTGCTCCGCTTCGTGGACCTCTCGAGCGTCCACGTGGGCCGCGCGCGGCAGATCGAGCTCGCGGACGGCATGCGCGCGGTGGTGTCGACGCCGGCCGGCACCCCGCTCGTCGCGGCCGGCGACGTCGGTGGTCGACGGTTGTCCGTCATCGGCTTCGCGCTCGAGGAATCCGACCTGCCGCTCCAGATCGCCTTCCCGCTGCTCATGAGCAACCTCACCGAGTTCCTGCTGCCGCCGGTCGAGGGCATCCTTCCCTCGTCCATGCGCCTCGGCGAGTCCCTGAGCGTGAGCGTGGACTCGCGAATCGAGCGGGCGGTCATCGTCACCAGCGCCTCAGCCGGCCTGCCGAGCGATGGCAGCGGCGAGGTGGAGGTGAGCGTCGCCGGTGGCCAGCTGACGATCCCCGGCGCCGAGAGCGTCGGGCTGCGTGAGGTGCGCGCCATCAGCGAGGTGCCCGAGCTGGACGGAGTGCTGCTGGGCGAGACGGCGGTGAACCTGTTCAGCAGCGACGAGTCGGACGTCGCTCCGGGCGACCCGCGGCGCATCACCGAGATGGGCAGGGTCGGCTCGACCGCTGGCGGCGCCGAGCAGCCGACGCGTGCCGAATGGTGGTGGCCGCTCGCGGTGGCCGCGCTCGCCCTGCTCGCGCTCGAGTGGATCCTCTTCCACCGTCCGACGCGCCGGACGATCGCGCGGGCGTTCCGCGCGAAGCCGCAGCCGCTCGGAGGCGCTCGGTGAGCTCCCCCGTCGCGTTCTCCGATCCGACCTGGCTGTGGCTGGCGATCCCGGCCGTGGCGATCGTCGTCATCGGCTGGTTCGCCGCCTCACGCACGCTCCCAGCCGCGCGCCGCATCGCGTCGCTCGTCATCCGGCTCGCGCTGGTCGCCTGCCTGGTCCTGGCGCTGGCCGGCGTCCGGCTCGCGCTCCCCGCGGACCGGCTGAGCGTGGTGTTCCTGCTCGACGCATCGGCCTCGATGCTCGACGCCACCCGCGAAGAGCTCGTCGCCTGGGCCCGCGACGCGGTGCGCGAGATGCCGGAGGGTGACACCGCCGGAGTGGTCGTCTTCGGCGGCAACGCGCTGGTCGACCGCCTGCCATCGGAGCTCGACGAGCTCGCCGACCCCGCGTCGGAGCCCGTGGTCGGCGCGACAGACGTGGGCGCGGCGGTGCGCCTGGCGGCCGCCATCTTCCCGGCCGGCGCGCAGCAGCGCATCGTGCTCCTGTCCGACGGAAATGACACCGCGGGCGAGGCCGAGGAGGCCATCGCGGCCGCATCGGCTCGGGGGATCAGGCTCGACGTGGTGACTCCGGCCGACGAGAGCGCGGCGGAGGTGCTGGTCGACGCCATCGACGCACCGCCCGGGGCGCGGGTGGGAGAGACGGTCGACCTCGTCGTGCGCCTGCGGTCCACCATCACGACCTCCGCGACCCTGCGCCTGCTCGCGGACGGGGCCACGATCGCGACGCGCGAGCTCGAGCTGGAGCCGGGCGTGACCACCATCCCGTTCGCCGTCACCGCGGAGGAGCCCGGATTCCACGTCTTCAGGGCGGTGATCGAGCCGGACGACGACCGCTTCGCGCAGAACAACGCGGCCGATGCGTACGTGCTCGTCACCGGCGAGCCGCAGGTGCTGGTCGCCACCGATGACGCCGAGCGCGCGGCCGACCTCGTCGCGTCGCTGGGCGAGGGCAGCCTGGAGGTGACCGTGGTGCCGGCGGACGGCGTTCCGTCCTCGCTCACCACGCTCGCGGGCTACGACTCGGTGGTGCTCGACAACGTCTCGGCCGACGACCTCGGCGACACCGCAATGGCCTCGCTCCAGGTGTACGTGCGCGACCTCGGCCGCGGGCTGGTGATGATCGGCGGGCGCGAGAGCTACGGCGCGGGCGGCTACATCGACACGCCGATCGAGGAGACGCTCCCCGTGTACATGACGGTGCGCGACCGGGAGCGGTCGCCGGACGTGGCGATGGTCGCGGTGGTCGACAAGTCGGGCAGCATGGCCGACTGCCACTGCACGGGCGACGCGCGGGACCAGGCGAACCCGTCCGGGCAGCGCGGGTTCGAGAAGGTCGACATCGCCAAGGAGGCCATCCTGCGGGCCGCCGAGGCGCTCGCGCCGACCGACATGCTCGGCGTGGTCACCTTCGACCAGAACGCGCACTGGGCCGTCCGCACCGCGCCGATCGATTTCGGGGCGCTCGAGGCGGGGATGGGCTTCGCCGCCGACGGCAACACGAACATCTTCGCCGGGCTCCAGGCCGCGTACGACGACCTCGTGGACAACCCCGCGACCCTGCGCCACATCATCCTCATCACCGACGGCTGGTCGCAGTCGGGCGCGTACGACGAGCTGCTCGAGGACATGCGCGCCGCGGGCATCACGCTCTCGACCATCGGCACCGGCGGCGGATCGGCCCGGATGCTCGAGGACATGGCGGAGGAGACCGGCGGCCGCTACTACGACGCCGCCGACGCCACGCTCATCCCGGACATCTTCCTGCGCGAGACGATCCGCACCGCCGGCGAGCAGATCGTCGAGGAGACCTTCCAGCCCGTGCCATCGGCCACGTCCGAGATCCTCGATGGGCTCGACGCGGGGCGGCTCCCGCAGCTGTTCGGGTACAACGCCACGACGGCGAAGGGCACGGCCACCGTGGCGCTGCTCACCGCCCGTGACGACCCGCTCCTCGCGCAGTGGCAGTACGGGCTCGGGCGGGCCGTGGCGTGGACCTCGGACACGCGGCAGACGTGGGCCACGCCCTGGATCGGCACGCCGGAGTTCGGGACGATGACCGCACAGCTCGTGGCGTGGACGCTGCCGCCGCAGGATTCCGAGGGGATCGACGTCCAGTTCAGCCCGGGCGAGGCCGGCGCGCTCAACGTGGAGGTCACCTCGTTCGACGACGAGGGCGGCCCGCGCAACTTCTACCGCACTGTGCTGCGGCTGGTCTCCCCCGACCTCGACCCGACCCAGACGGTGCTCGAGCAGGTCGGACCGGGCCGCTATGCCGGGACCGTTCGGGCCGAGGAGCCCGGCGCCTACCTCGTTCGGGTCGCTCAGACGTTCGAGGACGCGGACGGGACCGATGCGGCGAGCCGGACGCTCGGCATCGTGTCGCCGGCCGCGGCCGAGTACCGGCGCCTTGGCGTCGACGCCGAGGCCCTCGCGGGCTTCGCCGATACGGGCCTCGGGCGGGTCCTGCCCCTCGAGGACAAGGAGGCCGTGCAGGAGGTCTGGCGCCATGACATCGAGGCCAGCGCCTTCCCGACGCCCATCTGGCCGTGGCTCCTGCTGCTCGCCATCCTGCTCGTCCCGCTGGACGTCGGCGTGCGCCGCGTCGCCCTCACCGGGGGCGACTTCCGACGAGCGCGGGCATGGGTGGCTCGCCGTGTCGGCCTGGCGCGTGCCGCCCCGGAGGCGGTACCCGGGCTCGCCGAGCTCCGCGCCGCACGCGAGCGCGGCGATCGGCGCACGGGCCGCGCCGCGCCGGCTTCACGACCCGCCGAGCCCGTCGAGCCGAGCGCAGGAACAGCGGCGAGCGCACCGCCGCCGCCGGTGCCGGCCGCGCGGCGACCGGAGGCCGCTCCGCGACCCGCGGGGCCCGAGGCGCCCCCGGAGCCACCCTCCGCGGACGAGCCGGCGGGCGAAACGCTCGCCGAGCGGCTCGCACGGCGGCGCCGCGGGGGCTGACGCCGCTCAGTCGGGCTCCATCTCCTCCAGGACCGCGTCGCCGTCACGCGGCCGGGGATCGGCGACCGGACGTGGCTGGCGCAGGTAGAGCAGCACCCCGGCGACGGCGAGGAGCAGCGCGACGATCGGGATCCAGGGCAGGTCGCGGTAGTCGAAGATCCCGACGCCACTGACGACCGTCCGGGCCGTATTGCCGACGAAATCGGTCGCGACGATCTCGACATCGGTCGGCCACGGCGGCAGTGACACGCGCACGACGAACTCGCCCCCCTCGGAGAGCGCGACCGCTCCCCCGTCCACCTGCACTGAGGCATACGAGGCCGTCTCGCCGCGCACGATCACCTCGGACGATCCGAGCTGCGTGGCGACGCTCGCGTCGAGGGGCGGTGGCTCGGTGAGCACCTGGACCCCCCAGGCCGCGACGTAGGCGTGGCCTGCCGGCGTCACGACGATGAGCGCCGTCCGATACGTCGGGTTCGCAGCGTCTCACGGCGGGCGGGACCACCGGCACCTGCAGGCGACCTGCCGGCGAGACTTCGCGCGGCGTGCCCACCACGGAGGGATCGAGGTCGGTGGCGAGGACGCGTGACCCGGTCGGGGCGATGACCTCCGCAGAGAACCCGAGGGGTCCGGTGGCGAGCGTCCCCCGCGGGCCGGTCGTGATCGCGCCGCTGAGCTCCGGCTCGAGCAGCCCGTCATCGCCCTCGGGCATCATCACCGCGTCCATTGGCGCGATGCTCAGCCACGCGTCGGCGTGGGCGAGCGGCGGGTCCAACCGGCCGCCGGTTGGCGAGATCCGTGAGACCCCGTGCGGCGAATGCAGGATCGCCAGCCAATCGCGGTCAGCGACGAGCCCCACGGGCTCGGCGCCCGCGAGGGTGGCGGAGGTGGCCGCACCCATGAAGGGGAGCGGGGGGTCGAGCCCCGGAGCGGGCAGGAAGCGGCCGCCGAACAGGACAGCCGCAGCACCATTGGGGCCGCCGCCCGGCAGGGGCCCGATGTACGGGGAAACGGGAAGACCGGTCAGGGCGGCGGCAGCCGGGCTGTACGCCACCGTCCTCCCGGGAAGCCCCGTGAGGTCGGGCAGCCGGAGCACGTGGAGCGCCGAGGAGGCGCGTTGGTGCACGAGGACGCGCGCCCGGCCGGTGATCTCGACGACGCCCAGGAGAACAACGTCCGGCACCGTCACCGTCGCGGTCGCCGGCCCGGGCGGCGATGACGCATGCCATTGGTGGATGCGGACGTCGTCGTTGACGATCACGACGATTCCCCGTCCCTCCGCCATCGGCACGCCGCGGGCGCCGCTCGCGTGCGAGCCGAAGTCGTCGACGCTGAGCGAGTCGCCCGGACCAAGGATGATGCGATGGAGGCCCGGCGCCCCCAGGATGCTGATGATCGCCGCCTCGTCCCCGGGCCGGCCGTCACTGTCGCCGAGGATGAATGGCGAGTCTCCGGAGCCGATTGGAAGCTCGGTCTGCGTCGGTGCGCCGAAGGCGCCATCGGCCCAGCGATAGACGCGTGCCTCCGTCGGGAAGCTGATGCCGCCGAGCGGTGGCAGTGAGCGCGAGGTCAGGAGCTCATCGGTCCCGTCGCCGTCCAGGTCGATCGCGAGGATGCCGTCCACCGGGTCGGTCGGCTGGGAGACCGAGACGCGCCGGAGCTCGCCGTCCTCGATCAGGACCTGGTCAAGGACGAGGCAGCAGGGTGGACCGGAATCGATCTCGTTGAACCGAGGCTGACTGGCCACCAGCACCCGCTCCGCCCCCGCGACGCGGTGCACGAGCAGCCGCAGCGGGACACCCGCGTACACCGGATTGATCCTCGGCCCCGAGCGGCTGGCCGGCAGCACCTCGACCGGCTCCCCGACCGATCCCCAGCCCCCGGTGCCGAGCGCGAAGGCCTCGACGAACGCCGCGTCATCCGGTCCGCGGACGAGCCGGACGAGCTCGCGCGAGCCGTCCCCGTCCATGTCGGCCGCCACGGCCTGGAGCAGCGGAGCGTCGGGCAGGACGATGGCCCCGGGCTCGTCGGCGATGGCCCCGGTCGCATTGGATGGGCGCGCCGACATCGGCGAGAGGCCGATCGCCAGCCCCAGGAGCACGGCACGCAGGAGCATGGGTCGGCCAGCATAGCGCGGCGTTCTGGCATCATCGGCCGATGGCTCAGCCGGCCGTCCTGTGGACCCCGCCCCCGGACGTCCGCGACCGGACCCGCGTCGGGGCGTACCTGGACTGGCTCGAGCGCGAGCGAGGGCTGAGGTTCGACGACTACGCGGCGCTCCACCACTGGTCCACCTCCGACCTCGACGCCTTCTGGCGCTCGATCTGGGACCACTTCGAGGTCACGCCCTCCACCGACCCGGGACCCGCCCTCGTCGATCGGCAGATGCCCGGTGCGCGCTGGTTCCCGAACGCACGCCTGAACTGGGCCGAGCACTGCCTCCGGCTGGCTGGCAGGACCGATGACGACGTGGTTCTCGTCGCCCGGTCGCAGACGCGCGGCCGCGTGGCGCTCACCGCCGCTGAGCTGCGCGACGCCGTGGCGCGCGCCACCGCGGGCCTGCGCCGGATGGGCGTCAGGCGCGGCGATCGCGTTGCGGCGTACCTGCCGAACGCGCCCGAGGCGGTCATCGGCCTGCTGGCGACCGCGTCCCTCGGTGCCATCTGGTCGAGCTGCGCCCCCGAGTTCGGGACCCGGAGCGTGGTCGATCGGCTCCGGCAGATCGAGCCGAAGGTGCTCCTCACGATCGACGGCTACCGGTACGGCGACCGCGAGGTCGACCGGACGGACGAGATCGCGGCTATTCGGTCCGCGCTGCCGAGCCTCACCGCGACGGTGATCCTGCCGTACCTGGATCCGTCAGGCATGCGCGCGCCCGATGCCGTCACCTGGGCCGAGCTCACCGCCGAGGCCGACGAGCTCACGTTCGAGCAGGTCCCGTTCGACCACCCGCTGTTCGTCCTCTACAGCTCGGGCACCACGGGGCTCCCGAAGCCGATCGTCCACGGGCATGGCGGCATCCTGCTCGAGCATCTGAAGATCCACGCGCTGCACCACGACCTCGGCCCGCAGGACACCTTCTTCTGGTTCAGCACGACCGGCTGGATGATGTGGAACTACCTGGTCTCGGGCCTCGCGGTCGACTCGACGATCCTGCTGTACGACGGATCGCCCGCACATCCCGACCTGGGCGCCCTGTGGCGCCTCGCTTCCGAGGAAGGGGCGACCTACTTCGGCACGAGCGCGCCGTACCTGATGGCCTGCCGCAAGGGGGACCTGCGCCCGGCGGACGTCGCCGACCTCTCGGCCATCCGTGGGATCGGGTCGACCGGGGCACCCCTCCCCGCCGAGGGCTTCCGCTACGTGTACGACGCCATCTCCCCCACCGCCCACCTTCAATCGGTTTCCGGCGGCACCGACGTGTGCACCGCGTTCGTCGGTGCCTCGCCGCTCGTACCCGTGTGGGAGGGCGAGATCAGCTGCCGGCACCTGGGCTGCGCGGTCGAGGCCTGGTCGCCATCCGGCGAGCCCCTCGTCGGCGAAGTGGGTGAGCTCGTGATCACCGCGCCGATGCCCTCCATGCCCGTCTCGTTCTGGGACGACCCGGACGGTGAGCGCTATCGCGCGGCCTACTTCGATGAGTTCCCCGGCGTCTGGCGCCACGGGGATTGGGTCACGTTCACGGAGCGCGGCTCGTGCGTCATCAGCGGCCGCTCGGACGCAACGCTGAATCGCGGCGGCGTCCGCATCGGCACCGCGGAGTTCTACGCCGTGGTCGAGTCGCTACCCGAGATCGCCGACTCGCTGGTGGTGCACCTCGATGCCGATGACGACCGGCTGCTGTTGTTCGTCGCTCTGCGCGACGGCGAGCGATTGACCGATGCGCTCCGCGAGCGGCTCGTCTCCGAGCTGCGGCGGACCCTATCGCCGAGGCACGTGCCGGACGAGGTGCTGGCCGTACCGTCGATTCCACGCACCCTCTCGGGCAAGAAGCTGGAGGTGCCGGTGAAGCGCATCCTCACCGGCACGCCGCCGGACGTCGCGGCCGCCCGAGGCTCGCTCGCCGATCCGACATCGCTCGACGCGTTCGCCGACCTCGCCTCGTCACTCTCCTGAGGCCTCGGCCGCTCGGGGCCCGGCGTTTGATCAACCTGATCAAGTGAACGTGGTCGCCACTTGCGCAGGGGGTGCACTATTGGCCGGGGGGACCATGCGGGCGCGGCAGCGGGAGGCTCACGGATGAAGCGGATCTCGGTTCTTGGTGCCATTGTGGCGTTGCTGCTCACGGCTACTGCGGTGCTTGCCACACCGAGCTCAGGCGTTGCGCCAGTCGACCTTGCGCGAGGGACCTCCGCGGCCGCGTACACGATCACCCACACCGCAAACCGCGACATCATGACTCAGACGCTGACGTTCGTGCCTGGTGCCACGACGGGCTGGCATACACACCCCGGGCCGGTCGTCGTAATCGTGAGCTCCGGGACGATGTCCTTCTGGGACAGCATGGACTGCGCACTGGAGACGTACACCGCCGGACAGGCGCTCATCGTCCCCGGCGAGACAATGTTCGACCTCGTGCGCAACGACGCAGCGGTTCCGCTCGTCCTCGTCGTCACCTACTACAACGTGCCGGTCGGTGGGGCTCAGACGATCGCGTCCGCGGCGCAGTGCACGACGACCGCAGGGGTCCCACAGGACGTGGGGGCGTCCGGTATCACGCCGGTGACGCATTCGAGAACTCGCCTCGCGTCGGCGCTGAACATTTCGGGAGCGGCGACCACCGATCTCCTCATCCAGCAGCTCACATGGGCGCCGGGCTCAACAACCGGATGGCACAGCCATCACGGTCCGGTCACGGTTGGTATCGAGAGCGGGACGCTGAATTTCCAGCACTCGGACTGCACCACCACTGCATATCCCGCGGGCACCACCCTGCTCGATTCGGGCACCACGCACGAGGCGTCGTCGACGACGACGACCCTCGCGTTCGCAACGTATACCAACATCCCGGTCGGCGTATCGCCTCGAATCGACCAGCCGGCTCCGGCATGCGCGGCTCCTACCGCCGCGCCGGCGGCGTCCGCGCTGCCGAACACCGCGGCTGACATGGCACCAACCAACACGCAGCCGGTGCTCACAGCACTCGTCCTGATCGCCATCGCGGGGATCGCGGGCGCGACGGCGATCGCAGCGAGGCGGGTCCGCCACTAGCCAACACCACCCCGGCAGATCGAGGGTTTACCGACCCGGGCCCTCGATCTGTCACAGCGGGCCCAGCACCTTCCGTCGTGTCTCGTCGGGCTTCCCGACGGCCCGCGGGGAGCTCGTGGATGTCCAGCGCAACCAGGCTCCGGAGAGCTTCACGCTCGAGTACGCGAATGCGGGCACCACCGTCCACTTCGCCGATGCGCTCGGCACGCCGAGCGGCGAGTTCACCCTGGTGAACGGCATCGGCGATACCGTTGGCCCGTTCCCGCTGCTGGTTCGCACCGAGCTCGAATGCTCGGAGGTCGCGCCCTAGCGGTGCGAGTCGAGCTCCTCGAGGAGGACGCCGTCCTCAAGGCCGATCGGCTCGCGTGGTCGGCCCGGCGTCCGCACGAAGAGCCGCACTCCGGCGAGCAGCGTCACGGCGGCCACCAGCGCCACCCAGGGTAGGCCGCGGTAGTCGATGAGGCCGACCACGCTCACGAGGGCTGGCGTCTCGTTTCCAACCGCGTCTCGCGCCACCACGACGATATCGCGAGGCCACGGCGGAGCATCCACCCGCACCTCGAACCGGCCCTCCTCGTCCAGCGCGACCGGCACTCCGTCAACCAGCACCGTCGCGTGGGTCGAGGCACGGCCGCCCACGGATGCGGTGAGCTCGCCGACGTGGGTGTCACCGGCGACCGACAGCGCGGGTGGCTCGCGCAGGATGACGAGGTTCCACCGCTCCAGGTACAGCTGGCCCCCGGCGGTGAGGACGAGCACGAGCCCGTCGTACGTCTCGTTGCTGTCCCGCCGGGTCACGGGCGTGAGCGTGACCACGGTCGGCTCGCCGGCGAGCGTGACGTCGTGGACCATGGAGCGGCCGATGATGCCGACGACGGTCGAGCCGACGGGTCCGGTGACGGTCACCTGCAGGCCCCCCTCGGGCACGAAGACTCGCTCGGTCCCATCCTCGGGCCACAGGCCCGCCACGGACGCCGAAGGCGTCATCTGCACCGTGCCCTCGCCCTCGACCTCGAGAACGTCGGCGCTGGGCACCAGGGTCACGGTGGATCCGACGAACCCACCCACGGTGTAGAGATACGCCGTCGGTCCCGTGCCCACGTACCCGCGGCTCATCGCCATCCATGAGCCGCCCTCCCCGGCGAGGCCAACCGTGTATCCCCCGGCCATCGCGCCGGCCGGCCGCACGTCGAGCTCGCCCGAGCTCGCGAGCGTCACCAGGTTCCCCATCGATGCGTACGCCGAAGAGCCATCGGCCAGACCGCCGGGTATCGGCCCCACCTGCGGATACACGCCGAAGGCAAACCGCATGAGGGACTCGGACTCTCTACGGTTGAGCTGCATGATGTCGTCGGCGCCGCGGGTTGGCGCGAACTCCAGTGGTGGCGCCCCCGCCCGGTGGACGCGCGTGACGGCCGGTCCGAGCCCGCCGTTGGGAATGCCCCACTCGGTCTCGACGACGGCGACCACGTCGCCGGCCGTCAGCACGCCGATGCTGGAGCTCTCCTCGACGGCCGCCTGGCTGACGCGGGACGGCTCTTCGCCGGGAGCCCACTTCCAGGCCGTCACGGTTCCCGGAAACTGCGTGAAGAACAGCCCGCCCCCGGCCCCGACCATCCACGGCATGCCCTCCGGTTCACGGTCTCCAGCCCATTCGGCGCTCTCCACCGCCAGCGCTCCGTCACCAGAGTCAATGAGGCGGGCCAGCGAGCCGTCCTCCATCGGGCCGAAGATAGCCTCGTCCCCGGGGTTGCCGTCCGTCTCCCCGACGATCGGGACGCTGTAGACGTCGCTCGCGCCGATCTCGAAGCGCTCTGCCTCGAAGCCGGCTGCCCGCCAGCGGAGCACTGTGACGTGATGGACGCCGTCACCGCCCGGCGCCTCGCTGACCAGGAGCTCGTCGGTGCCGTCCGCCTCCATGTCGAGCCGCGTGACGGCCTCGGCGTCGCCGCCGAAGCCCTCGAGCTGCCACAGCGATAGCCCGCCGCCACCGATCACGACGTCGTGGAGCACGAGGCAGCAGACGATGCCCGACCCATTTCGGGGATCGGGGCCCGAAGCCGACACGACCAGCGCGCGCTCTCGCTCTCCGTCGTGCCAGGCCAGAAGCCCGAACGCGTCGCTGATGGCGTCGACGCTCTCGAATCCTGAGCCCTCGAGGGAGGGGCGCAGCAGCGGGGCCGATCCGGCCAGCCGCCAGCCCGCGGGCTCAAGCCTCCAGGCCTCGACCACCATGTCGAGCGCGGGGTCGGGTCGCTCGACCGCCGCCTCCGCGATCCGAATCAGCTCCCGTGCACCGTCGCCGTCGAGGTCCGCGACGACCGCGGCCGTCGTTCCCCGCGGCAGCGGGAATGGCAGTTCATCCGCGGCGCGGACAGCCGGGACCGACAGCAGCGAGCTCACAGCACCGGCCAGAGTCGTAACGGCCACGGAGGCCGCCGCAAGCCGGATCCTGTGCGAGACCGGCCCGAACACGAGACGCTCCTACGCGGAGCGGTGAGAGCCCGCCGTCGGCGGGCCCCCCTGGCGGGTCACTCGGTGTAGTAGACCCCGTCGAGCGCGCCCCACGCAGCGGCGCTGAAGAGGGCGCACGCCGTCCTGGCGCGCGCGAACCCTGCGTCGGAGAGTGCGTCGATCCGGGCGGCCAGCATGGCGGGCTCATCGGTCTCGACGGCGTGCTCCACGAAGTACTGCTGCGCATCGGAGTCGACGGTTCCCGCGTAGTGCTCCCGCAGCCCCGCCAGCTTGGACGAGGCGGTCACCGGCTGCTGCACCTCGAAGCTGTACAGCGCGCCGAGCGCCTCCGGCTCCGATGCGAACGCGCTCTCACCCACAGCCAGCAGCGCGCGGCTCTGGGGTCGGGCCATCTCGCGGTCCGCGCCCAGGGCGGTGCGGAACCGAGACCACAGGACGTCGTGCTCGCGCTCCTCGGCCGCGTATTCGGGGTAGCCGATCCGCTCCCAACCGGCGTCCACGACGCCGATGAACGGCGCCCACTCGTCGGCGTACTCGGCCAGGCGCTCGATCGGCAGCGTGCCGGCGCGCCAGTCCTGGTAGAAGGGATGCTCATTGAGGTCGAACTGACGCACGATCGCGTCGAGCTCTTCGATTCGCTTGCTCATCGGACGGGGCTCCTCGGTCTGCAGGTGGGCGTGACCTCCGAAGCCTACCAGCCGGGCGAGGCTCACATCGCGCGCAGGCCGAGAAGATTGCGGGCGATGACCATGCGCTGGATCTCGCTGGTCCCCTCCCCGATCTCAGTGAGCTTCGCGTCCCGCAGGTAGCGCTCGACCTTGTACTCGGTGATGTAGCCATAGCCGCCGTGCACCTGGACCGATGCATTCGTGGCCCGCATGGCGACCTCGGAGGCGTAGAGCTTGGCCATCGCCGCCTCGGTGCTGTATGGACGGCCCTGGTCCTTCAGCCACGCCGCGCGGTAGGTCATGAGCCGGGCCGCGTCGATCTCGGTGGCCATGTCGGCGATCTTGAACGCGACGCCCTGGAAGGTGCCGATCGGCCGGTCGAACTGCTTACGCTCCTTCGCATAGGCCGATGCGGCCTCGTAGGCCGCCTGCGCCAGCCCGAGCGCCATCGAAGCGATACCGATGCGCCCGCCGTCGAGGGTCTTCAGGAAGAGCTTGTCCCCCTCTCCCTCCGCGCCGAGCATGTTGCCCGCGGGGACCCTGCAGTCCTCGAAGATGAGCTCGCCGGTGTTCGACGCGTGGAGGCCCATCTTCTCCTCCATGCGGCCGATGCTGAATCCGGGCGTGTCGGCCTCGACGATGAAGGCGCTGATCTTCCCGGAGTCGACCCCACTGTCCGTGACCGCCGTGATGATGTAGGTCCCCGCGACGCCCGCGTTCGTGATGAAGCGCTTGCCGCCGTTGATCACCCAGGAGTCGCCGTCCAGGTGCGCGCGGGTGCGCGTGCCGCGTGAGTCGCTCCCAGCCCCCGGCTCGGTGAGCCCGTATGCGCCGATGACCTCGCCCGACGCCATGGGGCGCAGGTAGCGCTCCTTCTGCTCATCGGTGCCCGCGATCCAGATCGGGTTGCAGCCGAGGCTGGTATGGGCGCTGACGATGATGCCCATGCTGCCGCTCACGCGACTCAGCTCCTCGACGGTGATCGCGTAGGCCAGGCTGTCGAGCCCGGTTCCGCCGATCTCCTCGGGATATGGCACTCCCAGGAGGCCCAGCTTCGCCGCCTCCCGGACGAGGGCCATCGGGAACTCGGCCTTGCGCTCCATCTCGTCCGCGACCGGACCGATGCGGCCCTCAGCGAACTCCCGGACGGTGCGACGAATCTCGGCGTGCTGCGGTGAAAGGTCGAAGTCCATGGAGCGGCCGAGTCTACCGCAGAGGGGTCAGGAGCCCTTTCGCCAGCGCTCCAGGTCGCGGCGTGCGCGGTGCTCGTCGGTGCGTGCGATGTTCGCCCGCCGTCGCCGTGTGGCGACGGGTCGGGGGCGGTTGCGCTTCTGGTGGTTCAGCTTCGCCATCGGTCTGTCTGTTTCTCGCTCGGTGTCGTGCTGGGAGTTGTTGCTCGATAGACGTGCGACCGATGCATGGAGTTGCAGCATCGCGACGCGCGCGGGGCGGCGTTGCTGGCAAACTGTTGAACATGGCGCAAGCGGTATGGGTCGTCGAGGATGACCAGCTGACCCGGGCGGCGGTTCTGGCCGTGCTCAACGAGGTCGGCTACGAAACGCGCGGCTTCGAGAACGCCGAGGACCTCTACAACACGCTCGTGGACGGTGCGCCGCACCCACAGCTGCTCGTGCTCGACCAGCGACTGCCCGACGAGGGCGGCTCGACCATCGCGCATTCCCTGCGCGAGCGGCCGCAGTACCGCGACATCCCGATCCTCTTCCTCACCTCGATCGACGACGAGGAGGCCGAGCGCCTGTCGTCCATCGCGCCGGTGGTGCGCAAGCCGTTCGACGTCGACGAGCTCGTCTCCGCCGTCCAGGCGCAGGTCGGTCCCGAGGGCCCCACGCCCCCGCCCTGGCTGTAGCCCTACGCGCCGCGAGGCGCGAACGCCGCGAGCACCGAGATCGGCACCGGCACCAGTGGCGGCCGTGGCGTGATCTGGGCCAGCGGGTCGCCGACCGAGAGCTCGAGACGAGCGGCCAGCCACGGGACGCATCGGCGGCCCTGGCAGGGACCGAAGCCGATGCGGGTCGCGCGCTTCACCGCGTCCACGGTCTCCCAACCCGATGAGATGGCCCGATAGGCCGCATCCACGCTGATCCCGCGGCAGGCACACGCCTGGCGCTCGAGCTCGCCCTCGACGGCGACCGGCCCGCCGCCGGCGAGAAGCGCCTCCAGGCGCCCGTCCGAAGCCTCGACCAGCAGCTGCGACGCCCGGATCTCCCACGGGCTCACATCGACGTCTCGGATGGCCGCCGCGCGGACCACCGTGATGGCACCGCCGTCGGCGAACCAGGCATCGAACACGACCGCGTCGTCGTGATCGGGCAGCTCGCCGTCGACGACACGCAGCTCGTCCACCGCCACTTCCCGTATCGGCCCCACCTGGAGCGGCCGATGGTCGGGCGCGCGCAGCCGCTCCCAGACCGGCTCCCTCACGTCGCGTCCTCGGCTGCCAGGCGGCGGTAGCGCGACCCGAACCACAGGAGCGGGGCCGCGTCCTCTCGGTAGCCGGCGGCCACGATCTCGCCGACGAAGATCGTGTGGTCGCCCCCGGGGTAGCGATCAGTGAGGCGGCAGTCGAAGTACGCGATGGCGCCCTCGAGGATCGGCGATCCCGTCTCGGCCTCGTGCCACTCGGCGTCGCAGAACCGCGTGAGCTTGGAGGCAGTCGTCGGCTGCGCGAAGCATTCGGCCAGTGGCTGCTGGTCGTCCGCAAGCACGCTCACGGCGAAGGCGTGGCTGCCGACCATGGCCCGATGCGTCTCGGACTTCTGGCTGATGCTCGCCATCATCAGCGGCGGGTCGATGCTGATGCTCGCGATGCCATTCGCGGTCATCCCCGCCAGCAGCGGCCCGTGGCGAGCGGCGACGACCGTCACCCCGGTCGCGAACCGCCCCATCATCGAGCGCAGACGGGCGCGCTCCTCCTCGTCCATCGGCCGTTGGCTACCGGTAGCGCTCGAGCTTCTCGAGGATCTCGCCGGTCCGGCTCCAGTCCGCCGCGGTCGGCTGCTCGCCCGGAGCCAGGTGGAAGAGCGGCACGGTGTTCCACGTGGGCCCATCGAGGCCCGGCACGTGGATGGCGAGGTCACCTCGGTCGAGGACTGCCACCAGGGTCGCCCCACGGGCACCCGACTTCGCCAGCGCGTGCTCGAACGACGCCGAGAAGTTCTCCACGCCACCGAACTCCAGGCCGATGCGCATGCCGGCGAAGCCCGTCGCCGGGGGCTCGATCGGGCGAGGCTCCTCGGTCACGTGAACAGCCCGACGATCCATGCGAAGGCCACCGCGGACCCGATCACGGCAAGGGCGACGACCAGCAGTAGCATGAAGCCGCCGGCGATTGATGCCCAGATCGGCACGTCCGACGGAGCCGCTGCCGCCGTACGCGGTGGCCTGGCCATGAGCGAGCCGCTCCCGAGCCACACGGCGAGGGCGTCGCCATCGACCCGAACCTCGATCTCGTCGTCGAGCGGCATCACGACCAGCCGCTCGCCCGCGGGAAGCTTGTCGGTGGTCAGCAATGCCCTCGCCCGGCCATCGGTCCCCCGCTCGCGCACGAGCACCGCGGCGTCGTCTCCGGCGCTGAGCGGCATTGCCTCCAGCCGCCCGGAGCGGCCGATCGGCAGGCTCGGGGGCATCGGCTCGAGCGTCGGATCCATCTGGAGCCGATGGTATCAGCCGGCTACGGCGCGACCCGCCTGCGTGAACCGCGTCGCGGCGATCGCGACGACCACCGCGGCGCCGAACGCGAGCATCGCCCCGACGGGGTGCAGCGCCGCCAGCGCCGGGACGCTCTCCCGCAGCATCGGCAGCAACGGGGTGACGAGCACGATCGCCGCGAGCGCCACGGCCTGGAGGATGCGGCGCCGGCCCGCGCGCGCGACCGCGGCGGCGATGACGATCAGGAGCGGGAAGAGGTGCAGGATGTACCCGAATTCGACGTGAAGCTTCACCGCACCGGGTTCGCCGAAGAGGCCGAGGCCGATGAGAAAGACCTGGACGATGACCCCCACCACGAACGCCCACGCCAAGACGAGATAGGCATACCGCGCGGCAACCATGGGAGCCTCCTCTGCCTGTCGGATCCGACGCGCGGAGCATACGGCCCGTGGCCGGGCTCCCGTGCCCAGACCGCGTCAGGCGTCGAGGGCGGCGAGGACTGGCGCGAGCGCCTCGATGGTCTCGGCCGTGATCGGATCGAGGACGAGCTGGACGTGCGCCACGCCTTCGGCCGCGTAGCGACGGAGCTCCGCCGCCGCTCCGGTCGGGTCCGTCCCGTCGATCGGCGTCACTTCCGGCTCGGACAGGTCGCCGAGCTGACGGCCCTGGGCACCCTCGAACGCCACGAACAGCGCGATGGTCCGCTCGATGTCCGCGGGATCGCGGCGGGCGCCCGCGCAGGCCGCGTCGATCTTGGCTCGAAGCTCGCGGTACCCCTCGACCGAGTTGCCGAACCACGTGAACCACGCGTTCCACGAGCTCACATGCGGGAGCGCGATCGCGAGCATCCGCGGGCCCATCGACCCGATCATCAGCGGCGGGCCGCCCGAGCGCGGGGGTGGCTGGAGGACGCAATCCTCGAGGCGGTAGTACTCGCCGGCGAAGTCGCAGCGCTCGCCCGCGAGCAGCGTCCGAATGATCGTGAATGCCTCTTCGAAGCGGCTCACGCGGTGGTCGTACGGGAAGCCGAAGGCGCGGTACTCCGTCTCGTTCCAGCCGGCGCCGAGCCCCAGGATCAGCCGCCCGCCGCTGATCGCGTCCACCGTCGCGGCCTTTTTCGCGAGCATGGCGGGGTTGTGGAAGCTGGTCGCGGCGACGAGCGGGCCGATCTCGACGCGCTCGGTGACCGATGCGATCGCGGCAAGCGCGGTCCACGCCTCCCACGGCCCGCGTTCCGGGAGGCCGTCCCCTCGGTACAGGAGGTGGTCGCCGACCCAGATCGAGTCGAGGCCCACCGACTCGGCCGACGCCGCCATTCGCCGCAGCTCGGGCCACCGGACGATGCGCTCCACCTCGGGGAGCTGCACGCCGACCTTCAGGGGACGGGTCATCTCGCGGATTGTCGCAGAGCCTCCCGGCGGACTATCGTCGCCCGGTGACGGACGATGACGACAACGACCGCCCGTTCTCCTGGGTCACGCGCGCCGATGGCACGGTCCTCGTCAGCTACCACGCCGCACCGGTGGCGGCGCTGCGAGGCCGGGCGGCTGAGCGGTTTCTGGCTCGCGTCGCCGGAGCCGATGAGGCGGACGCGCAGCATCTGATGGCGCGGGCGACCGCCCGGCTGGCGCACGGCAGCCGGGGATGAGGGTCCCGGCACCGCTGAACGTCGCCGATGAGCTCGAGACGGAGCGCCTTCGGCTGCGCCAGTGGCGCGTCGGCGACTGGGACGCGCTGCACCGGACCTACGGCGATCCCGAGGTCATGCGCTGGCACGGCCGGCCCGACGCGCTGTCGCGCGAGGAGACCGCGTATGCCGTCGGGCGCATGCACATGCACTGGGAGGCGCGAGGCTTCGGCATGTGGGCGGTCGAGGAACGAGATGGCGGCGAGCTCGTGGGACGCATCGGCCTCCTCTACCACCCCGACTCGCCTGCCGGCGAGGATCGCGTGGAGATCGCCTGGTCCCTCCAGCAGGACCGATGGGGCCGCGGCTACGCGACGGAGGGTGCGCGCGCCGCGCGCGACTGGGCGTTTCGAACGCTCGACATCCCGCGTCTCATCAGCATCACGATCCCGGAGAACCGCCGCTCGTGGCACGTCATGGAGAAGCTCGGCCTGACGCGGCGCGCCGAGGCGCAGCCGTGGCACGGCTTCGACGTCGAGTGGTGGGCACTCGACCGCTCCGACTGGAAGGGCGGCTGATCAGGCGACGCGCTTGGTCTTGCGGTTGACGTAGTCGACGAGGACGTACTCGCCGAGGTGCTCCGGCTCGACGTAGAAGGCACGCCCGCGGTTGATGCGCGACATGAGGTCCACGAATTCCGACAGGTACCGCGAACGCTCGAGCATGAACGTGTTGATCACGATTCCCTCGCGGGTGCATCGGCCCACCTCGCGCAGGGTCGACTGTACGGTCCGCATGGTGGGTGGATAGGCGAACTCGACCTGTCCGTTCTCGATGTGGGCGGTGGGCTCGCCGTCGGTGATGACGACGATCTCCTTGTTGCCGCCCGGCGCTCGGCCGAGCAGCTGCCGGGCGATGATCAGCGCGTGCTGGAGGTTCGTCCCGTACTCGAACTCGTAGGGCGAGAGCATCGGGATCGTCTCCGGGCGCAGCTGCCGCGCGTAGTACGCGAAGCCCACGACGTACAGCCGATCCCGCGGGTACTTCGTGTGGATGAGCGTGTGGAGCGCCATCGCCACCTTCTTGGCGGCCGATGAGCAGCCGCGCAGCAGCATCGATCGGCTCATGTCCAGCAGCAGGACCGTGGAGCTGAGAGGTGGTCTCCTCGGATCGGCTGACCTCGAAGTCCTCGGCGCCGATGCGCACGGGCGTCCCGGGGCCGTTGCGCGCCATCGAGTTGAACAGCGTGCGATTGATGTCGATCGAGAAGGGGTCGCCCCACTCGTAGCGCTTCGTGTCGTCCGTCGGCTCGCCGCCGCGGCCCTCGACCGGCAGCGCGTGCCCGCCGAAGCCCTCGCGGCGCAGCCGGCTGAAGATGTCGGTGAGCGCCCGCATGCCGAGCTTGCGCGCCGCGCGCGGGGTGAGCTCCATCCGCCCGCCCTCACGCTCAAGGTAGCCGGCCTCCTCGAGCGCCTTGGTGAGCTCGCGCAGCTGCTCGAGGTCGTCCAGCGCGTCGTCTCCGGCGAGGTCTCGCAGGGCATCGGGATCCACCTTGTCGAGCGCGTCGGGGTCGCGCGCGGCGGCGAGCGCCTCCTCCATCGAGTCGTACTGCTGCTGGCGGTCGATGGCGGCGAGCGCATCGGCGAGGCCCATCGGCTCGTCGCCCTCGAACGAATACGGGTCACCGAAAGGAAGGTCCGGGCGCGCCGACTGGAGGTTTCCCGCCAGCCGCGCCATGTCGATCCGCAGCCGGTCGTCTCGCAGCAGGTCGTCCATCAGGCTGCGGAGCTCGTCGCGCATCTCCGGCGACATGCTGTTGAGCAGGCTCGCCATCTGCGACGCCTGGCGGTGGAGATGCTCGATGAGCTCCTCCAGGTTCGAGATCCCCGGCGGGAAGTAGCCTCCGTGCTTCGCCATGAACGAGCTGAAGTCGTCGGGCGTATCGGCTCCGGCGGCGTGCTTCTCGAGGAGCGCATTGAGGTCGCGGACCATCTCGCGCACCCCGTCGAGGTCCTCCGGCGTGACCTTCTGGACTCCCTCCTTGAGCCCGGTGAAGTAGGTCTGCAGCATCTGCTGGCGCAGCTCGTCGGTGAGCTCCGCGAACGCGTTGCGCGCGGCGTCGTCCATGAACTCGTAGTCCTGGAGGCCGTGAAGCCGGCCGGCGAGGTTCGGCGGGAGGGAGTCGAGCCGGTTCTCGCGCTGGCGCGCGGTGCGGCGCATGACCTGTTCGGCCATCCGCGCCTGGTCCTGCTCAGCGCCCGGCGGCGCGTCGAGCGCGCGCTGCTCCGCCGCCCTGACCCGTTCGCCAATTCCCTCGCGCTCCGTCTCGAGGATCTCCTCCAGGCGCCGGTTGAGGTCGTCCAGCACGCCGTCGAGGTGGGATCGCTCGAGCTCCGCCTGGCGCGCGCGCGAAGCCGCTCGGTGATTCGTCGCAGCCCGGGAATGTCGCCGCCGCGCGTCCCGCGCAGCCCACGCTGCATGAGGCGCTGGAGCGCCCGCCGCAGGTCGCCCTCGGCAAGGATGTCGTCCGAGATCGCGTCGAGCACGTCGTCCGCGTCGAAGGCAGGCAGCTGCTGCGACCCGTCCCATCTCGAATAGCGGTACGTGCTCATCGGCCGGTGCTCATCGTCGCCTCAGCCTAGGCCGATCCACGTGGGGCGTCCACCGGGGCGTCTTCGACCGCTGATTTGCAACTCTCGTCGTCACGTGGGGGGATGCGTGCGGCATGCGGACTGCTCACAATGGAGGCATGAGCGCAAACGACATTCACGGCATCGAAGCCGGCTGGACGGTGAAGTCGCATGACACCCATTCGGTCGGCACGGTGGAGGAGACCACCGACACGTACATCCTCATCAAGGACGGGCTGATCAACGCGAGCCGGCACTACCTGCCGGCGAAGCATCTCGCGCACGTCCGCCCGGAGCTGAAGGAAGTCGGGATCGACCTCACGCAGGCGGAGTTCACGGAGGGCGACTGGTCGGAGCCGCCGACCGAGGGGCCTCGCTGGGACGTCCCGATCGACGCCGAGCGCGAGGACGACGAGCCGGATCCGATGCGGCAGGCTCGCGAGCCCGAGAAGCCGGTCGGCGCCTGAGGGCCGCCAGAAATTGGGCTCCCCTCTCGTGGTGTACGATAAGCGACCACACACGATAGGGCGTACATGATCGACCGATGCATCCACGGCTTCGACCCGCAGCATTGCGCTGCATGCCGGCGGTGTCCCCACGGCCTGTTCGAATCCCGATGCGCGGCCTGTAATCCGAAGACCGCCCGAGAAGCGACCGCGATGCTCGCCAACGACGGCGAGCGGCCCTCCGAGGAGCACCGCGGCTATGAGCTCCTGTACGCGGCCGGTGAGCGCAGCTGGTACATCAAGGCCGATGCGGACGCGCCGCGGTCAAGCCAGTCGTATCGGTCCGCCTTCACCGCGCGCCGCGCGATCGACGCCATGCTCGACGCTCCTGCGCCGGTCGCTGCGGGCAAGAACGGCAAGAAGGCGAAGAAGCAGCGGGTCTAGCGCCCGCCGCTGGCATTTGTAACTTTCGTTGTGACGTCGGGGGCTGGGCAGGCTGCCCGGTCCCCGGGCGAGCCTCCTCATCGCAGACGCTTCAGTCCCCGTCCAGCCCTACGCAACTTCCAAAGTTACGAATCCACCCCGGGCTAGTCCGCCACCGCCTCCGCGGCAGGGCGTCCGCCGGGAGCATCGGTGGCGACGACCCCCGCCTCGCGACCACGCGCCGGGAGGACGACCGCGACCACCAGGAACGCCGCGAGCGCGGTGAAGATGCCGACAAAGAAGGTGGAGGCTGTCGCGAGCGAGAAGGCATTGTGGATGCCCTCGACGATGGCGGGGATCAGCGGCTCGACCTGGGCGCGGAAGGCCTCCGGCACGTCTGCCAGGATCGAGGCCCCCAGGTCCCCGACGCCCGCGACATCGTTCAGCGCCCCGCCACCGCTCGCGGCGAACTGATCGGCGAACTCCGCCGGCACGCCGGCCGCGGTGATCTGCTTCGGCACCTCCTCGAGCATCACGGAGCCGAAGATCGTGCCGGTGATCGCCAGGCCGACGGTCCCACCCAGCTGCTGGAAGAGCGTCACATTGCTCGTGGCCGCCCCCAACTGCGAGACGGGCACGGCGTTCTGGACAACGAGCGTGAAGACGGCGAACGTCGGGCCGATGCCGAGCCCGGTCACCGCCATCCACAGCCACACCAGCGGTCCGGGAGTATCGGTCCGCAGGTTGGTCAGCATGAGGAGCCCAAGCGCAAGGGTCAGGAGGGCGACGAGGATGAGGGCCTTGTAGCGCCCGGTCCGCGCGACGATCTGGCCGGAAGAGACCGCCGAGACGATGAGGCCGAAGAGCAGCGGCAGGATCTGGTAGCCGGACTCGGTGGCGGAGGCCCCGCCGACGACCTGGTACCACCGGGGCAGGAAGACCACGACCGCGAAGAAGCCCATCGCCGCGAGGAAGATGGCGATCACGCTGGCGGTGAAGGCCGGGATGCGGAAGAGCCTGAGCGGGACGATCGGCTCCTTCGCCCGTGACTCGGCCCACACGAATGCCGCGCCGAGCAGGAAGCCGATGGCGATCAGGCCGCCGACGGCCGGATCGGTCCATTCGCCGAACTGCTTGTTGGTGAGGCCGATGAGGAACGGCATGAGCGCAGCGACGAAGAGCGTCGCGCCGAGGTAGTCGATGTGCCGATCCGCGTTGGGATCTCGAACGCTGGGGAGCGTGCGCCAGATGATGACGAGCACGATCGCGCCGAGCGGGATGTTCACGTAGAAGATCCACTGCCAGCCGAAGTTGTCGGTGATGAGCCCGCCCAGCGCCGGCCCGAGCAGGAAGCTGAGGCCGAAGACGGCACCGAAGAAGCCCTGGTACTTGCCGCGCTCGGATGGGGCGAAGATGTCGGCGATGATCGCGAGGGCGATCGGGAAGATCGCGCCCGCGCCGAGGCCCTGGAGCCCGCGGAACGCGATGAGCTGCCACATCTCCTGGGAGAGCCCGGAGAGCATCGAGCCGATGAGGAAGATTGAGACGCCGATCGTGAAGAGCAGGCGTCGCCCGAAGAGGTCGGAGAGCTTCCCGTAGATCGGCCCGCTGATCGTGGCCGTCACGAGGTACGCGGTGAAGGCCCAGACATAGACGTCGTTGCCCTGGAGGTCGGTGACGATGGTCGGCAGCGCCGTGCCGACGATGGTCTGGTCGAGTGCCGAGAGGAAGATGCCGAGCAGCACGGCGCCGAGAATCTCGAGGCGCACGCGATGCGGAAGAATGATCGGGGGGCGGTCGGCGTCGAGCGCCGTCCCGGTGGTGGCGGTCATGACTGGGGGAACTCCGTGTGCTGGTTGCGCGCCGCCATGCTGTCGGGCGCGTCGTGGGGAGCTCCACGGTAGCGCAGAAACGTCAAGCGGATTTGACGTTCAGCGGGGCTCGCTGCGGAAGGCGAAGAACGAGACGCCGGCGATCAACGCGACGGCGACGAGCAGACCGATGAGGACGAGCGGAGGTTCACGCGCAGCCGCCGCCGCGGCGTCGTCGAGATCCAGCGTGCCGGGCGGCTCCCAGTCAGCTGGAAGCGGGCCTGCCATGCCGCTGCCGTCCTGCCATTGGACGCAGACTATGCGCTCGAGCTCGACCTCCATCCCGGGCGGCATTGGTCCCGGACCCATCATGTTCACCGGCTCCGCGGTCACCCAGATCATGCCGATGCGCTGCGCGTCCGGGCCTGCGCCGAAGTCGTCGCCGAGCCCGATCGCCGCCAGTGACGTCTCGCCGCTGAACAGGAAGGTCTCGGATTGCTCGCACCCCATGCCGGCGATGGCGGGGTCCGCGACCGCTGCGCCGCCGATCGACTGACAGGCGGCGAGCAGGGCAACCGGCACGACGACGGCCGCACACCACCGCCGCAGGCCATTGGCACGGAGCGACCTCGCGTCGCGCATGTGTCGATTGTCGCAGCGAAGTCCATCCGACGGCATGCGGCATGTTGCATGCTTGCACCACATGCGGGCCGTCATGTCGGACCGCTCATACGTTACAGGGAGGGCACTGGATGCCGAGTGCGGGCAAGATCGTCGGCGACGTCGGCAAGACTGTCGGCGACGTCAGCAAGACGGTACGCAAGACCGTCAGCAGAGCCGCCGGCAAGACCGTGGGGGATGTCAGCAAGACGGTCAGCAAGGCCGCCGGCAAGACCGTGGGGGATGTCAGCAAGGCCGCGGGTAAGGCGGCCGGCAGAGTGGTGAAGACGGTCGGTGATGCGTTGCCGACGTCCGGTCCAAAGCGACGTCGCACGGCAAAACGCCGCGTCGGCACTCGGAGCCCAGGTTCGGCAAAGACGAGTTCAGGAGGAGTGAGGTCCATGATCACCAAGAAGAAGGCCCCGGCCAAGAAGGCGCCTGCGAAGAAGGCACCGGCCAAGAAGGCGCCTGCGAAGAAGGCGACCGCCCCCAAGAAGACGACCGCGGCGAAGAAGACGACCGCGGCGAAGAAGGCCCCCGCCCGCAAGGCTCCGGCGAAGAAGAAGGCCACCGCCAAGAAGTAGTCTCGGGGCGTCGCGCGTCTTGGGGCGTCTGGCCAGCGCGCGACGCAATCCTCGGCCGCGCCTATTTGTAACTTCGAACGTTACGTCGGGAACCAGGCGCGAGGCCTTCGTTGCGGGCAGGGTCCCGCACGATGGGGATAGTCCCCGACCGCCCGACGTAACCTCCGATGTGACGAATTTGGCGGCCGCCCCGCGTCAGCCGACGGCGATCGGCTCCCGCGCTCGAGACTTGGCGAGCGCCGGCTGAAGCTCCTTGCGCCAGAAGTCGAAGAACCCCTGCTGATCGGGGCCGACCTGGTGGAGGTAGATGCTGTCGTAGCCGGCGTCGATGTACTGCTGGATGGACTCGACGTATCGGTCCACCTTGGGTCCGACCGGCATTGTCTCGACCAGCTTTTCGGGCGTGACGAGCTCCGACGCCTGGTCGAAGTGCTTCGGCAGCGGCAGCTCGTACGAGAGGTCGCCCGGCACGCCGGAGTTTCGCCAGATCTTGTGCAGCGTCTTGGCACCCTCGTCCTTGGTCTTCGCCCAGCAGAAGGTCACCTTGCCGTAGGTGGGCTTCCCCTCGCCGCCTGAGCTGCGGAACGCCTTGACGACCTCCGCCTCGGACGAGGTACCGATGAACCCGTCGCCCATCTCGCCGGCCAGCTCCGCAGACTCCGGCCCGGAGGCAGCCACCATGATCCGCACGGGCTCCTCCGGCAGCGTGTAGAGCTGCGCGTTCTCGACGGTGTAGTACTCGCCGCGGTAGCTGAAGAGGTCGCCCTCGAACAGCCCGCGCATGATCTCGATGGCCTCGATCAGCATGGCTCGCCGGTCCTCGTAGATCGGCCAGCCATCGCCCAGGATGTGCTCGTTGAGGTTCTCGCCGGTCCCAACACCCAGGAAGAAGCGACCCTCGAACAGCTCGCCGGTCGTCGCGGCGGCATGGGCGATGATCGCCGGGTGGGTCCGGATGATGGGGGCGGTGACCCCCGTTCCGACTTCGAGCTGCTTCGTCTCGCGGGCGATCCCGCCGAGAACCGACCACACGAACGGGGCGTGCCCCTGATCGTCGAGCCAGGGATGGAAATGATCGGAGATGAGCGCGAACTCGAAGCCCGCCTCCTCGGCGAGCGCCGCGTTGCGAACGATGTCGCGGGAGTTGTGCTCTTCGCTGCTGATCGCGTAACCGAATCTCGTCATGGAGTCGGCATTCGCAGGTGCCGTGCCGGAGTTATCGGCGCCAGCTGCGTCCGACGAGGAACGAGCCGGCGAATGCGGCAAGCCCGAGGGCGACCAGATCGATGGTCCCGAGCGCGATGCCGACTGCCGAGAGGATGAACAGGATGACGGCCACGATGAGCAGGATCGATCCAGCTGAGGCGTTCACGAGACTCCCTCCTTGCACGACGACTGGCACTGCCTTGGCTGTCATGCGTACAGCCGTATTGCACGCCGGATGCCGCCGCGATCAGTGCTCGGCGGTCTCCAGCAGCGACACCTGCTCGCGCTCGGCCCATGCCGGATCCACCGGCGCAGTGGGTCCGACGTCGCGGACGGTCGGCAGGAGGATGTAGAGCATGAGGCCCATCGCGATGGCGAAGATCAGGGACATCGCCGTTCCAGCGGCATCCCCACTGAAGAGGAAATACGCCCCGAACAGGATGGCGTGACCGATGGGCACGGCCACGATGAGGATGTTGCGCATCGGTCTCAGCATACCGAAGCCGGGCACCCGGACGCCAGCGTCAATGCGTCGCGCCCGCCTCGGCGCCCGTCGAGCGGAGCACGTCCGAGACCGCCGCGACCAGGTCATCCGGACGCATCGGCCGCTGGACGATGCGCACGTTCGGACGGCCGACAAGCTCCCGGATCGGCGGCCGGATTGGCTGGTCCGGCGGAGAGCAGATGACGATGGGAATGAGACGGCGGCTCGTGCTGCTGAGACGCCGATATACCTCGTTGCAGTACGCGAGCGGGTCGGACGGATCGGAGTCGACGACGACCACGCAGTAGCTTCCGCGTGACAGCCTGCTGAGCGAGCGCGGCGACGGGTCGAGCGCCTCGACGTCGAGGGGCGTGAGCTCCCGCAGGAGCTGCTCAAGATCGGAGACGGCGTCGCGGTCGACACCGATGACACAGCTCTGCTGCCGCTCATCCGTCCAGGCCACGAGCGGCGAGGACCTCGGACGGCCGAGGCTCAGCCGTTCGTCGGCCCGCCACCTCGATCGACGGCGGGCGGCGCAGGGCTCGGCGTGCGTGCAGGCCCAGCCCGAGCGGTTGCCGATATCCGTGACCGGCTCGAACGCATTTGAGCCGATGCGCCCGCAGCGGACGCACGTTCGCGCAGTGCGGCCGGCCTCCCCCAAGCTCCCCATGCCTGCACCCTTCGCAGCGCGCGTGCCAGACGTGGACGCGGGCCCGGGAAATACCGACGGCGCCGGTCAGATCCCTGACCGACGCCGCACCGAACACCTGGTTCCCCCCGGTCACCTACCTAAGCATCCTGCATGCCGAGGAACAGGAGCCCCGATGAACCCGACCATCGGCTCGGCGGTATCGTCGGACAACAGCGCGAACGCGAGGGGCATCCTGACGACGACGCACACCGGGACGAGCGACCGCTCCGCGCGGGTGCGCGGCGGCCTGTACGGGCATCTCGTGGGCGACGCGATCGGCGTGCCGTACGAGGGCAGCGGGCCGGAGGCCATCGGCGCGGTCGAGGTGCGAGGCGGCGGACGTCACGGCCAGCCACCGGGAACCTGGAGCGACGATGGCGCGCTGATGCTCGCCCTTGCCGACTCGCTGGCGACGGTGGGATTCCATCCCCGGGACCAGGGGAAGCGAGCGCTCGTCTGGGTCGACCTCGGCGCGTACACGCCTGACGGCGATGGCGCGTTCGACGTCGGTGGGGCGACGAGTCGCGCGCTCGTGCGCCTGCGGGCGGGGGTGGATGCGATCGATGCCGGCGGCACCGAGGAACGCGACTGTGGAAACGGCAGCCTCATGCGGATCCTGCCCATCGCCCTCTGGGACGACGATGCCGACAACGCCACCCTGATCGAGCGCGCGCACCTTGCGAGCCGCGTGACGCACGGGCACCCCCGCTGCCAGGTGACGTGCGCGCTGTACGTGCTCATCGCGCGTGCACTGTTGGCGGGACAGACGAATGCGTCCGCGGCACTGGACGCATCGGTCGAGCGACTCCAGGCCGATACCTACCGCGGCCGTCCCGAAATGGAGCGCGCGCTGGGCGAGCTCGTGACGCATCGGTCCACACCGGGGGTGCGCTGGGGGCGCGCGTACGTGCTCGACGCCTTCTGGTCGGCATGGGAGGCGTTCGCGCTCTCCGGCTCCTACTCCGAGACGTCGAGCGCGCCGTCGGCTACGGGCACGACACCGATACGACCGCGGCGATTGCCGGTGGCCTGGCCGGGATCGTCTACGGGGTGGAGGGAATCCCCAATGAGTGGCTCCATGCGCTCCGGGGCCGCACGATCGTCGAGGACATTGCGCTTCGCCTCAGCGCGGATTCGTAACTTCCGACGTTGACGTGGGGCTGCGCGCTCAGCAGGAGCACGCTGTTCGGCCGCAGGGCTGAACCGCACAATCGGCGGATGACACGCCGACGGATCCTGCTGGTCGCCGCGACCATGCTCATCGGCTACTTCGGCTACGCCGGCTGGGAGGGGTCCGGGCAGCTCGCGCATCCCCCGGATCAGAACCCGGACTGCCGGACGCCCGCAGACCTGGGCTGGGCGTACGAGGCGATCAACTACGACATCGCCACAGATGACGACCTGCGCGCGCGCGAGCCGGCGCGCCAGGACTGCCAGACCTTCGGGCAGGAGGCTGGCGAGGATGTCGTGACCGATGACGGCATCCGCATCGCCGGATGGTGGATCCCCTCGGCATCCGGCTCGGCCCCCGACGGGCCGACCGTCGTCATCGTGCACGGCTACGGCTCCAGCAAGAGCGCCATGCTCGACCACGCGATCTTCATCCATGACCGCTACAACCTCGTCTTGTTCGACCTGCGTAACGGCCAGCAGAGCACCGGCGACATCACCACCCAGGGCATCCGCGAGCAGCGCGATCTCGCCGCGATCCTCGACTGGCTCGAGCGCACGAAGGCGCCCGCGGGGGTCGCGGTCATGGGCGAGTCGATGGGCGGGCACACGGCGGCGGCCGTGGCGGCGCGCGACCCTCGGGTGGACGCGCTGATCCTCAACTCGACGCACGACACCCTGCGGCGGGCGATGATCGCGCGCGTCGACAACGCCGGGCACCCCGGAGCGCTGGTGTGGCCCGCGATCTGGGTCGGCAGCTGGCTCCGGACCGGCGAGAACGTGTTCGCGCAGGACCCTGTCACGGCCGTGGACGACCTCGGGGAGCGGTCGCTCCTCCTCGTCCATGGCGGAGCGGATCGTGACGCGCCACCGGCGTCTGCCGATGAGCTGCGACGCGCCGCCGAGGCCGCCGGAGTCGACGTCACCGTCCATATCTGCCCCGACGCGGACCACGGGAAGGTGGACGAGGTCTGCGCGGCCGACTACGGAACCTGGCTGAACGAGTTCCTCGCGCGCGCGCTGCCGTGACGTCGCGCTCTTGCCGCGCACTCGCCCATGGGCGTACCGTGGCCGGTGGTCGTCGGGAAAGGGGTATCCGAGCTGTCCCTTGACCTGGAGCTCGCCGCGCATGCCGCGATCGCGGTCCTCGCCACCTGGCTGGGTCTGCTGGTCGTGACCCGCTCGCGCCGATCCAGGGGCGCCCCGGTCTTCGGCTTCATCTGCCTGCTGCTGGTCGTCTGGTCGCTGGCGATCATCGTCCAGCGCATCGGGACCGACACGGCGATCCACCCGCTGGTCAACGTCGTCGAGGACGTCGCGGCATTCCTGCTGCCGCCCGCAACCGTGCACATCGCCATCTCGGTGGCCTTCGAGGGTCGCCGCTCGCTGCTCGCCACCGGGCTGCTCCTCAGCGGGTACGCGGTGGGGATCGCGGCGGGCCTGCAGAGCGCCCTCGACCCGCGACACCCCATCGTCGTCGACGGGCCCCCGTTCTGGGAGCCGTTCGGCATCCCAGGATCGACGGCGGGGTGGGCCTTCATCGGCCTGCGCGCCTTCTATTTCGGGGCCGCCGTCGCCTACCTCGCTGTCGGGCTGTGGCAGGCCGGCGACGACCGCGCGCGTCGGCGGCAGCTGCTCTACGCACTCGCCACGGTCGTCCTTGGCGTGGTGGGCGGCATGGCGCGCATTCTCCCCGAGGAGTACGGCGGTCCGAAATGGATCGGCGTCTCCCTCGTGGCGGTCGCGATGGTGATGGCCGCGTATGCGGTGCTCGCGCAGCACCTCTTCATCTCGGCCGACGTCGCCGGTCGCGCGTTCTGGTGGACGCTCCTCGCCGGCCTCGGGGTCGTGGCCTACGTGGCCCTGCTCCTTGCCCTGGAGTCCGTCTCGTCGTCCGTGCTCGGGATCGACCTCCCACTGGTCACCGCGCTCGCAGTCGTCGTCACGATCGCCCTCTTCGACCCTGTCGCAGCTCGATTCCGCGCGCTGATGGCAGGCTCGACCCGAGACGTGGCCGAGCGCCGGCTGCTTCGCGCCCTTGGCCGCGACGAGATGGTGTCCCAGCGTCCCGATCGCGCCGTCGAGCCCGCGCTGTCCCGTCTGGCCCGCACCTTCGAGCTCACCGGAGCCGAGGTGACCGATGCGCGCGGCGACCGCCGCGCTGCCGTCGGCCGCCTGGAACCCGACGACGCGCTCGCGATCCACCTGCCGCTCGCCGATGGCGGAGATCGTGGGCTGGTGACGTTCGGGCGCAAGGAGAGCGGGCTCCCCTTCTCGCCACAGGAGCTCGAGGCGCTGCGCCTCGCCGCTTCGTACCTCGGTTCGACGCTTGGCCTCGCGCGGCGCCACCGGGAACAGGTATCGGCGCTCGAGGAGCTCCACGCGGAGGGCGCCGTGGTGGACTCCCGCGGCTCCGCGCTCAGCGAGGCCCTCGAGGAGGTCGCGGCACCCAGCGAGGGGCTGCGGGTCTACGCACTCGGGCCACTCCGCGCCGAGCGCGACGGCGAGCTCATCCGCCGCTGGGGCGGCGAGAAGGCGGGGTCACGCCAGGCGGAGGGCGTCTTCGCCTTCCTCTTCGACCGCGGTGAGCAGGGAGCTTCCAAGGACGAGATCCTCGAGCTCATCTGGCCGGATGTCGACCTGGACAAGGCCGATGTCGCCTTTCACCGCACGCTCCTCGGCCTCCGCACGATGCTGAGCCCGGGACGCCGCAGCGGCGCCACGGAAGACCCGATCGTGTTCCACAACGACCGCTACCGGCTCTCAGCCGGCACGGTCGGCTGGAGCGACGGCACGGAATTCCAGCGCCTGCTCGCCTCGACGGCCGGCGCCGCCCCCGACGACGCGCTTCGGGCGCTCGAAGAGGCTCGCGCCCTGTACCGCGGCGACTACCTCGACGACTGCCCGTACTACGGCGACTCCGCCAATGTCGAGGATCGCCGGGAGCGCCTGCGCCACGAGTACGTGGACATCCTCGTCGAGCTCGGCGAGCGCTACGCGGAGCGCGGCGACCGGCCCGCGGCCGCGAACTGCCTGCGCCAGGCCCAGTCGCTGGGCGTCGAGGGCGACTCGCCCCGGCTCACCGCGGCACTCGCTTCGCTCGCCCGTCCCCGCGCCGCCGAGCAGGGGGCCTAGCTCTCCATGCCCCGGCCGGCGAGTGTCACGGCACTCGGAATCCTGCTGAGCATCATCGCCGCCCTGCTGCTTTTCGGCGGCGTGCGCACCCTCCTGGGCTACTTCGAGTCAGCGCAGTTCGATGGCGTGGCGACCCGGATGTCGCTCGGCGAGTACCTGTTCGAGCGGCCTCAGGAGACGCTGCTCCTGCCACTCATCGGTGTCGCTGCGGCGATCGCCGGCGTCGGCGTCTTTCGAGGACGCCGATGGGCGCGTCTCCTTGCGGTCGCCGTCGGGGTCGCCATGATCCTGGGCGGCGCCTTCCTGCTGCTCATGGTGCTGTCCGAGCTCGGCGTCCCGGGCTCCTTTGCGATCCTGTTCCTTCCGCCGGGGATCCTCGCGGTCCTCATTGGCGGATACGTCGTGTGGGCCGCCCTCGCGCACAGCGCCTACCTGCATCGCTAGCGCTCGACGCAAGGGCAGGGCGGAACAAGTTGACGACTATCGCCGCTCATTCGTACGGGGCGCGAAACGGCCTGTGGAGAAACGCGCCTGCCATAGTCAACGCATGGCAACCCTCCCCCCGACGATCCCGCTTCCGCCGCCTCCGACCTTCGTCATGCCCCTCTGCGATGCGGTGTGCCAATGCGGTCATGGTCGCAGCGCGCACGACCTCGGAGCGTCACGCACCTGCGGCGTGTGCGAGGCCATCGACGTGCTCGGCTTCGCCTGCCCCGGCGGACGCCCCTGCGAGCGATTCCTGGGTTAGCTCCTCTCGCGGGCCCTCACGCCTCGCGCACTCCATCGCCAGCGCCCGACGCAACTTCCGAAGTTACAAATCGGGCCCTGGACCTACGTCGAAGAGCCGATCCGCCAACGGAACAACCAGCCGATGGCGGCCACACTCCCACCTCCGAGGATTTGCGTCGACAACGACCGCAACCCCACGGAGGTCAACGACACCACGATGGCTCGCTCCTTCGCCCGCACCCGCGCCTTCCCCGTTCTCGCCTGGGCCTACGTGGCGGCCCTTGCCGTCCAGGTCTTCTTCGCCGGCATGTACGTCTTCGTCGGCGCCAGCAACATCGAGCTGCACCGCAACATGGCCCACCTCATCGGCCTGCTCACGGCCGGCCTGATCGCGGCGGTCTTCATCGGTCGAGTGGATCGGTCCGAGAAGCGGCTCACGTTCGCCGTCCTCGGCCTGCTGATTCTCCAGGGCATGCTCGTGCACGTGGGCCAGTGGTTCGGCCTCTGGACCATCGCGGCGTTGCACCCGGTCAACGCCCTGGTGCTCACGTACGCCTCGCTTCGCCTGGCGCAGCGGTCGAATGCCTACTGGACCCAGACCGATGCGTCCGCCGCCCCGAGCCCTTCCTTCGAGGGAGCGCCCGCGGCCGCCTGACCCTCGGCGGTCTCTCCACCCGCGCCTCCGGAACCGCCACGCCCAGTGGCGGATTCGGGGGCGCCGTGTGTCTGCCGTGGTACGCGAAATGCGAAATGACCGACCTATCCTGTCCGCACCAGTCCGGTCCGGACAGATTCATCGAGGGAGGTCATTCCTTTGGATACCACCGTTGTCACCGACTGGGGGGACGCCGTCCTGGTCTCCGCGACCGACGCGTTGCGGAACTTCCTGGGCTTCCTGCCGCAGCTGGTCGGGGCGATCCTCGTCCTGGTCATCGGCTGGATCATCGCGGGATTCGTCGCGGGACTGATCCAGCGCGTCCTGGAGCGCATCGGATTCGAGCGCGCCGCGCAGTCGACCGGTATCGCCGGATTCGTGAAGCGATCGGGCTCCGACTGGACCGTCAGCAAGGTCGTCGCCGAGATCGTCAAATGGTTCATCCGCCTGATCGCAATTCAGGCCGCAGCCTCGATCCTCGGCATGGAGCAGATCAGCGAGATCGTCAATGACATCCTGCGATGGCTGCCGAACCTCGTGGTCGCGCTGGCGATCATCGTCATCGGCGCGCTCCTCGCGCGGTTCGTTGCTGGCGTCGTCCGCGGCGCCACCTCGGAGATGGGCTTCGGCAATCCCGACCTGATGGCGTCGATCGCCCAGTACGCGATCATCGTGTTCGCGGTCATCGCAGCGGTCGACCAGCTCGGCATCGCAGAGACCGTCGTGAACACGCTGTTCACGGGCCTCGTGATCGCCGTCGCGGCCGCGTTCGCCATCGCCTTTGGGCTGGGTGGCCAGCAGACCGCGGCGCGCATCACCGAGAGCTGGTACGAGCAGGGCCGGCAGGCGAGCGAGAAGGTCGCCCGCTACGCCGAGCGCAAGCAGGCACAGTCCAACGCACCGGCCTCCGGCCGACCCGCGCGTCAGTCGCGTGGCGGCGCGGGCGGTGGAACGGAGGGCGCAGCCGCAAAGCGCGACTAGCCCATTCAGAGTCCCAGCGTGCAGCGGCACCCCATCGCGGGTGCCGCTTCCGCGTTCATGCGGGCTGCCGCTTCCGCGTGCCGTTGGGGTCGCCTCCCCCACAGCGGGCCATTTGGCGACTCAGTGGCTGGAATTGCCGCTCGGCGGCACGTGCGGCCAGCGAAGCCCGCGTTCGACGCCCGTTCCGTGGCCACGGCTCCCACTTCACGGCAAATTCGGCCACTCAGCGGTGGGATGGCCCGCATGGCGGGAGTCCAAGTCAGGGCGCGGTGTGAACGCCCGCGGCGCAGTCCGCGCAGAGGGGCTCGTCCTCCGGAAGGACCTCGGTCCGGCATCCGCATCCGCAGCCGCATGGCCGCGGCGAGTCCAGGACCAGGTCGTCGGTGTCCATCTACGAATGCTACGGCGAGTTCGCCCAACTTGGCCGTTAGGTTCCGCTGAGGCGACTTTCCGGCGATAGAACCGGTCGATTTCGGGGCCACCCGCTCGTCGTGATGTATGAGCGGCCGCATTGGACGGCCGCCATTACCTGCGGAGGCAATCAGCGAAATGGCCAGCACGATCGTGCACGTCGAGGTCGTCGGCAAGGACGGCCCGAAGCTCCAGAAGTTCTACAAGGACGTCCTGGGCTGGGAGCTCGACACGAATAATCCCGGCGGCTACGGCATGTACCGGCAGGGTGAGCTCACCGGCGGAATCGGTGCGGCGCCCGATGGCGGAGCGGGCCACGTCACCTTCTACGTCCACACCGACGATCCCGAGGGGACGCTGCGCCGGGCGCAGGAGGCGGGCGGGCGGGTGCTCATGCCGCTGACCGAGGTGGCGCCGCAGACGACGGTCGCCCTGTTCGCCGATCCGGAGGGGCACGTCATCGGGATCATGTAGAGGAGCGTCGGTGGTGGACGCGGCCGATCTGCAACAAGGATTGTTACGTGGGGCTTCGGCGGTAGTCCCGCGTTGCGGGTGACGCTCTCGCCCGGACCTGCCCGTCCATCGCCCGCCCTTCCTGCGCCCCCACGCAACTTGCAAAGTTACAAATGCACCTCCGCCCGCTGCGTAACGACTCTGGCGGTTCAGCGCTGCGCGATGAACACCAGGGTCTGGTCGTCCGGCCCCGCCGGTCGACCGGAGTAGGCGGCCTGCACCTCGACCGGGCCGAAGCCCGCATCGGCCAGCATCTGAAGGATCTCCGGCTGCCAGTACATGCCGAGGCTGATGGTGTGCTCCTCCTGCTCCGCCATCACGCCGTCGCGCCACAGGCGCGGCCGGATCTGCATGGTGAGCAGGCGCGCCTCGGAGTCGACGTCGAAGAGGCGCCCCGTGAGCTCGATCTCGTCTCCGTTGGCCGCCCGACGGCGCACCCCGCCGGTCGACCATGGGAGCGGCAGCCGCGTCCGCATCTCGGGGATCCAGTACACCCAGTGCTCCGCGTAGCTGTGCGGCAGGTCGTGGCTGAAGACCAGCGCGCCACCCGGTTCGAGCGCGGCGTGGATGCGGCGCAGCGCTTCCTCGTCGTCCTCGCGCGTCCCGCCGATGCCGAACGAATCGCAGATGTAGACGGTCTTGTATTGGCGCCAGGGATCGAGCTCGTGCATCGGCTGCGCGAGGAGGCGCACGTCCAGCCCCTCGTCCGCGGCCCGCTCGCGCGCGAACAGCAGCATGTCCTCCGACACGTCGATCCCGTCCACGTCGAATCCGGCCTCGAGCAGCGGGATGAGCAGTCGTCCCGTCCCGCACGCCAGGTCGAGAGCAGGCTCCCCGAAGCGCTCGATGCTGGCCCGGTAGAACGCGAGCTCGTCATCGGCCGGCTCGTTGAACTCGGCCCACCACCGGGCGATCAGGCCGTAGTGCCACGTCTGGGGCGTGGTTGGTCGCTCGCTCACGGCTGTGGCGCCTCTTCCGGGGCGCGCCGCTGGAACCAGCTCTTGGGGAGAAGCATCCGCAGCGCCGTGAGGATGAGGAACGCGGCGAAGAGCCGCCGCAGGACCGTGTCATCCAGCGAGAGCGCCGAGACGCTCCCGATCAGCGCGCCGATCACCCCGCCCACGCCCAGCCACGCCGCGTCGCGCAGCAGGAGCCGCCCGTTGCGGTGGTGGGTGTACGACCCGGTGAGCGCAGACGGGATGATGACGAGCAGCGACGTTCCCTGCGCCACGTGCTGGTCGAAGCCGAAGATGAGCACCATGGCGGGCACCATCACCACGCCGCCGCCGATCCCGAGCAGCCCGGCCAGGAATCCGGCACCCAGTCCCACCGCGGCGAGCCCCGCGAGCTCGCCGATCTGATCCGTGCTCACCCGACGAGCATCGAGACGGCCACCACGATCAGGAAGATCGCAAAGATGAGGCTGAGCCGCTCTGGGCTGAGCCGATGCATCACCCGCGCCCCCAGCTGCACACCGACGAGGCTGCCGATTGCCAGGAGCGCCGCAGCCAGGTAGTCCACGCTCTCGGCCCGGCCGAAGACAAGGGCGCCGACGATCGCGATCGGCAGGATGGCCGCCAGCGACGTCGCCTGCGCGCGGTGCTGACCGAAGCCGATGAGCAGCACCAGCGCGGGCACCAGCAGGATCCCACCGCCCACGCCCAGCAGGCCGCTCAGCAGCCCGCAGCCGCGCCGACCGCCATCAGCGGGATCAGGCGGCCCGGTTGGCGCTCTTCTGTCACGTTCGCATCATGAGCCAAAGGGGAATTTGTAACGTCAGAAGTTACGTCGGGAATCTGGGAAGGGTGGCGCGGCTGCGGGGGAGGGGTCCGAGCGCCCCGCAGGCGCAGGCCTTGCCCCCGAATCCCCACGCAACTTTCGAGGTTACAAATCAGCGCGCACAATCTCGAGCATGCCCAATGACCGACCGAGCTGCTGCCGCAACCCGGACTTCGATCGGATGTTCGACGAGCCGAGCGTGCGGCGAGACCTCGCCGACTATCGGCACAGGGGCGCTCAGGGCGCGACAAGCGAGCTCATCGAGGCCATCCGCGCGGAGGGAGCGAAGGAGCTCGAGGGCGCCGAGGTGCTCGACATCGGTGGTGGCGTGGGCGTCATCGGTCATGAGCTGGTCGCTTCCGGGGCGAGGAAGCTGACCGCGGTGGACCTGTCGAACCACTACCTGGCCGCGGCCCGCGACGAGGCGACGGACCGAGGTTATGCCGAGCGTGCGGAGTTCCGGTTCGGCGACTTCGTTGAGCTGGCCCCGGAGCTGGACGACGCCGACGTGGTGACGCTGGACCGGGTGCTGTGCTGCTACCGCGACTGGCATGCGCTGGTGGGCGCCTCCACGGCGAAGGCGCGGCGGCTGTACGGGATCGTGTACCCGGTCGACCGGCCGTGGACGAGGGCCGCATCGGTCCTCGGCAACGTCGTGCTGCGGGTCTTCCGCTCCGACTTCAGGTTCCACGTCCATCCGGATCGGGCCGGTGGATCGGCTCATTCGCGACGCCGGCTTCGAGCGCCGATACCGCCGCGGCGGCGTCATCTGGCAGACGGTCCTCTACAGGCGGAGCGCGTGAGGCTCGCTCACCGCGAGTGGAAGCCGAGACGGGCGCGCGGTGCACCACGTCGCGCTGCTCCTCCACGGCATCACCGGGTCCTCGGGCACGTGGTGGCGAGTCGGACCCGCCTTGGCCGATGCGGGCTGGCGCGTGATCGCGCTCGACCTGCCCGGACACGGCGACAGCCCGCGGATGGGACGGCCGATGAAGGCCGGCGAGTGGGCCGAGTCCGTGCGTGAGACCGTCAGGAGCGGTCGGCGCGCCGCTGGACCTGGCGATCGGGCACTCGGCCGGTGGCGGGACGCTGCTGGAGGTCGTGGCGTCGGAGCCGGAGATCGCGCGACGGGTCGTCCTGGAGGATCCGCCGGGCGTCGGCGACGTGGGCCGCCTCGGAGTGGGCCGCGCACCTGGAGCGCGAGGTCGCCGCCGCGCGGCGCGATCCCGCCCGATTCGAGTGGCTCCTCCTCAAAGAGAACCCGACATGGGAGCCGCGGGACGCGAGCGAGGCGGTGGCGGCACTGGTGGCCTGCGAGATCGAGCAGATCGCCGAGTCGGAGCGGCGGGGCATGGGCTATCGGACCGATGAGCTGGTGGCGAAGGTGGAGGTGCCCGTCGCTCCTGCTGCTTGCCGAGGAGGCGCGGTCCGCGCTCGTCGGCGATGCGCGCGAGCGCGTACTCGCCAATCGGTCGCCGACCATGACGCCCGTGGAGATTCGAGCCGGCCATGTCATCCATCGCGATGCGTTCGACGAGTACGTGCGAACCGTCGTCGAGTGGGCCCCCTGCGGTTGACCTGGTCAGCCAACCAGGTCAACGGATGCGCCCAACCGCCCCGCTGCGGCACAATCCGGCCAGATGAACCGAGAAGGCCCGCACCGTCCAGCGCACGTACCTCGCGCTGACGCTCCTCACGACGCTCGCCGCGTCGTTCATCTGGGGCATCAACACGCTCTTCCTGCTCGACGCGGGCCTGAGCAACACCGAGGCCTTCGCCGCCAACGCGTTCTTCGCCGTGGGCCAGGTCATCTTCGAGATCCCCACGGGCGTGGTGGCGGACACGAGGGGCCGGCGCTTCTCCTTCATGCTCGGCGCGGCGACGCTGCTCCTCTCGACGCTCCTCTACCTCGTGATGTGGAACATCCAGGCGCCGTTCTGGGGCTGGGCGATCGCATCGGCTCTGCTGGGGCTCGGGCTTCACCTTCTTCTCGGGCGCCACCGAGGCGTGGCTGGTGGATGCGCTCAACGCGACCGGCTACAAGGGCGACCTCGAGTCCGTGTTCGGGCGGGCGCAGGTCGTCGGCGGTGGCGCGATGCTGTTCGGCGCGACCGCCGGCGGGTTCATCGCGCAGCTCACGGACCTCGGGCGTCCCGTACATCGTCCGGGCCGCAATGCTGGGGGTCACGCTCGCGGTGGCGTGGTGGTTCATGCACGACATCGGCTTCACGCCGCAGCGCGGCAAGAACGCGGTGGCGGAGGTGCGCACCGTCCTGAGCGGCGCCATCGACGGCGGGCTGCGGAATCGGCCGGTCCGCTGGCTCATGCTGGCCGCGCCGTTCAGCGTGGGCGTCGGCTTCTACGCGTTCTACGCGATGCAGCCGTACCTGCTCGAGCTCTTCGGCGACCCGAACGCGTACGGAATTGCGGGGCTGGCGGCGGCGCTCGTGGCCGGCACGCAGATCGCGGGCGGCCTGCTCGTCGCCCGGGTGCGGCGTCTGTTCGCCCGTCGCACCACGTTCCTGATCTTCGGGGCGGTGGCCGCCGTGGTGATGCTGGCCGTCATCGGCCTCACCACCAGCTTCTGGGTCGCCATTGCGGCGCTGACCATCTGGTGCCTGATCGGTGCCCTGGAGGAGCCGATGCGCCGAGCCTTCATCAACCCGCTCATCCCCTCACAGCAGCGCGCGACCGTCCTGTCGTTCGACGCGTTGATGGGCTCCGCCGGCGGCGTCGTCATTCAGCCGGTCCTGGGCCGCACCGCGGACGTGTGGGGGTACGGGCCGTCCTACCTCGTCGCGGCCGGGATCCAGGCGCTCGCCATCCCCTTCACCATCCTGGCGCGCGTCGAGAATGCCCGGTCCGACTCGACCGATGTCGGGGCAGAGGAAGAGGCTGCCGCGGTCGCCTAGCGCGCCTCGCATTTGTAACTTCGGAAGTGACGTCGGGCGTGGAAGAAGGCCGATGCGCCCGCGGACGACCTGGGCGGGGTTCCTCCACTTGCGAGGGCGGCGTACGCTGCCGGCGTGAGGAGCCTCCTGGTTGTCAGCATCGGTCTCATCGGTCTCCTGGCCGCCTGTGCGACCCCGGGGGACAGCGCGGCCCCATCGGAAAGCGCCGCGGAGGCTGCGACGGCGGAGCCGAGCGCCCGGACGCCTCGGTCCGCGCCGGCGGTCGAGGCATGCCCGAGCGGCGAGCTGTGCAACGCCCGCATGCAGCCCGGCGAGTACTCGACCGATGCGGTCGGCGCGACCACCCTGAGCCTGACCCTGACATCGGAATGGGATGCCGATGTGCACCCGGAGGTCGACTACGTGAACCTCTATCACCAGGGAACTGTGCCGGCCATCATCGGCGTGGCCATCATGGCGGACGAGGTCTTCCCCGATCCGTGCGACGACCAGACCACGCAGCCGATCGAGCGGACGCCTCAGGCGCTCATGGACTGGCTGGCCCAGCACCCGGCGATGGAGCTCGGTGAGCCGGAGGAGGCCACGCTCGGCGAGGCAACGGGCCTGCGTGTCGAGCTCACGGCGACCAAGCCCGAGCCATGCCCATCCACGAGCCCCGTCGCGCCTGACCTGATCCTGCTCTGGCCGCTGTCGGACCTCGGTGTGTTCCTGCTGGTCGACGAGACCACGGCGATCCTCTATGCGCTCCAGATCGGCGATGAGCTCGTCGTCGTCACCGCCGAAACCATCTACGACCCGGTGGACTGGCGACCCGTGGTTCAGGAAGTGCTCGACTCCATGGAGTTCGCCGCCCGTTGACCGTTGCGGCCTTCATTGCCGTCGCGCTGCTTGCCGTGATCGTCGTGTTCCAGATCGCGCTGGCGCTCGGCGCTCCGCTCGGTGACATGGCGTGGGGCGGACGAAATCCGGGAGTGCTGCCGACCCGCCTTCGGATCGCGAGCGGCGTGGTCGCGCTGGTGATCTATCCGCTGATTGCCTGGACGGTGCTGGGGGCAGCGGGAGTGATCGAGACGGGCTGGCCGCCGCCCGACCTCCGCGCACCGCTCATGTGGGGCCTTGCCGGCTTCCTCGCGCTCGGAGCGCTCGCGAATTTCGCCTCACGCTCGCCGAAGGAGAGGATCTGGGGTCCGGTTGCCCTGGCGATCGCCGTCTGCTGCGGGATCATCGCGCTCGGCCAGTAGGGCGCGCAGTGACTTCCGACGCGACCGCCGATGTATCGGGCCGAATCCCGCCGGAGACCGGCCTCGTGCGCGGAAACGTCCGATATTTCGGCCCGAATGCCGCGGGAGACCAGCTCCGCGCGGGGAATTGCCCGATATATCGGCGGAGGAACCTCAGACCAGGGTGAACCGATACGGGATGCCGAGGCCGTCGAGCCAGGCGCGGAAGTTCCCGGTCGCGGTCGAATCGCCGCGGTACTTGGCCAGCAGGAGCTCTCCGAGCTCGGCTTCGGGCGCCGATGGGTCCGCGCGCTCCGCAAGCAGGGCGGCGCGGATGGCTGGGAGCTGGTCCGCATCGGCTTCCAGGAAGGCTGCGAGCTCGCTCTTGCCGACCGTCTTCGCCAGGCCCGGGCCTATCTCGTGGCTCACGACCCGCATGCCCGCCTCGTCGGTCTCGATCCAGACGCGCACGTGCTGCGTGCCCAGCTGGGCGTCGAAGAGCACGACATCCTCTGTCACCCCCTCAGCCTAGCCCCACGTCACAACGAAAGTGACAAATCGGGCCGACGCGGCCCGGCTGATGCAATGGAGCTGCCCCAGCGTATGCAGGGTGATGTACCCGAGCGTCTCGCTGGCAGTCCCTTTCCAGCGGCCGGCACGAAGGGTGATGCGGCAAGAAGGTTCGATCGACGACGCGGAGCTCGCGCGGCGCATCGGTTCAGGCGACAGTGAGGCACTGGGCACGCTGTACGACCGATACGCCGGCCTCGCCATGGGCACGGCCATGCGCGTGGTCCGCGATCAATCGCAGGCGGAGGACGTCGTTCACGACGCATTCGTGGCCGCCTGGCAGAAGATCGACCGGTTCGATGGGGCGCGCGGATCGGTCCGTTCGTGGCTCCTGACGATCGTTCGCAACCGGGCCATCGACCGGGTGCGCGGCCGGCGAGCGTCCATCGACGTCGACACGGCCGACGACCAGTCGCTGCTTCGAACGAGCCCAGACCCCACGCAGGAGGGCGTGCTGGAGCGCATCGGCGCGGAGCAGATCCGCGATGCGATGAGCCGGCTCCCCGACGAGCAGCGCACCGCGGTCGAGCTGGCGTTCTTCCGCGGCCACACGTACCGTGAGATCGCGGTGATCACGGGCGTCGCGCAGGGCACCGCCAACGGCCGGCTGCGCCTGGCGCTCGCGAAGCTTCGCGACGCGCTGCGTACCAGCGACGCGGCGCCGTTCTCGGTCGGGTCGCGCGTCGCAACGGAGGTGGACCGATGACCTGCGAGCAGGTCGACGAGCTCGGCGCGGCCTACGCCCTCGATGCGGTCGAGCCCGATGAGCGACGCGCCATCGAAACCCACCTCGAGTCTTGCCGCGAGCCGCACGCGGAAGCGCGCGCGGCCCTGCCCGCACTCCTGGCGGCCGGAAGCGTCGAGTCACCCTTCCCGCGCCCGGAGCTCAGGCAGCGCCTGATGGCGACAGTCGCGGCCACGCCCCAGGCCTTCGCCACCCCGCCGCGGCGTCGCGTCGAGCCCCTGCCCGAGCGTCGACGCTGGCTCGAGCGACTCGGTCTCATGCGCCCCCTGGCCCTGGGCGGTCTGGCGGCAACCCTGGTGCTGGCGGTCGTCGCGGGGACGCTCTGGGCGCAGCTCCAGGACCGCGACGCGCAGCTCCAGGCGGTGGCGGACGCGCTCCGCGGCTCCGGGACGGCGTACGCGGTGAGCGGGAGCGCCGCATCGGGCTTCCTCGTCGACACGGCGCGAGGGCACGGCAACGCTCGTCGTCTCGAGCCTCCCCCAGCTGGCCGATGACCAGCTGTACGAGCTGTGGCTCATGGACGCCGAGGGCAACCCGGTGATCGCCGGGACGCATCGGCCTGGATCCTCCGAGGATGGGCTCACGATCATCGAGCTCGAGCACGATCCGGCGGGGTGGGCGACCTTCGCCATCACCGTCGAGCGCTCGCGCGTGGATGCCCCGACGTCGGATCCGGTCCTCATCGGCGAGCTGTCCGGCTAGTACGGAGTCATACAGAACCGCCGCTCCTCCGTACAGAGAGCGACAACGCGATCACCCGAGCGTTCGCGACACGCACTCTCTGAGGAGACTTTCTGTGAGGCGCACTTTCCTTTCCCTATTCGGCGCAGCGGCGCTCATCGCGATGATCGCGATGCCGGCCGCGGCAGCCCACGGCGGCGAGCCGACCGTCATCGTCATGCAGCACCTCTGCAACGCCGACATCCAGTCCGAGGCCGACTTCGTGGCCATCGAGAACATGGGCGCGGGCGGACAGCCGGGCGGCGAGGGCACGCTGCCAGGCCTCGTCGCGACCGTCCTTGCCTGTCCGACCGTCTTCCTGCCGAGCGACACCGGCACCGGTGGCATCGCCGCCGACCCGACCGAGTTCGAGTACACGGTTGAGGACGGCGACGGCGCCTCCTACGACCTGACCGGCGACGGCATGTTCATGGCAGCCGAGCTGTGCGAGAGCGACATCGCCCTCGACGCGAACGGCAACGGCGAGATCGAGGACGACGTGTGCCTCGACGTGAGCATGTACAGCTTCAGTTCGGTGGCCGAGGGCGACGTGACCCTTACCCAGACTGGGGCCCCTGGCGACACGCGCTTCGGGACCATCCGATTCACGCCTGCCAGCACCGATGATTTGGCGCTCATCTCCGCCGCGGGCGGGGTGATCGAGCTGGACACGACGGCCGATACGCAGGTCGCCGAGCCGCCCCTGCCGCTGGACGAGTACAACGACGACGTCGTCGTTGCGCACGTCTACAACTTCGTCGGCGCGGACAACATGCCGGTGACCGCCACCAGCGTCCCGTCGACCGGCGTCAGCCTGCCGCTGACCCTGCTCGCTGGAGCCGCCCTGATCGGGACGGCAACGGCCGCAGCCTTCGTGGTGGCCCGCCAGCGCAACTAGCGCTTCGAGGCCTTCACACGACACAACGGGCGCTCGCTTCGGCGGGCGCCCGTCTTTCGCGCGAATTCGTAACAACGGTTGTTACGTCGGCGCCGTGGATCGACCGCGGCGAGCGGGGCGGCCTCGTGGGATCGTGGCCCACTATGCCACGCAGGTGACCTGACGGCGCCCGCACGCCTCCTGCCCGGCCCGACGTAACAGGACTTGTTACAAATTGCCCCGAGGCTCTACTCCGGAGCGGCCTCCGTCGTAGACGGACCCTCGGCGACCTCTGACGGAGGCGCGGCAGTCGGCCAGAAGGCCGCCACGAGCGCGCCGGCCACCGCAACCCCAAGGATCAGCCACTTCACGTTGGGCTCGTACAGGACCTCGACCGGCAGATAGGCGTCGAGCGCCCAGGAACCCGGGCCAGCAGCTGGACGGCGAAGGCGCCGACGAGCAGCGCGACACTGCTTCTCCCTTGCCTTCGCCCCAACCCCGCTCTGGATTCTAGAGCGCTTTGGCGGGCCACATTTGCAACTTCGATCGTTACGTCGGCGAACCTACGGGCAGATCCCCTCCGCGGGCGTGACCCGCTCGTCGCGCTTCTCGACGGTCACCGCGCCGTCAGGCGCGATGACCACCACCACGAAGCCGTCCGCAGCGGGCCATCCGGTCGAATCGGCGATCTCTGCGCCCGGCTTGCTGACGCCGGGGCCGCCGCCAGAAGTCAGCCCGATGCTGAACGGGCCCGCCATCTGGATGCCAAATCCAGCCGCCTCGCACGGCAACACGTGCCCAGTGGCCACCAGCGTCCCGTTCTGGGCAAGCGTGACGGTGTAGGTGTCTTCGGTTCGGTTCTCCCAGTCGACCGATACGTCCCGGAGCACGTCCTCGTCGAATGCAGGCTCAGCGGAAGGCTCCTCGGTCGCCGGCGAGCACGCCGACAGGAGGCCGACGAAAGCGGCGACCGCGAGCGTACGGAGCATCACGTCTCCTTTCCAGATCCCCACGTAACCGCGATTGTTACGAATTCGGTCTCACCGGCTGGGCCGATTCGACGATGGCACTGGCTGACGGCTCCGGTGAGACCCGCATGATCGCCGGCGGCTCCCCCGGATGCTCCAGCAGATCCAGGAAGATCGAGGACCACAGCATCCCCTCGTCGGACGGCGCGAGGAAGTTCGAGGAATACCGCTCCCCCGTCTCGTCGTCGATGACCTCCCAGAAGGTGCCGTCGCGCTCGATCCACGCGACGTATCGGTCCATCTCGAGCTTCGCCTGGGCGGGGTCAATGGACCCCAAGAGCTGGAGGTACATCGAGCCGAGCGAGGTCCAGACGGTCGCGCCCTGGTAGTCGGGCATGAAGGTGCGGACGAAGAGCGGCTCCAGCTCGGGACGGCGCGCGACCTCGTACTTGAGGGGGTACGGATCGGCGTAGCCGCGCTCCTCGAGCTCGTGGAGGGCGCGCCGCAAGCACCTACTCATCGGTGATCACGCCGGTCCAGAACGG
>CAWIXZ010000005.1:0-201653 GCA_963840205.1 uncultured Chloroflexia bacterium
CGGGCGAATCGGTCGGGCGTGCGGCGATCGCTCGCGCCGATGTAGCTGCGTTTCCTGCATGCGCTGGTGATCCTAACCGCCGAGGCGGTATCGGGCGCTGGGAACGCGCGTCGGGCGCCTAGCGCCCCTCGCGTGCGAGCACGGCCGGGACGGTGCGGAGCAGGATCTTGAGGTCGAGCCAGATCGACCAGCCGTCGATGTAGACGAGGTCGCGCTCGACCCATCGGTCGAAGTCGGCGTCCTGGCGGGCCTCGACCTGCCACAGGCCGGTGACGCCCGGCTTCATGCTCAGGCGGCGCCGATGCCAGATGTCGTACTCGACGACCTCGCCCGGAAGCGGCGGTCGCGGCCCGACGAGGCTCATCGAGCCGTTCAGGACGTTCCACAGCTGCGGGAGCTCGTCGATCGAGGTCTTGCGCAGCCATCGGCCCACCGGCGTGATGCGAGGGTCGCGGCTCGCCTTGAAGGTGATGCGCTGCCGCTCGTTGAGGTGGCGGACCTCGTCCAGCCGATCCTCGGCGTCGAGCACCATCGTGCGGAACTTGTAGATGGTGAACGGGCGACCGTGCAGGCCGATGCGGGTCTGCCGGAACAGGACCGGGCGAGCCCTCGCGCACGAAGATCAGCAGCGCGGTGGCCACGAGCAGCGGGCTGAGCACGACGAGCCCCGCGATGCGACCCGACGATGTCGATGATGCGCTTCACGATCAGGCCGACCTCGCGGTGGCCGTCGTGCACGAGCGACCGGATGAGGAGCCCGTCGAATTCCTCGCGATGCGCGTTCGGCAGGAGGTCCTCGACCGGATCGAGCGGGATGCGGACAGTCTTCCCCTCGCCGGCGGCGAGGCCGGCGATCGGCTCGAGGTAGTGCGCTGCGGTGGGCGGCAGGCAGACGGCCACCTCGTCGACGATGCGCGAGTGGAAGATGCGCTCGATCTCGTCGACACCGCCGAGGATCGGCCTCGTGACGAGGCGCACCTCGCCCGGGATCGAGAGATGGCCGATGACCCGCATGCCCAGTCCCGGATGGCTCTCCACGCGGTCGGCGAAACCCTGCGCGAGCGTCCCGGTGCCCGCGACGACCATGTATCGCGTGTCGTAGCCCTGCCGGCGCACGGCGGCGAACCACCACCGGAGCACGGCGCGGCCGGCGAGCGTCACGATCGGCTGCGAGATGAAGAGCAAGGCGAGGAAGAGGCGGCTCACGTCCTCGAGCTTGAGAACGAAGAGCGTGGATAGCGTCAGCGCGAGCACCAGAAGGGAGGCCTTGGCGATGTCCTTTGCCTCGCTCAGCAGTCGCCAGCGAGCGCGCAGTGCGTAGAGGCCCAGGTACCAGAGGGCCCCCACCCACAGGACGGCAAACGTCGCAGCCGCGAGCCGGATATCAATACCGATCCCGCTCTGCAGCCAGAGATCGGCCAGGCGGCCGTCCGTGCCGAACCGGACGAACGAGGCGAGAAGGAACACGAGGACGGCACTCACGGCGTCGACGCTCATCAGAGCGACCCGCAGGGCCATGAGGTGACGTCGAATCATGTTCGGGTTGGGCCCTCGCCGTTGCTTTGGCGGGAACCGCCGCAGTCAAGAGGCACTTTACGCGAGTGGCGTTCCTCCCAGCAACTTTGCGGCGCCGTGTGGCGCCACACAGGTCAAGGGAGCGAGCCGACGTACACCATGTAGAGCACCGGGCTCACGGACCCTCCGGTGGCGGGCCAGTTGGACTCGATCAGGCGGTTTCCGGTCACGAACAGCTGTACGTAGTCGCCCGCCTCGAAGCATTGCACCGTACCCGTGTGGTTGAGCTGGGCCGAGATGCGGAGCTCATTCGAGAGGTAGTCGGCCGCGACGAAGTCAAACGGGTTCCCGTTCCGCTTGATCGCAATGATGAAGTCTCGTGACGGTGGGTTTCCTCTCCCCGGGAGCCCGTTCTCGTCGTAGGCCGAACCGAGCACGGTGACCTGGGCCTGGACGTGGTAGCAGCCCGCCAGAGGGACGGTCAGACGATCGGGATGGTCCGGATCGAAGAAGTCTCCGCCGGATTCGAAGTGCACGACGTTGAACGTGAGCGGCTCGGACTCATCGGTGTGGAGGCGGTTGGCGTCGTAGCTCACCTTCGCGCCGATGATGTTGTCCTCGACCAGCAGGGTGGCCGTCGTGAAGGCGAGCGACAGCGCGAAGAGAACCAGGGCAACGCTGAGCATTCGCCCGGGGGTAAAGCCCCGGTCGGCGTCGTCCTGCGAAATCATCGGGAGACTATACGCAACGAATCTCAGGCTGCTCCGTGCCCGCGTGTGGGCCCACCGGCCAGACCCCGCGCTAGACTCGGGCGACCCATGGCGCGCATCCTCGTCGTCGAACCGGTCGCGCAACCGGGCCTCGACCTCCTCTCCGGCGCACACGACACCCAGCTCGGGCTGGGCCTGGGTCGCGATGAGCTGCTTGGGCTGCTCGCCGAAGGGGGTGGCTGGGACGCGCTGGTCGTGCGTTCGCAGACCAGGGTCGACGCCGAGCTGCTGTCGGCCGCGGCCCCTCGGCTGAGCGTCGTGGGAGTCGCGAGCGTCGGAATAGACCGGATCGACGTCGAGGCCGCGACGCGTGCGGGCGTGATGATCGTCAATGCTCCGACCGGCAACACCATCGCGGCCGCGGAGCACACCGTGGCGATGATGCTCGCGCTCCTGCGGCAGCTGCCGGCGGCCAACGCGTCCATGCAGGCGGGGGAGTGGGAGCGCTCGCGCTACACCGGGCGCGAGCTGCGCGGCAAGACGCTGGGCATCATCGGCCTGGGGAAGATCGGCAAGGCGGTGGCTCGGCGGGCCATCGGCTTCGAGATGCGGATCCTCGCCAGCGACCCGTACCTCACCGAGGAGCAGGCCTCGGAGGTGAGCGCGCGCCTGGTGGGGATGGCAGAGCTGCTGCATCGGTCCGACGTGATCACTGTTCACACGCCGCTGACGGCCCAGACTCGCGGGCTGCTCGGGCAGCGCCCAGCTGGAGGCGACGAAGCCGGGCGCGTTCCTCCTCAACGTCGCCCGTGGCGGGATCGTGGACGAGCAGGCATTGGCCGATGCGCTCCGCTCGGGGCAGCTCGCCGGCGCCGCGGTGGACGTGTTCGGCGTCGAGCCGATGACCCCCGACAACCCGCTCCGTGGGAGCGCCGAACGTCGTGCTGACCCCGCACCTCGGCGCCTCGACGGCAGAGGCGCAGGACCGGGTCGGGCTGGAGATGGCGGAGCAGGTGCTCATGGCGCTCTCCGGCGTCACGCCGCCGTACGCGGTCAATGCGCCGTCCGTCGGCGCCGACACCGCGCCACGGCTCCGGCCTTACGTCGAGCTCGGACGGCGGCTCGCCATCCTGGCCCGGCAGCTCGCCCCCGGGGCGTTCGATGCGCTGTCGCTCACCTACGCGGGGGAGATCGCCGCAGGCGAGTGCGCTCCGATTCGAACCGCGGCGCTCGCGGGCATCCTGGAGGCGGTAACGGAGCAGCGGGTGAACGCGGTGAACGCCGATCTCGTCGCGCATGAGCGCGGCCTCACCGTTCGCGAGACGCGGACGGCGTCGTCGGAGCCGTGGGCGTCGCTCGTCGAGCTCGCCGTCGGACCGTCCGACGCGGTGGTTCCCCTGCTGACGCTGGCGGGCTCCACGGCACACGGGCGGCCGCATCTCGCCGGGCTCGACGGCTTCGCGATCGACGCGGAGCTCGCGGGGCTCATGCTCGTGACCCGCCACCACGACCGGCCCGGGATCGTCGGCGCGGTTGGAACGATCCTCGCCGAGGCGGGCATCAACATCTCGTCGCTCGAGCTCTCGCGGCTCTCCGAACGGGGTGAGGCGATGATGTTCGTCTCGGTCGACGATCCGCTCGACGCATCGGTCCTCGAGCGCGTCCGGGCGGTCGACGGGCTCATCGATGCGCGGCTCGTGGAGCTGCCTCCGCGAGCGTGAGATCGACGCATTAGCCCGCGCTCTCGATCGTGATCCCGACAACCGACGGTTGGCCTGCAGTCGCCGACAACCTCGTGAGCGTGAAGGCGGCAGCGGAGCGGGCTGACGCTGAGCTGATCGTCGTTGACGGCAGCGGTCGTCCCCCACTACCCGCTCCGGACGAGGTCGGTGCGATGACGACCTGGCTGAGCCACCCTGGGGCGACGCTCTTCCAGCTTCGACTTCGCGGGTATCGGGCGGCTGGCGGCGCGGTGGTTGCGGCGACGGAGGATCACTGCGAGGTGGCGATGGACTGGGGCGAGCGGATCGTCGCGGCGCACTTGGCATGGGGCGATGCAGCGGTGATCGGAGGTGCGGTCTGCGAACGGTTCGACGAGGCGCGTCATCGATCACGCGGGCTTCTTCGTCATCGGGACAGCCTTCCTGCGGCCGATGCGCGCCGGCCGGATCCGATGCGGGGTCAACCACGGGAACGTTTCGTACAAGCGAGCGGCGCTCGAGACGATCGACGACAACGGGGGCGTTGGAGTCGTCGAACATCTGCACGTGCGCGACCTTCGGCGCGGCGGCGCGATGGTCTATCACGACGATCGCATCCGGATCGCTCATGTCCAGTCGCTCGGCTTCGCAGGTACCACCGCAGCGCACTTCCACGCCGGACGATGCGTCGCGCTCGACCGATGGCGGAATGACCTTGGCCAGTGGATGAGGCTCCTCGGCTGCTTCGTCATCCCCCTTGTGCGCCTCGGGAGGATCACGCGAATCGGAATGACGAAGCCCCACCGGAAACAGCTCGTGGTGAGCATCCCCTGGATGACTTGGCTGCTCTACGCCCAGGCGGTCGGGAGATTCGTCGGCTACCTCACGGGACCCGGGGATAGTCCACACAAGATCGCCTGAGGCCGCGGCTCGGCTTGATCGAACCTCTGTGGCCGGGTGAAGGGCGCGCGCATGTACCAGTCCGTAGCGGTTTCACCCGCTACACTCCGTCGGTCCTTGTCGTCCTTTCCGAGTTCAGGGGTGACGCCGTGATTCCGCGATTCCGATCATCCGCGCTCGTGCTGTGCATTTCCGTTTTCGTCGTCGCGTGCGGTGGCGCGCAACAGGCCGCGTCCACGCCGGCCGACGAGTCGGAGGCGGCCGAGAGCTCCGAGGGTGCCGCCAGCGGCGCAGTCTCCTCGCTCGAGGGCGTCGAGAGCGCCACGATCCAGATCGTGGCAGAGGGCACCTTCCAGGATCCCGAGGTCGGCACCGTCTACAACGCCGCAGGAAGCGGCTCGGGCTTCATCATCGACCCGTCCGGGATCGCGGTCACGAACAACCACGTGGTCACCGGGGCCGCTCTGCTCGAGGTCTACGTGGGCGGCGAGGATGAGCCCCGCAACGCGCGAGTGCTGGGGGTCAGCGAGTGCTCCGACCTCGCGGTCATCGACATCGACGGGGACGGCTATCCGTTCCTCGACTGGTACGACGAGGAGCTCAACACGGGTCTCGACGTGTACGCGGCCGGCTTCCCGTTGGGCGACCCGGAGTTCACGCTCACGCGGGGCATCGTTTCAAAGGCCGATGCCGACGGTGAGACCGGTTGGGCGTCGATCGATTCGGTCATCGAGCACGATGCGGCGATCCAGCCCGGCAACTCGGGCGGCCCGCTGGTCACGGCGGACGGCAAGGTCGCCGGCATCAACTACGCGGGCGGCAGCCCGACGAACACCGAGCAGTTCTTCGCCATCGCGCCTGACGTCGCGCGCCCGATCGTCGAGCAGCTGCGGAACGAGGAGGACGTCCACTCCATCGGCGTGAATGGCCAGGCCATCAACGACGGCGAGGGCCTGAGCGGCATCTGGGTCGCATCGGTCGACTCGGGGTCGCCGGCCGACCAGGCCGGGGTCCAGGGCGGCGACATCATCACCACGCTCGAAGGCCTGATTCTCTCCACCGACGGGACGATGGCCGACTACTGCGACGTCCTCCGCAGCAACGCGCCGGACGACACGCTGGGGATCGAGGTCCTCCGCTTCGCGACCGAGGAGGTCCTGGAGGGCCAGCTCAACGGCGATCCCCTGGTCCAGTCGTTCAGCTTCGCCGAGGAGATCGGCGAGGAGGTCGAGGAGACCGGAGACGGCAGCTCGCCCACGCAGTACTCCGAATACGTCCCGATCGAGGATGACACCGGCACTATCGCCATGAGCATCCCCGCGGAGTGGTCGGACACCATAGGCGGTGCGTGGGAGATCGAGGGCACCGAGTACGGGCCCAGCATCACCGCCGCGCCGGACATCGAGGCCTGGGTGAACGGCTGGGCCACGCCGGGCATCTTCTTCGGCGCATCTTCCGAGCTCCGTGCGGAGTTTGACGTCCAGGCGATGCTCGACGCGAACGACTTCACCGACGTGTGCACGTACGACGCGCGCTACGAGTACGAGGACCCGCTCTACACGGGCGCGTACGACCTGTACACCGAGTGCGGCGGCGAAGGCTCGACCTTCGTGGTGCTGGCGGCGGAGCCCGCCGACGGCGCCTACATCATGCTGCTGCAGGTCGTCCTGGTCGGCGAAGCCGATGCGGAGGCGCTCGACCAGATCCTCAACACGTTCCAGGTGATCGGGGCGTTGTAGCGCCTCGTCGCGAGTGGCGCGCCGGGGGCCCGACCCTCGTCGCGCCGCGCTGTGTCAGCCACCGCCCGTGCTAACGTGCTGCACGTTTCCACGGCGATGGCCTAACGCCGGCTGACTGCCGTCTTCCGCAGGCTCGCCCCCAGAATATTTGGGATGAGCTGTGGATAAGAGCGCCGCGGCTCTCTGAATTCGTGGACAAGCGGGGTTGTGGGGGCCCCCGCGGGCTGCGATGCTACGCACGTCCCGAAGGGGCAGCTGGCCGATCCGAGATTGCATCAACGGTCGCCGCGGTTCCTTCGGGACACTTCATGTCCGCGGAACGCGCGCGGCCACGGCTCCCGAGCCCGACGTAACTTCGCTCGTTACACATCCGGCCACAGAGCCCTACCGAACGGCCGCGGCCGAGCGCCCGCCACAGATAGCGTTCGCCCACATCCCGGTGTGATACTGGCGGCCTGCAACGAGCTCGTCGACTTCTGGTGGCCGTCAGCGTCGTCATGATCGGCGGTTGCGGGGGACAGCCTCCGGCTCAGTCCGGCGTCATCGCCACGTCCGACGGCCCGACCGGCGAAGGCGCGGAGGAGCTCGCGGCGGCGCTGGAGGGCCTGGTGCTACCGGCCCCGGAGACCCATCTCCAGCGCGACCGGCTGATGAACGCCGTCGACTTCAGCGGAGCGCTCGGTGAGCAGGCCGAAGACATCCTCACCCTCCTCTCGGACTCGGAGCGCGCGGCATACGCAGAGATGCCTGAGGTGACACCGGAGACCTTCGGCACGCTTTCGAACCCAGCGATAGTCACCGCGGCATACGTGCCCGACACCCCGCAGGCCGCGGAGCACGCCATTCCACAGCCGCCTGGAGCGCCGCCCCCGACGGTGTTCGTCCTGATCCTGCTTCCGGGCGCGCTCGACGCCGTCGGCAGAGAGGGACCCGGCAGCCAGACCTTCGGACCGTTTTCCGCCAGTGCCAGCTCCGCGAGCGGCGGCATGACCGCCACCAGCCAGCTCACCACGACCGGGACAGCCAAAATCTCGGGTTCCGTGGTCACCCTCGAGATCGTCCAGGGCGTCACGTCGAGCGTGGTCGTCGATGCCGGGGGCGAAGTCGTCCTCACAAAGACCGAGAACTACAAGGTCATGGTCCGCTTCGACGTATGCCCGGATGCGGCGGGCGTCTCCTCGGCGGAACTGACTCAGAACTTCAGCCTGGACGCGACCACGAACATCGGCGCGGGCGGCCGTGTCGGGACCCACTCGACAGGGCGAATCGTGTCATCGAGCAGCTTCCGCGGCCAGGTTGACGACTCCGCGAACCTGGGGTCGGTCAGCCAGGACTATGAAGTCGAAGAGGAGTGGCAGCGCACGGCCGCGGCCGAAGGCGGGCCGGAGGCGCGACGTGGCGGCGAGTTCGGGGCGGCGATCTCGGGGATCAAAGCCGGAGCTCCAGGATCCGATGGGGCCGGCATCAGTGTCGGAAACCTCTCGGGCGCCAGCCTCGAGTCACATATGACCGGCGATGCGACTGCGGAGAACATCACGTCGCAGGTCGTCAGCGCCGCGTTCGACTACGCGTTCATCGTGGACGCGTACGTGGAGGCCGAGCAGCTCTGGCAGAACAGCCGATGCGTGATGGTCGCCGTCGAGGAGTACAAGGCCGAGAGCGAGCTCGACGTTCAGAACCAGGGCCACATCGCCCACACCGAGGAGGTCGAGCCGGGGAGCGAGACCCAGTTCGAGGCCGCCGTGAAGCACCGTTTCAGCCAGAGCGTGAGCGCCGAGCTGAAGGCCGAGCTGAGCGGCCCGGAGAAGCTGGACCCGGAGGAGATCGCGGCGCCTCCCGGCACCCTCACCTATACGGCTCCGGACGAAGAGGGCAAGACCGGGACCGTGCGGATGACGTCCACGTCGCGGCAGGGAATCGGCAAGCTCAGCATCGAGTTCTCGGGCGCGAAGAAGCTCAAGGTGACGATCGACGCGACCTCCACCATCACGAGCTTCGGTACCAGCTACATCACCGAGCTGAGCGTGCCCGCGATGGTCCTGACGAAGCAGGAGGACGGGACGTGGCAGGGATCGGGCCCGGCCACCTCCACCGTCACGTACGTCGGCGCCGAGATGTGTCCCACGCCGTACACCGAGTCAGGGACCATGACGCTGCGTGCCAGGCGCGGCGAGCCGGTCCCTCCCGACAACGAGGGGTCCTGGCTGGTCAGCCGCGTTGCCCTGGCGGACTTCACGGCGGTGATGAGCTGCATGGGCCAGACCCAGTCGATCGGCGGTGTCGACGGCTACACCGGCGCACTCATCTCCATCCTCGGCGAAGTGGAGCTGCGAGCGAACGGTGAGGTGAAGCAGGTGCACTTTTCGCAGAATCTCAGTGGAGTCTCCACCGAGGTTGATGCGACCGTCACCGGCGAGGTGGTGACCGGCGACGGCAGCTGAGGTCGGCTCAGAACGCCCATAGGCCGGTGGCGAACCTCCACGCGAAGTACGCCATCGCCGCGCGCCGATACCACCGCGAGCGCCACCCCCACCGGGCGCCATCGGTCCAGGATGAGGGCGCCGAAGACCGGCAGGGCGAACAGCACCAGGCTGTAGCGCGGCACCGACAGCACGAACCCGGTCGACACGATGAGCAGCCAGTTGCCCGCCATCCAGACCGCCCACGTCGGCCGCAGCCAGACCGCGGTCGCGATCGAGCCGACCAGCCCGATGCGCCACGAACAGCAGCTCCATCCAGCCGAGCATGAAGGCCGTATCGGCCACCGGGTCGGTCACCCAGCGCGCGATCCCGGCGATCCCCTCCCACGGCGGCGACAGGTCCTTGAACCAGTGCGTGCGCTGGATCTCCGAGAAGGCGAACGGATCGCCGTACACGGCCAGGTTGACCGCCAGGTAGACGGCGAAGCCCGACACGACCAGGGCGAGCGCCAGCAGCCACCGGACCTCCAGCCGCCGATGCACCCGCCACTGCAGGTAGGCCTCGACGGCCAGCGCGGGGACGAGGATCAGGCCGTTCACCCGCGTGAGCGCCGCGAGCCCGCCGAGCACGCCGGCGCCGATCCATCGGTCCGTCCTTCCGAGCCAGAGCGAGCCGAACGCGAGCGCCAGGAAGAGGCTCTCGGTGTAGCCGATGTGCAGGAAGTACGCGGTCGGGAAGATCAGCAGCAGGAGCGCCGACCATCGACCGATGCGTTCGCCCAGATCGACCGATACGAGCCGGTACAGCATCGGCCCCACGAAGAGCGACGCCGCGGCGGTGACGAGGTAGGCCGCGGCGACCGGGGCGCCGATCACCGCGTTCACGGCGGCGACGAGCCACGGGTAGAGCGGGAAGAAGACGATGTAGAGATCGAGGTCGCCGGGGTAGACCTGCCGGTACCCGGGTGGTCCGACGAGGTTGCCCGGATCGTCGGCCCGGTAGCCGAACACGGCGATGTCGGTGTAGTGCGGGGCGTCCCACGCGTGCCAGACCTCGAGCGGATCCGGGAACGATCCGGACGCGAGCATGACGGTCACGATGCCGCCGATGAGGAGCGCGAGCTTGATCGCCAGCGTGGCGCCGACGAGCTCGAGGTCGGTGCGCCCGAGGCGCAGGCGGGGCATGGTCGGGGACTATACGCGGTGGACCGTGCGGTGCCCCGATGCTAGGATGCGGCACTCCGGTCGGGGCGTGGCGCAGTAGGTAGCGCGCGTCGTTCGGGACGACGAGGTCGGAGGTTCGAGTCCTCTCGCCCCGACCAACGACTCTCAATCCCAGGTGCCCCCATGCGAATCCGACTCGCCCTTCCCGCGGTGCTGGTCGCCCTCCTCGCCGCCTGCAGCACAGGCACCGGCGGCAGCAGCAGTGCCCCGTCCAGCGCCGACCTGTCGACTCCCCCCGGGCAGGAGGTCGACTGCACCGCGATCGAGGCCGCGGGCCAACAGCTGCTGGCGCTCCAGTTCCTCGCCCAGCTCAAGAATCCGGAGACCATCGAGCAGATCAAGACGCAGCAGATCGGCAGCCTCGACCTCGACCTGTTCCTTGCCGCCATGCACGACCTGCACGCTCTCGACTCCTACGCCTCGCCGCTCGGTGACCCCAAGGCAGCGATCGACCTCTACGAGAACGCCGGCCGGGCCGCACAGGTACTCTTCGCCACCGAGCCGATGACACAGGCCGCGATCGACACCTACAACGAGAACGTCGGCACCGTCACCGAGTTCCTGGGCCACCAGATCGCGATCTCCGGCGCGGTTGACGAGGCCGGCTGCTGAGGGCGTTGGGCTGTCGAGTCATCAGGCTTGGTTGAGCGAAGTCCGAGGTGACCGTCCACCATGCGCTTTGAGCAATCCATCGACATTGACGCGCCGCAGCAGCGCGTGTGGGACGTGCTCAGCGACCTCGAAGCCTGGCCGCAGCGGATCGAGACCGTCGACGTCGTCGAGCTGCTCACGCCAGCTCCTGTCGGTGTAGGCAGCCGCGTGCGCCTCAAGCAACCCAAGCTGCCAGAGGGCATCTGGGAGGTCACCGTCTGGGATGCGCCGTCCTACTTCGAGTACCGCCAGCAGTCCGGCGGCGTCACCATCGTCGCGGGCCATCGTGTCGAGGCGCTGGAGGAAGGCCGCTCCCGCCTGACCCTGACAATCGACATGCGAGGCCTGCTGGTCCCGGTCTTCGGTCGGGTCTACGGGGGGCTGACCAACCGCTACATGACCATCGAGGCGCAGGGCATCAAGCGCGCCGCCGAGTCCGCTCAGGCTCCTTGACATGGCTGGTACGGTCGGCGCATGTCCCCGATCGAGCTCACCATGGCGATGCCCGGGCGGCCCCGCTGGAGTGCGGGCCAGGCCTGGGCGCGACGCCGCTAGCGTCACCGCTCTCAGCCTGAGCCCTCGGGGCCGCGGAACACCAGTTCCGCGGCCTTTCGGTTTGTCCGAACCCCCGGCGCGAGCCGCGACCACAGCCAACTCCGGCTTCTCCCGAAGCCGCCGTGCTCTCTCTGTCTCTCGCGTCTGAGGAAGGGACCGTTCATGACAATCGCCGCGCCCAGCGCGCCACCCATCACGTCGTCGTTCAGCCCCGGCTTCGCAGGTCTCGCCTGCGCAGCGTGCGGCGCCGCAGCTCCACCAGGCCCTCGTTTCGTATGCGACCGATGCTTCGGGCCACTCGAAGCGACGTACGACTACGCCAGGCTTGCCGAGTCCCTCAGCCGCGAGACGATCGCCGCGCGCGCACGGACGCTCTGGCGCTTCGCCGAGCTGCTCCCGCTCGATGAGCTGCCCGCCGATGGCCTTGCCGTCGGCTTCTCGCCATTCGTGGCGGCGCCTCGCCTCGCCGTGCGACTCGGGCTGGGCCGGCTCTGGATCAAGGACGACTCCCGCAACCCGACCCTCTCGTTCAAGGACCGGAACGTGGCCATCGCGGCGGCCCGCGCGCGCGAGTTCGGCTTCGACACCCTCGCCTGCGCATCCACCGGCAACCTCGCGGCGTCGGTCGCCGCCACTGCCGCCGTGTCGGGCATGCGGGCCGTGGTCCTCGTCCCGGCCGACCTCGAACCGGCGAAGGTCGCCCAGGCCGAGGCGCTCGGTGCCCGGGTGGCACGCGTCGATGGGCCGTACGACGTGGTGAACCGCCTGTGCCTCGAGCTGACCGACGAGTTCGAGGGCTGGGCCGTCGTCAACGTGAACCTGCGGCCGTACTACTCGGAGGGATCGAAGAGCGTGGCCTTCGAGATCGCCGAGCAGCTCGGGTGGCGGGCGCCGGACGCCATCGTGGCGCCCATCGCATCGGGGTCGCTGTACACGAAGCTGCGTCGCGGATTCGACGAGCTCGCGACCGTCGGCCTCATCGAGGCGCCGACCACGCGCCACATCGGTGGCCAGCCCGCCGGCTGCGCGCCGGTGGCCACAGCCTTCGACACCGGCAGCGACACCATTCGGCCGGTCGCGAAGCCCGACACCATCGTCCGATCGCTCGCCATCGGCAGCCCAGCCGACGGTCAGCGCGCGCTCACGCTGGCACGTGACGAGCGGCGGCAGCATCGAGGGCGTCGAGGATGCCGCCACGATCGCGGCGATCCGCCTGCTCGCCGAGACGGAGGGGATCCTGACCGAGACGGCCGGCGGGGTGACCATCGCCGCGTTGCAATCGGCAGTCACGCGGGGTGTCGTCGGACCGGACGACGAGGTCGTGGCGGTCATCACGGGCAACGGCCTGAAGACGCTCGATGCCATCGTCGAGGGACCGGCGAGCGAGGTGATCGAGCCGTCGCTGGACGCGTTCGCCGCCTGGGCCGCGAAAGGTGGTCTGTCGTGATCCGCTCGGCGGAAGATTGGAGAGCTCCGGTGATCAACGTACGTATCCCGCCCGTGCTCCGTGACGTGGTCGACGGGGCAAGACAGCTCGAGGTCGAGGGGGCGACGGTGGGCGAGGCACTCGATGCGCTGTTCGTGCGCTTCCCGGCGCTGCGGGACCGCCTGACGACTGACGGCCAGCTGTCGGCCTTCGTCAATGTCTACGTCAACGCCGACGACGTGCGCCATCGCGATGGTCTGGCCACACCGCTGGGTGCGACGGATACGGTCATTCTGCTGCCCGCCATGGCCGGCGGATCGGGCTGAAGGCAGGTCCCGACCGGTCCGTTACGGTGCTGCGGTCCGTGTGAGCAGAACGCTGACGCCCAGTGTCCAGAGGGGAACCCCGACGAGCACCCCCGCCCAGCCGATCGGCGGGATGAGGAGGACGAGGGCCAGCAGAAGGCTCACCCAGGCGAACAGGCGGGGGAAAACCCCGGTCCGCAGCGCGACGATGCCCGTTGCTGCCAAGAGGACGGCGGCGAAGAGCTCGACGCCGATGTAGAAGACGCCCGGGAGGAGACGCAGCGCGTCGGCCGAGTTCGCATTGATGCTGCCCGCGCCGAGCGCCAGCGTCATGCCACCTGAGGGCAACAGGAGGGCGCAGACCGCCATGGCCACGCCACCGCCGAATGCAATCGAGGCGACGCGACCAACACCTCCCTCCGCGGAACGCAGTGAGGCAACCAGGCTGCCCAGGAACCACAGAAAGGCGAGCGAGCCCAGCATGAAGACGTAGCTGCCGGCGATCAGAGGGCCGCCGTTCGTCTGGTAGAGGGCGAGCACCTCCTCCGGCGAGGCGTCCTGGGCGACAAAGCCCGAGCTCAGGACCAGAAAGCCGATGACCCACAGGACGACCGCCAGCGCACCAGTCCACGGCGCATACCGCGCCAAACGCTCGGTTGTCATTTCGGGAGCTCCTCTCTGGATGGCGCCGGTGGTCGCTCCCGAGGCTCGGGCACGCCACGCGCAGGGATCGGCTCAGATGGTACGCGGCCGTCCAAGCGCAGCCCGCGCCTTACGCGGTGCGCTCGATCTCGTTGATCGTATCCAGGAGCTCTCGCTCGATCGCCTCGCTCGCCCTGGGTCCGAGCTCGGCGCGCAGAGGCTCCAGGAGCTCCATGGCGCGCTTGCGCATATCGGCGATGGCCTCCGCTCGGTGCTCGGCGGGCATAAGGCGCAGCGAGTGGACGGCGGACCGATACGACTCGCGGATGGTGCGAAGCTGGAGAAGCAGCCGTGCTTCCAAGTGTCCCCTCCCACGGGCGTGACCATCCACGGGCCTTCCGCGGCTCCGGGGCAAGACCGCATTCCGTGTGCCATGCGGCGGCCCTTGTCCGGCCATGTGGATGCGTGGTACAGAATGCACCGCAAAGCAGCGCCGGCCCTGGGGTAATTCGCTTCCGAGAGTGCGGAGGGGAGTGGTCATGGCGTCCCGAGCGCGAATCACGGTGGTCAACGACACGGAGTCGTTTCTGAGTCTCATCCGCGATGCCCTCGAGGATCGGTACACCGTCGCCACCTTCAACGGCGAGCACCTGACGGTCGAGCGCCTGAAGGAGAGCCGGCCGGACCTGATCATGGTTGACCTCGTCATGCGCGGGCGTGAGCTGTCCGGCTGGGATGTGATCCAGCTGTTGCGCGCCGATGAACGGCTCGCGAGCGTGCCGATCATCGTCTGCTCAGCGGACTCGGGGCAGCTTCGAAACCGTGCCGCCGACCTCGCGACGATCGCGTCGCTCACCATCCTGGAGAAGCCCTTCGGGCTCAGGGAGCTCGACGCCGCTGTCGAAGCGGCGCTCGAGCCGCCGGCGACGAATGGACAGGCCGCCGGCTGAGCGGCCCACATGGCAAGAGTCGCCCCGGCAGCGAGCCGGAGCGACTGATGTGGTCACGCGCGCGGGCCGGCGGGTTAGGCCGACCGGTCGCGCAGCGAGGCCTGCGAGAGGCGGACTATGCCGAGACGGGAACGCCTCGGAACAGGGCGAGCTCACCGATGTAGGTGGTCACCAGGCGAACGCGGGTCGCCATGTTCTCCTTGATCCAGGTCGCGGCCATGGCGGCCGAGCTCTGGGCCTGCTCGCGAGTCTCCCAGATGCTGATCGAGACCATCTTGCGGTCGCCGATGTCGACCAGTCCGAAGTTCACGAAGCCGGGAACCTTCGCGAAGGTCGGCAGGATGCCCTTCTCGGCGGTGCCGGTCAGCTCGTGGAAGGTGCCGTTGGTCAGGCTCGTAGGTTGAGAGTCGTGTGTAACGCATGTGTACGTCCTCCTCGTGTGCGGCCAAGTCGATACGAAGCGGATTGCCGGTGGCTCTCCGTCGTTCGAGGGGCCAGAGGATCGAGCGGTTCGCAGCCTTGCAGCCGATGGACGCAGTCTAGCACGAAACGCCACGAAACGTCTCGTGATATATTCGCGCCTAGTTCGTTACGACGTGGTACGAGGGGATTTCAGGTGCCGAGGATCGAGTTCGAGGCGGCGACGGAGGAGCAGCTGCTGGCCCTCGCGTGGCGATGGGTGATGGGCCCGCAGCGTCAGACGGGCAGCCCTCGCCCGACCAGGCCGACCAGGCGGACCAGGCCGACCTTCGCCGCAGGCAGCTCGGCGAGGTGCTCAACGCGATCCGGGGCCTCGATAGCCGCCGCCTCCTGCGCGAGGTGGCCGAGCTGTCCGCGCGCGACGAGGCGCTCGTGCTCGATAAGGCCCTGGCCGAGCGCTATGGGAAGCACACCGGAACGGCGTTCGCCGGCATCGTCGCCGGCCCGAACAAGGTGATGCGACGCGTCGCCCGCCGAGACCTGATCACCTGGGATGCCGACGTCCGCGGCTATCGGATGGACCCCGCCGACGCGGAGATCGTGCTGCAGCGCTGGCCGGCCGCGTAACTCGGTCGGAGCTCAGTTCTCGGCGCGGTACAGGAACGTCACCATCTGCTCCCGCGTCACCGGCGCCATCGGGCAGTACGTCGTCGGCGTGCAGCCGCGGGTGATCCCTGACGCCGCCAGGCGGTTGATGTCCGGCTCGTGCGGCGAGGCCTCGTCATCGGTGAAGAAGTCCGTGCCGGTTGCGGGCAGGGTGTACGCGCGACGCAGGAAGCTCGCCATCTGCTCGCGGGTCACGCTCTCCGATGGGCAGTATCGGCTTCCGCCGCAGCCGAGCGTCAATCCCGCCGCCGCGATGCGGTTGATGTCCGGCTCGTGGGCCGAGCCGGTGTCATCGGTGAAATAGTCGTCGCTCGTCGCCGGGAGGTTCAGGACGCGGGCCAGGAAGCTCGCCATCTGCTCGCGCGTGACCGCGTTGAGCGGGCAGAAGCGGTCGGACGCGCAGCCACGCGTGAGGCCGGTCTCGGCGGCCCAGCGAATCTCGGTCTTGAACGGCGACTCGGCGATGTCGGTGAAGCCGCTCGGGTCGCAGTACACCGCCGCGAGGCCGACGACGGCATACGGACACGACGCCTGCTCGATCGCGTAGTACGCCGCGTCCATGTTGCGCGCCGTCTCCGTGGGGATCGCCTCGTCGGGCATGTAGAACTGGTCGCCCATCTCGAAGGTGAAGGTCATGACGCCGTAGGTGGCGTAGAGCCAGTCCATCTGGTTGCCGACATTGATGCCCGCCCACACGCCGGACTGCGCCGATGCGTACCCGCTGCGGCTCGCCATCTCCGCCGCCATGGTCACCAGCACGTCGTGGTCGTCCGAGCTCATGTCCGCCGGCAGCGCCGCGGTCGTGTAGCCGTACGGGTAGAGCACGACGCGCCCGCACTGGTGCAGCGTCACGTGGACGCTGATCTGCTGCTCGCCGCCGATCACCCGGCTCGCGACGAAGTCACGGAACGCCGCGGCCTCCGGCGTCGACCATGCGGATGGACCACGGTACGTCTCGGCTGACGGCGGGGCGTTTGCCGCGTTGGTGCCCCATTGGTATTCGAAGTTCCGGTTGATGTCCGTGCCGATCTCGCTGGTCCCGGGCGTCGGCTGTCGGTTCTTGCGCCACAGGTAGTACACGTCGGTCGCGTGGTCGAACTCGCTGCCGTCCGGGTTCAGGTTGAAGAGGATGTAGATCTCGTTGGCGTTCACCATGCTCGTCACGCGCGGCGTCGTGCCGTGGCCCGGTCGGCGAGGTTTCGGAGGAGCTCGACCGCCATCTCGGTCGACATCGGCTCGCGAGCATGGATCCCCGCGTCGAACACGACCTCGGGCTCGTCCTCGTCGGTCGCGACGTTGTCGCTCACCTTCGCCGCCCACAGGGTCCGGCCCTCGAAGCTCGTGCCGACGCTGAACAGCTGCACGATTCCAGGGTGGGATGCCGCAACGGACTGGATGGCGGCGACCATCTCCGCGTACTCGAGGTACTTGTCGTCCTCGGGCGGATACGCCGCTGTCGGCGCCGGAACGACGCCCAGTGCGAGCACCGCGGAATACAGGACGAGGCCCATACGGGCCCCGACCTTGGCTGCCCTATGCCCGGTACGCACGCGGCATCCCCTCCGGCTGGACGTGACCCAGCCTAGACACCGGGCGCTTCGCGGGTCTGTTCAATTGGCGCGCCGGGCCGGGTTGGTCCTAGCGGAAGCGACCTCGTCCGAAGTAGCCGAGGACCGCGAGGACGATGAGCACGATGATGATGATCCAGAGCAGATCCACTTGGGTGTTCCTCCTATGCGTGGCCGAGCGAGTGCCGCGGCACTAACCGGTCGGTAACTCCACGGTAATGGTAACTGTCCACCATGCGCGAGATGGCAGAACCGCGACTGCACTGGTGGGAGCGCACCCGCGACATGGGCGACGTCATCGACGGGTTCACCGCGCGCCGCAACCTCGCTCGCCAGCAATCAGAGGGCCTTCGTGTGAACGTGCTGCACGGCGTCCTCAAGCGTCACGCGCCTCCCCCGGGCCTTGATCCGCCTTCGCGCCCGCCTCGGCTCATCAACGTGACCTTCTGTGTCGACGACACCGCGTTGAGCTATGCCCGTGGACGCGCGGTCGTGGAACAGACATCGGTCAATGCGCTCGTCTGCCGGCTGCTTGAGGAGTACTCGGGCGTGAGCCGCCCGCCTGGTCAGGAGCTGAGCCGTCGGATTCCGATGTTGGGGAGGCGTCCGAGGCCCATTGACCCGGAGGACGCTGCTGCGTCAGCAGGCTCCGGTGGCAACGTGGAGCACGATCTCACGGGAGACCTCTGGCAGACGCGCGCTCCCGCCCCTGGCCTCGGGCGACTTAGCCGAGCTCGGCCTCGAAGGCGCGCAGCTCGTCGGCGGCGATCTTGTACTCGTGCTCGTCCGCGGGATACGCGCCCGAGCGCACCTCGGAGGCGAAGGCCTCGAGGCCCCGGCGGATCTCCCCGGCGAGGTCGGCGTAGCGCTTGACGAAGCGGGGCGCGGCCCCCTCGTTGATGCCGAGCAGGTCGTGCCACACGAGCACCTGGCCATCGCAGCCGGGACCGGCGCCGATGCCGATCGTGGGGATCGACAGCGCCTCGGTCACGTGGGCCGCGATTCGCGCGGGCACCGACTCCAGGACGATCGAGAAGCAGCCCGCCTCCTCCAGCTCCCGCGCCGCGTCGAGCAGCCGGCGCGCAGAGGCCGCCGTCCGGCCCTGCGCCTTCATTCCGCCGAGCGACGTTGCGGACTGCGGGGTGAGGCCGATGTGACCCATGACCGGGATCCCGGCCCCGACCAGCGCCCGGACCCTGGATGCCATCGTTCCGGCGCCCTCGAGCTTCACGCCATCGGCTCCGGCCTTGACGAGGCGCACCGCGTTGCGGACCGCATCGGCGTCGGATGCCTGGAACGAGCCGAAGGGCATGTCGCCGATGACGAGCGCGCGCGGCCGGGCGCGCGCCACGGAGGCGGTGAGCATCACCGACTCGTCCATCGTCATGGGCACGGTCGTGGGATAGCCGAGCACGTTGTTGCCCGCGGAGTCCCCGACGAGGATGAGGTCCACGCCCGCCTCCGACGCCAGCCGCGCCGAGGGGTGGTCGTAGGCGGTCACCATCACGATCTTCGTCCCGGCGCGCTTCATGGCGCCGACCTCGGGGATCGTCAGTGGCTCGCGCACGTCCGTTGTCATGTCGGAAGCGTCCTCCGCTCCAGCCGCGTTGTCAACGCGACAGGGGCACGTTGTCGATCAGGCGCGTAGAGCCGATGCGAACGGCGGCGACCAGCGTCGGCCCGTCGAGCTCCGCCACCTCGACGTACTCCACGCGGAGCTCGGGCGTCCTGCGCAGGACTGCGTAAGGCGGCATCGACCGGATCCGCGCCGGACCGATACGCCTCCGCCCCTGCCTGGAGCGCCCGCGGCAGGGCGGCCGCGCTCACCCGCTCGTCGGGGGAGAGGAACGCGTTCCGCGAGCTGAGGGCGAGGCCGTCGGGGTCGCGGACGGTCGGCACCGCGGCGATCTCGACGGGCAGGTTGAGGTCGCGAACCACCTGCCTGATGACGGCCAGCTGCTGGGCGTCCTTGCGGCCGAAGAAGGCGACCTCCGGCTGGACGATGTCGAACAGCTTGGTGCAGATCGTGGCCACCGCCCGGAAGTGACCGGGGCGAGCCGCCCCCTCGAGCCGCAGCGCGAGCGCGCCGGGGTCGACCCAGGTGTTGAAGCCGGGCGGGTACAGCTCCTCGGGGGTCGGCGCGAAGAGGACGTGCGCGCCGGCCTTCTTCGCGATCTTCGCGTCGCGCTTCTCGTCGCGCGGGTATCGCGCGAGGTCATCCGCCGCGGTGAACTGCGCCGGATTCAGGAAGAGGCTGACGACGACGAGGTCGGTCCTCTCCCGAGCGGCGCGCATGAGCGCCACGTGACCGTCGTGGAAGGCGCCCATCGTGGGCACGAGGCCGATGCGCTTCCCGGCCAGCCTGGGCTCGTCGAGCGCCTTCCGCACCTCGGCGATGGTGCGAACCGTCTTCACGGCGCCTCGGTGGTCCCGCGGGTCGCCTCGGCCAGGGCCCGATAGAGCGGCACGAGGTCCGGCGCACGCTTCTCGAGCGCGGCGATGTGGGCCTCCACGGTCTCGAGATCGCCGCGGGCGATCGGCCCCGTCAGGTCGAAGCCGTTCTCGATGGTGCGTCTCATGAGCGGCACGATCGCCTCCGGCGGCGCGCCCGCCTCGCTCAGCAGGCGAGCCGCGACCCGGTACAGCGTGACGAGGGAGTTGCCGCCGATGACGGCGCCCGCGTGGTAGAGGGCGCGGTCGGCATCGGCGAGCTCGAAGGGCGTGAGGCCGAGCGTCTCGGCCAGCCATCGGGCGCGCTTGCGTGCGCCGGGGCGTCTCGGCGGTGATGGCCGCCCAGGCGCCGTCGAGCTGCTCCGGGCCGCGCTCGTGGGTCAGGGTCTGGAGCGGATGGACCGAGAAGCGCTTCTTGTGCGGCGCCAGCGCCGACAGCGGTGTCGCTCCGCTCACGTGCGCGACCCATCGGCCGAGCTGGACTTCCTTCGCCACCTCGGCGATGGCCGAGTCGGGCACCGCGAGGATCACGAGCTCCGACTCGGGGACCGGGCGGACGGCCGATGGCGACGGCGACCCCCCGCTCCGCCAGCCGAGCCGCGATCGCGGCCCCGGCGCGGCCTCCGCCGATGACGTGCACCGATTCGAACATCGGTGAGCAGTCTAGGGCCGCGGCCTCGGTCGACCGCGTCGATGCGGCTGCCCTCAGTCGAAGGTGACCTCGACGAGCGGGGCGGACGCGACCATCACGGCGTGGCTCCATGCCCCACGTCTCGGCGATCGGCCGCAGCAGCTCCTCGCGCTCGGCGCGCTCGGTGATGACCCGGCCCGTCGCGGGCAGGTCCGCCGAGACAGCGCCCTTGAGGTGGAACGTCATGCGCGGGTTCGCCTTGAGGTTCGCGACCCACGAGCGCGGGAAGCCCGGCCGCCCGCTGATGACGATCCGTCCGTCGACGTTGTGGAAGACGAGCTCGATCCGCCGCGGCTGGCCGCTCCTGCGACCGGTGGTCGTGATGTCCATCCGGTGGCCGCGGCTCAGCGCGCGCTGGACGCGCTCGTCGAGGACCATCACCAGGTCACCTTCACGGACCGCTCCTCCGCCCCGCGCAGGACGGTGACGTCGAGCGTCGCGCTGCCGGCGGCGGCGCCGAGGACGTCGAACAGGTCGTCCGCACTCGCCACGTCGCGCCCGCCCGCGGCGACGATCAGGTCGCCCTCGGCGAGGCCGGCCTTGGCGGCGGGGGAGTCCTCCTCCACCTCGCGCACCAGGAGCCCGTCGCGCTCCGGCAGCCCGACCGCCCGGCGAAGGCGCCGCGCGACGTGCGACGGTGCGAGGCCGATCCCCAGCTGCCGTCGCTCGGGCGACTCCCCGCGGCCCAGGGCCGCGACGCGGTCGCGGACGGCGCCGTCCGCGGCGATGGCGAGGTAGAAGCCGTTGCCCAGCCGGTTCGTGTTGATGCCCAGGAGGCGGCCCTTCAGGTCCACGACGGGACCGCCGGACGAGCCGGGCATGAGCGGCGCGGTGTGCTCGATCGCGCCGGCCACGCGGCGACCGCGCGGGCCGCGGAACGACCGCCCGACGCCGCTCACGAAGCCGAAGGTCACCCGCGGGCCGTGCCCGTTGGGATTGCCGAGGGCCACGACCGGCGTGCCGATCCCGGCCTCCGCATCGGCCCCGAGGTCGAGCGCCTTCGCGCCCTCGGTGGGCACGTTCAGGACGGCGAGGTCGCCATCGGCGTCGACGCCGGCGACGGTCGCATCGGCGGTGCGCCCGTCGGCGAAGGTGACGCGGATCTCGTCACCCGCCAGGTTGTGCGCGTTGGTGAGGATTCGGTCCTTGCCGATCACGACGCCGGACCCGCCGCGCCATCGGTTTCCGAGCCCCACGACGGACGGGCCGACCGTCTCCGCGATCCCACCGAGCTCCCGGCCAAGGTCTGCCAGGCTTGCCATCTTCGTTCTGTTGCCTCCGAGGACTACTATGTGACTTGCAATGCGCAAGTTACTCCTCTCCACCGCCCGTGTCAAGGCCGATGACCTACGATCGGTCCATGTCCTCTGCCCAGACGCCCCTCGCGGCCGCTCTCGAGCGCGTCGGGGATCGCTGGAGCCTCCTGTTGATCGAGGCCCTCCTCGAGGGTCCGCGACGGTTCGGCGAGCTGTCGGAGGCCGTCGTCGGGATCGCGCCGAACATCCTGGCCGAACGCCTGCGGCGCCTGGAGGGGGAGCGCGTCGTGCGCGCCACGCCCTACTCGGATCGGCCGCCGCGCTTCAGCTACCAGCTCACGGAAGAGGGCCACGAGCTCGCGGGCGTCCTGCGGCTCCTCGCGGACTGGGGATCCCGCGGCTCGGCGACGGCTGAGCCGATGCGACACGCGCCGTGCGGCACGCCGGTGGAGGCGCGGCTGTGGTGCCCCACCTGCGCCCGCTCTGTGGAGGAGCCGGAGGCGCGACGGCCTCCACTTCCTCTAGGCGTTCCCGACGCGGCCCGTGCGAGAAATCGCCGTTTCGTGACTGCCGGCGGCCGTACACTCCCTGCCGCAGGCCGGCGGCATCCTGGCCGAGACCGGCATCCGCAGCGAGGTAGCCAGATGACCGAGTCCAACCGACCTCCGGACGAGCGCTGGTCCAGCGACGAGCCGGCCGCCGGCGATCCCGTGGCGCCGGCCGCTCCGCCCCCGGCCGGCCCCGCCGTCGAGCTCGTACGCGACGTCCAGCGCGAGCACGGCCGTAGTCGAGCCGGTCGGCCGCCCGGGGATCGTCACCGCGGGCAGCATCACGCTCATCGTGCTCGGCGCCCTCAGCCTCCTGGGCGGGGTGCTGTTCATGCTCGGCGGCGCGCTGTTCGCCGGTGCGGACAGCTCAGAGGCCCTCGACGTCCCACCTGGCCTGGAGGGGATGGCGGGCGCCTTCGCAGGCATGCTCATCTTCATCGCCATCCTGGTGCTCATCTACGGCGCGCTCGAGGTCTGGGCGGGGATCAACGCCTTGGGTGGACGCAGCTGGGCGCGGATCACAGGGATCGTGCTGAGCGTGATCGGCGCCGCGCTCTTCATCGGCGGCCTGCTCACCGCCGGCGAGGGCGCCAACCCGATCCTTAACGTCGTGTTCGGCGCCGCCTACCTGTTCGTGATCGTCGCGCTCGCCATGGGCGGACGCTGGTTCGGCGCTCGAACCGCCTAGCCGGCTCTCGCCACGCAATCGCGCGGTCGGTCGTCGCCTGCCCGACCGCCGCTTGACAGGTGACTATCTAGTCACATATCGTTCACGGGATGGAGGATCTCGAGGGGGCCTTCCGGGCGCTGGCCGATTCGCATCGGCGCACGCTGCTCGACGGCCTCCGCGAGCGTGACGGCCAGACCCTGGGCGAGCTCGAGCTGACGCTTCCCGAGATGACCCGCTTCGGTGTGATGAAGCACCTGCGGGTCCTCGAGGACGCCGGTCTCGTGACGACCCGACGCGACGGCCGTCGAAAGCTCCACTACCTCAACCCCGTGCCGATCCGGCTCATTGCAGACCGATGGATCAGCCGCTACGCGGCGCCTCTGGTCGACCGGATGGCCGACGTCAAGCATTCCGTGGAGGCAGCCATCGCGATGACCACGACCAGCGCACCCCCGAAGCACGTCTACGAGGTCTACATCCAGGCGCCGGCGGAGCGTGTCTGGCAGGCGCTCACCGACTCCGAGCTCACGAAGCAGTACTACTACGGCAACACGGTCGAGTCCGACTGGAAGCCCGGCTCGTCTCTGCGCTACCGGAATCCGGATGGCAGCGAGGCCATCAGCTGCGAGATCCTGGAGGCCGATCCACCACGCCGCCTCGTCCATTCGTTCTTCTTTCCCGGGACCGATGAGCCGCCCTCCCAGGTGACCTGGAAGCTCGACGCCCGTGGCCCGGCGACGCTCCTCAGCCTCGAGCACGAGTTCGCATCCGAGACCGAGACCTACCGCAGCGTCGCCCACGGCTGGGTGCCGATCCTGTCCGGCCTCAAGACCCTCCTCGAGACGGGCAAACCGATCGAGATCGAGTACCCGTCGCACGAGGGCGTGCGCGAGTAGCGACTGCTAGGCTCCGGTGCGTGGACCTCCTCGCGCCGGAGTCCGGCTTCCTCGGCGCCCCCGTCATCACCGACCTCGCGTCGCTTGACGCGGACGTCGCCATCCTCGGCGTCCCCCACGGCGTGCCCTACCCCCGGCCGGGAGCCACCGTCGGCTGCGCGGAGGCGCCTGCCGCTGTTCGATCGCGGTCTCAGCGGCTCGCACGCTTTCGCGGCCACCACGACTTCGACACTCGATGGACCGATGCTGCCGATGGACTCCGGCCCTCGCCTCGTCGACGCGGGTGACGTCCCAGGCGACGCGACCGATGGCGACGGCAACAGCCGTCGCATCACCGATGCCGTCGCCTCGCTCCTTGATCGCGGCGTCCTCCCGGTCTGCATCGGCGGCGACGACTCGGTCCCGATTCCGATCCTGCGCGCCTTCGATGGCCACGGTCCGATCACGGTTCTCCAGGTCGACGCGCATCTGGACTTCCGGGACGAGGTCGATGGCGTGCGGGAGGGCTACTCCAGCGGCATGCGGCGCGCCTCCGAGATGCCGCACGTCGCGCGCATCGTGCAGGTCGGGCTGCGCGGGGTCGGCAGCGCGCGACCCTCGGACGTGGCCGATGCACTGGCCGCCGGCAACCTGCTGGTGACGGCCCGCGAGCTGCGCGAGCGCGGCGTTCCCTCCGTCCTTGGCGAGCTGGCCCCCGACGAGCGAATCTTCCTGAGCTTCGACTGCGACGGGCTGGATCCATCGGTCATGCCGGCCGTCTCGGCGCCATCGCCAGGTGGCCTGACCTACGCGGAGGCTTCCGACCTCGTCCGCGGCATCGGCCCTCGCCTGGCGGGTGCCGTCTTCACCGAATACGTCCCGGGGCTCGACCCCGACGCATTGGGCGCCCTGTTCGTCGCGCGGCTGATGATCACCGCCCTGGCAAGCCTGACCATGCCAGCTGACTAGGTCAGCCGAGCTCGACTAGCGGTCAGCGGGCGGCCGGGGATCGTCGCAGAACACGAATTCGCCGCCCTGCGCCGCGTGGAAGTTCAGCTCGTCGCCCCCGATCTCGAGGACGACCCGAAAACCGTCCACCAGCGCCTGGGTGTACCCCATCCCCGGTTCGGGGCAACCGAGCGATCCGTCGGACCAGGTCACCTCTTCCGCCGTGACCACGCGCACGTCGCCGATCGCGACGCCCGCCTCCTCGGCCGCCCGCTCGACGAGCGCGGCGAGCCCCGCTCCGCTGATATCGGCGGCGGCTGGGGCCGTCGGCTCTACGGTCTCGTCCACGGGCGTCGGATCCGGGGAGGATTGAGGTGGCGATGACGTGGCGACCCCCGCGGCGCAGGCGGTCAGTAGGAGCGCGGGCAGCAGGGCGCCCGCCAACAGCCACGCACGGATCGGATGGGTTCTCATGGGTCGTCTCGACGCGCCATGCGCCTCGTCAGTTCCCACGGGCCGTCAGGCAGCCTCCGGGTCGGGCTCGTCGCGCGGCGCGCCCATCGGCGGATGCTCGACGCCCGGCGCTCGCTGCTCCGGCACGTCGGTGGGGGCGTCGCGCGGCTCCTCATTGGGCACCGGGGGCGGGCTCTCGTCGTTGGGTGGTCCCTGGATGGTCATGGCCGTCAGCCATGCACCTCGCGTGCCCCCGCGTCGCGGCATGCCAGCGCCGCGCCCGACGTAACTTCGGTTGTTACAAAACGCCACATCGCCTCAGAACCACCCGTGCCGCCAGAAGAACACCACCGCCCCGCCAGCCGCGATTGCCATTGCGATGAGCGCGAGGGGATAGCCGGCGGCCAATTCGAGCTCAGGCATGAAGGTGAAGTTCATGCCGTAGATGCCGGCGATCAACGTCGGGATCATGAGGACCACGGTGAAGGCGGTCAGGCGCTTCATGATGGCGTTCAGGGAGTTGCTGGCTACCGAGAGTCGCGCGTCGAGCACGGTGGCCAGCAGGTCGCGGTACACGTCGAGCTGGTCGAGCACCCGGATGAGGTGGTCGTACAGGTCCTGGAAGTAGGGGACGACCGCCGCGTCCACCAGCGGCGTCTCACGCCTCAGCAGCGTGTTCGCCACGTCGCGCGTCGGAGCAAGGACGCGGCGGAGGTCGAGAAGCCGGCGCTTGATCGCCAGGATCTCGCGGAGCGCCTCCCGATCGGTATCGGTCTCGAGGACCCGATCCTCCAGGGCGTCGATCCGGTCGGAGAGCCGGTCGAGCTCCGGAAAGAAGCTGTCCACGGCGGCGTCGAGCAGGGCGTAGAGCACCTCGCCGGGTGCATGGCCAACGCTCTCGGGGTGGGTGGCGAGCCGCTGATGGGTTGCGTCGACCAGCGGGGCCGCCGCCCAATGGACCGTCAGCACCCACGACTCCCCCACGAAGATGTGGATCTCGGACAGTCCTCCGCCGCCCGCCGAGCCATCGACCGCCTCGTAGACCACGATCATGTGCTGGTCTTCGTAGGTGTCGATCTTCGGGCGCTGGTGTCGCTTGCGGAGGTCCTCGACGGCGAGCGGATGAAGCCCGAACTCGCGCTGGAGGTCGTCGATGAGCTCGTCGGAGGGATCGGTGACGTGCACGCAGGCCATGGCGCCCGGCTCGGCGACAAGTCGATGGAGCTCGTCGAGGCGCTCGGGAGGAACCGACTCGGCACTCCCATCAGGGCGCCGGATCAGGATCTCGAGTCGGCTCTCGGACGCATCGGCCATGGCGAGCGGAGTGTAGTCCGCGGAGGGGCCAAATCGGAGCTCGGGCCGAGACTCTGCTACCGTCGACTCGGCATCCCCGGATGCCGCGCGCAGCGTGGAGTGGCAACGAAGATGGGATGGCTTCCCGACCCGGTCGAGCGTCTCCTCGAGGAGGGCCTCGTGGCCGAGGTGACCGTCATCGGTCGCAGACGGACGGCCGATCACCCACCCGCTCATCCCGCTGTACGACGGGAATCGGATCTACCTCCACTCCTCGACGCTCTTCTCGAAGAAGCTCGAGCACCTCAAGCGCGATCCACGCATCGCGATCTCCCTCTCCGATCCCGTCGCGATGAAGGGCAACCCGGATCGGGCCACGATCCAGGGGACGGCGCACCTCATCGAGGAGGATCCGCACTCCGACTGGGAGCGGCTGATCCTCGAGCTGTGGCGCAAGAAGGAGCCGTCGATCGACGACTTCCTGAAGGTCCGCGTCGCGCTGCCGCTCTTCTTCGAGCGCGCCGTCATCCAGGTCAGGCCCGAGCGCTGCCTCTACTGGCCCGGTGGCCTGACGGACCGCCCGCCCGTCGAAACGGTGCAGCCCTCGCGGGAGGCAGCCTGATGACCGCAGCCGCTCCTCCTGCGCCGATGCGATCGGGCTCCGTGCCGGCGCACGCGCCAGCGGCCGCCGACCTCGAGCGTCTCGCCACGTTCGACCACGTGGTCGTGAGCTGGATCGACGATGCCGGCTACCCGATGAGCGTCGCCACGAGCTTCGTGACCGATGCGGGCGCGCTGTCCGTGTCCCTGGCGCAGACGAGCCCGCAGGTTCCCACCGACCGCGAGCTCAGCGTGGTCGGGAGCCACATTCACCCGATCCCCGGCGGCTACGACGAGCGCCGCTACGTGGAGCTGTGGGGTCCCGCGGTCGCCGACGCCGCGCGCCTGCGGTTCAGCCCGACTCGCGCCTGGGGCTGGGACGAGACCGTGACCCCGTTCTTCGAATACTCCGAGCGCTCGGTGCCCCAGTCGCGCCGCTACCTGGCCGCGCTGTCGGAGGAGAAGGGGCGGCCGATCAAGCCGCGGCTCTCGCTCTTCTGGCTGGCCCTGCGTACGACGCGGCTGCCGTTCCTCTCGGCGACGGCCGTTCCCGTGCTGCTCGGGATCGCCATCGCGGCGTCACACGGCGCCTTCACGTGGTGGACGGCCCTGCTCACGCTCCTCGGCGGCTCGCTGGCACACCTTGCGATCAACGTGACCAACGACATCTTCGACACGCTCTCCGGGGCCGACGAGGCGAACACGACCCCCACCCAGTTCTCGGGCGGCTCCCGCGTCGCGATCTACGAGTTGCTCAGCATCCGCCAGCTCGTTGTGCTGGCCCTGGCGCTCTTCGCGGGCGCCGGCGCCATCGGGCTGCTGCTGGTGCTCGTCACGCAATCGACGACGCTGCTGTGGATCGGCCTCGCCGGCGTGCTGGTCGGCGTGATCTACACCGCGCCGCCGTTCAAGCTCGTGTACCGCGGCCTCGGCGAGATCGCGGTGGCGCTCGGCTTCGGGCCGATCATGCTGCTCGGCGCCTACGTCGTGCAGACCGGGCGTATCGCCGCGGAGCCGCTGCTCGTCTCGATCGCGATCGGCCTCTTCGTGGCGTTGATCCTGTTCGTGAACGAGATCCCGGACCGCCGCAGCGATGCCTCCGCCGGCAAGCGAACCCTCCCCGTCCGCTTCTCGCCGGCGATCGTGCAGGCGGGGTATCTCGTCGCCGCGGCCGTCGCCTTCGCGCTCATCGCCGGTGGGGTCGCGATCGGCCTTCTCCCATGGCCGACGCTCCTCGCCCTGCTGGCCCTGCCGGTCGCGTTCCGCGTGTATCAGGGCATCAAGGTCCATTACGACAGCCCGTACACGCTCATGGCGGTGATGGGCATGAACGTGAACCTCACGCTGCTCGTGGGCGGGCTGCTACTCGTCGCGTACATCGCGACGATCGTCTACCTGGCGGTCCAGTAGCGGCGAATTTGTAACTTCGCCTGTTACGTCGGGCTTCCGGCGAAGAGCCCGGTGTGTCCAGCAGCCGCACCGATCCATTCCAGGCCCCACGTAACTTCTGTTGTTGCAAATCGGCGGGTATGCTCGATCCGTGGACCGCTGGCACACGATCATCGAGCCGTTCCGGATCAAGAGCGTGGAGCCCATCCGGCTCACGACGGTGGAGGAGCGCCAAGGCAAGCTCGAGGCGGCCGGCTACAACCTGTTCAACCTGCACGCCGATGACGTCCTCATCGACCTGCTGACCGATTCGGGGACGGGCGCGATGAGCGCCGAGCAGTGGGCAGGCATCCAGCGCGGCGACGAGAGCTACGCGGGCTCACCGTCGTGGTTCCGGTTCCTCGAGGCGGTGACCGAGCTCTTCCCGTTCAGGCACGTCATCCCGACCCACCAGGGCAGGGCGGCGGAGAAGATCCTCTTCACCGTCATCGGCGGCCCGGGCAAGGTGATCCCCTCGAACACGCACTTCGACACGACCCGCGCGAACGTCGAGTTCAGCGGCGCCGAGGCGGTCGACTGCGTGATCCCCGAGGGACGGCAGCCATCGGTCATCCACCCGTTCAAGGGCAACATGGACACCGATGCGCTCGACGCGGTCATCCGCGAGCGCGGCGTCGAGAACGTCCCGGTCGTCTTCGTCACCGTCACGAACAACTCCGGCGGCGGCCAGCCGGTCAGCCTGGCGAACCTGCGCGCGGTGCGCGAGGTGTGCGACCGATACGGGCTGCCGCTCTTCCTCGACGCGTGCCGCTTCGCCGAGAACGCGTGGTTCATCAAGGAGCGCGAGGACGGCTTCGCCGATGCGTCCATCCCCGACATCGTGCGCCAGATGGCCGCCCTGGCCGACGGCATGACGATGTCCGGCAAGAAGGACGCGCTCGCGAACATCGGCGGCTGGCTGGCCATGAACTCGGACGTCGTGGGCCGAGCAGTGCCGAAACCTCCTGATCCTCACCGAGGGCTTCCCGACGTACGGCGGCCTCGCCGGCCGCGACCTCGAGGCGATGGCGCAGGGGCTGCGCGAGGTGATCGACGAGGACTACCTGCGCTACCGAATCCGCTCCACGGCGTACCTGGGCGAGGCGCTCGTCGAGGCGGGGGTGCCGTGCATCCAGCCCATCGGCGGGCACGCCGTCTATCTCGATGCCGGCGCGCTGCTGCCGCACGTCCCCGCGCTCGAGTACCCGGGGCAGGCCCTCGCCTGCGCCCTGTACCGCGAGGGCGGCATTCGCGCGCTGCGAGATCGGCACGGTGATGTTCGGCCAGCATTCCGACGGGACCGAGAGCGCCGCGGCGATGGAGCTCGTCCGGCTGGCCATCCCTCGGCGCGTCTACACCCAGTCGCACGTCGACTACGTGATCGAGGTCATCCGCTGGGTCGCCGAGCGCGCCTCCGACCTGCGCGGGATGCGGATCGTCGAGCAGCCGGCCGCGCTGCGGCACTTCACCGCCCGCTTCGAGCCGATCCCCGCCTAGCCCACCTCGATCTCGTCCACCCACTTCACCCACTCGAGCCCGCGGCGGTCGGGGACTACGAGCCGCAGCGGCGCGCCGTTCCCGTGCGCGAGCGGCCGTCCTCGCCACGCCGGTGGCGAGGAACGCTCGTCCGAGCTTCGTCGATGGGGAGGTGCGCGTACCAGCCGGTGACTGATCGGACGGTCACCCCGCGCGCCTGGGCCGATGGCGCCGCGAGGTCAAGGAGCGCGGCGAGCGAGACGCCGCGCCAGGTCGTGTCGATCGCCCAGCCCGACGTGCAGTCCAGGACAGCGCTGAGGTCCGCCTCGCCGACGGTCGCGACGTCGGCCAGGGTCAGCGATTGCGGGTCCGCGACGAGACCGTGGACGCGCAGGCGCCATGCACCCGGGTCGATTGGCGCCGTGCCCTCCCCAAAGAAGGTGGTCACCGGCGGCACGCCACCCGGCGGCAGCCATCGTGACCCGGTGAAGCGGCGCACCCCGCCCTGAACGGCCTCGAGCAGGTTGGCGGAGGTCCAGGCGGCGAGGCCCAGCACGCCGAGCGCGGCGCTCGCGAGAAGAGTCCGGCGTGAGATCAGCGGTGCGTCGGATCGCGGGCGGGGTCGGAGCAGCCGCCAGCGACGGGGGACGAGGTGCGCCGCGGCGATCGGGACGAGCGCGAGGGCAGCCCAGACGTGCAGCGTGAGGACCGTCCACGGCCCGATCGACAGGATCCGGCCACCGGCCACCCACGCGAATCCCCCGGCCAGGGCCGCCACGGTCAGCGCGGCGAGGAGCGAGCCGAGGGCGAGGCGCCCCCACCGGCGGGCCGATACCGCGCCGGGGACGCTGCGCCACAGCTTGAGCGCCACGGCCACAAGCAGGGCGCCGCCGAGCAGGCCGTGTGCCACGAAGAGCGGCGCCGTCGGCGGGGATCCCGCCCGCAGGCTGAGCAGGCCGGTCGCCAGCTGCGCGGCGATGAGGATGGCGAGCAGCCGGTCCAGGGTCGCGGTGCTCATACCGCGATTCTGCGCCTAGAACACCCTCGGGCACCACGGTGCCCGGTCGGTCCGGAACAGGGCATCGGCGCGCGCCGACCCCGCCGGCGCTCAGCTCTCGTGCCCGGCCCGCATCGGCGAGCTGCGGCGAAGCTGAAGGCACCGAGATATGCGGCGGCGATGTCGGTGATGTCGCACGCGACGTCGGGCGCATCGGTCGTGGAGGTGGCGCGTGCCGTGCCTCCGTCGACCTCCAGCGGCCCAGCGCCCGGCGTTGGCCGGCATGAACTCGTCGCTCACCTCGAGCACCACGCGGCCGTCGGCGCGGTACGAGCGTCCGCCCAGCGCGGCGGGCAGGTCGACCACCCGGAGCCACAGCGCATCGCCCAGGTTGACGCCCGAGCGCTCGCGGCTCGGCGACGCTGAGCAGGATCGGGTCGTCCGGCGCGATGTTCCAGGCCTCGACGCGGGCCATGAGGTCGATGTCCATCACGAAGCGCCACAGGTCGAGGTGCGCGGCCGGGTTCGTCGCCATGAGCTCGCTGAGCATCACGGCGGACTTCGGGCCGGAGTCGTCCCATCCGTCGCGGATGCGGTAGCGGGCGTAGCCGTCGGCGCTGCCGTCGGTCTCGTGCACGACGTACCACGCCGGGCCGCGCGCCGCCGCGGCGGTGCTCCGGGTCGTGGAAGAACTCCGCGTCCCAGAAGGCGGGCGTCCGATTGAAGAAGCCCGGCCGTCCGGGCCGGAGCGCGTCGTGGATCGGGCGGGAAGAGGCGCGTGGCCTCGTCGACGTCGACGAAGCGGGTGCTGCCCGCCGGCGTGTGCGGCTGGCGGAACGCGTTGCGATGCCGCTCGACCGCGATCCCCATTCGCAGCGTCGCCAGCCCGTAGCCGAAGCGCTGGTAGATGACCCCCTCGGACGCCCACAGGATCGCCAGGGGCTCGCCGCGCTCGCGCACCTGGTCGAGCTGGGCGCGCATCATCCGCCGCAGGATCCCCTGCCGCCGATGCGTGGGATGCACGCCGACCAGCGTCACCCCGGCCGCGGGCAGCGCCGCCGCCGGGGACGGTGAGCTCGAAGCTGAACGCGCCGGCCGTGCCGACGATCCGGTCGCCGTCGTATGCCGCGATGGCGCGGTCGGACTCGGCCAGCGGCTCGAGGACGGCCCAGTCCTCGTCGCGCAGTGCTGCCCTGGAACGCGGTCTCGCCGGCCTCGTAGAAGGCCCGCGGGTCACCGCTGAGCGGTCGGACGTCGATACCCATGGCCGCCGATTATGGCGCGCCCCCTGCTCTATGCTCCCGCCGAATGTTTCCGATCTCCGACGAGAACGAGAAGGGGCACGGGCCGGCGTACGTCAGCCTGCTCGTTCATCGCGCTGAACGTCCTGGTCTTCCTCTTCCTGCAGGCCGGCGGCGCGCCTGAGGGCTCCGAGTTCACGTACGGCTACAGCGCGGTGCCGTTCGAGATCACGAACAACACGGACCTCGTCGTGCCGCAGCCGAGTGACGGTGGACGGGCAGACCATCCCCGTTCCGCAGGAGCCCGGGCCGAGCCCGATCTGGCTCACCATCCTCACGAGCATGTTCATGCACGGCGGCTGGCTCCACCTCGCCGGCAACATGCTCTTCCTGTGGATCTTCGGCGACAACGTCGAGCATCGCATCGGCCACTTCAACTACGCGCTGTTCTACATCGCGGCCGGCGTGGTGGGCAGCCTGGCTCACATCCTCGTCGACGCGGGCTCGGTCATCCCGAGCCTCGGCGCGTCCGGCGCGATCTCCGGCGTCCTCGGCGCGTACATCGTCCTGTTCCCGACGAACCGGGTGACCGTCTTCCTGTTCCGGTTCCTGATGCCGGTGCCGGCCATCGTGGCCATCGGCATGTGGGCGGTCCTCCAGTTCATCAACGGCATCGGCGCGTTCGCGGTCACGCGAGGAGACCGGTGGCGTGGCGTACATGGCCCACATCGGCGGCTTCGTGGCCGGGGTCGTTGGCGGGCTCATCTTCCGCGCGGTCTTCCACGAGCCGCGCCATCCGCGCGGGACGCCGGCCTCGCTCTTCCGATGACGGCCGCCACCGAGGCGGCGGGACTCTTCGGCCCGGGGAGCGTCTCGTGGCGCATCGACCGGGAGATGGTCGTCCTGGCGGGCGGCTCCTGCGCACTCCTCATGCAGGCCGCGCATCCAGTCGTCGCAGCCGGGGTTGCCGAGCACTCGACCTACAGGACCGATCCGTTCGGGCGGCTCATTCGGACGATGCTCACGAGCTACGAGGTCGTCTTCGGCAGCCGATCCGAAGCCGATGCCGCCCTGCGCCGCGTGAACGCGATCCACGCCGGGGTCCGGGGGCGCCTGCCGGGGACCGATGAGGCGTACGCCGCCATGGACCCCGACGCGCTCCTGTGGGTGCACGCCACGCTTGTCGACACGGCGCTGCGGGTGTACTCCCGCTTCGTCGCGCCGCTCTCCCCCGAGGACGAGCAGGGGTATTACGTCGAATGCGGCCGCGTGGCGGAGGTGCTGGGCGTCGAATCCACCGACCTGCCGCCGACGATCGGCGAGCTGCGCGCCTGGATGAGCGACATGATCGAGTCCGGGCGCGTCCACGTCACGCCCGCGGCGCGGGACATCGCGCGGACCGTGCTCTACCCGAGCCGCTTCCCGCCGAGGCTCTTCTGGGATGCCGCGCACCTCATCTCGCTGTCGGCGCTGCCGCCGGCGCTGCGGCGCCAGTACGGGATCGGATGGTCGGCGCGCCGCGAGCGCGGCGTCGAGCGGCTGGCCCGTGTCTCGCGCCTGGTGGTCCCGAGGCTTCCCGCGGCGCTGCGCCATGCCCCGCAGGCACGTGCCGCGGACCGTCGGGTGCGCCGAGCCCTTCAGGCGGTCGGCGGCTCGTAGCGATACGCCCGCCGCGTGCCGACGCGGCGGAAGCCCATGCGCCGGACGTTCTCCGCCGAGGCGCCGCCATCCACCGCTGCCGCGCCGATCACGTCGCACCGAAGGGCCTCCGCCCGCTCGGCGCGCGCGGCGAGCAGCGCGCGCTGGACGCCGCGCCCTCGCGCCTCGGGCAGCACGGACGCCGCGCACAGCCAGCCGACGCTGTGGTGCGTGTGGAGGCTCGCGGCGCCCACCGGCTTCCCGTCGAGGTACGCGACAAAGCGGTGGTGGTGGGCGTGCCGTGCCAGGCCGTCCTCCGACGCCCGCCACGCGCCTGCGAGCGCGGGGGCCATCTCGCTGGCGGCGACCACGACCTCCCCCCACGACCCGATCTCGTCGCGCGTCTGCTCGCGGACCTCGACCTCGGCGCGCGCGTCAGGCTGAATCGCGGTCGGTGCCAATGCGTGGCGGCCCTCCTCCCAGGAGACGGGGAGGTTCGGCAGGACGGGCGCGTCGGTGATCAGCCAGCCGGGGGACCGATGGCGATCGAAGTGCTCGGTAGCCACGCCGACGAGGTGGGGGACCATCACGAGACCGAGCGCCACGTTGAACGACGCATGGTCGAGTCCCCGGGGCCGCCGCGACGGAGAGGTCGCCGTCGTGGATCACGTGCACCTCACGCCGCCCTCGCGCGCCGCTGCCCACTGGGCGCGCGACCAGGCGGCCTCGGCCTCGTCGAGGCGGACCGCGAGCTCGTGGAGCTCGGCAGCATCGTCCACCGGCGGTCGAATCACGATCGGGTCGCCCGGGCGCACCTCGCCCTCGGTGATGACGCGGGCGTACATGCGGCTGTCGGTCGGATGCTTCGCGGCATTCAGCCGCGCGAAGCGCCCGTCACGGAAGGAGTCGCGAATCGTCTCGCATGGCCCTGCGTCGGCTGCCAGCTCCAGCTCGACCTCGCTGCCGATCGCCAGCCGCGTGCCTGCCGGGAGCGTCGAGACGTCGAAGCCCTGGGTGGTGAGGTTCTCGCCGGTGGTGCCCGGAGCGATCGGATGGCCCTCGGCCGCCACGCGCTGGATCGCCTCGATCCCCAGGATCGACACGGCGCGATGCGGCCCGCCGTGGACGGTGACGGCGTTCTGGCGGTCACCCTCGACCCCCGTCGCCGTGATCCGCGCCACGTCGACCTGGCGCTTCGGCACGCCGCCGCGGGACACATTCACGTGGAGAAGGCGGCCCTCGGAACCCATCGCGGCCGATGGTACCCGCCTCGGCTGCCGACTATCATGGCCGCGCTCGCGCACGCGCTCGTGACCGTCAGGCCCCGCCGCTCGCCCGCGGGGGAGGGAAACCCCGAGATTTGACCCGATTTGCCAAGCTGGCGGTCGCCGCCGCCGTCGCCACGTACGTGCTCATCGTCGTGGGCGGGCTGGTGCGCGCCACCGATTCGGGCCTCGGCTGCCCGGACTGGCCGCTCTGCTTTGGTGACTGGCTCCCGCCGGCCGACCTCCACGCCTGGATCGAGCACTCGCATCGGCTGACCGCCGCGGTCTTCGTCGGCCCGCTCATCGGCGCCATCGGCCTCATCACCGTCTTCAGCGCCCGCCGTCGCGACCGCCCGCTGCTCGTGGCCGCGGTCGTCGCGGGCGCCCTCGTCATCGTGCAGTCGATCCTGGGCGCCGCCGTCGTCCTCGAGCGACTCGCGCCGGCCCTCGTCACCGCGCACCTCGGCATGGCGCTCGTGGTCCTCGCGGCCGTCATCTTCATCGGCGAACGGGCCGCCAACGGACCGATGCCGGCCGCCGCCGGCGCATCCCGCCGCTCGACGCTGCTGCTCGCCGTCACGTCGCTCGCGATCCTCGGCCAGATGCTGCTGGGGTCGTGGGTCACGGGCCAGGGTGCGGGGCTCGCGTACCCCGACTTCCCGCTGATGGACGGCGAGCTGCTCCCCGCCTCGGCCGCCGGCACGCAGGCCATCCAGCTCGCGCATCGCGCGATGGGCGTCGTCGTCGCCGGGCTGGTCGCGTGGACGGCGATCGCCGTCTGGCGCTGGACGGACGCTGCGCTGCCCCGGCGCCTCGCCGCGTGGCTGGTGGTGCTGGTCGCCGTCCAGATCGCGCTGGGTGGGGCCGCCGTCCTGTCCCGCCTCTCCGCCCTCTTCGTCGTGCCGCACCTCGCGGTCGGCGCCGCCCTGTGGGGCGTATCGGTCTGGCTCCTGCTGACGAGCCGCCGGCTGGAGCCGGCGCGCGCCGGCCGCCGGGCAAGCTCACCCGTCTCGAAGCCCGTCGAGACGCTCCGCGCCTACGTGGCGCTCACCAAGCCGCGGATCATCGAGCTGCTGCTGGTGACGACGGTCCCGACGATGGTGCTCGCCGAGGGCGGCAGTCCCCTCGCCGTGGCTCATGGCCGCCGTCGTGATCGGCGGGACGCTGGCGGCGGGCGGCGCGAACGCGATCAACCAGTACGTGGACCGCGACATCGACGACCTCATGCGCCGGACGCGCCATCGCCCGCTCCCCAGCCACGCCATCACTCCGCGAGCGGCACTGGCCTTCGGCATCGTCCTGAGCGTCGTGGCCTTCGCGTTCCTGGCGCTGACGGTGAACCTGCTCAGCGCGCTGCTGGCGATGAGCGCCATCGGCTTCTACGTCTTCGTCTACACCCTGTGGCTCAAGCGGACGACGCCCCAGAACATCGTCATCGGCGGGGCCGCCGGCTGCGTCCCGGTGCTGGTCGCGTGGGCGGCGGTGACCGGCGAGGTCGGGCTGCCGGCGCTGGTCCTGTTCGCGATCGTCTTCTACTGGACGCCGCCGCACTTCTGGGCGCTCGCGCTGCGCTACCGCGGCGACTACGCGGCCGCCCGCGTTCCGATGCTGCCGGTCGTCCGCGGCGAGGCCGAGACGGCGCGCCAGATCGTCCTGTACTCGATCGCGCTCATCGCGGTGAGCCTGCTGCTCCTGCCGGCGGCGGGGATGGGCTGGATCTACCTGGGCGCCGCGGTCGTGCTCGGCGCGCTGTTCCTGCGGCTCGCGCTCCGGCTCCGCGCCGATGCCGCCAACGGCCGCGCCGCCATCGGCCTCTTCCGCTACTCGATCAGCTACCTCACGCTGCTCTTCGCCGCGGTGGCCGTCGACGCGCTGGTGCGCCTGCCCCTCGCCTAGCCGAGGTCCGAGCCGCCGATATATCGGTCCGTTCTTCGCAGGAGAGGCCCCTCGCGCGGCGAATTGCCCGAAATATCGGTCTGTATGCCGCCTGAACTGCCCTTCCCGCGCACATTTGCCCGATATATCGCCCGGGTGGGTGCGTTGACGGGCCGACCCGGGCGCCCGCCTACCCGGAGTCGGCCCTGGCGGCCCGTTCGGCGGCAAGCCGCGCGTCCAGCCGGGCCGTACGCCGCTCCTCGTGCCGCATCCAGGCCAGCACCACGACCCCCATCCCGGCGAGGAACGCGAGGTCACCGATCACCCACATGAGCATGCCGCCCAGCTGCTGGTCCGCGAGCGGCGTGAGCCCCCACGAGCGCACGTTCGTGACGTAGTGCGGGTACAGGGTGGTCGAGGCCGACAGCAGCGCGACGCCCAGGAACGAGTTCTGGGGCATCGCCAGGAAGAGGTAGAGGACGCGCACCGGGTGCGGGATGCGCCACGGCGATGGGTCCACGCCGAGGACGGGCCACCAGAACAAGAGCGCGGCGCCGAGGAAGGTGGCGTGCTGGAAGTAGTGGAGCGGCGCGCTCTCGAGCGCCTGGTCGTAGAAGACGCTGAAGTGCCAGCCCCAGTTGACCGCGGCGAACAGCACCCACGCGATGACCGGGAACGAGAGCACGTGCACGACCCGGCTCTGAAGCACGGCGAGCAGCCGCCGCCTGATCCCTGGCGTGGCCGCGCGCAGTGTCAGGGTGATGGGGGCGCCCGCGAGGAGCAGGGGCGCCGCGACGAACTCCAGGATGATGTGCTGGACCATGTGGACGCTGAACAGCGCGCCCTCGTAGGCCTCGATCGGCGACAGGAGCGCGAGGCCGATGGCGCCCACTCCACCCAGGAACAGCCATGACCGATACGGTGGCTGGCGATTACCCGGGTGCGCGCGGTTCACGCGACGCACGGCCCACAGGTACGCCCCCGCAACGACGGCGATGCCGATGACGACGAACGGGTCGAACCGCCAGGCGAAGAGAACGGCGGGAAGCTCGGGTGGCGGCGCGGTGGTCCCGTGCGCTCGGACGGCGGCCGGCACGGCGAGGAATGCGGCGGCGGACGCGAGCGTGACGAAGGGCATACGGCGCATCGGCGCATTGTCCCGCGACCCACGTGGAACCGCCCGCGGAGCTATCGCGTCAATCGGGCCATGAAACGAATTGCCCCCACCTTCCTGATCCTTCTCAGCCTCCTCGCCGCCTGCGCGGCGGGCGGACCGGGCGGCGCCTCTCCAGACCCCGGTAACTCGGGCGAGGGCGGCGATGCCGAGCACCCGACCGCCGGCGATGAGGCCATCTTCGTCATCGAGTTCGCGGGTGGGTTCGTCCCCGTCCAGTTCGTCGCGACCCAGACGCCGGCCTTCGCGCTGCTCGGCGACGGGCGCGTGATCGTGCAGGGCGCGCAGACGCTCCAGTTTCCCGGCCCGGCGCTGCCGCCACTCATGGAGCGCACGCTCACGGAGGAGGGGATCCAGGCGGTGCTGAAGGCGATCGGCGACACGAACCTGTTCGCCTCCGACCTCCAGCTGCGTGGGGCGGCGAACATGGTGGCCGATGCCTCCGACACCATCTTCACCCTCAATGGGGGCGGTCAGGAGGTCACCGTCAGCGTGTACGGCCTCGGGACGCTCACGCCGATGCCGGGCCAGGAGGCCCCCGAGGGCATCAGCCAGGCTGAGCTCGAGGCGCACTCGGTCCTGCAGCAGCTCCAGGAGTCGATGCTCGCGCTCGAATCGTGGCTCCCCGCCGACGCGTGGGAGGACGAGGGCTGGAAGCCGTACGAGCCCGAGGCGTTCCGCCTCTACATCCGCGACGTCACTGACCAGCCGGTCGAGGGTGGCGACATGCCGGAGCAGGTTCGCGAGTGGCCAACCGAGGCCGATCCGGCCGCCTTCGGCGAGGAGCAGGCGCACTTCGGCGACGGCACCCGATGCGGCGTCGCGGAGGGGGAGGAGGCGGCCGCATGGTTCGCCGAGCTCTCGGCCGCCACTCAGCTGACGCGCTGGGCCCCGGCCTCCGATCCCGACGCTCGGTTCAGCGTGGCGGTCCGGCCGCTCCTGCCGCACGAGGCGGCTCCCTGCCCCGAGGTCGCCGGGGCGTAGACCTTCGCCGAGCGGCCCATGTCAGGGCCCCACCGTGGCAACGTGCTCCACGTTCTCACGGCGGGGCTCTGATGGTGTCCGCGGCCCGTGACCAGGGAGCCGGACCGGAGGACGGTTGCCGAGTGACGGCCTTCGCTACAATGCAGCCCGTGCCGCGCCAGGCCGCCTGAGCGCGCCCGCCTGACATCACCCCGACTCGGAGGGAACGCTCCCGCCGAGTTGGAATGCGCCGGTTGAGAAACCAGGAGCCTCGAACGAGCTGATGCCACATACGGGGGCCCGATCGCGAGCGCGGAACATCGTCCGTGCCGGCGCTTTGCTGCTCGTCGTGACGCTGCTGGGCGGCTGCCTGCTTCCGCCCGATCCCAAGACCGACGCCGGGCAGGACGTCTTCAACCTGTACGTGCTCGTGCTCGTACTCGCGGCCCTGGTGTTCTTCGCGGTCGAGGGCTTCATCGTCTACGCGATCGTCCGCTACCGCCGCCAGCCGGGCGACGACACGCTCCCCGAGCAGCACCACGGCAACACGAAGGTCGAGATCCTGTGGACGGCCATCCCATCGGTCATCGTCCTCGTGCTGTTCGTCATGAGCATCATCACCCTCGGCTCGGTGGAGGCGCGGTCGGACGAGCCTGGCGTGACGATCACGGTCGTGGCGAAGCAATGGACCTGGGAGTTCCACTATCCCGACGGGACCATCATCAGCGGGCAGAGCGGTGAGCCGACCGACCTTCCGTTGCCGGTCGGTGAGCCGGTGCGGCTCGTGCTGGAGTCGGCCGACGTGAACCACGCCTTTTTCGTGCCCGAGTTCCTGATCAAGCGAGACGCGATCGACATGGGCGAGAACGCCGCGCCGAACGAGATCGAGTTCGTGGTCACCGAGGCGGGGACCTACTCCGGGCAGTGCGCCGAGTTCTGCGGCATCGGCCACAACGACATGATCTTCCAGGTGAACGCGATGCCTCGCGCCGACTACGACGCGTACGTGGCTGCCCTCGCGGCGGGCGAAACGCCGCCGCCGGCGCCGGGTGAAGGCGACTGTGCGGCGGACATCCAGATGGCTGCCGTCGAGACCCTGCAGTTCGACACCGACAGCATCGAGGTGCCGGCGGGCGAGGACTTCTGCATCGAGTTCACGAACAACGACACGGTCGACCACGACGTCGGCATCGAGGAGACGGGCTTCAACGGCGTAGGATATCGGCCCGGGCGAGTCGATCACCTACCTGATCCCGGCCATGGAGGCCGGCGAGTATACCTACTACTGCACGCTCCACCCTCGAGACATGGTGGGCGATCTGACCGTGACCGAGTAGCCGGGAGCCCCCCGAACGAGCATGGCAACCACCACCCTCGATCCACGAGCCGATACGTACCAGCGCTCATGGGTGCTCGACTGGCTGACGACGGTCGACCACAAGAAGATCGGCATCCTCTACATCGTCAACAGCTTCATCTTCTTCTTCGCGGCCGGGATCCTGGCGCTCGTCATCCGCAGCGAGCTCGCCGTCCCGGGGCTCCAGTTCGTCGACCTCGAGACCTACAACCAGGCCTTCACGATGCACGGGACGATCATGATCTTCCTGTTCGTCGTGCCGGTGCTGTCGGGGTTCGGCAACTACATCGTGCCGCTCATGATCGGCGCCCCCGACATGGCCTTCCCGCGCATCAATGCGCTGAGCTTCTGGATGCTGCCGCTGGGCGGCCTGCTGATCTTCTCCGGGTACCTGTTCGGCGGCGCAGCGGCGGAGGGCTGGACCGGCTACGCCCCGCTCACCGACGACCGCTTCTCACCTAACGTCGGCACCGACCTGTGGGTCATCGGCCTGCTGCTGGTGGGGACCGCGTCGATCCTGGGCTCGGTGAACTTCATCGCCACCATCTTCAAGATGCGCGCGCCGGGCATGACGCTCTTCCGGATGCCGATCTTCGTGTGGACCATGCTCGTCACCGCTGTGCTGATCCTGCTCGCCACCCCGGTGCTGGCTGCCGGCCTCATCGCCCTTTTCATCGACCGCAACTACGGTGGCTCGTTCTTCGACCCGAGCGTCGGAGGCAATCCGGTGCTGTGGCAGCACATCTTCTGGTTCTTCGGCCACCCGGAGGTCTACATCGTCATCCTGCCCGCGATGGGCGTGGTGAGCGAGATCATCCCGGTCTTCTCCCGCAAGCCCCTCTTCGGCTACAAGGCGTTTGTCTTCGCCACCATCGCCATCGGCCTGCTGAGCTTCAGCGTGTGGGCGCACCACATGTTCACCACCGGCCAGGTGCTGCTGCCGTTCTTCGCGTTCATGACCACCCTCATCGGCATCCCGACCGGGGTGAAGATGTTCAACTGGCTCGCCACGATGTGGCGCGGGAAGATCACCCTCGCGACGCCGATGCTGTTCGCGATCGGCTTCCTGGCGATGTTCCTCATCGGCGGCATCAGCGGGGTGATGCTGGGACAGCCGCCGATCGACTTCCACCTCCAGGACACGTATTTCGTGGTCGCCCACCTCCATTACGTCTTCTTCGGCGGCTCGGTCTTCGGCGTCTTCGCGGCGGCCTACTACTGGTTCCCGAAGATGACCGGGCGAATGCTCAACGAGCCGCTGGGCAAGGTGCACTTCTGGCTGCACTTCATCGGCTTCAACCTCACCTTCTTCCCGCACCACCAGCTCGGGTCTGTCGGGGATGCCGCGCCGCATCGCGGACTACAGCCCCGACGCGGGCTGGACGATCCTCAACCTGATGTCGACGGTCGGCGCGTTCATGATCGCGATCAGCGTGCTGCCGTTCCTCATCAACGTGGTGTCGAGCCTCATCAACGGCGAGCCCGCCGGCGACGACCCGTGGGAGGGGAACACGCTGGAGTGGGCGACCACCTCTCCGCCGCCGCCGTACAACTTCGACCGCCTGCCGCCGATCCACTCGGAGCGGCCGCTCTTCTACCTGACCCACGGCCACGGGCATGCCGTCGCCGTCGGGCGCGAGCATGACGTGGAGGAGGCCGAGGAGGTCGAGGAAGACGTGGAGCACCGGGACGGCCTCGTATGACCGACTCGCACCGCCGTCGTGGATCCGCACGGCCAGTCGTCCATGCCGACCGCCCTGCTCGGGATGCTGCTCTTCATCGCCAGCGAGGTGATGTTCTTCGGCGGCCTGTTCGCGACCTACTTCAACGCGCGGGCCTCCGCGCCCGGCGAGTGGGGGCCGCCCGCGGGCGCGCACGAGCTCGACATCGTGCTCGCCGGGGTCCTCACCGCGGTCCTCATCGCGTCCAGCTTCACGATGCAGTTCGGCGTGTGGGCAATCCGGCGCGGCAACATCGGCCAGCTGCGGCTGTGGACGGCGCTCACGCTCATCCTGGGCGTGGGATTCCTCCTCGGGCAGCTGTACGACTACAGCCAGCTGGGCTTCGGCCTCGCCGATGGGGTGTTCGGGACGACCTTCTACACGCTCACCGGCTTCCACGGCGCGCACGTCTTCGGCGGCACCGTGGGCCTGACGATCGTCCTCGCCCGCTCGATGCGCGGCCAGTTCAGCGCTCGCAACCACGTCGCCGTCGAGGCGGTGAGCATGTACTGGCACTTCGTCGACGTGGTGTGGATCGCCGTGTTCTCCACGATCTACCTGCTGCGGTAGGGCGGACCGATGGCGATCAGCGACCAGGCGATCGGCTTCATCATCCTTGGTGCGGGCATCGTCGTGGTGCTCGGGCTGGTCTTCGGGATCGCCTCGCGTGGGGGTGGGGCGGCTGGGCGCCCGCGGCCGCCGCGCGGCGTGCACCTCCCGCCGCCGAGCCTCCTGCCGGTGGTCTTCTCGGTCGCCGCGGCCCTGCTCGGCGCCGGCCTCGCGTTCCGGCTGGACGGATGGATCGCCAACCCGTTCCTCGCAGTTCCGGGACTGATCGTCTTCGTCGCCGCAACGATCTCGTGGGTCCGCGCGGCCGGACGCGAGTGGCGCGAGGTGGAGGTTGGTCCGCACGACGACGACGTCGCGGCGCACTGAGCCCGCCATGACGGCCCGCAGCACCGCCCGCCCCGCACTGGACCTCAGGCGCCTGCCGCTCCGGCATCTCGTGGTCGCCGCGGTCCTGCCCCTGATCCTGGTGGCGCTCCTGCTGGTGGCGATGCTCGTGCGAGGGACGGGTGCGTCGCCGACGGCCATCGGCAGCATGGCGCCGCAGTTCTCCGTGTCGGACCTCGACGGCAACCCGATCAACCTCGCCGACCTGCGCGGGCGTCCCGTGATCGTCAACTTCTGGGCGAGCTGGTGCGTGCCGTGCGTCGAGGAGTTCCCCCTGCTGCGCGAGGCCGCGGAGCGTCACGCCGACGACGGCCTGGTGGTCATCGGCGTCGTCTACCGCGACCGATCCGAGTCCGCCCGCGAGTTCATGGCGCGCAACGGCGGAACGTGGGCCGCGGCCATGGATCCGGACGAGCGCGTGGCGGAGGCGTATGGCATCCTCGGCCCGCCGGAGACGTTCTTCATCGGGCGCGACGGGACCATCGTGGCCCGGCATCTCGGCCAGTTCTTCGCGACCTCGCTCGACGAGAAGGTCGCGGCCATCGTCGGGGAGGAGTGAGCGACGTGACCCTCGTGAACCCGGAGCCAACCGGCCGCAACCTGCCGGCGACCTCGACGGACACACGGTTGACGGTGAGCGACGCGGATCGGCGGCCGGTCTGGCGTCAGCCGGTGAGCGTCGCGTACCTGCCCCTTGGGCTGGTGGCCTTCATCGTCATCGCCTTCGCGATGGCGATGTGGACCTTCCTGGCCGCCACGACCTGAGATTGAGCCGATGACCGCCACGTCCGAGCCGGCGGTCCAGATCAGCGGGCTGCGCAAGTCGTACGGCGCGCTGGAGGCCGTGCGTGGGGTCGACCTGCGCGTGGAGCGCGGGGAGGTGTTCGCGCTCCTTGGCCCGAACGGCGCCGGCAAGACGACCACCGTCGAGATCCTCGAGGGACACCGCACCCGCGACGCCGGAGATGTCAGCGTGCTCGGCCACGACCCGGGTCGAAACGAGCGGGCACTGAAGGAGCACGTGGGCATCGTGCTCCAGCAGACAGGCGTGGAGCCATACCTCACCGTACGGGAAGTGGTGGAGCTGGTCGGCGGCTACTACCCCGCGCCGCGAGCGGTGGACGAGGTGCTCAACCTCGTGGGCCTGACCGATCAGGCGAAGCAGCGCGTGATAAAGCTGTCCGGGGGGCAGAAACGCCGCGTCGACCTCGCCGTGGCCATCGTCGGCGATCCCGAGCTCCTCTTCCTGGACGAGCCAACGACGGGGTTCGACCCGTCCGCGCGCCGGCAGGCATGGGAGACGCTGCGCGGGCTCACGCGGCTCGGCAAGACGATCTTCCTCACCACGCACTTCATGGATGAGGCGCAGGCCCTTGCCGACCGGGTGGCGGTCATCGCGGCCGGGCGCATCGTGGCCACCGGCACCGTGGACGAGCTCATCAGCAGCGGTGCGCAGGTGAGCCGCATCCGCTTCCGCATTCCGGACGGCGTCGTGCCGCCGGAGTCCCTCGGCGCCCAGCGCGAGGCGGAGGTCTGGCGCCTGGAGTCGGCCACGCCCACGCGAACGCTGCACGACCTCACGTCGTGGGCGACTGGAGCATCGGTCGAGCTGGCCGACCTCGAGGTGGCCCGTCGCTCACTCGAGGATGTCTATCTGGAGCTCACCGGCGAGGCGCCGGAGCAGGGGGAGGCGGCATGACGGGCGCGGGGCTGGCCCTGCGGCAGGTGGCCTACGAGAACCGGGCGTTCTGGCGCAACCCGGCAGCGGCCTTCTTCACGTTCGCATTCCCGCTCATCTTCCTCGTGATCTTCACCACCATCTTCGGCCGCGACGCCGCCCGGTTCTTCACCGCCGGGATCATCACCCTCTCGGTCGTGAGCGCCACATTCACGAACATCGCCATGTCGGTGACGCTCGCCCGGGAGGAGGGGATCCTCAAGCGGATTCGGGGCACGCCGCTGCCGCCGCTCGCCTACCTGGTGGGCCGGATGGTCCACGCGGTCATCATCGGCCTGATCCTCGCCGTGATCGTCATGGCCTACGGCGCGCTGACCCAGGGCGTCGAGGTTCCATGGGCGGGGCTGCCGGTCCTGCTCCTGGCGCTGATCGTCGGTTCCGCTGCCCTGTGCGCCCTCGGGCTGGCGGTGAGCTCCCTCATACCGAACTCCGACGCGGCGCCGGCCGTGGTCAATGCTGCAGTGCTGCCGCTCTACTTCATCAGCAACGTCTTCACGCCGGCCGACCAGCTGCCCGAGTGGCTCGACGCGGTCAGCAAGCTGTTCCCGATTCGCCACCTGGCCGATGCGGTCGCATCGGTCTACACGGCTGCCCCAGCTGCGCCACCGATTCCGTGGGTGGAACTGGCAGTCGTGGCGGCCTGGGGGGTGGGAGCCGCGCTCTTCGCCCTGCGCTTCTTCCGCTGGGAGCCGCGCCGCTAACCCCGTCCGTTCCTTGCCGCCGGTTGCTCTGCAGAGGAACTAACGGCCAAGTTCAGGAGATTCCGCCCTTCTACTTGGCCGATTGTTCCCCGTGACGGCACTTTCCGACCACTTTGCAGGGCCGATGGGGCTCTACTTGGCCGTTAGGTCCTCTCATGTGCAACTCTGGAAAGGTCCTTCCCCCGCGGCGGCTCATTTGGCCATCGGCTTCCTGAATTCCCGTCCGACGGGAGGAAGAGCCAAGCGCCCGGGCTCCTGAGCGGCCTGCGTGTCCGTGCTTGCCGCAGCGCGGGAAGTTCGGCTACTCATCCTCCAGATGGCCCGCCCCGTGGGAACGGCCTGGGTCAGGCGACTGGCGTCCCCGAAGCAAGGGCCGCTGATCCCGGCGCGGGATAGCGCCGCTCGACGTAGCCCTCGAGGATCTCCAGGAAGCGCGGGACGATGTCGTCGCCGCGCAGCGTCTCGGTCTTCTCCCCGTCCACGAAGACCGGCGCCACCGGCTCCTCGAACGTGCCGGGCAGGCTGATGCCGATGTCCGCATGCTTCGACTCGCCCGGTCCGTTGACCACGCAGCCCATGACCGCCACACGCAGCTCCTCGACGCCGGGGTGCGTCTCGCGCCACGCGGGCATGCGATCCACGAGGTAGGCCTGGATGTCGCGCGCCATCTCCTGGAAGAAGGTGCTCGTCGTGCGTCCGCAGCCGGGGCACGCGCTGACCTGCGGGCAGGAACGAGCGCATGCCCATCGACTGGAGGACCTGCTGCGCGACCTGGACTTCCACGCGTGCGGTCCCCGCCTGGCTCCGGCGTGAGGCTGACGCGGATCGTGTCGCCGATGCCTCGCTGCAGGAGGATCGACAGCCCGGCCGTTGACGCGATGATGCCCTTGGGCCCCATCCCCGCCTCGGTGAGGCCGAGGTGCAGCGGATAGTCGGAGCGCTCCGCCAGGCGCGCGTAGACCTCGACGAGGTCCTGGACGCCGCTCACCTTGGCCGAGATGATGATCCGGTCGTGCGGGAGCCCCACCTCCTCCGCCAGGCGGGCGGAGCGCAGCGCCGACTCGAGCATGGCCTCGATCATCACCTCGCGGCTGTCCATGGGCTCCGGAAGCGCCGCGTTCGCATCCATCATCACCGTGAGGAGCTGCTGGTCGAGCGATCCCCAGTTGACGCCGATGCGGACCGGCTTCTGGTTGGCGATCGCCACCTCGATGATCTGTGCGAAGTGCTCGTCGCGACGCTTCGCCCCGACGTTTCCCGGGTTGATGCGGTACTTGGCAAGGGCGGCCGCCATCGCGGGGTACTGCGTGAGGAGCAGGTGGCCGTTGTAGTGGAAGTCGCCGATGAGCGGCACGGCGACGCCCAGGCGGTCGAGCTTGTCACGGATGACCGGAACGGCCTGCGCGGCTTCGTCGTTGTTCACGGTGATCCGGACGAGCTCCGACCCCGCGTGGGCCAGCTGCGCGACCTGGATGGCGGTGCCGTCCGCATCGGCCGTGTCGGTGTTGGTCATCGACTGCACGACGACGGGGTGCGCCGAACCCACCGGCACGTCGCCGACCATCACGGTCGTGGTAGGTCGCCTCGAGATCGGATTCATCGCAAGTTCATGGTAGATCGTGCTCCCGGGACCGGCAGGACCATCGTCCGCCCGACGGTCGCCGGAATCGGCACGCGCGATGCACGGTGCGCCGCCGAGGTGATGGCGTTGGAGCAGGAGGCCCAGCGGGGGCAGCAACCGGTCTGGATCGTCGAGGACGAGCCGAATGTCGGCAAGCTGGCCGCCGAGATCTGCGAGTCGGTCGGCGCGGTGCCGACGCTGTTCCGCGCGCCGCTCTCCTTCCTGCTGGCCCTGCGCGGCCCGAGCATGCCGTCCGTCGTCATCCTCGACTGGCGCCTCGCGAGCGAGCTGAGCTCCGGGCTGTTCCTCGCGACCCGGCACCGATTCCGCGGCATGCCGGTCATCTACTGGACCAACAGCCCCGAGGGTCTGCCGGCGGTGATTCGCGACGACGAGCTGACGCTCGTGGTGGACAAGCAGGGTGGGGTGGAGCCGTTCGAGCGGGCCCTCGAATGGGCCTTCGCGCAGACGCAGCCGGTCCGCGCTCAGCCCGACGGCGCGTGACGGCCGAGCACGAGCGCGGCATTCATCCCGCCGAAGCCGAACGAGTTCGAGACGGCCGCCTCGGGCCGGGCCTCCGTGGCCTCGCGCAGCACGTTGAGGTCGATCGCCGGGTCGGCGTGCTGGAGGTTGCAGGTCCCCGGTAGGGTTCCTCGGTCGAGAGCCATGGCCGTGATGGCGGCCTCGATCGCGCCCGACGCGCCGAGCGCGTGGCCGTACAGCCCCTTCGTGCTGGAGACCGGGATCTCCGCACCTCGCGGCCCGAAGGCTGCCTGGATGGCGTGCGCCTCCGCCGGCTCATTCAGCGCCGTGCTCGAGCCGTGCGCGTTGATGTAGCCGATGCGCTCCGCGCCGATCCCGGCGTCGCCGAGGGCGGTGCAGATGGCGCGCGCCGCCTCCCGCCCGTCCGGCCGCGGCGCCGTCATGTGGTATGCGTCGTTGCTCGCGCCGTAGCCGAGCACCTCCGCCACGATCCGCGCGCCGCGCTTGATTGCCGCGTCCCGTTCCTCGAGCACGAGCATCGCCGCACCCTCGCCCATCACGAAGCCGTCGCGGTCCCGATCGAACGGCCGCGACGCCGTCGCGGGATCGTCGTTGCGCTGCGAGAGGACCCGGATCATCGCGAACGCCCCGAACGTGAGCGGCGCAAGCGGCGCCTCGGACCCGCCGGCGATCGCCACGTCGACGGTTCCGTCACGCACCGCGTCGAACGCCTGGCCGATGGCGACCGCCCCCGACGCGCACGAGTTCGCGTTGCCGACGCTCGGCCCGGTGATCCCGAGGTCGAGCGCGACGTTGCTCGCCCCGGCGCCGCCGAACACCGCCAGCGCCAACGTCGGCGCCACGCCCCGCACCCCGCGGGCCACGTAGGCGGTGTGCTGCTCCTCCCCGAACGCGACGCCGCCGAGCGCCGAGCCGATCCAGACGCCGGTCCGGTTCGCCGAGCCATTGGCCAACGGCAGGTGCGCGTCCTCCACCGCCTGCCGTGAGGCGGCGACCGCCAGCGCGCTGAACCGATCCAGACGACGGGCGCGCTTCACGTCAAGGTGATCGGCGGGATCGAAGTCGGCCTGCGCCGCGATTCGCGACGGGAACGGCGACGCGTCGAACCGATCGATCGTGCGCACGGCCGATTCGTTGCGCATGACCCCCGCCCACAGTCCGTCGGCGCCGTGGCCGACCGGCGTGATCGCGCCGATGCCCGTGATCACGACGCGCCGCCTCATGCGCCGGCCTCCGCGAGCGCCTTGACGCGCCGCAGCGTCCGGCCGGCGATGGCCTCGATGAATTGCGGGCCGATGATCGTCCGCGCCACCAGCTCGCCGATGAGCGGCCAGCGCAGGTCGCAGCTCATGCTCGATGCTCACGTCCACCTGGCCGTTGCGTTGCTCGAAGCGCCAGGCGACCTCCATCCCGCGCGTGAGGCCGCCGGTGTGCACGAACTCGATACGGCGCTCGTTGCGCATCGGCCGCTGAATGGCCTCCCAGGTCACCGGGATCGGCCCTCGGCGTGCGCCCATCGCGAAGCGCCGCTCGCCGTTCGGGTCGGGAACCGGGCGGACGTATCGGTAGTGGGGGAGGATCTCCGGCCAGCGCTCGACCTCCGCCGCCAGCGCGAAGATGCGCTCGTAGGGCGCGTCGATGAGCTGGTGGAGGCGGCTCCTCACGGCGCCAGCACCTCGAACAGGGCTCTGGGTGCGAGCGCGTCGGTCGCCGGGCGGAGGTCGCCGAGCGCGGAGCCGAGCAGCAGCGCGGCGCGCGGCCGCTCCTCGAGCCGTGCCACCGCGTGGCCCAGCAGCGGCGGCGCCGCGAGGAAACCCTGGACGAGCCAGGTGAGGGCGGTCTTGGCGGCGAACGCGCGCCGGCGCTCCCGCACGTACGCCCGTTCGACGTCGCCGCCCGCCAGGATCGCGTCGGCGGCCGCCCGCGCGGAACGCAGCGCACGGTGGATGCCCTCGCCGGTGAACGGGTCCACGAAGCCCGCAGCGTCGCCGATGAGCAGCCAGCCCGGGCCCGCGACCCGTGACACACGGTGCCCGATGGGCGCCGCGCCGCGGATGGGTGTCAGCGCGCCGCGCCTCCGCGAGACGCTCCGCCACCGCAGGGATCGAGGCGATCGCCCCCTCGAATCGCTCCCGGGTGGTCCCGCGCGCCCCGTCCAGCGGCAGCGCCATGCCGACGTTGAGCTCCCCGCCGGGCATCGGCGCCAGCCCGATGTAGCCGTTGGCCCCGACATGCATCTCTCCGTGATCCGTCAGCCCCTCGATGCCGGAGTAGTGGGCGACCAGCCCCAGGCGGCGGGGGAATCTCACGGGCCGGTCCACGCCGACCAGCCGCGCGACGGTCGACCGCACGCCGTCTGCCCCGATCGTCCAGTCCGCGGTCACCAGCTCCTCGCGGTCGCCCTCGTGATCGCGGATCCACGAGCCGCGCACGCGCCCGCCGGCCACTTCCAGCCGGGTGGCGGTGGCCCCCTCGCGGATCGTGGCTCCGCAGCGTGCGGCGTGTGACGCGAGCTTTGCGTCGAACCTCTGTCGATCGAGCCCCCATGCCGTTCGCGGTCCGCGGCGATCGGCGTAGCGGATGACGGTCGACCGTCCGCCCGCGTGGAGGTGCATGCCGTGCAGGGGGATTGCCGCATCGGCCCATCCGTCCGATGGAAGGCCGATCCGTGCGAGCTCCTCGACGATGCGCGGGCTCGCGTATTCCGCACATGCCTTCGGGCGCGGGTGCCGGGCCGATTCGACCATGAGAACCGGTGCGCCGGCGCGGGCCATCTGTGCCGCCAGCGCCGAGCCCGCCGGCCCTGCGCCGACCACGAGCACGTCGACGTGGGTCATCGGCTCCGCCGCGGGACCGCAGCCGTCACGACGCGCGGCATCAGCGCGCTCGAACGCCACCGGACCTCGAGCCCGACCTGCTCCAACATCGCATCGAGCTCGGTGACGGTATACGCGCGGCGGAACGAGACGAGCCCGTCGTGCCGCGTCATGGGGCTCCGACCGAGGGCAAGGACGACCGGGGCGCCAACGAGAAACGCACCGACACCGCGGCGCAGGTCGTTGATGACGACGCCATACCGCGCGACGCGACGCATCTCGGCGAGACACGCCACGGCGGCCGATGCATCGAGGTGGTGCAGGAGCAGCGATGCGTGTGCCACGTCGACCGAGGCATCAGCGACCGGCAGGTGCGTCGCCTCCCCGCGAACCAGCACGACATCGGCGTCGCGGGCCACCGCGGCATGGCCGAGAACATCGTCTCGGTTGTCGAGGGCGGTCACGCGCCATCGTCGATCGCGTCGACGGGCGTGCCTCGCGAAGGCGACGGGAAGGTCCGCTGCTCCCGTGCCGACATCGAGGATCGAGGCGTCTCGCATCTCACCGAGCACCGACTCGATCGCGGCGATGCTCGCGAGGCCGCCGCCTGGAAGACGGTTGAGCCGACGCAGGTCGCGGAGGTTCGCCTCGAGAGATGCCGGGTCGAGATCCGGCTCGTCGATCCACTCGCGATCAGCGCTTCGCGTTGCAAGTCGGAGGCGGCGGCGGAGCGACGCGAGGCGTCGCTGCACGAGCGGGATGGCTGCGGTGATCGAGACAGGTCCGTGGGACACCGTCGGACATCATCCCCCGGATCGGCGCCGCTGTCCCGCGACCGCGAAAATTGTTGACGCGCCGAGCAACCGGTCGCATGCTCCGCGACAACTCAGTGCCCGGGCAGTGCTCCGCTCCGACCGACGAGCGGCGACGGCGCTCGCACTGCGGGCCAACGTCACTCGGCGGGGCAGAAGGAGGAGCGCCATGGGCGAGTTCGGCAACGTGCCCGACACGGGCGGGCCAGCGGTGCAGCAGACCGGCGGTGGGACAGCGGGGGCCGCTACGGCCCAGGGCGGCGGAACCGCGGCGCCCCCGGGCACCGGGACTGGTACCGTGCCGGCCCCCACCACGGGACAGGCCTCGGGCGGCCAAGCCGCGGACCAGACCGGGCCCATCGACCTGGGCATCCCGTCCGAGGCCGAGTGGAAGGCGATGATGGACAGGTATGCCGAGGAGTGGCGTACGAACGCGACAGACGACGAGTTGCGACAGCGTGTCGCCGAGACTGAGGACTACGCGAAGAGCATGCAGGACGCCCTCGACCAGGAGATCGCCGGCGAGGCCGATAGCGGGTACATCGAATATTGGCGGGAACAGGTCGACCTTGCCCGCGACAACGCTCAGCAGGGTCGACAGGAGCTCCACGAGCGGGAGATGGCCCGCCCCGCTCCCGACTCGGCTGACACCGGCCGGGCCGAGGAGCCTCAGCGGCCGAGCGCTGAAGCCCAGTACCCCGGTGGCGCTCGGACGGGGGTGGACGAGTCGGGGCAGGGCTACGAAGTCGACTCATCCGGTCAGCGCACCGAGCGTGAACGGTTCGACCGTTTCCGCCCCGGTGGCGAGGGCTAGCGCCAGGCTGGGATTGGGGCCGGCTGCGCGTGGAAGAGTGATGACCCCAGACGCTCCGGGGCGCATCGGGCTCGAGCACGAGTTCGTCGTGCTCGAAACGGAGCGGCCGGTCGATTTCCGCCACATCATCGACAGCATGGGCCTCGGCCAGGCGCACCTGGACCCTGCCGATCCCTGCTCGTACCGCTTGCCATCGGGAGCTGCGCTCACTTGCGACGGCGCGGAGGCGGAGATCGCGCTGCCGCCGACATTCCTCGGTCCTCGCTTCGCGTTCGAGGTCGCCGCGCGCGCGAACGTCGAGCGGGCGGCGCTCATTCGGCGCCTGCCACGTGACATGGGGGTGAAGGGCTACTCAACGCACATCTCGGTGAGTGTTTCGGACGCGCTCGCACAGGCCGTGTGCCGGACATATGCCACCACGTTCGCCCCTGCGATGATGCTGCTGCTGGACCGGCGCGAGTCGGCGGGCCTGCTGATCCGCCCTCGCCCGGGTCGCGTGGAGCTCGGCGGCGACTACCTCAGTGGGGATCAACTCGTACCTGCTGTCGCCTTCGCGGTCGCGAGCGTGCTCACGTGTGCCGATCTCGCTCTCCGCGGAGCGCGCAGGGGGCTGCCCGACGAGCTCGACGTTCGTATTGAGCCGGCAGTCGCTCGGTTCGGCTGGTACGTGGACCGCACGGCATTCGGAGGCGACCTCTATGTCGATGGGCGTTCGGCGGCGCTCAGGACGACCGATGGGGAGGCCGTGTCGGCGCAGCGGCACCTGGAGGACTGCTGGCGCGTAGCGCGTCAGGCGATCGAGGGCGTGGCCTCGGCGGAGGAGCTCGCGCTCGTCGATGAGGCCGTTCGGGGCGAGCGTCCACTGCCGACCGAGCACTACCTACACGCTGCGCACACCGTGACGACGTCGGCCTCGCTCGACTCGACACCCTACGGTGAGGCCCTCACCCCTCGAGAGAGGCCGACGTTCGAGATGGCGCCCGTCATGGTGACGTGGGACCTCGTGGTCTTCCTCCTCCGAGACCTTCGACGGACGCGCCGGGCGTTCGCCGCTGTGCCCGGAACCGATCTCGGTGCGTTTCTCAGAGACGTGGACAGTGGTCGGCTCGACGACCAGGTTGACGCGTTCATGCGGCGCCGACGCTCACGGTATGTGCTTCATCGGCGCGGCGACGTCACCGGGCCAGCGCTCGTTGACGCCATCGGACCCAGGGTCGGGCTGATGCGCCCCGAGCTCGGCCACGACGGCCTCCCCATGCGGGCGCTGCTGGCACCGTCTGCACGGCGGCGAGCCTCACGGGTCGGCTGGCTGAGTCCCGGGAGTAATTGAGCCGATGCGTGACTACTCCACGATCGTCGAGGAACTGCACGAGGCGCAGGTCGAGCTCGAGCAGCTCGAGGGCATCGAGCGCCACAACGCCGAGGTCGAACGGGGGGTCGAGACGCTGAAGGAGGTGCAGCGCACTCTCGAGGAGATCTCGAAGGATGCTGAAGGCACGTCGAAGAAGATCGAGGAGTACCGCGAAGAGCTCGACGGCGTCATCGAGAAGCTCAAGCAGGCGAATGAGGAGTTTGGCACCGCGCTTCAGGAGGAGCTCAAGCCGCTGAGCGAGGCCGGCGGCGAGGTCGCGGAAGGCGTCAGCCAATTCGGCGAGGCGGCGGGAGAGGTCGGCTCCACGCTCAAGGAGATGGCCGATCGCCTCGACCAGGTGAAGGAGCTGATCGACCTTGGGGAAGCTCCCGCGTCCGAAATCCTGGACGGCTTCGACAAGTACTTCGGAGAACTCGTGGACCTCCTCGGTCCGCTCGCCGACCGACTGCCAGGGCTCGGAGCGTTCATCACCATCTGGCTGGAGGCCATCCGCAGGATCCGTGGCTCGATCGAGCGGATCGAGGCGATCACCGCCACGAGGCGCGCGCAGATCGAGGACATCGTCGGTGAGGACATCTACGTCGGCGGCGAGGGGCCGGTGGCCGTCCGCCGAGGGCGGATCGGCGAGCTCCGCGATCGCGTGGACAGCCTCCGGGAGGAAGCCGCCGCCCATCCCGACGCGCCAGTTCCGCCACCCTCGGGACAGACGATCGTGCTTCAGCACGAGAGCGACTTCGCGCTGGGGACAAAGGCCGTTGCCGGGGACGGCAGCAGCCTCGGGCAGCTCCAGGAGGACGCATTCTGGAGCAATGTCGCCCTGGACGAGGCCAAGAAGGATCTCGCGGCCTGGGAGCGAAACCAGCCCGGCCAGCAGCCCGGGACGGGCCAGAGCGCAGCCGAGCTCGAGGTGGAGCTGGAGCGACAACGCCAGGCACTGGAGGCGGCGACCGATCAGCCCACGCGTCTCCAGATCGCAGATCGCATTGGTCAGCTCGAGAGCGCGATCACCACGGCACGGGCGAACGAGATGTCTGCCGCACGCGGCGCGGAGCTGCGGCAGCGCGTCGAGACCGCGCAGTGGTTCGCGGCCAAGGCGCAGGCGCGGCTCACGGCCCTTCTGAATGCGATTCGCGACTGGCTTGTCAACGACCTTCGTGCACGCGGGCCAGGGTCTGGCCGCCCTCAATGGAACGCCGATGATCACGAGCGGTTCAACACTGACCATCCCGAGATACGAATCACGCCTGAGGATGTCCGCGCGCCGGTCGGGGCGCTCGCACCTTCCCGCGCCCAGTCGGTAGGCGGCAGCATCGGCTCGGCGGTCCCCATTCCAGATCGCGGAAGGGCGACCAGATACCGCGCCGCGGGGGCGGCAATGGCACTCGTCGGCGCGTTCCTGTTGTTCCAGTCTTTCCAGGTCACCGCGAACCAGCCGCCCGGGGCATCGACTTCGGGGCCGGCGTCGGCGTCGGCATCGGCGGCACCGCCGGTCGCCCAGCCGCCCGAACCGTCGGCCAGTGAGCCTCCGGTCACGGCGCTGCTCACCGGGTCCTCTCAGGGCGTGGCGAACTTTGTCAGGGAGAGCGGGACGTGCTTCCCAGAGGAATTCGGCGCCGGCTACCTGTTCGAGGCGGACCAGGGGGCGCTGACGGCGACCCAGCCAGGAGCCGTCCCGCACGTGTCCACCGGAACGATCGACCCGAGTGGCGCGTTCGACCTGGTCGGGGAAAGCCAAACCTATACGGGCCGCATCGACGGGACGCTGTTCGAAGGCGTGTACACGGACACGACGGATGGGTGCAACGAGGTCTACCAGTTCAGCGGACAGCTCCTCCGTCCGTTCCTCGAAGGGCCGCCGTTCGGGACCGCGCCCGGCTACTTCGAGTTCCTCGGCCTCTCGTCCGGGCAGGTCAGCCTCGACCTGACCGATGTCGCGTCCGAGCCGTCAGTCGAGGTGATCGTCGCGTCGCAGACGCTCGACATGACGACGCAGCTCCCCATCCGCGTGATCGGATCGTCCGGGGATGACACGTTGTTCGACATCACGATCCAGGGGAACGCCACCAGCGTCTGCCGAGGGCCGACCGGCTGCAGCGCCCCGATACCGGGGAATGCCACGTTGGCGGATCCGAACCTGCCGATTACGGTGATCGCCACGGGGAGCGGCAATGACGTGATTGCCGTCTCGATGCCGCACGGCGCGCCGGTTGACACGTCACCGACCGAGGCACCGACCGCAGCGCCAACGCCCGCGCCGACCGCATCGCCGACGACCACCCCGACGGCCACCCCGGCACCCCAGCCGACCGCCTCGCCTGCGCCATCTACAGCGCAACCGGGTACCGACGCCCCGAACCTGCCGCTCGCCGCGCTTGGCCTCGCCCTCGTTGCGGGTGGTCTGGGGGTCGGGCTCGCCGGCCCTCGTGTCATCGGCGGCGCCTCGTCGACTCGCCCGGGAACGGCGGTGACGACCACGCCGATCGAAGCAGTCGCTGCGAGCGTGATCGCCGCCGACGTCGCCGCGACGCCGCTGATCGGCCGCGCGTGGAAAGAGACCGCGCATGAGACGTCGGGGTCGCGGACCGCGCTGATCGCCGGTGCGGCCGCGCTCCTCGTGCTGGCCGCCGGCATAGCCACGGCCCTCGCGACAGGGTTGATCGGCGGATCGGGCACCGCGGCGGATCCGTCGCAGAGCCAGGTAGCGGGTGCTTCAGACCCCGCGGCGCCCTCCGAGGCACCATCCGAGGAGCCCACCACGCCGGTGGCGAGCGTTCCTGTTGCCGGCCCGCCGTTCCCCGAGCTCGCCGGTCTGGGGCTGCAGCCACCCGATCCGACCGCGGACGCCATCGAACCGGTCGGCCTCTACAGCATCGACGGCGTGGACGGCGAGTACTTCCCGGACTCAGTGAACGCCGTCGAGTACGGGGCCTGGGTGGCGAACCTCGACCAGGCAACGGTGGACACGCTGTTCAACGCCACCACGTTCGACTGCACGAACGTTGTCGACGGCGTGCTGACGGCGTGCGACAGCAACAACCCGATCGACCCCGGTCCGATGTTCATTGCGGCGGTGCGACTCGCGGAGCCGATTCCGCAGGAGTCGTCGGACGGCATGCTGATCTACTCGCTCGTCCTCGACGCCGACGGGGACCCGGCCAACAACTTCGTGGCGGAGGAGCCGTTCAACAACGACTTCTTCCAGGGCACCGATCGGTGGTACGAGCTGGTCTACACGCCGGAGCTCGGCTGGTATCTCACCGTCGACCGCAACGAGACTCTGTCGGATGCTCGGGCGGCGATCATGGGTGACCTCGTCGTCTTCTTCGTCCCGATGGCTGAGCTGGCGGTGGATGCCCCGGGCTATCGGCTCACGACATTCGTGAGCAGCGACGCGAGCTTCGAGCCGGCGACCTCCGGCGGCGACATGGCCCCTGGACCGCCCGATGCGGCCTTCGAGCTTGCCGAGCCGACCGTCGGTGGAGGTGGGGCGACGGGATTCCTCGTCCGGCTCGGGAAGGCCCTCGCGGAGGGCGACACCCGCTTCCTGCTCGATCGGCTTCACTCCGCCGTCATCGACCGGTACGGGGCGTCTGCCTGCCTGCTGTACGTGGACGCCGTGGTGGACCCATCCAATGCGGTGGATCCCGTGCGGGCGGGCGCACCCGAGGAGTGGGAGTACGAGACGGACGGCCTCTCCACGACGATCGACGAGGCGTACCCTGTCGCAGGCTTCGGCGACGCTCAACGGCCAGGTGATCGAGGAGATCGAATTCCACGTGGCGATGGAGGACGGAACGTTCCGCTGGTTCACCGACTGCGGTACGCCGGCGGGCTGAGCAGGGGGCAGGGAGGTGGAGCACATGCGAACACGGAGGCGCCTCGGCGCTCTGGTGGCCGCGCCGGCGATCGGGCTCCTGGCGGTCGCGCCGGTCGCGGCGTTCGACGTCAACGGCGGGTGCAGCGTGACGCTGACGTCCATGGACGCCAGCGGCGAGGTGATCGACACCGCGTCGGGCCCGGGCGACGGCGGAACCGCGGACGACCCGTTCCTCATCGACTGGGAGGGCACCGTGTCGTGGCAGAGCGACTCGGGGTCCACGGTCTTCAAGAACCACCAATGGGGGACGTCGGTGTTCAATGTCCCGACCCCCGTGCGCGGGGGAGATCCGAACGATGGAGAGGCAACCACCGGGAGCGGGACGGCGGGGGTCGCGGAGAATGCCCCATTCCGCATCACAGGCCTGTACTACGTCTCCGGGGAGATCAACGGTGACGAAGGGGCCCATTGCGACGGCAACGGCTACTTCAAGCTCATCGGTGATCCGCTGGGCACCGTCCCGTTCTTCCTCGGAGCCATATTGGTCCTGATCGGCGGCGTGCTCGTGGCGACCGCCCGGCCGGACTGGGGAGGACGACCATGATCAGGCGACATCCACTTCGCGGACTGCTCGGCGGCCTGCTCATCGGCATCGGGCTGTCGATCCTGCTCGTGATCTACGGCGCGGCGCCGCTGGGTGCGTGGACCGTGATCGCGCTGGTCCTGCTCTTCGCCGTGATCGGCGTGGCGGCGGCGTGGCTGCTTCCCGCGCGCAGCCGGCCCGTCGTGGCGACGGCCCCGGCCCCGGCAACGGTCCAGACCACGACCACCCGGTACGACGACCCCGATCGCCCCTGAGCGAGCGGACGGTCCTCGGCGGACCCGGCGGAGCGGTAGACTGATCTCCCCATGACAGCCACCGTTCCGCCGGCTTCCGGCACGAAAACTCCCGAAAACGAACCCCCCGACACCAAGCACCGGAAGGTGGCGATCATCGGCTCCGGCCCCGCCGGACTGACCGCGGCGCTCTACGCCGCGCGCGCCAACCTCGAGCCCCTGGTCATCGCCGGCAACGTCCCGCTCGGCCAGCTGATGATCACCTCCGACGTCGAGAACTACCCCGGCTTCCCGAACGGGATCCAGGGCCCGGAGCTGATGCAGCTCTTCCGCGAGCAGGCGGAGCGCTTCGGCTCGACCATCATCGACCGCGACGCGACGAAGGTCGACTTCAGCGAGCGGCCGTTCCGCCTCTGGATCGGCCAGGACGAATATCGAGCCGATTCGGTCATCGTCGCCACGGGCGCATCGGCCCTGTGGCTCGGGCTCCCGTCCGAGGAGGCCTTCCGAGGCCGAGGCGTGAGCGCCTGCGCGACCTGCGACGGCTTCTTCTTCCGCGACCGCGAGATCGCGGTCGTCGGCGGTGGCGACACGGCGCTTGAGGAGGCGATCTTCCTCACGAAGTTCGCGTCGAAGGTGACCATCCTCGTCCGGCGCGACAGCTTCCGCGGCAGCAAGATCATGCAGGACCGCGCCCTGGCCCATCCCAAGATCGAGGTCATCTGGAACACCGAGGTGGTCGAGGTCACCGGAGAGAACACGGTCGGCGGCATCCGGCTGCGGGATACAGGCGACGGCACCGAATCGACGCTCGACGTCCAGGGACTGTTCATCGCGATCGGCTACAAGCCGAACACCGACCTGTTCAAGGACCAGCTCGAGCTCGACGAGCGCGGCTACCTGAAGGTGGTGGACGAGACCGGGTCGGGGATCGAGGGCGTGTTCATCGCGGGCGACGTCCACGACCATCGCTACCGGCAGGCCGTGACGGCCGCCGGGGACGGCTGCAAGGCCGCGATCGATGCCGAGCGCTGGCTGGAGTCCGTCGGGGAGATCACGGCCGTCACCGCGACGAACTGGTAGCCGCCGCCCGCATGGCCAAGCGACCGCCGCGCCCAGAAGACCTCTACGACCTCCGCGTACCCGGCGACCTCGACCTGTCGCCGGACGGTCGGTTCGTGGCCTTCGGCGTCAAGGCGGTGGCCCCCGGCAAGGACGGCTACCGAACCTCGCTGTGGATCGCGCCGGCAGACGGCGACGAGCCCGCGCGCCAGCTGACCGTCGGCAGCAGGCACGACACGACGCCGCGATGGAGCCCGAACGGGCGAACGCTGGCCTTCCTCTCGGACCGTGGCGCGGTGCTCCAGGCAGGCGGCGGTGGCGCGAAGCCGGGCGAGGCGAAGGCGCCCGATGAGGGCGGCACCCAGGTCTGGCTGCTCCCCTTCGCCGATGGCGGCGAGGCGCGGCAGCTCACGGACCTGCCCAGCGACGTCGCCGGCCTCGACTGGTCGCCCGATGGACGCCGCCTCGTCGTCGTGAGCGGCGCGAGCTCGGCCCGGCCCGTGAAGAAGCCCGAGCGCGCGCCGGACGACCCGCCGGCGCCCGATACGCGGCTGATCGACAGGCTCAACTACCAGTACAACGGCCTCGGCTTCATCGACGATCGGTTCCAGCGGCTGTGGCTCGTGGACGTTCGCTCCGGGGACGCGGAGCCGCTCACGCGGGGAAACAACCACGACCTCCATCCGCGATGGTCGCCGGACGGGCGGCAGGTCGCCTTCGTGAGCGACCGGCATCGGGACCCCGACCTCGGGTGGCGCCGCGACATCTATCTCGTGGACGTCGCCGGCCGAGGCGTCCGCCAGCTCTCGCCGGGTCGCGGCCGCCAGGAGTGGGGAGCTCCGTCGTGGTCGCCGGACGGTCGCTGGGTGGCCGCGGTCGGGCGGCGGGACTGGAAGCGCGGCGAGATCCAGCAGTCGTCGGTGTGGCGCATCCGGGTCCGTGACGGGGAGGCGGAGGACCTGCTGGCCGGCTCCGACCTCGAGGCGGCGGGCATGATGTCCAGCGACCTGTTCCCCGGCGGCGAGCCGCACCTGGACTGGACGACCGATGGCCGGTGGATCGTCTTCGCGGCACCGGTCGAGGGCAGCTTCGAGCTGTGGCGCGTGGGCGCGGAGGACCGCCGGGTCGAGCGGCTCACGCGGGACCGGCACTACCTCGGCCGGCAGCGCGTCGTCGATCTGCCACGTGGCGGCGCCCGGGTGGCCGCGGTTCGCGCGAGCGGCACCGAGCCTCCGAACGTCGTGGTCGGCGACATTCCCGCCGGTCGGGTGCCCGCCGCGGGCGTCCAGCTGCGGCGCGTGAGCAATCTCATGCGCGACGCATGGCGCGACATCGGCCTGGTCAGGCCCGTCGAGCGCTGGCACGAGGTCGACGGCCGGCGCATCCAGGGATGGTTCATCCAGGCACCGGGCAGCGCGAGGGGCAGGCCTGCGCCGGTCGTCCTCGAGATTCACGGCGGACCGGCAACGCTCTACGGCTGGTCGCTCATGTGGGAGTGGCAGGTCCTCGCCGCGAACGGCACGAGCGTGTACGCCTGCAACCCGCGCGGCTCACAGGGCTACGGCCAGGCCTTCCTCACCGCGAACCATGGCGACTGGGGCGACGGACCGATGAGCGACGTGATCGGCGGCCTCGAGAGCCTCATCGCCGATGGCCTGGTCGACCCGGACCGAATGGGCGTGACCGGTGGCTCGTACGGTGGCTACCTCACGTCCTGGATCGTGGGCCACACCGATCGGTTCAAGGCCGCCGTCACGTGTCGCAGCGTGAACGACATGGTGAGCGAGATGCTCTCCGGCGACCTCGGCGGGCCGACCTTCGGCCTGCTCGAATACGGCGTCCAGCCGTGGGAGGACTGGGACCTCTATCGGCGCCATTCGCCGCTCACGTACGCGACGAACGTGACCACGCCGCTCCTCATCCAGCACGCCGAGAAGGACCTGCGCTGCACGATCGTCCAGGCCGAGGAGCTCTTCTCCGTCCTGCGCTCCCTGCGCAAGACGGTGCCGCCTGATGCGCACGCCCGACGAGTCGCACGAGCTCACGCGGTCGGGGACCCCGTTCCGGCGCGTGGACAACCAGCGACTGATCGTCGAGTGGTTCCGCCACTTCCTGGTCGAGGGAAATACGCGACTGCCGCGGATCAACTCGAACCGGGGCTAGCGACCGGCCGCCGCGCGGGCGATCTCCAGCCAGCGCGTCGACGTCGTCGGTGGCGGGAAGTCCTCTTACGACGACGGTGTCGGCGACTGACCGATACGGCTCGAGGCCGGCCGCCGACCTCCTCTGCGGTTCCGGACTCCGACCGCGATGCCGATGACGCGGTCCGGCTGATCGGCGAAGGCGCGAGCGTAGTGCGCGGCCGTAGCCGGCGTACCGCTCCATGTCGTCCCGGAGGCGTTCCGCGGCATCGGGACCGAGCGCCGTCCGCACGTACGCAACGAGGCGCGGCGCCGGGCGGCCCACCTCCGCGGCACCGAGCGAGATGATGCTCGCGCAGCTGCGGCGAGGCGCTCGGCGCAGCGCCCAGTTGGCAACGACGGCATCGGCGATCTCACCCGGCGAGGCGCGCCATGCGCGGTCCGACGGCCGCCACCGCGATCTCGTGGTCGGGGAGCAGGTTCCGAAGCTCGGCCACGCCCATCCGGACGCGATCGAGGGAACGGGACGCGCCGCTGCCCACTCCCACGGTGAGGCGCTCCACGGGGATCGCGGCGCCGTGGACGCGCTCGGCGATGGTCGCGGGCGTCTGCTCAGAGAGGGCGACGACGCCGACGCGCAAGCGCCGAGGCGCGAGGTCGCCGCAGCGATCGGGGCGAGCGTCGTCAGCCCATCGCCGTGGCGCGTGTCGTTCACCCACAGCTCGTCGTACCCGAGCGCCTCGACGTCTGTTCCCAGGCGCGCCAGGTCCGGGCGAGCGGCCGCGGTGATCCCGAAGGCCGTGCGCGCGTGCATCGGTCACACCTTGGCAGAACGGCGGAGGGGCGTGACAGCGGTTGTACGCTGGATCGGACCCATCGAGCCGGCCACGCCGGACATCGTCCGACGGTCGAGCCGATGTGACCCTGGGGAGCGTGGCATGAACGCATTCATCATCGAGCTCGAGAACAAGCCCGGCTCGCTCGCCGAGATCACCGAGGCAATCGGCGAGCGCGGCATCAACATCACCGCCATCAGCGGCGTCACCGCCGGCACCGTCGGCGCGCTGGGCCTGCTCACCAACGACGAGTCGGGGACTCGCGACGTGCTCAAGTCGAGCCGGGGTCAAGGTGCGCGAGATCGGCCTCGTCTCGGTCAGCCTCGAGCACAAGGCCGGAACGCTGGGCGAGATCGCCCGCAAGCTCGCCGATGCCGGCGTGAACATCGAGCTGCTGCTCGGCACCGGCATGAGCGGATCGAACGTGACGGTCGCGCTCGGCGTCGACGACGTCGAGGCCGCGCAGCGGGCCATCGGCGAGAACGCGACCGTCCAGGCCTAGCTCTCGCGGGGGAGTGCGGCGCGCGCGGCCTCCGGGACGTCGGTGACGAAGCCCCAGAGCCCGGCCGCGGCGAGGAACTGCATCCGCTCGGGATCGTTCACGACGTAGCAGCCCATCTCGCGCCCGTACGCCCTGGCGAGCATCAGGACGCGCGAGGGATCGGCTCCGAGGTCGGGGTCCCACGGATGGACGCCGACGTGGCCGTGCTCCGTCGCCCACTCCAGGGCGGCCTCGACGGCCTGCCCGGGCACCAGGAGGTATCCGGTGCGGATCCCCGCGTCGAGCTCGCGGACCCGGTCGATCGATCGCTCGTCGAAGCTGATGGCCGAGACCCGGTCCCCGTCGCGCACCGGGTGGCCATGCAGCGCGACCACCACCGCGTCCGACGCCGCGCGCGCCTTGATCTCGATGACCAGCCCGAGGTGATCCGGGAGCCAGTCGAGCACCTCGGTCAGGGAGGGAACGGTCAGGCCCCGGCCACGGAAGGGGAAGTCGCCCTCGGGCCCGGCGAAGCTGGCTCCCGCATCGGCCTCGCGGATCGCCTCCATGGTGAGGTCGGCGACCGCCCCGGTGCGGTCCGTGGTGCGGTCGAGCGTCTCGTCGTGGATGACCGCGAGCTGGCCGTCGGCGGTGAGGTGCACGTCGAGCTCGATCGCATCGGCTCCTGCCTCCACCGCCAGCCGAAAGGCCTCCATCGTGTTCTCCGGCGCGCGCGCGGAGTTGCCGCGGTGCGCGACGACCAGCGTCATTCGGGCGCGCCCTCCGGGACCCCGCGCAGGATCGCGATGCCCACCAGGAGCAGCACCAGCAGTGAGGCGATCGCCACCTGGTACGCGCCGGTGCCGAGCGGCCCGAGCAGGCTCGCGACGATGATCCCGTAGGTCACCGGGCCCACGACGGCGCTGAACTTCCCGACCAACCCGTACAGGCCGAACATCTCGCCCACCCGCTCCGCGGGGCGCCAGGCGCAGCAGCATGAGCCGATCGACCACCCCGGCTCCGCCGAGCCCGGCGCCAAGCAGCGCACCGGCGACCAGGAACGGCACCGGCGACAGCGCGACGGCGATGATGACGAGCCCGACCGCCCACGTGGCGAGCACCGCGAAGAGCGTCCGTCGCGGGCCCCACCGGTCGGCCAGCAACCCCCAGCCGAACGACGCGATCACCGCCACGACGGTGAGGACCAGGAGCACCTGGAGCGCCTGCCCCTCGGTGAATCCGACGGCGTGCACCGCGAACGCGCTCATCACTGCAATCGCGGTGTTGATCGGGTCCGAGTAGAAGAACCGCGCCACGATGAAGCGCAGGAGCCCCGGCGCCTGCCTCGCGTTTCGGACGGTCTCGGCCAGCTGGCTCCACGAGCGCGCCGCGTCGCCGATTCGGAAGCGGCCCTCGCCCCGACGCCGGTCGCGGTAGACGAGGAAGAGGGGAGCCGCGAAGAGGGCAAAGAGCGCGCCCACGAGGACGAACGTGGCGGACGTTGATTCGCCGTCCTCCCCGGTGCTCACCCCCAGCAGCAGGAGCACGCCAACGAGGAGCGTCCCGCAGTACCCGAGCGCCACGCCGATCCCCGAGAGCCGTCCGCGCGCGGGCGGATGCGCGACGTCCGGGAGCGTGGCGTCGTAGTAGATGAGCGCCGCCTGGTACGCAAAGTTGGCGAGCGCGAAGGCCACCAGGCCCAGCCGGATGTCGACGAAGCCGATGACCACCGTCGCACAGATGCAGAGCGTGGTGAAGAAGGCGAGGAACGGCTTGCGCCGCCCGAGCCGGTCGCTCATCGCGCCGAGGATCGGCGAGACCGCCGCGTTCACCAGCACCGATGCGCTGACCGCGGCCGTGAACCAGAACGTCCCGGGGCCCTCCCCGAGGAAGCGGATCGTCCACAGGCTCATCGCGAAACTCACGATGGCGAACGAGAAGATCGTGTTCGCGAAGTCGTACAGCGCCCATGCGAGGCCCTGCCAGGCGCTCCCCGACTGCGTCCAGCCCCCCAGGCCGCGCCACCACGCCGTCGGCGCGAGCACGGTCACGGTCGGGTCCGTCGGGCGTCCACGGCCGGATGATACGCGGCCTCGAATCGCACACTCCCGGCGGTTGCCGCACATGCAACGAACTACGAGGCTGGGCGGTCCGCCCACCGGAGTTGCGGCGCATGCAACGAACTGCGAGGCGGGCCCGTACCGCCCACGGGAGTTGCCGCACATGCAACGAACTACGAGGTTCGGCCTTCGGGTTGGTGTCGAGTTGCAGCCACTGCAACGCCCGGGCATGTGAGGCATCGATTTCGGCCGGGAAGCGGCCCATCCTCGTAGTTGGTCCCGCTGGGCGCAACCGGTGGATCCGGTGCGCCACCGTGTCTGACGGAATCGGTTAGATTCGGGGCAACGCCGCTGAAATGGTCGCCGAGAACCATGCACCGTGGGGCGCTCTTCGAACCTGGAACCGATGCGTAGGCGCGTCCCGATCGGCCTCGGGATCGTCGGCCTCGTCGTCCCCCTGGTCGTCGCCGCGTGGATCCTCGTCCGCGGTGACTGGGAGCAGTCGCGGGCGCCGCTCACTCCCCCGGAGCCGGAGGCGCCAGGGGCGGACCCGGCCGCGCCCGACCTCCACGCGCATAACGGCGCCTTCGCCGCGCTGGGGCGCTGGACGTATCGGTCGAGGCGATGGCTGCCGATCGTCGGGATCGCGGCGGTCATCGGCCTCAACGTGTGGGCGGCGACGTCCGCCGGTCCCCTGAGCCAGGGCGGCTGGCAGGTGCCCGGCTCCCAGGCCAGTCGCGCCGCGGACCTCCTGGCGGATCGGTTCGGAGAGCAGGCGACGACGCTGTTCGTGATCTTCACCGACCCGGACGGGGACGCCGCGTCGCCCGCGTTCCAGGAGACCGTGCGCGAAGCGGTCGCGCCGCTCGCCGAGGAGCAGATCGTCGAGGAGATCGTCACCTACGAGGACGTCGGCGACCCGGCGTTCATCAGCCGCGACGGACGCCGCACCTTCGCGCTCCTTCGCCTCAACGAGGAGGTCGAGGCCGCCGTCGACGACTCGGAGCACCTCGCCGCGCTCGTGCGACGCGCCACCCGACGTCGAGACGACCGTGACGGGCATCCCCCTCGTCCAGTTCGAGTTCAACGAGGTGGTCGAGCGGGACCTCGTGCGCGCCGAGATCATCAGCCTGCCGATCGCCCTGCTGATCCTGCTCGCGGTCTTCGGCACGCTGGTCGGGGCCGCGCTTCCCATCGTCATCGCGGGGATGGCGCTGCCGACCTCGCTCGCGATCATCGGCCTGCTGGCGAACGTGACCGAGATGAGCATCTTCGTGAGCAACGTCACGACGATGATCGGCCTGGCGCTGTCGATCGACTACGCCCTGTTCATGGTCAGCCGCTTCCGGGAGGAGCTGCGCCACGCGTCCGTCGCGGACGCGCTGGAGCGGACCATGGCGACCGTCGGCAAGGCGGTGGCGATCAGCGGCATCGCGGTCGCCATCGGCCTCGGAAGCCTCATCGTGTTCGAGTCACCGGCCCTGCGCAGCATGGGCATCGGCGGTGTGGTGACGGTGACGTCGACGCTCGTCCTGGGGCTCACCGTCTTGCCCGCGCTCCTGGGAATGCTCGGCCCACGCGTGAACCGGCTGCGGGTGCCGCTGCCCAGGTTCCTCCGGCTGCAGACCGAGGGTGACGGACGCGCAGCGGAGGCCGGCCACGGCCTGTGGGCGCGGATCGCGCGGATCGTCATGCGTCGACCGCTGCTCATCGCCACTCCGGTGCTCGCGTTGCTCGTACTCGCGGGCCTTCCGTTCGCGGGCATCCAGCTGTCGACCGGCGGCAACCTCGACGATCTGCCGCCGACCGAGGCGGTCGAGGGCTTCCGCATCCTGGCCGACGAGTTCCCCAGCGGCGACACCGATCCGGTGGTCGTCGCCCTTCAGGCTGAGGAGCCGATCGCCGAGGATGGGGCCCTGAGCCCCGAGTGGATCTCGGCCCTGGACGGCTACGTCGCCGACCTCGAGGCGATCCCCGGGGCGGACACGGTGGTGAGCGTGCTCGATCCGCCGCCGGGCATGGAAGCCGAGGCGTATCGGCAGCTGCTGGCCGTCCCGGCCTCGCAGCGACCTCCCGAGGCCGCCGGGCTGTCGGAGTACGTCGAGCGGTGGGTATCGGGCGACGTCGCCCGAGTGGACATCTTCGGCGACTGGCAGCCCGACTCCGCCGACGGCCGCGCGCTGGTGGACGAAGTTCGAGCCGTTCGGCCGCCCGAGGGTGTGAGCGAGGTCCTCACCGGCGGACTGCCGTCGCGATCGCGGGACTTCATCGCGAGCTTCGTGTCATCGGTCCCGTGGGCGGTGGCGATCGTGGTCGGCGTCACGGCGCTCGTCCTGTTCCTCACCTTCGGCTCGGTCATCCTGCCGCTCAAGGCCGTGGCCATGAGCCTCCTGAGCATCACCGCGAGCTTCGGCGCGCTGGTCTGGATCTTCCAGGAGGGCCACTTCTCCGACGTCCTCGCCTTCGACCCCTCGGGAACGCTGGTCGCCTCGACCCCGATCCTGATGTTCGCCGTGCTCTTCGGGCTGTCGATGGACTACGAGGTGCTGCTCCTCTCACGCATTCGCGAGCGGTACGTCGCGACCGGCGACAACACCCGCGCGGTGGCGGAGGGGATCGGCATCACCGGTGGCCTGATCACCGGGGCAGCGCTGGTCATGGTCGCGGTCTTCGGCGCCTTCGCCCTGAGCTCCGTGGTGCTCATCAAGGCCCTCGGGTTCAGCATGGCGCTCGCCGTGCTCATCGACGCCACTGTCGTGCGAGGCATCCTGGTGCCGGCCTTCATGCGGCTCCTGGGCTCGCTGAACTGGTGGGCGCCGCGCTTCGTTCAACGCGCCGTGGCTCGCATGGGCCTGTACGAGGATGGCGCGGAGGTCGCTCGCGCCTGACCCCGCCTCGGCCACAATCGGCGTCGTGACCAGACAGCGCCTCCAGGAGCTCACGGACCGATGGCGCGGCCGCCACGACCTGCGTCGCCCCTCCACGGACGCCCGCCCGCCCGCCGATCCCGAGCGCGAGCGCCTGGCTCACCGGTCGTTCCCGTTTCGGACGATGACGCCGGCTGCGTACGTAGCCGAGCACGGGAACGCGATGCCCGGGTTCACCTACGACGAGGCCCGCTACGCCGATGCCGACCTCGACGCCTGGCTGCTCGAGGTGGGACGCCTGCTCCGCGACCGGAGGAGCCGATGAGGCCGCCGGCCTGGGCACGGGCACTCGTCGAGGAGGTGTGCGCCGATGCCAGGGTTGCGCCGCCGCGCCTCTCGTGGCGCTCCCGAGACGACGAGCACTCGACCGGCATCACCCGCCGATCCGACAAGCTCGTCGCGGTGCGCGCCGGCCGGGACCCGCTCGACCAGCGGCTGACCCTGCTGCATGAGCTCGCGCACTGGCTTGCGCCGAACGGCCCGCGCCGCCGCCGCGCCGTCCACCACGGCCCCGCGTTCTACTCGATCGCCTTCGAGCTCTACCGCCGCCACGGCATCCCCGACGTGGACGCGCTTCGCCTCGAGTCCGGTCGCTACCCGAGCTCGCTGCGCCACGCGGCCGCGCTCGGCGTTCCCGGCGCGGCCCTTGCCCTCACCGAGAGGCGCTCCGCGCTCCGTGCCCGCCCTCGGCGCCGGTGGCGCGTCCTCGTCCCCGAGCACTCGATCCGCCTCGCCCGCGAAGGGCGCTGGACCGTCTGCGCCACGTGCGGCCAGCGGCTGGTCGGCGTCCACCTCGCGCGCCTGCGCCGAGCCCGCCGCGCCTACCGACACACGCTCATGACGAGCGAGGAGCTCGCCTCCTAGACGCGTCAGCCGGGGACGGCGACCCGATCGCGGACCAGGCGCGCGGCCGCGGCCAGCTGCCCCACGGCCTCCGGCGTGCGCGGCCAGAGGTGAACGATGAGATGGCTGATCCCCATCGACGAATAGCCCGCGAGCGCCTCGGCGATCTCTTCCACGGACCCGCGCATCGCGTTCTCGGGTGCGTCCGAGTCCTCCGCGACGGCCACGAAGACGCCCGCGGTCAGCGTGAGCGTCGAGGGATCTCGACCCGCGGCCTCCATGGCGGCCTGAAGGTTCGCCAGCCGCTCGCGGAGCTCGTCGGCGCTGTCCGGGTGCCCGTACCAAGCGGCGTTCCACTGGTCGGCGTGGCGAGCGACCAGCTCGAGCATCCGGGGCTGCTTGCCGGCGATCATGATCGGCGGCCCCCCGGCGGTCGGATGGGGCGGCGCGAGGTCGGCTCGCTCGGCGCGGTGCCATCGGCCCTCGACGGTGGCGGACCCCGTGCGCAGCATCGGCACGATGATGTCGAGCGCCTCCTCGAAGCGACCGACGCGGTGATCGAACGGGTACCCGAAGGCATCGAACTCGGGCTGGTGCCAGCCGCAGCCGAGCCCGAGCACGAGGCGGCCGCCGCTCACCTCGTCGAAGGTCGCGGCCATCTTCGCGGTGAGCGCCGGGTTGCGGAACGGGACGCACAGGACCAGCGGCCCGAGCGTCACGCGCGAGGTGACCGCCGCGAGCGCCGACAGCAGCGTCCATGCCTCGTACAGGCCGCGCGTCGTGGGGTCGTCGGCGGACCGGAAGAGGACGTGGTCCGCGCACCACACGGAGTCGAGGCCCCCTTCCTCGGCCGCCAGCGTCATCGCGCGCAGGTGATCGAACGACGGCGGGCGGCCCGTGGCCTCGTCCTCGCCGATGGGCAGCATGAGGCCGATCTTCATCGGTCAATGCTAACGGCGCGCAGCGCCGGCATCGGTCTACCGTAGGTCTCGTGACGGAGAGGCTGCCGCTGGACGGCATTCGCGTGATCGACGTGAGCCGGGTGCTGGCCGGTCCGTTCGCCACGATGCTGCTCGCGGACCTGGGCGCCGACGTGATCAAGGTCGAGGCCCCGGAAGGCGACGAGACCCGGGCGTGGGGCCCGCCGTGGTGGGGCGACCCGGCCGAGCGGCGCAGCGCCTATTTCGCGTCGGTGAACCGCAACAAGCGCGGAATCGTGCTTGACCTGCGGACCGATGACGGTCGCGCGACCCTTGACCGCCTTCTCGCCGATGCGGACCTCCTGGTCCACAACTACCGGCCTTCGACCGCGGCCCGTCTCGGCCTTGCGGCCGATGCGCTCGCGGCTCGCCATCCGCGCCTGATCGTCGCCAGCGTCGGCGGCTTTCCGGGAGACGATGCCGATCGCCCCGCCTACGACCTACTGGCGCAGGCGGTGAGCGGCCTGATGAGCGTGACGGGCGAGGTGGATGGGCCGCCGATGAAGGTCGGCGTGGCACTGCTCGACCTGATTGCGGGCCTCGAGGTGGCGGTGGGGGTGCTGGCCGCGCTGGTGGGGCGTGGAGACGCTCGAGCCCGGCACGTGCAGGTCAACCTCGTCGAGGCCGCCGTCACCTCGCTCATCAACGTCGTCGCCAACCAGCTCGCGGGTGCGGCGCCCGCGCGCCACGGCAACGCCCATCCGAACATCGCTCCCTACGAGTCGTTCGCCGCCAGAGACGGCCCTCTCGTGATCGCCGTCGGGAACGACGCGCAGTTCGGCCGGCTGCTCGGCGTCCTCGGCCTCGTCGACGACGGTCGCTTCGCCACGAATCCGCAGCGGATCGCGCTGCGTGACGAGCTCGCGCCGTGGATCGGTGCGGCGGTTGCGCGGTGGGATCGGGCCGCCCTGGTCGACGCGCTCGTCGCCGCCGACGTGCCGGCCGGTGCGGTCAATTCGGTCGCCGAGGCAGTCGCCGCGTTCGGCCCCGAATGGCTTCAGGCGGTCGACGGCATGAATCTGCCGCCCAGCCCGATTCGCCTCGGCGGCGAGGCCCTCCCGCTTCGCCGCCCGCCGCCCCACCTCGGCCAGCACACCGACGAGGTCCTCCACGAGCATCCGGGTTGACCCGATCGGGTATTGTTGCGTTCGCAATGAAAACCGCAGAGACGACGCTCGGGGCAGCCATGACCCTGGGAGAGCAGCTCATTGGCTCGACCGCCAGCGGCCGGCGCCTGTCGCCGGGAACCGAGGCCCGCGAGACGTGGACCGGCTTTCTGCGCTCCCAGGCCGCCGTGCTCAGGCTGCTGGACGCCGAGATGCGGCGCGAGGCCGGCCTTCCGCTGGCCGACTTCGACGTGCTCATCCAGCTCGCGCTTGCCGAGGGCGGAGAGCTGCGCATGACCGATCTCGCGCGCCGCACTCTCGTCAGCCGCAGCGGCATGACACGGCGCATCGCCCAGCTCGAAGGCGACGGCCTCGTGACGCGGTGCTCGGCAACGGGGGACGGCCGCTCGGTGCGCGCGTCGCTCACGCCGGCCGGGGAGGAGGCGCTGCGGCGGGCCGTCCCGGTCCACATGCGCGGCATCGAGCGCCACTTCTTCGACCGGCTGACGCCGGAGCAGCTGTCAGGCCTGCATGCCGCGGTGACCGCGCTCCAGGTGGAGTGCGACTTCGGCTGAGCCAATCGAGGCCATTTGCTTGCAAACGCAAATAGGCGGTGCTAGGATGTTTGCAAACGCAAACAGTCCACTTGGAGAGACAAGCACCGTGATCCTCACACCGCCCGCCGCCGACACCGCCGTCACCCGCCGCTGGGCGACGATCCCCGCTGACGACCGAGTCGAGCGCACCGCCGCGGCCCTCCGCGAGCACGGCTTCACCGTCGTGCGCGCTGCCGACGGAGCCGAAGCCAGACGCCTCGTCCTCGACATGCTCCCCGAGGGGGCCGAGGTCCACCAGGGCGCCTCGACGACCCTCCAGGACCTCGGCATCACCGACGAGATCACCCGGTCCGGCCGGTTCGACGCCCTCCAGCCGCGCATCTGGAGCATGGACCGCGCGACCCAGGCCGAGGATATCCGCCGGCTCAGCGCCGCTCCCGACTACATGCTGGGCAGCGTGCACGCGCTCACCGAGACCGGCTCGGCGATCATCGCGTCCAACAGCGGGAGCCAGCTGGGGCCGTACGTGTCGGGTGCCCGAGAGGTGATCTGGGTGGTGGGCACGCACAAGATCGTCGCCGATATCGACGAGGGGCTTCGCCGGATCGAGGAGCACAGCTTCCCGCTCGAGGACGCGCGCGCGCAGGTGGCGTACGGCATCCACACGGCGATCAACAAGGTGCTCATCGTCAATGCCGACCAGCCTGGCCGGACGACGATCGTCCTGGTGGACGAGGTCCTGGGCTTCTAGCAGATGCTGGAGCGGGAGACGGGGATCGAACCCGCGACATGCAGCTTGGAAGGCTGCCGCTCTGCCAACTGAGCTACTCCCGCTCGGAGTTCGCCCTCAGTATGCGAGATTTCACGGCCGATGCGGCTCCGTGGCTGCCCGCGATCGTTCGCGCCGTTCAGCAACAGAGCCGCCGGAAAGCGAGGCCTCCCGGCGGCTCTTGTCGGATAGGGTGTCGCTCAGACGGGGCCGCTCCCCGTGCGGCGGCGACCCATCAGCGCGCTGCCGAGCAGCACGAGGACCACTGCGCCGACGACGGCCGTGATGATCGTGCTGATGTCGAACACGCCATCCATCGGATCGTTGCCGGTCACCAGACCGACGACGTATCCACCGATGAGCGCGCCCGCGAGACCGAGCAGGACGTGTCCGATCACGCCCAGGCCCTCATCGCCCTTGACGATGAGACCCGCGAGCCATCCGGCGATCGCGCCGACGACAATCCATGCAAGCCATTCCATAGTCCCTGCCTCCTTACCATTCGATTGAGGTCAAGACGCCCGAGCTCACGCCTCGGGTGACTTCGTTCTCAAGAAGCAATTCCCAGACCGGCTGGCGCGTTCGGTAGATTCCGGCTGATCGGCGCCGGTCGCTACGGCGCGGTGAGCGGCTTGACATCGGCATCGGCGAAACGGCAGAGTGCGCCCACTCGGAGCGTCCCACCTGAGCCGCCGGCATTCGGCGGGGGCGCCGCTCGCGAGCCTCTCGAGGACCGCGTGGCTGTCCAACCGATGCCCCTGTCGTCCGGCGTGCCCCCGGTTTCGGCGATGCCGTCTGCCGGGCGCGACACCGTGGTGGCGGTCGCGCTCGAAGGCCTCGTAAAGCGCTACGGCGACGTCGTGGCGGTCGATGGGATCGACCTCCAGATCGGTGACGGCGAGTTCTTCTCGATGCTCGGGCCGTCGGGCTCCGGCAAGACCACGACCCTGCGCATGATCGCCGGCTTCGAGATCCCCTCTGAAGGGCGAATCCTGCTCCACGGCAGTGACGTGAGCGGGGTGCCGGCCTTCGACCGCGACGTGAACACCGTCTTCCAGGACTACGCGCTGTTTCCGCACATGTCGGTTGGCGACAACATCGCCTACGGGCTCGCGGTGCGAAAGGTGGCCCGTCGAGAGCGCGGCGAGCGCGTTCGCGAGGCCATGCGCATGGTTCGCCTCGAGGGCTATGAGGACCGGCGCCCCGGGCAGCTCTCGGGCGGACAACGGCAGCGCGTGGCCCTGGCGCGGGCGCTCGTCAACAGGCCGCGGGTGCTGCTGCTCGACGAGCCGCTCGGCGCCCTCGACCTGAAGCTTCGCGAGGAGATGCAGATCGAGCTGAAGGCCATACAGTCGCAGGTGGGGATCACCTTCATCTACGTGACGCACGACCAGGAGGAGGCGCTCACCATGAGCAACCGCCTGGCGGTGTTCAACATGGGCAGAATCGAGCAGGTCGGCACTCCGGCTGACGTGTACGAGCATCCGGCCACGACCTTTGTGAGCGGGTTCGTCGGCACATCCAACCTGCTGACCGGCGAAGCGGCGAGGTCGGTCATCGGCGTCGATGGCATCTTCACAGTTCGGCCCGAAAAGATCAGGCTGGCCGATCCCGGCGACGCGCCGATGGCCGACGAGCAATCGGTCCTGGGTACCGTGCGCGAGATCGCCTACGTTGGGCCGGACACCCGCTATATCGTGGCGCTGGACGCGGGCGGCGAGCTCGTCGTCACCCAGCAGAACCTGGAGACCTCGTCGATGGAGGCGCTCGCCGCACAGGGCCGCGCGGTTCGGCTGATCTGGAAGCGGCACCACGTGTTGAGCCTGGCCGCCAGCCAGGATGAAGAGGGGGCGCAAGAGGGAGTGGAAGGTTCATGAAGAGACTGAGGTTGCCGGCCCTGGTCATGGTGGCCGGCCTGATCATCGCCGCGTGCGGCACTGGTGGTGGGTCAAGCGACATGCTCCAGGAGCTCGGTGAGGGCGAGGGCGAGCTGAATCTCGTCATCTGGGCCGGCTACGCCGAGGACGGATCGGCGTTCCCCGATTTCGACTGGGTGACGCCATTCGAGGAGGAGACCGGCTGTATCGTCAACTCGACCCCGATGGCCGACTCGGCGGCCGGGATCCAGCTGCTCCGGTCGGGTGAGTACGACGGCGGGTCGTTCTCGGGCAACGCTACGGATCGCCTCATGGCTGCCGGCGACGTCGCGCCGGTGAACGTCGATCTGCTCCCGAACTACGCCAACGTCTTCGAAGGCCTGAAGCTCCAGGCGCACAACTCCGTGGACGGCGTCCCGTACGGCGTTCCGCACGGCCGCGGGCCGAACCTGTTGATCTGGAACACCGAAGAAGTCGAGCCCCAGACCACGTGGGACGGCGTCTGGGAGAACGCGGCGGACTACGAGGGCAAGCTCAGCATCTTCGACTCGCAGGACTTCATCGCCGATGCCGCCCTGCACCTGATGGCCACGCAGCCGGACCTCGGGATCACCAACCCCTACCAGCTGACCCAGGAGCAGTTCGATGCGGCGATCGCGCTGCTCGAGGAGCTGTTCACCCATGGACCGCAGTTCTGGTCCGGAGCGACCTTCGCCGAACAGATCACCGCGTTCGCCGCGGGGGACGTGGTGATCGGGACGACCTGGCAGTTCCAGACGAACCTCCTGCTCGGGGAGGGCGCTCCTGTCGAGGCCATCAAGCCAGAGGAGGGAACTACCGGATGGTCCGACACCTGGATGATCGCCTCCGAGGCGGCGCACCCGAACTGCATGTACATGTGGATGAACCACATGATGTCGCCGGAGGCCAACGGGCAGGCCACGGTGTACTTCGGTGAGGCGCCCACGAGCGAGGAAGCCTGCGAGTACGCGGAAACGATCTCGCCCGGACATTGTGAGCTGACGCACGCAACGGACGAGGCGTATTGGTCGGACATCTGGTACTGGGCCACGGCCCGGGAGGACTGCGCCGACGACGACGCAGATACGACCTGCGTGGACTTCGATGCGTGGGTTGAGGCCTGGACCACCCTTCGGGGTGGCTGAGGCGCCGATCAGGGCCCGCATTGACCTCGCGCTTCCCGGGGGGCCTGGCCTCCCGGGAAGCCCCGTTTGACCGATGACCCCGGGGGTGCCGGCCAACGCCTCGGCAGCCGCACCCGGCCGTGGGCGGCGACTCGCGACCTGGCTGCACGCCAGGCCTGGGACGCAGCGTCGCCTGCTGTTGGCGGCCCCGCTGCTGTGGCTCGGCGTCGTCTACCTCGGCTCGCTGGCCATCCTGCTCCTGAACGCGTTCTGGACGAGCGACCCCTTCACCGGCAAGGTCAACCCGTTCGATTGGTCCCTGGATGCGTTCGCCCAGATCCTAGGCAACGACGTCTATCGGACGATCGCGATCCGAACGATCGGCATGGCCATCCTCGTCACTCTGACCGATGCTGTGCTGGCCTTTCCCATCGCGTACTACATGGCTCGGGTGGCAAGCCCGCGATTCCGGGGTGTGCTGGTCGTCGCCGTGCTCATGCCCCTGTGGGCGTCGTACCTGGTCAAGATCTTCGCCTGGCGGACCATTCTCCAGGGCAACGGCCTCCTCTCCTGGGTCCTGGCTCCGTTCGGCATCGCCGCCCCGGGAACCGACGAGATCGCGAACTCCTGGCTGGTCTTCAGCTACCTGTGGCTGCCGTACATGATCCTGCCGATCTACGCTGCGCTGGAGCGAGTCCCAAACTCGTTGCTCGAGGCGTCGGCTGACCTGGGGGCGCGAGCGGGAACGACATTTCGACGGGTGGTCCTGCCGCTGGTCTTTCCGGGGGTGGTGGCAGGATCCATCTTCACGTTCTCGCTCACGCTGGGTGATTACATCGTCCCCGACCTGGTGAGCGACGCGAAGTTCATCGGCAACGTGATCTACGACAACTCCGCGCTGGGCGACTTCCCGATCGCGGCCGCGTTCTCGATCCTGCCGATCATCATCGTGGTGCTGTACCTGGTCCTCGCCCGGCGTCTCGGAGCGTTCGAGTCCCTGTGATGGCGGCGAGCCGTGGCTGAGTCCGCCTGGGTCCGGGTCGGCCTGCGCGTGGCAACGTGGCTCGTCATGGCGTTCCTGTACCTGCCGCTCATCATCGTTGGAGTCTTCGCCTTCAACGAGAGTCGGTTCATGGCGTGGCCGCCGCCCGGCTTCACGCTCCACTGGTTCGGCGAGGCGCTGGCCAACCCCGCCATCCCGCGGGCCTTCGTCAACTCCATCGTGGCCGCGCTGGCGGCGGTGGCGATCGCGCTGGTCCTTGGCACCCTGGCCGCCATGGCGGTGCAGCGCTTTACCTTCTTCGGCCGGGACTCGATCAACTTCCTGCTGGTATTGCCGATTGCGCTACCGGGCGTGATCACCGGCATCGCCCTGAGCACGACGTTCCAGACATTCGGGATCGAGTTCGGCCTGATGACGATCATCATCGGTCACGCCACGTTCTGCGTCGTCATCGCCTACAACAACGTCATTGCCCGCCTGCGCCGCCTCCCGCGCTCACTCGAGGAGGCCTCCGCCGACCTGGGGGCGGATACCTGGATCACGTTCCGGCGGATCACCATGCCCGGCATGCGGACGGCCCTGCTCTCCGGCGGCCTGCTGGCCTTCGCGCTCTCCTTTGACGAGGTCATCGTCACGCTGTTCACGTCCGGCGCCGGGACGCAGACCATCCCGGTCTGGATTCTTTCCGCAATGCAGCGGCCCACCGAGTTGCCGGTGGTCAACGTCGTGGCCCTCGTGCTGGTCCTCCTGTCGGTGATTCCCGTCTACTTCGCGCAGCGCATCGCCGGCGAGGTCGCAACGGTCAAGCACTAAGAAACGCCCCCGTCATGCGACGGGGGCGTTTCGGTGAGTGACCGGTGCCGGCGCGGCACCCTGATGCGGTAGTCCCTAGTCGAGGAACGAGTTGATGAACGTCAGATCGTCGACCTGGTCGATGCGGTAGCCGCCGCCGTTCCCGGTGCAGTTCGGCGACACGCCGAACGACGTCACCGCGATGACGGTGTTCGTGTCGGCCACGAAGATCGGGCCGCCCGAGTCTCCGAAGCAGGTGCCGCCCTGGTGGGCTGCGCCGTTGTTGTTCGAGAAGACGGCAGCGATACCGTTCTTCAGGCCGAAGACGCCGTTGAGGTTGACGAGCATGAGCTCGGCGTACTGGCGCTCGTCACCGCCGAATGCGCCCCAAGGCCGAACGAGATTCAGGCCGTAGCCGACGGCAGTGAAGCGGGTCTGGCCCTTCGGCTTCGAGAGCGTGTCGAGCTGGCCGACCGTCGGCAGCGTGCCGAAGCCCGCGTCAGGTACGGCAACGGCCTCGTCGAGGACGACGATGCCGACGTCGAACAGGAAGAACGCTCCGTCGTTGTAGTTCGTATGCGGGTACGCCGTGCCGCTGACCCAGTCGGCGCTGGCGTCGAGGATCGTGCTCCATGCCGTGTAGCGCCCGGCGTTGTTACCAGGGGCGAAGCCGGAGCTCGGCGGCAGGATGTTGTAGTTGGGCTTCTCGTTGAGGTTGAGCCAGATGTCGGTTCCACCAACGCCGTCCGCGTTTACAGCGCCGTTCTCGCCGATGCCGAAGGTGCAGTGTCCGGCCGTCAGGAGGACGGTGGGGCTCAGTAGCGTCCCCGAACAGTTGAACCAGCCGCCAGGCGTGTTGAAGCGCGGGTCGGTGGCGGTCGGGTCGTAGAAGAGGAGCTGTCCGACGTTGTCGTGGAGATCTCCATCGGGCTGGCCGTTGGTGATGGCCGATGCGGGCGCGACCAGCGAGACGAGCAGGAGTGCGCTGGTCAGCGCGGCAAGAAACAGACGACGCATGATCCCTCCGTGTGCGTGGGCGTCTCGACGGAACGGTCGGACGCGGGGGTCGGATCGACGAGTCTAGCCGCCCAGCCGCCGCACGCCAATTGGTCCAGCTGATCGCTGTGTTGACCGCTGGCCACAGCCTGATCGCCGTGCGGGCAAGCGATTTGCTATTGGATGGCGCATGACAATTCGACGTCGCGCCCGGCTCGACCCCGGACAGATTCGTGATCTGCGTGGCCGCGGTGGCGGTGGTCTCGCCGCCGGAGGCGGTCTCATCGGCGTGGTCGCCATCGTCGCGTACCTGCTGTTGGGGGGCGACCCGTCGCAGGTCAACCTCGACTCCCTGCGCGACACGACGGTCGGCACGGGGCAGGAGAGCGGCGAGATTGCCGAGTGCCAGACGGGGGCCGATGCGGCCGCGCGCGACGACTGCCGGATCGTGGGCTACGTCAACAGCATCCAGGCCTATTGGGCGTCGGCATACCCGGAGTACCAGCCCGCCACGACGACATTCTTCGAAGGCGGGGTGAGCACCGGCTGCGGGCAGGCATCCAGCGCGGTCGGGCCGTTTTACTGTCCGCCGGACCAGGGCGTGTACATCGACCTCGGGTTCTTCGAGGCGATCAAGACGCAGCTCGGCGCGGAGGGCGGGCCGCTCGCCGAGGCCTACATCCTCGCCCACGAGTACGGCCACCACATCCAGAACCTCACGGGGGTCCTGCGGCAGACCCAGGACACCGGCGAGAACAGCTACGCCGTGCGCACCGAGCTCCAGGCCGACTGCTACGCCGGCGTGTGGGTGGCCAACGCAGTGAGCACCGGGTTCCTGGACCCGATCACCCAGGAGCAGGTCGCGCAGGCGCTCGACGCGGCGCAGGCCGTCGGCGACGACCGCATCCAGGAGCGCACGCAGGGACAGGTGAATCCAGAGACGTGGACCCATGGCTCGGCGGAGCAGCGGGAGCAGTGGTTCACGACGGGCATGGAGTCCGGCGATCCGAACAGCTGCGACACCTTCAGCGCCGATATCTAGGGCGTCGCCACCTCAGGTTCCTGCGAGGCGCTCCACGACCGGGGCGAGCTCGTCCACGTCGCCGACCATGATCGAGCTGATGCCGAGCTCTGCGCGCAGGCGGGTGAGCTTCTCGACGAAGCCGTCGACGCTGTTGATGAAGATGTGCGGCGACTCGAGGAGCTCCTCGCCGGTGATCGGCGACCCCGCTGCGCGCGCTCAGCTGCTCCGCGAGCGCCCGCGCCTCGCGCAGCGGCTCGGTCGGTGATGCTGACGCCGGTCATCGAGGGATAGGCGTTCAGCTCCAGCCCGTCGAATCGCTCTCCGGCTGCCGCTCGCACCCACTCGATCTTCTCGCGCGTCCCCTCGAACGTCACGGAGCGCGGGTCCGGCGCGCCGTTGGGCAGGATGCGCGGCGCGAGGCCCACGATGTCGGCCTCTCGGGCGGCAAGCTCGAGCGTCCGCCGGCCACCGCCGCCGATGAGGAACGGCGGTTGCGGCTGCTGGACCGGCTTCGGATGCGCGTCGTAGTCGGTGATCGTGTAGTGCTCGCCGCTGAAGCTGAACGGTCCGTCGCCGAAGCAGCCCTTGAGCACCGTCGACGGCCTCGGCCAGTCGAGCCTGGCGAACCGGCGTCGGGTCGAACGGCGAGGCCGATGGCCTCGTACTCGGGCCGGTTCCACCCGGCGCCGATGGCCACGTCCAGCCGTCCCTCCGACAGCACGTCGAGGCTGGCGAGGTCCTGGGCGAGGACGGCCGGGTGGCGCAGGTCGTTGTTGAGGACGAACGCGCTCACCCGCAGGCGCGTCGCTGACGGCGACGATGGCGCCCATCGCCGCGATGGGCGACAGCTGCGGGATGAGGTGGTCGGGAATGACCAGCGTGTCGATGCCGATCGCCTCGGCGCGGCGCGCGGTCTCGGTGAGCTCGCGGATGCTCGCGATGCCGCGCGCATCGGCCAGGAAGCGGAAGGGCCGCACCCGCTAGTCGATCTCGATCCGCTCGCGCGAGCTGGCCGTCTCTTCCGCCTCGGCCTCGTCGAGCCGCGCGATCCAGCGGTCCAGGTAGACCCGCGCGGCGAGGAGCTGCTCGCGGGTCGCGGCCTTCATGTGCTTGCGGGCATCCTCGGGAAAGATCGTGTGGACGGTCGCCCAGAACGCCGCCTCGATCCCGGATCGACCGTCGCCCGACGACGCCGGGCGGGCCTGTCGCTCGAGCTCGGCGAGGCGGGCCTCGAGCTCGGCCGTCCGGTCGCGGGGTGCCTCATCGGTCATGTGCGTGTCTCCTTCAGCGTGCTGGTGTGCTCTGGCGGGTCGGTGCACCGAAGCGAATCTTGAGTGTGCTCTCCTCGAAGCGTGCGCCCTCGGTGGGTGCGTCGACAAGGATGCGCGGCAGGACGAGCGTGCGTCGCCACGTCCCGAGGTCGATGACGAGCTCGTCGGCGTGCCGCGTCAGGTTGATCTGGTCCTTGGTCGTGAAGGGCAGCTCCACCGACAGCAGGAAGCCATCCCCGTCCCGTACGACCGAGTAGGGGCGTCCACGGTAGAAGAATGAGGTGGGATCGGTCGAGCCGTAGAGTGCCGCCGCCAGTTCGCGGAGCATCGGCACGCCGACCACCTCGCGGTCGAAGAAGGGAGCCCGGCGCACCGGAATCGGATGGAAGGACTGGTCGACGAGCGGGCCGTACCGCTGCTGCGCCTCATACCAGCCGCGGAAGTACGGCCCGACGTTGTCAGGCAGCACGCGGTTGGCGACGACGAGGTCGGTCGGGTAGCCGTACAGGTGGAAGTAGGTGAACGATCTCTGCGCCTCCTTGATGACCACCTGTTCGAGGGTCAGCACCACTCGCACCGACGTCTTCTCCTGGTCGACGAGGAGGTCGTGCATGTGCTCGAGCCGACGGAATAGCTCTTCGCCGGCGTTGAACACCTCGTCGCCGGGCATCGGCATGCCCACGAAGCGCTGGATGAGCGGGCCGGTGAGCTTGGTGATCCTGCGGCCGATGGGCTCGATCTTCTCCATCCACCACTTCGCCGCCTCGGGAAGCGACAGCAGGCGCAGCGTCTCGCCTGTCGGAGCCGCGTCGACCACCACCACGTCGTATTGGCCCGAGTCGTGGTGGTCCGCGATCCAGAGCAGGCTGCCCACCTCGTCCATGCCCGGGAGCACCGTCATCTCCTCGGCCATGACCTCGTCGAGCCCACGCCAGCGCAGGACCGATGCGGCGTACTCCTGCACCTTGCCCCAGTAGCGGGCGACGTTGTAGAAGACGTCGGATTCCTGGCCCCACAGGTTTGGTGCGATTTCCGTTGCGGTCGGGCCCGAGCTGGATGTCGAACGCGTCGGAGAGGCTGTGCGCGATGTCGGTCGACATCACGATCGTCCGATAGCCGCGGTCGGCACACGCGATCGCGGTGGCCGCGGCCACGCTCGTCTTGCCGACGCCGCCCTTGCCGGTGTACACGAGGATGCGGGTCACGGGGCGAGCCGCTCCGCCAGCCAGCCGATCGCCTGCGGGTAGCGCCACTCGATTCCCGCGTGCGTGCCGTCGAACAGCTCGAAGCGCACCGCCTCCCGGCCGACGCCGATGTCTTCCAGCTCGCCGCGGAAGGCCTCCGCGCCCAGATCGAGGTAGAAGTCGTCCGCCCGGCCCGCGTCGATCCAGATGGCCCGTAGCCCGCGCAACGCGTCGGGGTGGCGTGCGACCATGCGCACCGGGTCCCACGCCAGCCAGCGCTCCCAGACGGTGGGGTCCACGCGACCGGTGGTCGTCTCGAATGGGAGCCGAACCGTCCCGTCCGCATCCGCCGAGTAGCAGGCGGCCATGCACCACACGTTGAGGAGCACGCCGTCGCTGCGGCGCGATCGGCCGGGGCGTGAGCGGAAGTCGCTCCAGAAGGCGTCGTATGACCCGTCGTGGTCGTCGCGCAGCGCGCGGGCCGCCTCGCGGAAGTCCGGGGCGTAGCAGACCTCGAACAGGGCATCGCCGGCGTGCGTGGCGAGGCCGCCGAACAGGTCCGGGCGCAGCATCGGAGTGACCATCGCGCCGTAACCGCCGCTGCTCTTGCCGGCCACCCCCCGATGGGCCGCGCCGGTCAGCGTCCGGTACCGGGCGTCGACGAGCGGGACGACCTCGTCGCACAGGTAGCCGTGGTAGCTGCCGGTGGCGGCCGAGTCGATGAACTGCGACCCACCCAGGCTCGTCCACGCGTCCACGAAGGCGACGATCGCGGACGCGGCGTCCGGACGAGCGAACCAGGCATCCAGGGCCTCGAGTGGGTTCGGCATGAAGGCCTTGCGGTTTCGCCACATGTCCAGCTGGCCCGTGAGGCCCTGGAGAACGTAGACCGACGGATAGCGCCGATCGGGCTCGTGCTTCGTAGCCGGGTGGCGTGTAGACGTAGAGCGGCCGGCGGTGGGGGTCGCCCAGTGGGTTGCCGGTCAGCGCCTCGCTGTCGATCACGAGCTCGTCCAGCCGGCCGGCCCACTCGTGGCCCCACGGAGGCGGAAGTTCCATCCGCGCGAGCGTAGCAGGCGTGGTCGAGGGCGACCTGCGGGGTACCGATGGGTCATGGAGGTCCGGTGCGGTGCGCTCCAGACTGGCGTGCACAGATGAACAACGCTGTACAGACCGAGGGCGCCGCGCGCCCCGCGCTGACAGGCGTCGTCGGGTCGCTGCGCGGGGTCCTCGCGCGGGCGGGAGCCGTGGCGCGCGATCGTGCTGTCTTCGAGTCGGCGGCTCTCCTGCTGCCGATCTTCCTCATCGCTGCGCCCGCGAGCCGCGGCTGGGCGCTGTGGGCAGTGGCCGCCGGGTACCTGGGCGTGAACGTGGCACTCGTGTGGCGCTCGTCCCCGCGCGGCGCGGTGCGCGCTCGCGGCATGTGGTGGAACGTCATGCGGATCGCGCTGAGCGTCGCGCTCGTGGCCGCCTCGCAGCTCCTCACCAGCAGCACCGGCCTGCTGGCTGCCCTCTACCTGCCGATCGTGGCGCTGTCGGCGTTTGGCGGTCCGATTCTCCTGGGCTTCGCCGTGGTGGCGTCGATGGGGGCGCACTTCGGCGTGGAGGCCATCGATCGTGCCTCGTTCGGCGACGCTGCGCAGCGGGCTCTCGGGCTCGCCTCGATCATCCTGCTCGTGGCGATGGCGACGCGGCGCGAGGTGCGGCGCATGGAGGCTCGCCCGACGGCGCATGCGGCGAGCCGTCACCGTCGATCGTCGCCGAGCCCGGCAGCTCGCCGGCGTGGAGGCCATTGGTCACCTCCTCGCGTCGCGTGGGCCGAGTCCCGAGGCGCTCGACGAGCTGGTCGGACGAATCTCCCAGGAGTTCGGCTACCCCTACGTCTCGTCTATCTCGGCGACGACCAGAGCGTGACGCTCGGCGCGCGGCGCGGGCACGCCAAGGCCGGCACCACGTTCGACTCGGCCCACGGCGTCTCCGGTCGCGTGATGCGGACTCACCGGGCCGCGCTGGTCCCGAACGTTGCGATCGATCCCGACTACATCGCCATCAACCCGGAGGCCACCAGCCAGGTGTGCGTGCCGCTCATGGCAGACGGCGAGTTCCTCGGACTCCTCAACGTCGAGTCCAAGGCAGGCTCGCCCACTGGATTCCACCGACCTGCGCCTGATGGTGGCCGTGGCCGATCGTCTCGCCGCCGCCCTCATCATCGGGCGGGACGGCCAGCAGCTCGCGCAGCGCGTCGAGCTCTTCCGCCACCTCAACCAGTTCAGCGAGGCGGTGAACGCGACGCTCCAGCCCGACGAGCTGTACGCCTCGATCGTGCGCTCGGTCTCCGGCGTCGTGCGCGCCGAGGTCACCACGCTGCACGTCCTCGACCGCGAAACCGGTCGCTACATGCTGCGGGCGGCTGACGGCGCCGATCGGTCCGCGGTGCCGGAGGAGGCCAAGCCCGGCGAGGGGATGGCGGGCCGCGCGCTGCGCGACCGGACCATGATCATCGACGAATCCGCTCCACGCCCGCGCTCAGCGCACCTCGGCGCGGGATTCCTGCCCGACGCGCACGAGGGTGCGCCGATGCGGGCCGCGGCGCTGCCGCTCATCCGTGACGGCGCCGTCATCGGCGTGCTCACGCTCATGCGTAGCGATCGGTCGGATCGGTTCAGCGAGCCCGAGCTCGACGCGCTGCGGATGCTCGGGGAGCAGGCCGTGCTCGCGGTCAGCAACACGTTCCTGCACGCGGAGCTGCGCGAGCTCGCCATGCGGGACCCCCTGACAGGGCTCTTCAACCGCCGATACCTGGATCCGGCGCTCGACCAGCTCATCGCCCAGCGCGCGCGGGTCCCGGTTGCGGAGCGCTTCCCGCTCGCTGCGATCATGTTCGACCTCGACCATTTCAGCGAGCTCAACAACAAGCATGGCCATCACGTCGGCGACGAGGTGCTGCGCACCTTCGGCTCGATCCTCAGGGCGCGGATGCGGGCGAGCGACCTCGTCGCGCGCTGGGGCGGCGAGGAGTTCGCGGCCATCCTCTTCCGGGCGACGCTCGAGGACGCCATGCAGATTGCCGACGGCGTTCGCCAGCAGCTGTCCGACACCAGTATCCCGGGGGCCGGTGGTCAGCCGGTCATCGCGACGGTGTCCGCCGGGTGTGCTGCGATCGGTCCGGACACGGACACCGCGGAGGAGCTGCTGCGGGCGGCCGACGTGGCCCTCTACATGGCCAAGCGCGCCGGCCGCAATCGGGTCGCCGCGGCGTAGACCGCGGAGCTACATGCTGGGCTGGTAGGCGGGGTCCAGGATTCGCTCGGGGTCGTCGGTGAAATCGAGCCTGCACCCACGGCCGCAGAAGTAGTACGTCTCGCCACCGTGCTCGGCGACGAGGCCCTGGGCCCGTGCCACGTCGGGGTTGACCTCCATGCCGCACACCGGATCCTTGACCATGGTCGTCATCGGTCGGCCTTTCTCTGTCGGTGGTGGATCACGCTGCGCGAAACCCGCGCAGTCGCAGGGAGTTGGCGACGACGCTGACGCTGGAGAGCGCCATCGCGCCGGCCGCGAGCGCCGGGCTGAGCAGGAGCCCTGCCACCGGGAACAGGACCCCGGCCGCGACCGGGATGAGAAGGATGTTGTAGCCGAACGCCCATGCGAGGTTCTGGCGAATCGTGCGCATCGTGGCGCGCGAGAGTCGCACCGCGGTCGCGACGCCGCCGAGGTCGCTCCCCACGAGCGTGATGTCGGAGGCCTCGAGCGCCACGTCGGCACCTGTGCCGATGGCGATGCCGAGGTCTGCCTGGGCGAGGGCCGGCGCGTCGTTGATGCCGTCGCCGACCATGGCGACGATCTCGCCGCTCGCCTGGAGCGTCCGGATGCTCTCGGCCTTCTCGCCCGGCAGCACCTCGGCGATGACTCGCTCCGGACCGATGCCGACCTGCGCGCCGATGGCCTCGGCGGTCGCACGGCGGTCCCCGGTCAGCATCCACACGTCGATGCCGGCCCGCCGGAGCCGGGCAATGGCATCCGTCGAAGACGGCTTGACGGTGTCGGAGAGCGCGATGAGGCCGATGAGCGTGCCGTCGCGCGCGGCGAATACGGCGGAGGCACCGTCGTGCGCGGCCTGCGCGGCGCCCGGCTCGAGGGGGGACGGATCCACGCCGTGCTCTCGGACGAAGGCCCCCGTGCCGACGAGCAGCGTCGTGCCATCGACCGACGCACGCACGCCGCGACCGGCTGTGGCCTCGAACGCGGTCGCCTCCGGAGCCTCGATGCCCGCATCGGCCGCGTGCTGGACGATCGCCTCCGCCAGCGGGTGCTCGCTTCCTCGCTCCGCCGCCGCCACGAGCCGAAGGAGCTCGCGCGCGTCCATCCCCTCGACCGGCTGGACGAGCGTCACCGTCGGTGCGCCTCGCGTGATCGTGCCGGTCTTGTCCAGGACGACCGTCGTGATGCGCTGGGCGTGCTCGAGCGCAGCCGCGTCTCGGATGAGGATTCCAGCCTCGGCGCCCTTGCCGGTGCCGACCATGATCGCGGTCGGGGTCGCCAGGCCCATCGCGCACGGGCACGCGATGATGAGCACCGCGACGGCGCTCACGAGGCCATAGGTCAGCTTCGGATCGGGCCCGAAGACGAGCCACGCGAGCAGCGTCAGGGTCGCGATGACCATCACCGCCGGGACGAACCAGCCGGTGACCCGATCCGCGAGGCGCTGGATCGGCGCCTTCGAGCCCTGTGCCTGCTCGACGAGCGTCACGATCTGCGCGAGAGCCGTTTCGCGGCCGATGCGCTCGGCACGCATGACGAACGACCCGGCCACGTTGAGCGTCGCGCCGATGACGCGATCGCCCGGCGCCTTGTCGACGGGGATCGCCTCCCCGGTGAGCATCGACTCGTCGACCGCCGAGGCGCCGTCGATCACCACGCCGTCGACCGCCACCCGGTCGCCCGGTCGCACGCGCACGAGATCGCCGACGACCACCTCGGCCACCGGGACCTCGCGCTCGCCGCCCTCCCGCAGGACCCGGGCCATGGCCGGCTGAAGGCGGAGCAGCGCGCGAACCGCGCCGGCCGCGCGGCCCTTGGCACGTGCCTCGAGCCAGCGCCCGAAGAGGATGAGCCCGACGATGACTGCCGCAGAGTCGAAGTACGTTTCGTGGCCGAGCCCCGCGGCCATGACCGACTCCGGGAGGAGCGTCACGACGAGCGAGTAGCCATACGCGGCCAGCGTCCCGATGGCCACGAGGGTGTTCATGTTGGCTTCGCCGTGTCGCGCGCCACGGAGTGCGGCCACCAGGAAGCGGCGTCCGAAGACGAACTGGACGATCGTAGCGGGCACCAGGAACCATACGTTGAGGTCCTGCATCGGCCACGGCGAACCGCCCGGCCACAGCATCAGCGCCATCATCACCAGGCCGATCCCGGTCGAGGCGACGGCGCCGATGAGCAGCTCGCGCCGCTCGGCGGCCCGCGATGCCTCCTCGGCGACCTCCGCGTCCTCTGCGCCCTCGGCCGCGACCTCCGGCCGAACTTCGTAGCCGGCGCGCTCGATGGCGCTCACGATCCCGGATCGATCGATGACGGCCGGGTCGAATCGCACCGTGGCCCGCTCGGTCGCGAGGTTCACCGTCGCCTCCGCGACACCTTCCGCCTTGCCTAGGAACCTCTCTATCCGGTTGACGCAGCTCGCGCACGTCATGCCGATCACCGGAAGCGTCAGCTCGGCTGTGTCAGAAGGTGTTTCGAGTGCCTGGACCACGCCGCTCAGTATACTCATGGGGAGTATCTTGCGCCTCCGGCGCGCTCGGTCGCCGTGCGGGCAAGCTTCGTACGCTTCCGTACATCTGGGCACCATCCTTGCACTGCACCGGACCACACACCGGGGGACACCTTGGACAGCCGGATACCGAACGAGAATGCAGGGGCCCGCGCCGAGGCGCCGGTGCTCTGCATCGTCGACGACGACGCCTCGACCGTGGAGCTGGTGCGCGAGGTCGCCGAGGACTCCGGCTGGGTCGCCTACGACTTCGGCCGCATCGACCAGGTGCGTGACTTCCTCGACGAGCGGCACCCCGCCCTGCTCATCCTCGACGACGACCTGCCGGACGGTCGGGGCGGCGATCTGGCGCGCGAGCTTCGCGACGACCCCTCGACCGCCGACGTGGCCACGGTCGTGTGCACCGCGGCGAACGACCAGCGGCAGCGCGAGATCGGGGGCTGGGCGCCGGTGATCTCGAAGCCATTCGACCTCTCCGAGATCGAGCGTCACCTCAATGCCGGCGCACGGCGCGCCCGTCTCGCGCACGGCCAGACGGCCGCGGGCTAGCTTCCCCCGGTTAGGCTGAGCGCGTGCGCGCGCTCATCCTCACCAACGAGTTCCCGCCCAACGTCTATGGCGGCGCGGGCGTGCACGTCGCGGAGCTGACGCGCCACCTCCGTGCACTCGTGGACGTCGAGGTTCGAACGTTCGGCTCGGAGGCGGAGGATGCCCCCGGCTGGCGCGTACGCGGCTACCCACAGCCGCACGATCTCGCCGAGACCGACGAGCGGCTGCGACCCGTCCTCTCCGCCTTCTCGCGTGATCTGGCGATGGTCGCGGACCCCATCGGCGCGGACGTCGTGCACTGCCACACCTGGTACACGCATCTCGCCGGCGTCCTGGCGCAACGTGCGTACGGGGTGCCGCTGGTGGTGACGGTGCACTCGCTCGAGCCGATGCGCCCGTGGAAGCGCGAGCAGCTCGGCGGCGGCTACCTCGTGAGCTCGTGGGTGGAGCGCACGGCGCTCGAGTCCGCCGATGCGGTCGTGGCCGTCAGCCGTGGCACGCGCGACGACGTCCTCGGCCTGTTCGACGTCCCGGCCGAGCGGATTCACGTGATCCACAACGGCATCGACGCCGAGTTCTATCGGCCGGATCCGGCGACGGACGCGCTGGAGCGGCACGGCATCGATCCGACACGGCCGTACGTGTTGTTCCTCGGGCGCATCACGCGCCAGAAGGGGATCGTGCACTTCCTGCGTGCCATCGAGCACCTGGATCCGGAGATCGGCGTCGTGCTCTGCGCCGGCCAGCCGGACACGCCGGAGATCGCGGCCGAGATGGAGGCCGGCGTCGCGGCCGCCCGGGCCAGGCGCTCGGGGGTCGTCTGGATCGGCGAGATGGTCAGCCGCGAGGACGCGCGTCAGCTCTACAGCCACGCGGCGGTCTTCTGCTGTCCATCGGTCTATGAGCCGTTCGGAATCATCAACCTGGAGGCGGCGGCCTGCGAGACGCCCGTCGTCGCATCGGCCGTCGGAGGCATCCCCGAGGTGGTGGTGGATGGCGTGACCGGGATGCTCGTGCCGGTGGAGCTCCGCGAGGACGACCCGATGTCGCCCGTGGACCCCGACCGCTTCGCACGGGACATGGCGTCAGCCATCAACGCGCTGGTTGGCGATCCCGCCACGAGGGAGGCCATGGGCCTCGCGGCCCGCCGTCGGGCGGTCGAGACGTTCTCCTGGCCGGCGATCGCAAGCCAGACGGTCGAGCTCTACCGCTCGCTCGCGGGCTGAACCCGGGACGTGATGGCGAGCGTGTTGCCCTCCCCGTCCTCGAAGAAGGCCATCCACTCCTCGACGCCGGTGGCGTCATCGGTGTAGATCAGGTGGGGCGCACCCGTGAACTTGACTCCGCGCGCCGCGAGGGCCTCGTGGGCCGCGCCGATGTCGTCGACGAGGAAGTACAGGATCGAGCCCGGCGTCCAGGCCTCCGCGCTCTTCGCGTGCAGGTACAGCCGGAGGCCGTCGCAGTCGAAGAAGCCGAGGTCGCCGAAGGTGAAGATGTGCGGCAGGCCCAGCGTTTTCCCGTAGAAGGCCTCCGTGCGCGCCATGTCCCGCACGTTGAGCGAGACCTGGGCGACGGGCCCGAGTTTGAGTTCCGCCATGGCCACAGGCTAGCCGACGAAAGAGGGAATTTCCCTACCCGCGGGTAGAATCGGCTACGTGCGAGCCGTCGACCTCATCCTCCGCGCAGAGGCGCTCGCCATATTCGTCGCGGGCGTCCTCGCGTACCTCCAGCTGAACGGCCACCCGCTGTGGCTGGTGCCTCTGCTGCTCGTGCCCGACGTCTCGATGGTCGGCTACCTCGGTGGCCCGCGGCTCGGCGCGATCACCTACAACCTGGTCCACAACCTGGTCTTCTCCCTGGCGCTCCTCGCGATGGGTTGGTTCGCCGCGTTGGCTCCGGTCGCCCTGGCCGGCGCGATCGCGCTGGCGCACGTCGGGATGGACCGATCGCTCGGCTATGGGCTCAAGCTGCCGACCGACTTCAAGGACACCCACCTGGGTCGCATCGGCCGATAATCGACCGATGCACGAGCACCCGGCCCCGATCAGCCGTCGGCGGCTGCTCCAGCTGGGTGCCGCGGCCTCGGCCACGGCGCTGGCCGCGTGCGCCTCGCCGCTACCCTCGCTGACGCAGCGGGCCTCACCGAGTGCCAGCCCCGCGACCACGCCGGCGCCCACGCGGACCCCTTCGCCCACCGCGTCCCCGGTGGTGCAGACGGGCCGCGAGCTCTGGCGCGACGGCGCGCTGGCCGACGGCCGGTCGCCCACCCTTCAGCGCCACGTGTCAATCCTCGTGGACTCGGGTCGAATCGCCTGGATCCGGCCCGCCGACGGTGAGGAGGATGCCTCCGGCGCGACGGTCATCGACTGCGCCGGCGCCACGTTCGTGCCCGGCATGGTCGACTGCCACAGCCACGTCACCGGCCCCGGCGGGGCGAACTGGATCGAGCGCTTCGACGACCCGCCCGAGACCCTCCTTGCGGTCGCAGAGCACAACGCGCGGATCGGCCTCGCGGCGGGCGTGCGCTGGATGCGCGACGTCGGCTCTCCGATCGGTGTCGACCCCGCGGACGGGCGCGAGCGCGCCCTTGCCCTGGCGGTGCGCGACCGCTGGGCCGGCCGGCCGGACCGCCCCTACCTGCGAGCGGCAGGCTCCTGGCTCTTCAGGCGCGGCGCCGAGCCGGTGCCCGGAGTGGTCGCCGTGGACAACGCCGACGAGCTGCTCGCGGCCGCCATGGGCCAGCTGGACGACGGGGCGGACCTCGTGAAGCTGTACATGGACGGTCCCGACGAGAACGCGTCGCCGTGGACCGCGACCGAGGTGAGCCGCGTGGTCGACGCGGTGCACGCACGCGGCGCACGTGTCGCGGCGCACTCTGGCCGTGTGAGCGGCGCGCGGGCGGCGGTCACGGGCGGCGTCGACTCAGTCGAGCATGGCTTCCAGCTCGACGCAGGGGTGGCGGCGGACATGTCGACGCGTGGCACCACCCTGGTGAGCACCCTGGCGGTGATGCGCTCGTGGATCACCTTCGGCTCGACCACGACGATGCCGCGCTTCGCCGAGGAGTCGGGTCGCCAGGGAATCCTCGCGCGGCTGGAGGTGGCCGAAGCGTCCATTCGCATCGCCCGGGACGCGGGCGTCGCCATCGCGACGGGCAGCGACTTCGGGGGCGGTTCCCTGCGCGCGAACCAGTTGGCGTGGGAGGTGACGAGCCTGGTGGCGGCCGGCGTCGAGCCGGTCGAGGCGCTGGCGGCGGCGACGTGGCGCGGGGGCGAGCTCATGGCGGAGCCGGAGGCCGGCCTAATCCGCGAGGGCGGGCCCGCCGACTTCTTCCTGGTCCACGGAGACCCGCTCTCCGACCCCGACTCGCTGTGGCGCGTGTGGCGCGCAGCGTGGGAGTCCGTTTAGGCCGAGGGCGGATCGCCGCCTGACGGCTCGTCGCGCTCGACCACGATCGTGCACCGGGTGGCGAGCGCGGCCGCCGCGCCGATGGCGGCGAACACGGGCAGCAGCGCCGCCCCGATGAGCCCGAGCGTGAGCGGAACCTCGAGCATCGTCCGCCCCTCCTCGTTCTTGATCGAGATGCGGCGGATGTTGCCCTCGTGGATCAGCTCCTTGACCTTCGCGAGGACCTCGTCGCCATTGAGGGTGAACTCCTGGGTGCGTTGCTTCTCATCCATGGGTTGATGCTACGCCCAGAACCTGGCCACCGCCGCGGAGCCGTTTACGCGGCCACGCCGGACGGCTACGCTCGGTCGGTCAGCCACCGAGCAATTGGCGGTGGCTCGGAGGTGAGGAGGAGAACCCGGCATGACACTCGACGCACTGAGTGGGATGAACTGGCTCGCGGTCATCGTGGCCACGATCGTGTACTTCGCCCTTGGAGCACTCTGGTACTCGCCCATCGCCTTCGGCAAGCCGTGGCAGCGCGCCATCGGCTGGGACGAGGCGCAGCAGCAGGGTGGGACGAGCCCGATGATCTACGCCGGGCCTGCGCTCTTCGCCCTGGTCTCCACGATCGCCACCGCCATGCTCGCGAACGCGACGGGCTCGACCGACGTGGGCAGCGGGGTCGTTCTCGGCCTGGTGATCGGCATCGGCTTTGGGCTGGCGCTCACCGCGTACGAGGCGCTGTTCGCTCCCAACCGGCCCGGCCCGTGGGTCTGGTTCGCCATCACCGGCTCGTACCACCTCATCGGCCTGCTCGTCGCCGCCGTGATCGTCTCCGCCTGGCGGTGAAACTCTCCGTAGAACGCCTGTTCTAATCGTCGCGGCCGCGGTACACTTCGGGAGCCGTGGCCGCGACCATCTCCGCCGATCCGCTCGCCTCGTTCAGCGAGCCGACCCGCACCTGGTTCACCGAGTCCTTCGCCGCGCCCACCCGCGCCCAGGAGCTCGGCTGGCCTGCGATCGGGGCTGGCCTCCACACGCTCATTCACGCTCCAACGGGGTCCGGGAAGACGCTTGCCGCATTCCTGTGGTGCGTCGACCGGCTGCTGACCGATCCCCCGCGGCAGGCCGCCGCGCGGTCCGTCCGAGTGCTCTACGTAAGCCCGCTCAAGGCCCTTACCTACGACGTCGAGCGCAACCTCCGCGCACCGCTGGCAGGGATCCGGCGCACGGCCGAGCGGCTTGGGGTCACGGTGGGGGAGGTGCGGGTCGGCAGCCGCACGGGTGACACCCCGGCCGACGCGCGACGGCAGCTGGCGAAGGACCCGCCCGAGATCCTCGTCACGACGCCGGAGAGCCTGTACCTCCTCCTCACCAGCCAGGCCCGCGAGACGCTGCGCGGCGTCGAGCACGTCGTCGTCGACGAGGTGCACGCGATGGCGGGCACGAAGCGCGGCGCGCACCTCGCCCTGAGCCTCGAGCGCCTGAGCCACCTGACCGATGCGGACCCGCAGCGCATCGGCCTGTCGGCGACGCAGCGCCCGCTGTCGGCAATCGCCGGCTTCCTGGGCGGAAGCGGACGCGAGGTCGAGATCGTCGATGCCGGAGCCCGCAAGGAGTTGGACCTCGAGGTCATCGTCCCGATCGAGGACATGGCACGCATGGGCGACACGATCGACCCGGACGAGGCACCCGGCGGCCCGGCCGCCGGCCCTGAGGCGCGCCACTCGATCTGGCCGTCGATCCATCCGCGGCTGCTCGAGCTCATTCGGGCGCATCGGTCCACGCTCATCTTCGTGAACAGCCGACGGCTGGCCGAGCGGCTCGCAGCCAGGCTGAACGAGCTTGCCGGCGAGGAGCTCGTGCGAGCCCACCACGGCAGCATCGCTCGTGAGCAGCGGCTCGAGATCGAGGAGCAGCTCAAGAACGGCACCCTGCCCGCGCTGGTGGCGACGAGCAGCCTGGAGCTCGGGATCGACATGGGAGCCATCGACCTGGTGGTGCAGATCGAGGCGCCTCCGTCGGTCGCGTCCGGCATGCAGCGCATCGGCCGCGCCGGTCACCAGGTCGGGGAGCCCTCGACGGGAAAGATCTTCCCGAAGTACCGCGGCGACCTCGTCGAGGCTGCCGTCGTGGTCGAGCGCATGAAGGCCGGAGCGATCGAGGAGACGCGAATCCCGCGCAACCCGTTGGACGTCCTCGCCCAGCAGGTGGTCGCCATCTGCGCCATGGAGCGCTGGACGGTCGACGACCTGTATCGGCTCGTCACCCGCGCGGACAACTTCCGCGACCTGTCGCGCGAGCAGCTCACCGGCGTGCTCGACATGCTCAGCGGCCGGTACCCGTCCGACGAGTTCGCCGATCTCAAGCCACGCGTCGTGTGGGACCGGGTGACCGACGAGGTCGGGTCGCGGAACGACGCACGGGTGGTGGCGATCACCTCCGGCGGCACCATTCCGGACCGCGGCCTGTACGGGGTCTTCCTGCCCGGCGACGCCGCGGGACGCGGTGGCCGCCGCGTCGGGGAGCTGGACGAGGAGATGGTGTACGAGAGCCGGGTGGGCGAGGTCTTCCTGCTCGGCGCCTCGAGCTGGCGGATCGAGGAGATCCTGCCGGACCGCGTGATCGTGACCCCGGCGCCCGGCGAGCCTGGAAAGATGCCGTTCTGGCATGGCGATGCCGTTGGGCGCCCAGTAGAGCTCGGTCGTGCGATCGGCAGTTTCCTGCGGGAGCTGGAGTCGATGAGCGCCGCTGATGCGACCACGCGCGTTCGCTCGGACCACGCGCTCGACGAGCTTGCCGCGCAGAACCTCGTCGGGTATCTCGCCGACCAGCGGGAGGTCACGGGCGTGCTGCCGACCGACCGCACGATCATCGTCGAGCGCTTCCGCGACGAGCTCGGCGACTGGCGGGTCGCCATCCTCACGCCGTTCGGCGGGCGCGTGCACGCGCCGTGGGCGATGGCCATCGAGGCCCGCTTCCGCGAGCGCCACGGCGTCGAGGTCCAGGCGATGTGGTCGGATGACGGCATCGCCGTCCGCCTGCCCGAGGGCGTGGAGAGCGACGGCTCCACCATCGAGTCGGCCCTGCTCGTCGAGCCGGAGGAGGTCGAGGAGCTCCTCACCACCGAGCTCGGCGGCTCGGCGCTCTTCGCCGCCCGCTTCCGCGAGAACGCGGCCCGCGCACTCCTTCTGCCCCGTCGCCGGCCCGGCCAGCGCACGCCGCTGTGGATGCAGCGTCAGAGGTCCGCGGACCTCCTCCGTGTCGCGTCGGACTACGGCTCGTTCCCGATCATCCTCGAGACGTACCGCGAGGTGCTGCGCGACGTGTTCGACGTCCCGGCCCTCGTCGACCTCCTGGGGTCCATCCGGGCGCGGCGCATCCGCGTCGTGAGCGTCGAGACGCGGTCGGCGTCGCCGTTCGCAAGCTCGCTGCTGTTCGACTACGTGGGATCGTTCATGTACGAGGGGGACGCCCCGCTCGCGGAGCGACGCGCGCAGGCGCTCGCGCTCGACCGCGACCTGCTCGCCGAGCTGTTGGGCAGCGAGGAGCTGCGCGAGCTCCTGGACCCCGACGCGGTGGCCGACCTGGAGCTCGAGCTCCAGCTGCTCACCGGCGCGCGCCGCGCTCGGACCATTGATGGCGTCCATGACCTGCTGCGCCGCCTGGGGGACCTGCGAACTGATGAGGTGGCCGCGCGCTGCGCCGAGGGGTTCGACTCCGACGCCGCACTGCGTGAGCTGAGCGCCTCGCGCCGTGCCGTGAGCCTGCGGATCGCCGGCGAGGAGCGCTGGATTGCGATCGAGGACGTGGCGCGCTACCGCGACGCGGTCGGCGCCAGCCCCCCGGCCGGCGTGGCGGAGACGTGGCTCGCCGCCACCGACGACCCGCTGGACGCGCTGCTCCAGCGCTGGGCACGCACCCACGCCCCGTTCACCGCGGACGCCCCGGCCGCGCGCTGGGGGCTTGCCACCGCAACGGTCGACGAGCGGCTGCGAACGTTGGCCGCTGGCGGCTCGCTGCTCGAGGGGGCGTTCCGCCCCGGCGGCGCGGCCCACGAGTTCACCGATCCGGATGTCCTGCGTCAGCTCCGACGTCGCTCCCTGGCGCGCCTGCGCCGCGAGGTGGAGCCCGTCGAGCCGGAGGCGTTGGCGCGCTTCCTCCCGGCGTGGCAGGGCGTTGGCGCGAGCGGTGGCGGCCTAGGACGACTTATCGAGGTGGTGGCGCAGCTCGAGGGGGTGCCGATCCCGGCGTCAGTGCTGGAGCGCGACGTCCTGACCCCCCGGGTCGCGGGCTACACGCCGCGCCTCCTCGACGAGCTCGGCGCCGCCGGCGAGGTGGTGTGGGTCGGGCGCGGCTCCCTGGGCCGCGACGACGGGCGACTGGCCCTCTACCGCCGCGATCGCGTCGAGCTGCTCGCCCACGCCGGCGGCGACGATGCGCCCTCTGGGCCGCTCCACGACGCGATCCGCGACCACCTGCGCCGCCGCGGCGCATCCTTCTTCCCGCAGCTCCGCGCCTCCGTCGCGGAGGCACGCGCCGACGACCACCTGCTCGACGCCCTCTGGGACCTCGTCTGGGCCGGCGAGGTCACCAACGACACGTTCAGCGCGCTGCGCGCGCTGTCGCTCCCTCGCACGCGCTCGAAGGCGTCTCCGCGGCCCGGGCGCCTGCTTGCGCTTGGGCCTCCGCGGGCCGCGGGTCGCTGGTCGCTCGTCGCCGAGCTGGTGGGCGAGGGACGCAGCGCCACCGAACGTGGCCACGCCCTGGCCGTCACGCTCCTCGAGCGCCATGGGATCGTGACGCGAGAGGCCGTCGTCGCCGAGGGGGTGGCCGGCGGCTACGCGGCCGTCTACCCGGTGCTGCGGGCCATGGAGGAGTCTGGCCGCGCGCGGCGCGGCTACTTCGTCGCGGGGCTGGGTGCGGCGCAGTTCGCCCTGCCCGGCGCCGTCGAGCGTCTGCGGTCAGCGCGCGAGGAGGATGCCGACGCCGTCCGCATTCTGGCCGCTACGGATCCGGCGCAGCCATACGGTGCCGCGCTGCCGTGGCCGCGGCCGGAGGGCGACGAGCGGCTACCGCTCCAGCGGGCCGCCGGCGCGTACGTCGTCCTCGTGGGCGGGCTGGCGGCCCTCTACCTCGAGCGCGGGGGCCGAGGGCTGCTCACCCTGCCCGCGGCATCCGACCCCGAGGTCGCTGGACGGGCGATCGCCGCATTGCCCTCGCTCGTCGCTCCGAACGGCCCCCTCCGCGAGCTGCGCCTCGAGCGCGTGGACCGGGGTCCGGTCGGGGAGTCCTCGCTGGCGCAGGCGCTGACCGGCATCGGCTTCCGTCCGAGCTATCGCGGCTACGTGCTCCGACGATCGTGAGCCCCTACGGCCCGTCCACCGGCTGAACCGCCTCGAGAACCATCTCGGCGCGACAGTCGACGACCGCCCGCTCGGGGATCGGGTCCTCGTAGACCGCCTCAGCTCCGTCGGCGCAGCCCTGTGCCGCGGGATCGTCGAGGTGCACCCGGAGCTCGACCCACGTCCCCGCCGCCGGCATCGACAGGCCTGATGTGGGATTGATGGAGACGGTGGTGCCCACCCCGCCGAACCCCTCGGAATCATCGATCGTCACGTAGTTGCCGTTGACGTTCTGGCACAGCAGCCAACCGGATGGCCGGTCCTGCGCTCCGCACGTCGCAGCACCGACGCCGTCATCCGGGATCTCCGGCCACCACGCGCGGAAGGTGAAGGGAGTGCTGCCGAGGCATGCCAGGCGCTGGAGGTCGGTGCGGGCGAGGATCAGGCCCTCGGCGGTGTAGGGCTCCGTCGGGCAGTCGAGAGGACGCGGCTCGAGCCACGGCTCTCCGGCGTCGCTGGCCCCGGCGACCCAGCCGAACCAGACGGGGCAGTTGTAGGGGTCCGTCTCGAGCTCCGGCACGGCGCACCCAGAGTTCGGGGGGAGGCCCAGCGTGGAGACGAGGTACCACGGGAACCCGTCGGCGTCGACCGGTCCCTCGACCAGGAAGCTCTCGTTGCCGGCAGCGAGGCTGCCGAGTCGCTCCGAATCGGTCCCGGGTGCGGCACGAACGGATAGGCCGTCCACGGTGCTGGCGACGATGGTGTCCAGTGCCAGCGCCGTTGCCGCCGAGGGCGTGGGCTCGCCGCTCGGGGACGCTGAGGCCGATGCCGATGCAGACGCCGACCCGCTTCCGCTCGGGGATGCGGTGGCGCTCGCCCCCGGCGATCCGCCGACCCCGTCGCCATCGCGTTCGCCGAGCAGGATGGCGATCACGGCGCCGGCCAGCAGGGCGAGCACGGCGACGCCGAGGATCATCAGCCAGGGAGTGGATTGCGCGCGTCGTCGCGGAGGTGCCTGTGGGCGCAGCGGCGGATACGGCTCGCGAGTCACGTGACCAATTGTGTCAGGTTAGAAATCCGCCGGGCACAGAAATGTCCCGAAGGAACCAGGAATCCTTTGATGCAATCTCAGGGTCCACGATCCCTCCGGGACAAGACCCACAATACGGGCTGGCCCCACCGGCCACAAGAGGGTTGTCCACGACTTCTCACGCCCGATGCCGACTTATCCACACCTCATCCACGATCGGCGCGTCGTCAGGGGCGCGCGAGGTCGATGAGGAGCTGCGGGACCCACAGCTGTGTCAGGCCACTGAAGCTGAGTGCCGTGACCACGGCGAGCAGCCCGCCGAAGAAGAGGAGCACCACGCGGTCCGTTCCGTCCAGGGCGAGCTGCCGCAGCCAGGTGCGCCGCTGGGTGCCGAAGCCGCGGAGGTCCATCGCATCGATGGTGTCCTCCGCGCCGATCACCGCGTTCATGGTGAGTGGCGTGACGAGCGGGATCGTGCGCCGCACCTTGCCGATCGGCGAGCGGCCCTTCGCCTCCCACTCGTAGCCGCGCACGCGCTGCGCGTCGATCGTCGTCTGGAGGTCGGCCGCGAGCGACGGGACGAACCGGAAGGTGAGCTCCAGCCCGTACGCGAACTTGTACGGGATGCCCAGGCGGGCGAACGCCGGGCCGATGTCACCGGGCGCGATCGCGAAGGCAATCGGGAAGCCGACCGCGGCCATCGAGAGGAAGCGCATGTATTGGGCGATGGCGTACGTCACGGACTCGGCGCTGATCGGGGTGCCGAGCAGCGGGACGTTGAAGTAGATGTGGAGTTCCTCCACGCCATAGCCGCGCAGCTCGCCACCGGTGAGCAGGGTGTTGACGATTACGAGGAAGCTGACGAAGAACAGCACGTAGCCCCACTGCATCCGCACTTCGCGGAACGGGATCCGGGCCGATCGGTAGTAGGCGTAGGCGATCGCGGCGAGCACCGCGAGGATCCTGAGGTCCCAGACCTGGACGACGGTGAAGACAAAGAACGCGAGCGAGACGATGAGGACGCGGGGGTCGCGGCGAGCGAGCCACGACCCCCGGCCGAGATATCGGGGCGCGACGTTCATCGCGCGCGCGGGCTCAGCGGCCCATCGACTCCCGCAGCGGATCCCAGGCCGCGACGAGGATCGGGGTAAGGATCCCGGCAACGATCGCGTTGCCGATCAGTACCGGCAGGTAGTTCGCCGTCAGGGCGGCCTCGAAGCTCTCGGCCGAGCCGAGGACGAGGTCGCTGAACACGAACAGGAAGCCGATGGCGACGGCGAGGATCGCGCTGACCGCCGACAGTGCGAGGCGGTTGCGGATCGTGCCCGCGAGGGTCACCCCGAAGACGCCGGCGAGCAGGCCCGCGAGGCCATTGGCGAGGCTCCAGTTCCAGCTCGTGAGCAACCCCCACCCGCTGATCTGGTCGGCGATCGCGTTACCGACGAGGCCGACGAAGAGCCCCACGATGGGCCCGAAGGCGAACCCGAAGAAGGTCACGATCGCGAAGCCCGGGCGCAGCGCGACATTCGCGGTGCCCGGCAGCGTCACCTGGAACTGCGCCAGGACGGCGTACAGGGCGGCACCGATCGCCGCATAGACGATGGTGCGGGCCGTGACGTCCCACATCCCGGATGGGCGGTCACGGTCAAGGGTGGCGGTAGACATCTGACTCCTCCGTATGGGCGACGATGGCGCGCGCCAGTGAGCGCGCGTCGAGGAAACGACCGGCGGGCCTGCCCCGCGCGAGATTGGCCTCCATGAGCGAGGTCCGCTGCAGGTTGCTCGCGTGCCAGCGATCCGCGTCCTCGACCACCGCGGCTGGTGGACCGTCGGCGACGATCCGGCCGTCGCGGATCACAAGGATACGATCGGCGTGCGTCAACGCAAGGTCCACGTCGTGCGTGATGAAGTACGCGCTCTCCAGGCCGGGAATCGCGGCGACCTCCGCCATGAAGGCGAGCGAGGTTCGGTGATCCTGCCCGGCCGATGGCTCGTCGAGGATCAGCGTCCGCGGCCGGATGCTGAGCGCGATCGCCAGCGCGAGCCGCTTCTGCTGCCCGAAGCTCAACGTGAGCGGCGGCCGATCCAGGATGCCCTCCTCGTCCGAGAGGCTCACGCGGCGAAGGGCGTCCATCGCGTACGCGTCCGGGTCGCCCACCTCCAGGCCGAGGTTCCTCGGGCCGAACAGCAGCTCCTCCCTCACCGTTCGGGCGAAGAGCATCTGGCTCGGGCTCTGGAAGACGTAGCCGATGCTATGCGCGAGCTCGGCGACGGGGCGGCCGGTGACATCACGTCCATCGAGCGTGATGCGGCCGGAGTCGGGGACGAGCAGCTGCATCGCCGTCCGGAACAGCGTGGTCTTTCCCGAGCCGTTCGGCCCGAGGACGGCCACCGCCTCGAAGGCGCGCAGGTCGGCCGAGACGCCGCGCAGCACGTGGCGGACGCCGAGCGTGACGTGGACGTCGTCGAAGGCGAGGCGGGTCGGCCCGGAATCCGTGCGCTCATCCGGCTGGGCGACGGTTGACTCGCCAGAGGGAGCCGAACGCTCGCGCTCGAGGACTACCTCGAACGGCAGCCGCACCGCGTCGACGTCGGCCACCGCGAAGAAGCCGGACGTCGGGCCGAGGTAGGTCGCCCGCCCATCGGCCATGCCCAGGACGCGGTCCGGCCGCAGCGCCAGCGCCTCCTCGACGCGATGCTCGACGATGATCACCGCGTGGCCCGCATCGGCAAGGCGGCGGAGGATGCGCAGGAGGTGCGTCGCGGTCCGGGGATCGAGGTTGGCGAGGGGCTCGTCGACCACGTAGCAGCTCGGGCGCTGCATGAGCGCTCCCGCCATCGCGAGGAGCTGCTGCTCTCCGCCCGAAAGCGACGCCGTCTGCCGTCCCGCGAGCGGACCGAGCTCGGTCTCCTCCATGACCTCCACGATCCGGCGCGCGATCTCGTCCGGCGCCATGCCGGCGTTCTCGGGACCGAAGGCGAGCTCGGCCTCAACCGTGGCGCCCACGATCTGCTTGGCGGGATCCTGGAGGAGCGTGCCGACGACGCGCCCGATGTCGCGCAGGCGAAGCTCGGTGGTCGGCTCGCCCTCGAGGCGGACCTGCCCAGCGAGGTCGCCGGTGTAGGCGTGCGGGATGAGCCCGTTGATGGCCCGGATCACCGTGCTCTTGCCGCAGCCGGACGGCCCGGCGATGAGGAGAACCTCGCCGCGATCGATGGTCAGGGACAGGTCGCGGATGGCCGGCTCGGCGGCTCGCCGGTAGCGGAAGCTGACCGCGTCGAGCTCGACGAGCGGGGCTGGCACGCCGGGCTCAGCCGGGGACGATGCGCACGGCTCGGTCCGGCCCGACCCCGAGGCGCGCGGCGATGTTCCCCTGGTTGTCGGCGAGCGCGATATTGCCCAACGCGTCGAGATAGATGAGCGCCTCTCCGACCGGCACCCCGCCGAATGTGGTCGCGAACCGGACGGGCTCCCGCAGCGGCGCGTCACCATTGGACCCGCCGAACTCGACCTGCAGCACGTCGCCGTCACCCAGCCCGTCGAACGCCGAGTCGAGCTCCATTCGCTCGCCCGCCAGCCGCAGATTGCCGAAGGTGTCGACGTATGTCACAACGGTCTCGAGCTCGCCGGGACGGGCGACCGCGACCGGCTCCGGCAGGCGGACGAGGTCCGTCGCGGGAAGCACGGGCCCAACGCTGTCGAAGGTCGCGCTCCCGGCGCTGAGGTGCCCCGCCACCGGCGAGAAGATGTCACGACCGTGGAACGTGCTGCTGGTGACCGGCAGCCACAGGTCCCGGTTCTCGAGCACCCGAGCCTCCTCCACGCCTCCGAGGGCATCGGCCGCCGGAAGGAGGAGCCCGTTGTCGGGGCCGATGAGCACGTCGCCGCGCGTCGCTCGGATGGCGACCGGCCGCCGAGCGGTGCCGACTCCCGGATCCACGACGCCGACGTGGACACCGACCGGAAAGTACGGGAGGGCGAAGCGGAGCAGGAAGGCCCCGTCCCGGATGGCGTACTTGCGGATGGTGTGGGCGACGTCGACGATCTGGGCGTCCGGGCACTTCGAGAGCATCACGGCGCGGCAGGTGGCGGCGGCGGCGTCGAGGCCGAAGTCGGTGAGGAAGCCGATGACCGGGTGGTGGGTGGTGGGCTGCTGCATCCGCGGATCCTAGCCGGAGCCCTGGAGCGAGACGACTTCGCGGTGCTTCGCGACGTGCGAGTCCATCCCGAGCGAGCTCCGGATGCGCGACGCGAACGCCTCGGCCGCATCGGGGTCACCGTGGACGATGAAGACCCGCTTCGGCCGGCCGTTCGTGCCCCCGCCCGCGCCGAAGTGCCCGAGCCACGCCTCGAGCTCGTGCTGGTCGGCGTGGGCCGAGAAACCGCTGATCGACCGCACCCGGCAGCGGACCGGGTACTCCTCACCGTCGATGCGCGCCGTCTGCCCCCCGTTCTGGATGTGCCGCCCGAGCGTCCCCTCCCCCTGGTAGCCGATGAAGAGGAGCGTGCAGGCAGGGTCGGGGAGGAAGTCCTTGAGGTGGTGCATGATCCTGCCGCCGGTGAGCATCCCGGAGCTCGCGACCACGATGAACGGTCGCTTCGCGTTGCGGATCGCCTTCGACTGCTCAACGCTGTCGGTGAACTCCTGGCCCGGGTACTCGATCGGCGAGTCGCCGGAGCGCAGCAGCTCCGCCGTCTCGGGGTCGTACACCTCGGGGTGCTCGCGGTACACGCCGGTGGCGCGCGAGGCCATCGGCGAGTCGAGGTAGAGCGGCACGCGCGGGATCCGCTTCTGGCGCACGAGCTCGTCCAGCACCCAGATGACCTCCTGCGTGCGGCCGATCGCGAATGCGGGCACCAGCATCACGCCCTCGTCGCCCGCGACCTCCGAGATGGCCGCCACGAGGTCCTCGATGGCCTTCTCGTGCGACTCGTGCTCGCGGTTGCCGTAGGTCGACTCCACGACGACGGCGTCGGCGTGCGAGATCGGCGTCGGGTCGCGCAGGATCGGGGTGTCGTTCCGCCCCAGGTCTCCGGAGAACACGATCGTCCGCGTCTGTGACCCGTCGGTGACCCGGAGCTCGATGATGGCGGATCCGAGGATGTGCCCCGCGTCGTGGAAGATGGCCGTGACGCCGTCGGTGACGTTCACCTCGTCGCCGTAGTCGCACCCGCGCCCGAGGGCCATGGTGGCCTTCACGTCGCGCTCGTCGTAGAGCGGCTCGCGCGTCGTGGTGCGGCCCTCCGGTGGCGCGCTGCGGAGGCGTTCGGGGAGGCTCTCGTCGTCGACCTGCGTCTCGACCGTGGTGGCCTCCGACCCGGCCGCCTCGGCAGCCACCGCCGCGTGATGCTCAACCTGCGCCGCCCTTCGCTCGGCCTTGCGGGCCTGGCGACGGTTCCAGCGCTCCGTGAACTCCACCTGGAGCTTCGCCGAATCGAGCAGGACGATCTCGGCGAGGTCGAGCGTCGCGCGCGTGGCGTGGATCGGCCCGTCGAAGCCTGCCTTCACGAGCGCCGGCGTCCGCCCGCAGTGGTCGAGGTGCGCGTGCGTGAGCAGCAGAGCGTCGAGGGTCTTCGGCTCGAAGGCGAACGGCATCTGGTTCCGCTCCACCTCCTCCGGCGATCCCTGGAACATGCCGCAGTCGACGAGCACCCTGCGCGCCCCGACCGTGACCAGGAACTGCGAGCCGGTGACGCAGCCGGCGGCACCAAGGAACTGGATCTCGATCCCCACGAGGGTCCTCCATGTGCGCACGATGGGCGCTCGGGACGCAGGAGTATGGCCGATGGCCCGAGCGGACGTATGATCGCCGCCATGGCGTTTCCCCTGGCTCCGCCGATCGAGCCGATGCTCGCGAAGCCGACGCCCGCCATCCCCGCCGGCGACGGCTGGACCTACGAGCCGAAGTGGGACGGCTTCCGCGCCCTCGTCTTCCGCGACGGGCCCGAGGTGTACATCCAGTCGCGCGACCTCAAGCCGCTGAACCGCTACTTCCCGGAGCTCGAGGAGCCGCTCCGCTCACTCGGGGCTCCCGACGCGCGATGGGTACTGGACGGCGAGGTGGTGATCGCCCGTCCCGACGGTCGCCTGGACTTCGACGCGCTGCTGCTCCGGATCCACCCGGCCGCCAGCCGCGTGGCCATGCTGGCAGCCGAGTCGCCGGCCTCGTTCGTCGCGTTCGACTGCCTGGCGGATGGGGACGACGATCTTCGATCGGCGCCGTTCGTGGAACGGCGTGCCCGCCTGGAGCGGATGGCGAGCGCACCGCCAGCATCGGTCCATCTCACGCCCGCGACGCGCGATCCGGTGGAGGCGCAGCGTTGGTTCGAGGTGTTCGAGGGAGCCGGGCTGGACGGCGTGATCGCGAAGCGCGCGGACGAGCCGTACGCACCGGGCAAGCGGACGATGGCGAAGATCAAGCACGCGCGGACGGCGGACTGCGTCGTGGCCGGGTTCCGTTGGCACAAGAACGGCCCGGGCACGATGATCGGATCGCTGCTGCTCGGCCTGTTCAACGACGCCGGGGAGCTGCAGCACGTCGGCGTCACCTCGTCGTTCACGATGGAGAAGCGCCGCGAGCTGGTCGAGTTCCTCGAGCCCTACCGACGCGACGCCCTCGAGGGCCATCCGTGGCGCCAGTGGGCGGACTGGGAGGCGGAGGCGGCCGCGTCGGGACGCCGGATGCCCGGCGCGACGTCGAGGTGGAATCGCGGCAAGGACCTCACCTGGGAGCCGCTCCGCGCCGAGCTCGTGTGCGAGGTGGCCTTCGACCACCTCCAGGGCGATCGCTTCCGGCATGCGGCCACGTTCCGCCGCTGGCGTCCGGACCGTTCGCCGGCCGACTGCCGCTACGACCAGCTCGAGGAGACGCCGCGCGGCGCTCCTCGCCGACCTGTTCGGTCTGTAGGCGGGCGGCTACACTCGGCCCCCGCCGTACTCAAGCTCAGATACAAGCCCGGAGGCCGCCATCCGTGTCCGTCGTCGCCGACCCCAACGCCGCCGTCAACGACCTCGCCGATCGCTTCTGGGAGGGGCTCCTGGAACGCGATCCACTGTGGGCGACCATCCTCGGCGACGAGCGCTACAGCGAGAGGTGGCCGGACCTGGGCGCGAGCGGCAGAGCCGCCGATGAGGCCGCCTACCGCGCGGCGCTCGACGAGGCGCGGCGGATCCCTGACCACGGCCTCGACCCGGAGCAGACGATCACGCGCGACCTGCTGATCCTCATCAGCGAGAACCAGCTCGAGTCGCTGGCACAGAAGCAGTACCAGCTCGCGCTCGACCACATGAGCGGACCGCAGATCTGGCCCGCGGAGGTGGCCCAGTACCAGCCGGCCGATACGCCCGAGCGCCTCGAGCGCCTGCTGGAGCGCTACCGCGGATATCCGAAGCTGATCGAGCAGTACATCAGCACACTGGCCGAGGGCGTGGCCGACGGCCGCACCGCCGCGGTCATGCCGGTCCGGCGGGCCATCGAGCAGATCGAGCGGCTGCTGGCCATGCCCGCCTCCGAGGCCCCGGCGACCACCATGACCAAGGTCGGCGAAGACGGCGATCGGTCCGCCATCGAGGCCGCGGTGGAGGAGCACATCTACGCCGGCCTCCGCCGGCTGCTCGCGTTCCTCAAGGACGAGTACCAGCCGCAGCGCCCGTCAGCAGCCGGGCCTGTCGGCCACCCCCGGCGGGGATGCCGCCTACCGCCTCGCGATCCGGATCCAGACGTCGGTCGACACCACGGCCGAGGAGGTCCACGCTTTCGGGCTGGAGGACCTCGCCACGATCGAGGCGGAGAAGGACGAGATCGCCCGTCGTCTCGGCCACGCCGACCGCCACGCGCTGCGCGAGGCCGTTGCGGCGGATCCCGCGAACCACACGGACGACCCGCAGGCCATCGTCCGCCTCGCGCAGGAGCAGACCGATCGCGCCTACGCCGCGGCCCCGCGCTACTTCGGCCGTATCCCGAGCGCGAACTGCTACGTCATGGCCGTCGAGGCGTACCGAGAGGCGGAGTCGCCGCCGGCGTTCTACATGCCGCCGACGCTCGACGGTTCACGCCAGGGCCAGTACTACATCAACACCTACCAGCCGATGGAGCGGCAGCTCCACAAGATCGCGGCGATCACCTTCCACGAGGCGACGCCCGGTCACCATTTCCAGATCGGCATCGAGATGGAGCTCCCCGATCTGCCGCCGTTCCGCACCCTCGGGGCGCGGATGGCGGGTGGCGCCTACGTCGAGGGCTGGGGGCTGTACACCGAGCGCCTCGCCGATGAGATGGGCCTGTACGCGAACGACCAGGAGCGCCTCGGCATGCTCGACGCGCAGTCGTTCCGAGCGGCGCGCCTCGTCGTGGACTCCGGCCTGCACGCCATGAACTGGACTCGCGAGCAGGCGATCGCGTTCATGCACGAGCGCGGCTCGCTGCCGATGGTCGACGCGGAGATCGAGGTGGACCGCTACACCGTGTGGCCGGGCCAGGCGCTGAGCTACAAGCTCGGGCAGCGGGAGATCGAGCGCGCCCGCGCCGAGGTGTCAGAGCGAATGGGCGACCGCTTCGACCTGCGCGCGTTCCACGACGAGGTGCTCGGGCACGGCTCGCTGCCGCTCGCCACGCTCCGTCGCGAGATCCCCGGCTGGGTCGAAGCCGCCGTCGAGCGTCAGGCCGTCCAGGGGTCGTAGTCGGGGTCCGGCGGCTCGGCCGCCGGCCGCAGTTCCTCCGGCACGTTGCGCAGGTTGACGCGGACGCGCCACCACACCGTGAAGCGCCCGCGCATCGCGTCGATCGAGCACGTCCTCCGGATCGCGAACGTGTGCTGACGCCTCCGCGTGCCGGGCGCGCCAGCGCTCGAGCCCGGCGAGCGCATCGGCCTTGTCCGCCGCCTGGCTGATGACCAGCAGAGGCTGAGAGGAGCGTCGCCGTCCGGTCGGCGGCACCGTGCCGTCGGCATTGCGCGCGGGGGCCGAGGGCAGCGCAGACGGGACCGATCCGGCGCGCCCGCGCGGCGCGTCCGGGTTCGGTGCGGGTGCCTCCGGCGGTCGTCGCCGCTTGGAGGGCTGGACGCGTGGCGGCTCGCCGGCCTGCTTCGCGTAGTGCGGCGGCCACGGCGCGTCGCCGAGCCCCTCCGCCTCCTGCCGCGCCACGAGGTCGAGCAGGGGCTCGAGGGAGAAGGCGCGCTCGTCAATCCCGGATCCCACGTCTCCGAGCCGCGCGTACCTGGCGGACATCGTGCGCAGCGTGAAGTCATCGAGCTCGGCGTCGGGTACCTCGTCCCACGTGAGCGGCGCGCTCACCGTCGCGGTGGGGCGAGGTCGCACCGAGTACGCGGAGGCGACGGTGCGGTCCTTCGCGTTCTGGTTGTAGTCCAGGAACACGCCGTGCCGCTCCTCCTTCCACCACTTGCTGGTGGCTATGGTCGGGGCGCGTCGCTCGACCTCCCGGGCGAGGGCCAGCGCGGCGCGACGCACGTCGCCGAATGCCCAGCGCGGCTCGATGCGCAGGTACACGTGGATGCCGCGTGAGCCCGAGGTCTTCGGATACCCCGCCAGTCCCAGGTCGTCGAGGAGCTCGCGCACGACGAGCGCCACGCGCCGCACGTCCGCCCACGGCACGCCGGGACCCGGGTCGAGGTCGACGCGCAGCTCGTCGGGGTGCTCGAGGTCTCCGGACCGCACCGGGTGCGGGTTGAGGTCGATGCAGCCGAGGTTGATCGACCCACGCGAGCGCTGCCTCGTTGTCGACGACGACCTCGTCCGCGGTGCGTCCCGACGGAAACGACAGCTCGACGGTGCGGATGAACGGAGGGACCGATGCGGGCGCCCGCTTCTGGAAGAAGAACTCGCCCTCGGCGCCGTTCACGAAGCGCTTGAGCGCCATCGGCCGATCCCGGACGCCGCGCAGCGCACCATCGGCGACGTCGAGGTAGTAGCGCACGAGCTCGATCTTCGTGATGCCCGCATCGGCGAAGAAGACCTTGGAGGGGTTGCTGATGGTGACCTCCCCGCCGTCCAGGGAGAGGACCTCCGTCTCGCCGCGTGCCATGGCGCACAGCGTAGCCAACGCCCCAAGCGGGCACGACCCTTGCGAGGTCGCGTCGCCGATGGACACGGATCAAGGGCTTGCTCGGCACGCTCGACGAGTGGAGCCTGCGGCACCGCACGCCGCGCATCATCCGCCGCGCCGATCAGCGGCTTCATGGCGCACGAGGCGCTGCAGTACGCCGGCAGCATGGCCTACTTCGGCCTGCTCTCCCTCTTCCAGCTCCTCGTGCTGGCGGTGGTGATCGGCGTCCCTCATCCTCGGCGAGGGGGAGGCGCGCCGCTTCGTGGTCGAGCAGGTCCAGGCGGGATCGCCGCTCGACGGCGAGACGATCGGCGGCGTGATCGACGCCGTGATCGAGTCGCGCGGCGGGATGACGATCTTCAGCGTGCTCTTCCTGCTGTGGGGCGCGCTGGGGCTGTTCTCGGCCATGTCGACGGGCATCGCCCGCGTCTTCGAGACGGCACCGCCCCGCGGCTTCGTGCAGGACAAGCTCATCGGCCTGCTGCTCATGGGGCTGACCGGGGCGCTCGCCGTCGGCGTCGCTGGCGATCGGCATCGTGACGGGCATCATCCAGGAGGCCGCCGGCGGCGTCGCTCCGCGACAACCCCGGTGGAGCCGCCGCCGTGTGGCTCATCGGCCTCGTCGTGCCGATCGTGCTCATCTTCGTCGCGTTCTGGTTCATCTACCGCGTGGTGCCGAACCGCCGGATGTCCTGGTCGGACGTGCTGCCCGGCGCGATCGTGGCTACCGTGCTGTGGACGGTGCTCCGCTACGGCTTCACGTTCTACGCGACGAACATCGCGAACTACGAGAGCGCCTTCGGGCCGATCTCGACCGGCATCACGCTCCTCGTGTTCATCTACTTCGCGAGCATCGTCGTGCTGCTGGGAGCCGAGTTCGCACGCGCCAACGCGATGGACGCGGAGCTCGCCGAGATCACCTCCGCGGATCCGCGATTCCTGCCGGTGCCGGCCTCGCCGGGACCGCCCGGACCCGCTCCGCTGCCGCGACGACGAGGCCTTCCAAGGTGGGTGACGGTGGTCGTCGGGGTAGTGGTCGGCCTCGTCGTCGGACGCGTGACCAAGCGTGACGACGACTGATCGGGGGGTGGTCACGGTCATTCTGGTGTAGTACTTTGGCTCGGTTCCAGCGGCGTGGGCCGTCTGGGACGATGGCCCCGAAGTATTCGCACGGGGCAAAGGGCAAATTGCAGACCCCGATCACCGTCCGATGAGGCGGCGGTCTCGTCTTTCGGTCACGTTCACTGCCCTCGTGATCGTTGGATGGAGCGTCGTCACAACTCAGCCCAGCGGCTCGGCCCTTGCCGCTGACCCCGAGGCCGAATTGGCCCAGACCCAGCAGCAGCTCGCAGACGCACAGTCGGCGCAGCAGTCGCTGGAGGCTGCCGCCGCCCGCCAGCGCGATCAGCTCGCGCAGCTCAAGTCGGAGTCGGCGCGCCTCGAAGGCAATCTGAACGCGGCCCGCGCCGAGCTCCAGGCCGTCACGAACGAGTACGAGCGCGTGAGCGCGCTCCTCGTCGAGATCGGCCAGCAGGTGATCGCGATCGAGGCGCACCTGGTCGAGCTGCGCAGGCAGATCGACGCCCTCGACGCCGAGCTGATCGCCGTCACGAACGACATCGTCCGCCGCACCGCCGACCTCGAGCAGCGCGAGGCGCTCCTCCAGGCGCACATGCGCTCGGCCTACGAGCGCACCCAGACGTCCGATCCTGGAGCTGCTGCTCGCAGCTGACTCGCTCGACACCGCCACGACCCAGATGGGCTACCTCATGACCGTCGCGGACGAGGACCGCCTGCTGGCCGACGAGATCCGGAGCATCCGCGCCGAGCTGGAGACCCACCGCGCGACGCTCAAGGACGGTCGCCGGGCACTCGCCACCGCCCGCCGCGCCGCGCGTGACGAGGAAGAGATCCTCAAGCAGCGCCAGGCCGAGCTCGCCGCGCTGGAGGCCGAGCTCGCGCGGCTGCGTGCCGCCGCCGAGATCCGGGAGGCCGAGCAGGAGCAGGCGCTCAACGCGGCACTCGCCGCCCAGGGCAACGTCGAGGCGTCGGTCGCCCAGAACGAGCAGGCCGCCGCAGCCGCCGCGGCCCTCGCCAGCCAGCTCCAGGCCCAGGCCAACGCACTGGCCGAGCAGGTCGCCGAGGCGCGGCGCCAGCAGGCCGAGGAGGCAGCCCGGCGTGCCGGCGCGGCACCGGGCGCTCGCGACGCGACGTCGAGCTTCGGCTTCCGCTGGCCCGAGGCTGCGCCGAACATCACCCAGGAGTTCGGCCCAACCGCGTTCCAGCTCGAGCCGCCCTACAACTATGGCGGCACGTACTACCCGCACTTCCACACCGGCATCGACTTCGCCGGCGGCTGCGGCACCCCGATCTACGCGGCCGGCGCCGGCGTGGTCGTCGCCTCAGGCCAGCCGCTCGCGCCGTGGGACTCGGCCTATGGGGTCATCATCGAGCACGGCGGCGGCGTGCAGACCTGGTACTGGCACATGCAGCCTCGCGTCGTCGTCGGACCGGGGACCACCGTGACGAGCGACACTGTCATCGGCTTCGAGGGCAGCACCGGCATGTCGACCGGCTGCCACGTGCACTTCGCCGTCAACCAGGGCGGCGGCTGGGCCAACCCCCGCCACTACCTGCCCTAGGGATCCGCCTCGGACCTATGCCTCGACCGGTGTCCTGACCGCCGGGAGATAGAGCCGGTCGACGTACTCCGTGAGCATTCGCGCCGTGCTGAACTGCCACAGCGCGCTCGACATCGCCGCGCGCATCGTCTTCGTCCATCCGGTCGGGCACCCGTTCCCGTTGCGCTCGAAGAAGCGGGGGACGATCTCCTCCTCGAGGAGCCGATAGAGCTCTGCCGCATCGGCCGCGTCCTGGGCCTCGTCGTCGCCGTCGGGGGTGCGGTCGCCGATCGCCCAGCCGTTCTCGCCGTTGAACCCCTCGTCCCACCACCCGTCGAGCACGCTGACGGAGGGGATCCCGTTGATGGCCGCCTTCATCCCTGACGTCCCGGAGGCCTCGAGGGGGCGGCGCGGGTTGTTCAGCCAGATGTCCACGCCCCTGACCAGGAATCGGGCGACGCGCACGTCGTAGTCCTCGACCACGAAAACGCCGCCGCGCAGACGCTCCGAGCGCGACAGCTCGAAGATGCGCTGGATGACCTGCTGCCCCGGGCGGTCGGCGGGGTGCGCCTTGCCGGCGATGATGACCTGGACGGGTCGATCGGCCGAGGAGAGCATCGCGGCCAGCCGCGCTTCGTCGGTGAACAGCAGCGCGGCGCGCTTGTACGTGGCGAAGCGTCGGGCGAAGCCGATGGTGAGCGCCTCGGGATGCAGCAGGCCGCTCACCGCCCGCAGCGAGTCGGGCGACTCGCCGTGGCGCGCGAGCTGGCGCGTGAGGCGGCTCTCCAGGAAGCCGATCATCTCCCGCTTCTGCTGCTGATGCGCCGTCCACAGCTCCTCGTCGTCGATCCGCGCGAGCTTCGCGACCGGCTCAGGGCCGTTCATGTCCGTGTCGAGCGTCACGCCGCTCGAGCGCTGCACGAGGCGGCGCACCGGGCGGCCGATCCAGGTCGGCACGTGCACGCCGTTGGTGATGGCGTCGATCGGATGCCCGGCGAGCTCCTGCCAGGTGGCCGTGGCGGTCACGCCGTGGAGCTGGCTCACCGCATTCGCTCCCGAGGCATGCCTGAGCACGAAGGCAGTCATGTCGAAGGGCGCGTCCGCCTCGTCGGTCGGGCCGCGGCCCAGCTCGAGGAGCTCGCCGGGGCTCATCCGGCATTCCGCGAACCAGCCATTGAGCGCGTGCGTGAGCAGGTCGCGGCCGAAGACCTCGTTCCCGGCGGGAACCGGGGTGTGGATCGTGAAGACGGCATTGCGGCCCGCCTGCCTGAGCGCATCGGCGGCCGAGAGGTTCGGCGTCGCGGCGACGGACTCCCGCGCGCGTTCGAGGAGGAGGAACGCCGAGTGCCCCTCGTTGAGGTGCCAGACCTCCGGCTCGAGCTGCAGCGCCCGGAGCGCGCGAACGCCGCCCATCCCGAGCACGAGCTCCTGGCACAGCCGCATCTCGCGACCCCGGACGTAGAGGATGTGGGTGATCGGCCGGTCGGCCGGGTCGTTGGCCGGGATGTCGGTGTCCAGCAGCAGGATCGGCACGCGGCCGACCTGCGCGACCCACACGGCGACCTGCACGGTGCGGTCGGCGATCTCGACCGACACCTCCAGCGGCGCTCCGTCGCGGCCCCGCGCCCGACGCAGCGGCAGCTGGGCGGGATCGACGTCCGGTTGGGCATGCTCCTGGTGGCCGTCCGCATCGATCTGCTGGCGGAAGTAGCCCCGGCGGTACAGCAGCCCGATGCCGACGAAGGGCAGCGCGGCGTCAGACGCGCTCTTGCAGTGGTCGCCGGCGAGGACCCCGAGGCCGCCCGAGTAGAACTGCATCGACTCGTGCAGGCCGAACTCGGCGCAGAAGTACGCGATGATCCCGGGCAGCTGCCGCTCCGGCGAGGCCTGGTACCAGGAATCGTTCCCGTTCGTCATATAGAGCTGGAACTCGTCCACCACCCGCGTGGCGTCCACCATGAAGTCCTCGTCGGCCGCGAGCTCCGCCCAACGGGTCGTGGTGACGCCTCGCAACACCGGAATCGGGTTGCGGTGCCGGGTCCACGCGCCCGAGTCGATCCGGCTGAACAGCGTCTGCGCCTGGGGGGTCCAGCTCCACCACAGGTTGTACGCGAGCTCGCCGAGGCCCTCGAGGCCGGCGGGAAGGTTGAGGTCGTGCCCGGGGAGGGTCGGCACACGCAGGGGGGTCGTCACGAAGCGCCGATCATAGCGGCGTCGCCGGACCGCGCTCCGGCGACCGTCGCCTGGCTCGCCCACTTCCTAGCGACCGATTGGGCGCGCTACCATCACCGGCGGTGGACGGCTACACGGTCGAAGAAGCGGCATCGGTCCTGGGCGTTCCGCGCGAGCGGGTCTGGGAGCTGCTGGCGCGCGGGATCATCACGGGCTCCGCCGACCTCGGCGGCGCGATGCGGGTTCGCCTGAAGGCGGAGCAGCCCGCGGCCATGCCGGCCCCGGCACCCGTCGAGCGAGCGGCCGATGGCGGGTATGGCCCGTCGACCGAGGTCACCCCGTTCCGAGAGCTCCTTACCGAGTTCCGCTCGCTCACCGAGCGCTACGGCCAGGCGCTCCTCGCACTCGGCGAGGCGCGGGGCGAAGTCGCCGGGCTCCGTTCGCGCGTCGACATGCTCGAGGCGCGCGTCGACCTCCGCCTTCCCTCGAGCGCCACACCGATTTCGTCGTCGTGGTCCTCGACCCCATGGCCGACCCCCACTGAGCGGGTGGTCCAGCCGCCGCCCACGCCGACGGTGGAGGCGGCGCCGGCCGAGGAGGGCGCGACCACCGCGGAGCACGAGGAGGCCACCGCCCCGGCCCACGACGACGCCGCCGGCTCGCACCGGCGCAAGGGCCGCGCCGCCCGACGGGCAACCGAGCGATTCGCGGACGCCCTGGCACGGGCGGAGGATCCGAGCCTCCCCGAGCTGCCTGGCGCGGAGGAGACCGCCGCTGCGCTCGCTGCTCTACGCCAGGAGCACCCCTCCGCCGCGGCTCCGGAGCCCGAGTCGGATCGCGACGCCGAGGCCTCGCTCCCGCGCGAGCTCCCGTCGGCCGATCAGGTGCCGGTCGCCGACGAGGAGGTGGCCGCCCCCGACCTCACCGCCGCGGCGGCCGCGGTCGAGGTGACCGCCCCGATCGAGGAGGAGGGTGCCGCCGCCGAGCCGGCGCAGGCAACCGCCGCGCCGGTTGAGCCGGTTGCCGAGGCCGAGCTCGAGCCGCAGACGGAGCCCGAGGTGGAGCTCGAGGTGGAGCTCGAGGTGGAGCCGACACCCGTGGCCGCCGTCGGGGAGGGCGAGGACCGCGCCCAGGACGATCCCGCGTCCGGAGTCGAGTGGGATCAGGAGCGCTACAGCGCTGCCATCGAGGAGCCCGGTTGGATCAGCGCCGACGAGGCCGATGCGCCCGTGGCCTGGAGCCCGCCGGCAGAGCCGGAGCCGCCGGCAGCGTGGAGCCCGCCGCCTGAGCCGGAGACGGAGCCGGAGCCGCCCGCGGACTCCGCGCCAACCGAGCCCGTCGGGCGGGAGCCGGAGGCAACCGACGTAGACGAGCCAGCCGAGGACGTGCCGGCGTGGAGGCGCTCGCGCGCGGAAGAGCGGAGCGAGGCGTCGACGGCGATCCACATCGAGTCGTCGGGGTCGCGAGAGCTCGATGAGGGGCTCGCCGCCCTCGACGCGCTCGCGAACCCGCAGCCTCCAGCGGACGACGCCGGAGACACCTGGGATTCGGGGATGGACCGCGAGGCCCAGCCGATTGGCGCACCGCGACCGCAGGCATGGGTGCGGTCGTCGCCACCTCCTCAGCTCACGACGCGCAGCTCGGCGTCGCGGGCGTATCGGCGACTGAGGCGCATCTTCCCGACCTGAGCCGTGGCGTCGACGAGGATTGCGGCATGCGGGGTGCACCCCTCACCGTCAAGGAGGTGAAACCCACATGGTCATCGATCTCGGAAACACGACGTTCTGGGCCGCGGTGCTGGCGATCATCATCGGCGTCCTCATCCTCATCATTCCGCGGCTCCTCAACTACCTGGTGGCGGTCTACCTGATCGTCATCGGCGTCCTCGGGCTCCTGCCCTTCCTTGGAGTCACGGCCGCCTGACGACACGCGTGCGGCTACGATCGGGCCGCATGAGCCGATTCGACGAGCGCACCGCCCTGGTCGTCGTCGACGTGCAGAACGATTTCGCCGATCCGTCCGGAAGCCTCTCGGTTGCCGGCGGAGAGGCGATCGTCCCGCTCGTCAACGACGCCATCGCCCAGGCCCTGGAGGCGGGGGCGCTCGTCGTGGCGACCCAGGACTGGCACCCCGAGGTGACCGCGCACTTCGCGAAGGACGGTGGCATCTGGCCGGTTCACTGCGTTCGCGGCACCTGGGGCGCCGAGCTCCATCCGGCCCTCGCGCTCCCGGCGGACGTGCCTCGGGTGCGGAAGGGCACGAATGGCGAGGACGGCTACTCGGGCTTCACGGTGCGCGACCCGCGGACCGGCGAGGAGACGGCCACGGAGCTGGAGGCCCGACTCCGCGAGCGGGAGATCGAGCGCGTCGTGGTCTGCGGCCTGGCGACTGACTACTGCGTGAAGGCGACCGCGCTGGATGGGGCTCGCCTCGGATTCGAGGTGGAGCTGCTCACGGACGCGATCGCCGCGGTCGACCTCAGTCCCGACGACGGCGAGCGTTCGCTCGCCGAGATGGCGGACGCGGGCGTCCGCATCGGCTGAGGCCGATCAGCGCCGGCGGGCCCATCCCATGACGGCAACCCCCGCAACCGCGACGACCGCCCCGATGAACGCCCAGCTGCGATCGGCGGTCATGAAGCTGCGCGGCGCGAACGGGAGGTTGAGGCCCTGCGCCAGCCACACGAGCCCGGCGAGGATCATCGCCGCCCCGGCGATCAGGAGAGCGGTCCGCATCGGCCCATCGTAGCGACCGAAATTCCCTATTGCGGCGGTAGGACCTGCGCGCAATACTCTCGCGCGTCGAGCCGTCACGAGCGGCGCCACCAGCCTTCCCTCCCCTCACCACGTCGATCGTCGGCCCGGGGCAGCGGCAAGACCCCCGGACCGGCGCCGAGCGACCGGAGCGGCGCGGTCAACATCCATCAGGGAGGGTTTCTGCACGTGGCCTACACGGACCAGGTCATCACCTGTAGCGACTGTGGAATCGAATTCGTCTTCTCCGCTTCGGAGCAGGCATTCTTCGCCGAGAAGGGATTTTCATCGGCTCCGAAGCGCTGCTCGGCCTGCCGCGCCCAGCGCCGGGCGAGTGGAAACGGCGGCGGCGCGGGGAGCTACGCGTCCGCGGGGACCTACAGCTCGGCGGACGGTGGTGGCGGCTACGCGCGCGGGCCCCGCGAGATGCACGACGCGACGTGCGCCCGCTGCGGCAACCAGACGCAGGTGCCGTTCCGCCCGACGGGCGCCCGCCCGGTGTACTGCTCCGACTGCTTCCGCATGATGCGCGGCTAGCCGCTCGGTGATCACGCACGAACGGGCGGCCCGAGCGGCCGCCCGTTCGGTATCCACGGCTTGCGCCGAGCGGCCGTTTCGTACCCCCGCCGTATCATGAGATCCCACGCTCATCCGGCAGACAACTTGCGGAGCCGATACCCATGACCTCCGAGCAGCAGGACCAGTGGCGCGAGCTCGGCCAGCAGCTGCGCGTCGACTCGATCCGATCCAGCAGCGCGGCGGGCAGCGGACACCCCACGTCGTCGATGTCGGCGGCCGACCTCATGGCCGTCCTGATGTCGAAGTACTTGCACTACGACTTCGACACGCCCGACGACCCGCGGAACGACCACCTCATCTTCAGCAAGGGCCACGCGTCGCCGCTGCTGTACGCCATCTACAAAGCCGCCGGCGCCATCAGCGACGACGAGATGCTCACCTTCCGAAAGTTCGGCTCGCGGATCGAGGGCCATCCGACGCCGATGCTTCCCTGGGTGGACGTCGCCACCGGCTCACTCGGCCAGGGGCTGCCGATCAGCGGTCGGGGTCGCGCTCGCCGGCAAGAAGCTCGATCGACTGCCGTACCGCGTCTGGGTGCTGTGCGGCGACTCCGAGATGGCGGAGGGCTCGATGTGGGAAGCCTTCGAGCATGCCGGGGTCGAGGGGCTCGACCACCTGACGGCGATCATCGACGTGAACCGCCTTGGCCAGACCGGCGAGACGATGCACGGCTGGGACCTGGACGCGTACCGGCGACGCGCGGAGGCGTTCGGCTGGAACGCGATCACGCTCGACGGCCACGACGTGGCCGACATCGACCGCGCCCTGACCGCGCGCGGTCGAGACGAGCGGGCCGGCCCACGGTGCTGATCGCCACGGACGGAGAAGGGCCACGGCGTCAAGGCCGTGGCGAACCAGCCGGGGAGGCACGGCAAGCCGCTCGACGACCCGGACGCGGCCATCGCCGAGCTCGGCGGCATGCGGGACATCCACGTGGATGTCCCCAAGCCGGCATTCGACGGGCAACCGCACCGCGTTCCCCACGACGGAGCTGCGCCTGCCGGTCTACGAGCCGGGCACCAAGGAGGCGACGCGCAAGGCATTCGGCGACGCGCTCGTGGCCCTCGGGAAGGCGCGGAGCGACGTCGTGGCGATCGACGGAGAGGTGGGCAACAGCACGTACACCGAGGAGTTCGCGGAGGCGCTCCCCGAGCGGTTCTTCCAGGCCTACATCGCCGAGCAGCAGATGGTCGCCACCGCGGTCGGGTTCCAGGTGCGGGGCTGGACCCCGTTCGCGGCCACCTTCGCCGCGTTCCTGTCGCGGGCGTATGACTTCGTCCGCATGGGGGCCGTGAGCCGCGCGAACATCGCGCTGGTGGGATCGCATGCGGGCGTGAGCATCGGCGAGGACGGTCCGTCGCAGATGGCGCTCGAGGACCTTGCCAGCCTGCGTGCGGTCCACGGCTCGACCGTGCTCTACCCCAGCGACGCCAACCAGACCGCGGCGCTCGTGCCGCAGATGGCGGACCGCCAGGGCATCGTCTTCATGCGCACGACGCGCGAGAAGACGCCGATCCTCTACGAGCCCGGCGAGGAGTTCGTCATCGGCGGCGCCCGGGTGGTGCGCGAGAGTCCGAGGACGACGTGGTGACGCTGATCGGCGCCGGGATCACCCTCCACGAGGCGCTCAAGGCGGCCGATGCGCTGCCGCGGAGGGGAGTCGCCGCGCGGGTGATCGACCTCTACAGCGTGAAGCCGATCGACGCGGAGACGGTGCTGAAGGCGGCGCGCGAGACGGGCGCGATCGTCACCGTCGAGGACCACTGGCCGGAGGGTGGCATCGGCGATGCGGTGCTCGACGTCCTGGCGGCCGAGCAGCCGCATCCGATCGTCGCGAAGCTGGCGGTGCGCGGCATGCCCACCTCCGGCACCCCCGCCGAGCTGATGGCCGCGGCCGGGATCGACGCGGAGCCACATCGCCGACGCCGCCAGCGAGCCCTCGTCTCGGGCGCGCCGGGCGCGAGCGCACCACGACCGAGGTCGGCGGCAGCCGGCGCCAGTAACGGAGGCGACCCGATGAGCGGAGCAGAGGCAGACCGCCGCCAGGACAAGGCGGTGGACCAGGACGGAGAGTCCGAGCGCGCGAGGCAGCAGGCGGCGGGCCAGGAACGCAACGCGCTCCATCGCCTGTGGGAGCTCGGGCAGAGCCCGTGGATCGACTTCATCGACCGCGACCTCATCGCCTCGGGCAAGCTCTCCGACCTCGTGGACGAGGGGATCCGCGGGCTGACGAGCAACCCGACGATCTTCGCGAAGGCGGTGGCGAGCGGGCAGTACGACGACCTCGTCCGCCGCGAGATCGAGTCGGGTGACGACGCGCGGACGATCTACGAGGAGATCGCCGTCGGCGGACGTCGGAGACGCCGCCGACGTGCTGCGCAGGGTGTACGACGAGGCCGATGGCGCCGACGGCTTCGCGAGCATCGAGGTCGAGCCGGACCTCGCCGCGGACACGGAACGGCACGATCGCGCGCGCCCGGGAGCTGTGGGCACGCCTCGAGCGGCCGAACGTCTTCATCAAGATCCCCGCGACCGAGGCGGGCATTCCCGCGATCGAGGCCGCCATCGGCGAGGGCATCAACGTGAACGTCACGCTCATGTTCAGCGTGGACGTCTACCGACGCGTGGCGCGCGCCTACATCGCGCGGGCTGCGAGCGCGCCACCAGCGTGGCGAGGACGTCTCGCGCGTGGCGAGCGTCGCGAGCTTCTTCGTGAGCCGCGTGGACACGAAGGTCGACAAGATGCTGAACGAGATGGGCACCGCGGCCGCCCTGGAGGCCCGCGGCAAGGCGGCCATCGCCAACGCGAAGCTGGCGTACGAGGCGTTCAACGAGATCTTCGGCGGCGACGGAGTTCGCCGACCTCCGTGCCGCCGGCGCGCGCGTGCAGCGCTGCCTGTGGGCGAGCACGAGCACGAAGAACCCCGACTATCGCGACGTGCTGTACGTGGAGGAGCTCATCGGCCCGGACACCGTCGACACGATGCCGACCGAGACGATCACCGCCTTCCTCGACCACGGCCGCGTGGAGCGGACGCTCGATCGGGATGTCGAGGCCGCCCACCGGGCGCTGCGGGAGGTCGAGGCGCTCGGCATCAGCATGGAGCGGGTGACCGACGAGCTCATCGAGGAGGGGGTCGCCTCCTTCTCGAAGAGCTTCGACGAGCTCATCGAGAGCATCGAGTCCAAGCGACAGGAGCTCGCCCCGGCATGACCGGCGTGGCGGCCGCGGCGGGCACGCGGCTCGAGCGCTGGACCGCCGACCGCGTCGCCGACCGGCTGTGGGCCAAGGACGGCACGCTGTGGGCCGAGTCGGGCAAGGCTCCCGGAGGAGATCGCCCGCTGGCTGGGTTGGCTGGACCTTCCCGAGACGATGACGGCGCGAATCGCCGAGCTCCAGCACCTCGCGCGTGACGTGCGCGAGGACGGCTACCGCCGCGCCGCGGTCCTCGGGATGGGCGGCTCGAGCCTGGCGCCCGAGCTGTTCAGCCGCGTCTTCGGCTGGGCCGGCGGTGCGCAGGCCTCGGGTGCGGCGTCCATTGACGGCCTCGAGCTGCGAGTGCTGGACTCGACGCATCCGGACGCGGTGCGGGGCTTCCGTTCCTGGGCCGGCGAGCAGCGCACGGTCTTCTGCGTGAGCTCGAAGTCCGGCTCGACCACCGAGCCGAACGCGTTCCAGGCGGCGATGGGGGCCATCGCCCCGGCGCTCGACTTCGTGGCCATCACCGATCCGGGCACCCCGCTCGCCGATCTGGCGCGCGCGCAGGAGTTCCGCGCCATCGTCGAGGCTCCGCCCGACGTCGGGGGGCGCTACTCCGCGCTCACGGTGTTCGGCCTGGTGCCCGGCGGCGCTGAACGGGGTCGACCTCGAGGGGCTGCTCGAACGCGCGCGGGCCATGGCGGCCGCGTGCCGCGAGCCCGACGCGGCCGCGAATCCGGGACTCCGGCTGGGCGCGGCCATCGGCGAGGCCGCCGCTCGAGGGGCGCGACAAGCTCACGATCGTCACCTCGCCGCGGCTCGCGGCCTTCGGCGACTGGGCCGAGCAGCTCATCGCGGAGAGCACCGGCAAGGCGGGGCGCGGCGTCGTGCCGATCGTCGGCGAGCCGCCCGGGGATGCAACCGCCTACGGCGACGACCGCGTCTTCGTCACGCTCCGCCTGGGGGACGAGGCGAACGACGACGCGTGGGGCGGGTTCGTCGAGGCCATGCGCGCGCGGGGCAGCCTGCTCGAGGAGATCGTGCTCGACCACCCGCTCGACATCGGCGCCGAGTTCGTGCGCTGGGAGGTCGCCACCGCGGCCGCCGGGATCGTGCTCGGGATCGACCCGTTCGACCAGCCCAACGTCCAGGAGAGCAAGGACGCGACGACCGAGCTCCTCGAGGCGTACCGCGTCCGTGGCGCGCTCCCGCAGCCGGGCCCGCTGGTGAGCGAGCCTGGGATCGCCGTCACGGCCGACCCCGCCGCGCTCGGCGATACGCCGGTCACGGTCGACGGCGCCATCGGGCAGCTGCTCTCGCTCCTCGAGCCGGGGCGCGACTACTTCGCGATCCTCGCCTACCTGCCGCAGGACGCGGAGATCGCCGAGCGCCTGCAACGCATCCGCGCCCGCGTGCGCGACGCGCTCGGCGTGGCGACGACGCTCGGGTTCGGCCCGCGCTTCCTGCACTCAACGGGGCAGCTCCACAAGGGCGGCCCGGACACCGGCGTCTTCCTCCAGATCACCGCCGACCCGGCGAAGGACCTGCCCATCCCGGGCTGGACCGAGACGTTCGGCACGCTGATCGCGGCCCAGGCGCTCGGCGACCTCGCGTCGCTCCAGCGGCGTGGGCGGAGGGCGCTGCGCGTGCACCTCGCCGACGCCCGGGACGGCCTCGAGAGGCTGGAGACGATGATCGACGCGGCGCTGCGCTGACGCCCCACCCGATGAGACGTTGAAGGAGACGGCTGAACCGATGCAGCTCGCGATCTGCGGACTGGGGCGAATGGGCGCCGGCATGGCGAGGCGTGCGGCGCGGGGAGGCCACGACGTGGTGGTCTGGAACCGGACCGAGCAGGTCGCGACGGAGCTCGCCGCGGAGGCGGAGAACGAGGGCCGCGCCACGGTCGCCGAGCCGATCGAGCGGATCGTGGAGCTCGTGAAGGCGCCACGCCACGTGCTGATCAGCGTGCCGTCCGGACCCGCGACGGACGCGATGATCGAGCAGCTCGCCGGGATCCTCGAGCCGGGCGACGTGATCATCGACGCGGGCAACAGCCGCTTCCACGACTCGCGCCGCCATGCCGCCGAGCTCGCGGAGAAGGGCATCGAGTGGCTCGACATCGGCGTCTCGGGCGGCATCTGGGGCCTGGAGGTCGGGTTCTGCGCGATGATCGGCGGCAAGCGGGAGATCTTCGAGCGTTTCGAGCCGGTGATACGCACCCTCGCGCCCGAGAACGGCTACCTGTATTGCGGCGACGCGGGCGCCGGGCACTACGTGAAGATGGTCCACAACGGGATCGAGTACGGGATCATGCAGGCGTACGGCGAGGGCTTCGACATCCTCCACGCCTCGGACTACGACCTCGACCTCGCGGCCGTGGCGAAGATGTGGAACAACGGCTCGGTCATCCGCTCCTGGCTGCTCGAGCTCGCGGCGAATGCCTTCGAGCGCAGCGGCAACGAGCTGGAGGGCATCACCGGCTGGGTCGCCGACTCGGGCGAGGGCCGCTGGACCGTGGCGGAGGCGATCGACCACGACGTGCCGGCGCCGGTCATCACGCTCAGCCTCCTCCAGCGCTTCCGCAGCCGGCGCGAGCCCGACAGCTACTCCGATCGGGTCCTCGCCGCGCTGCGCAACGAGTTCGGCGGCCACGCGATCAAGGAGCGCGAGTAGCCGATGGCGACGCGCACGGCGGACGCCGAGAAGGCTGGCGAACGCCGGCGCGGCCGTGGCCGCGCGGCCGCGCCCGCGGAGGCGCGCCCGAACCCGCTGCGCGAGGGACTGCGCCTCGAGCGCATGGCCGAGCCGTGCACGATGATCATCTGCGGCGCGACAGGCGACCTCACCGATCGGAAGCTCGCGCCGGCCCTCTACAACACGCTCCTCGGTGGGTTCCTGCCTCCTGAGTTCACGGTCGTCGGATTCGCGCGCCGCGAGCTGAGCGACGAGGACTTCCGCGAGCACCTGCTCGAGAGCATCAACAAGTACAGCCGAAATCGGCCCGTGAAGCCGGCGATCTGGGAGTCGTTCGCCAAGGGGATCGAGTACCACCGCGGGGACCTCGACGACCCGGCCGCGTACAAGGAGCTCGCGAAGCGCCTCGACCGGATCGATCGCGACCGCGGCACGGCCGGAAACCGCCTCTTCTACCTCGCGGTCCCGCCGAACCTGTACCCCGAGATCGTGAACCACCTCGACCAGGCGGGTCTGGCCGCGCCGGGCGAGCGCCGGAAGTCGGGGTCGAGGCGCGGCTGGACGCGCGTGATCATCGAGAAGCCGTTCGGCTGGGACCTGGAGAGCGCACGCACACTGAACCGCGAGCTCGCCGAGGTCTTCGACGAGGAGCAGATCTACCGCATCGATCACTACCTCGGCAAGGAGACGGTCCAGAACATGTCCGTCTTCCGCTTCGGCAACGGCCTGTTCGAGCCGATCTGGAATCGGCGCTACATCGATTCGGTCCAGATCACGGTCGCCGAGACGGTGGGTGTGGAGGGGCGTGGCGAGTTCTACGACCAGACCGGCGGGCTGCGCGACATCGTCCAGAACCACGGCCTCCAGCTGATGGCGGTGTTCGCCATGGACCCGCCGGTCGAGTTTCGCGCGGAAGACCTGCGCGACGAGAAGCTCAAGGTCCTACGAGCCGTGAAGCCGATGACGCCGGCGGAGGTGGCCGCGAACACCGTTCGCGGCCAGTACGTGTCCGGCTGGGTCGAGGGTGAGCGCATCCACTCCTACCGCGACGAGCCCGAGGTGCGCCCGGACTCCGAGACCGAGACGTTCGTGGCCCTCAAGCTGGGCATCGACTCGTGGCGGTGGGCGGGCGTCCCGTTCTACCTGCGCACCGGCAAGGCGCTCCCGAGCCGCGTCACCGAGATTGCGGTGCAGTTCAAGCGCGCGCCGCTCACGCTCTTCGCCCGCGCAGGCGTCTCGCAGGTCGAGCCGAACGTCCTCGCCATCAGGGTGCAGCCCGACGAGGGCATCCTCCTGCGCTTCGGCGCGAAGGTGCCGGGCCAGGGGCTGCAGATCCGCAGCGTGAACATGGACTTCCGCTACGGCGCGAGCTTCGCGGTCGACTCGCCCGACGCCTACGAGACCCTACTTCTGGACGCGATGATCGGCGACCCGAGCCTCTTCACCCGGGACGACGAGGTCGAGCGCGCGTGGGAGATCCTCGATCCGATCCTCCAGGCGTGGGCATCGGGCGAAGGCGGGCCGCTCCACTTCTACGCGGCCGGAAGCTGGGGGCCGCCGGCGGCGGACGAGCTGCTGGAGCGCGACGGGCGGATCTGGCGCAGGCCATGACGCGCACGACCGCCGCCGACGAGCAGTCGGTCCATCGGCGCCTCATGCGCTTCGGTGAGGCGGAGAGCCTCACCACGCCCATGTGGGAGGAGCGCGACACGAGCGTCCATGCCGTCGCCCAGCACCTCTCGTCGTTGTGGGACGCATCGGCGGCCGCCACGCCGTCCGAGCCCGTGGTGGGGGAGAAGGGCATGCCGCACGCGCGCGCATCGGTCCTCAACCTCATCGTGACGGTCGTCGACGATGCCGCGGCCGACCGCGTGGTGCACACCCTGATGGGCCTGGGGGTCCGTCACCCGTCGCGGGCGATCATCCTCGTTCCGGAGCCGGGCTCCGGCGCTCGTCCGATCGACGCCCGTATCAGCACGCACTGCAATGACGTGGTGGGCGGCGGCGACCGAGTCTGCTACGAGGAGGTGGTGCTCACCGTGCGCGGCGATGCGGCGGCGCACCTGTCGGGCGTCGTCGCGCCGCTCCTGATCCACGACCTGCCGACCAGCGTGTGGTGGCCGGGCGACCCTCCCTTCGGGGACCCCGTCTTCGACCAGCTGGTCGAGATGGGCGACCACCTCATCGTCGACTCCTCGGACTTCGGCGACCTGCTCGGCGGCATGCGGCGCCTGGCGAACGTGCGGCGCCGCAGCGGCGTCGGCGATCTCGCCTGGGAGCGCCTCCGCTGGTGGCATGAGCTGACCGCGCAGTTCTTCGACGCGCCGCGCTTCCGCCGCTACCTGCCCAACCTGAGCCGGCTGCACATCCGATACGCCATCGCGCCTCCGGCGTCCCATCCCGAGGACAGCGACGAGGTGGTCCCCGGGGTGTCGGCGCCGATGACGCAGGCGCTCCTCTACGCCGGCTGGATCGCGACCCGGCTGGGCTGGAAGCGGCACCGCACCCTCGAGCCCCTCGGCGATGGAGCGTTCCGCCTCCGCCTCGACGGCAGGTACGAGATGGTCGACCTCGTCGTCCAGCCGGTGGTGACCGACGAGGTGCGTCCCGGTGAGCTGCTGTCCGTGCGCCTGGCCTCGGTCGGCGAGGCCGGTGCGGCGCAATTCATCATCGACCGCGAGGAGGACGACGCCATCGTCGCCACGAACGCCGATGGGATGACCGCCCTGCTGCGCCGTGTCTCGATGGAGACGCCCACCGAGGCCGAGCTGCTCAGCTCGCAGCTCACGATGGACGTCGTCGACCCTCTCTACGAGGCGGCGCTGCGCGCCGCCGCGATCCTGCTCGCCTCGGCGCGCGAGGCGGCGGCGTGACGCGCTTCACGGTCCTTCGGGATCCAGCGGCCGTGGCGGTGGCCACGGCCGACCGCTTCGTGGCGACCGTCGCCGGCGCGATCGACGAGCACGGCGTCGCCCGCGTGGCGCTCTCCGGCGGCGGCACTCCGAAGCAGGTGTATCCGCTCCTCCTCGAACCGGCGCGGCGCGACGCGGTTGACTGGAGCCGCGTCGAGTGGTTCTGGGGCGACGAGCGCGCGGTGCCGCCAGACCACCCCGAGTCCAACTTCGGCGTCGCCTACAGCATGCTGCTCTCGCAGCTGCGCGATGTCCGCGCCGACCGCATCCACCGCATGCCGGCCGAGGCCGAGGATCTCGACGCCGCGGCGCTCTCCCACGAGACCGAGATGCGCCTCGCGTTCGGCGTCCACGGCAACGACCTGCCGGCCTTCGACCTCAACTGGCTGGGCATGGGTCCGGACGGCCATACCGCCAGCCTGTTCCCCGGCTCGCTCGCGCTGGACGAGACACAGCGCTGGGTCGTGGCGAACTGGGCGCCGGCGCCGGGGCCCGAGGCGTGGCGGATGACCATGACCTTCCCGGTCCTCAACGCCGGGCGTGACGTGATCTTCGTGGTGACCGGGGCGGACAAGGCCGATGCGCTGCGACGCATCCGGGCCGGCGACCAGGAGCTGCCCGCGGGCCGGGTGACGGGGGACGCGGTGGAATGGATCGTGGACGTCGCTGCCGCCGGCGGCGCCGAGTGACGCCCCTCGTGTGGCTCGCGCTGGCCCTCGCCGCCGGCGCGGGGGCGTACGCAGTGGGCTGGCCTGTGCTCCAGGGCCGTCGCTCTCGCCAGGCGCTGGACCTCAACACGGAGCGCTATCTCGCCTGGCGCGGGAGGGCGCGCCCGCCGGCCGCGAGCCGCCCGGCATCCGCGGGGCTGACCTCCGACGAGCGTCGTCGCCTCGTCATCGCCGGGCTCGCCGGCGTGCTGGCGGTCGCCGGGCTCATCGCCTTCTTCGCGACCAGCTGAGGCCGATGCGGGTCGAGCTGCTCTACGCCGACGGCGATCCGGCATCGATGACGGCGCGGCAGAACCTGGTCGAGGTGCTCACCGAGGACGCCTTCGAGACGCCGATCCAGATGATCGCGGTGGCGTCCGTCGCCGACGCGGAGCTGCTCGGGATGCGCGGGTCGCCGACGGTCCGGATCGACGGCGTCGACATCGACCCGGACTGGGCCGGGCCGATCGGCCTGGAGGCGCGCGCCTATCCCGGGGAGGACGGCACGTCGGGCCCCGTGCCGGGGAAGCCGCTCATCCGCCGCGCCGTGGAGCGCGCGCGCGGCTGGGGCCATGGCCGGCGCGGCTGACGATGCTGACGAGCGCGCTCCGCGCCTTCTTCCTGTGGCTCAGCAACCGGCGCTGGATCGCGCGGCTCGCGCTCGCCATCCCGTTCCTGCGGCGCATGCCGCTGCGCTTCGTGGCCGGCACCGCGCTCGACGAGGCCGTGGCCGCCGTCCGGACGCTCAACGCCGGCGGGGCGACCGCGACGCTCGACGTGCTGGGCGAGAGCGTCCACGATCGCGCGTCCGCCGATCTGGGAGCAGCCTCGTACGTGGAGGCAATCGAGCGTATCGCCGCCGAGCGTCTCGACGCCAACGTGAGCCTCAAGCTCACGCAGATGGGCCTCGACCTGGGCGTCGACGAGTGCCTGGCGGTCCTCGAGCCGGTAGTCGCCGCGGGCGCGCGGCACGGCGTCTTCGTCCGAATCGACATGGAGTCCTCCGACTACACCGACCGCACGCTGGAGGTGGTCCGCCGGCTGCGCGCCGAGCGGCCACGACGTTGGGCCGGTGATCCAGTCGTACCTGCGGCGCTCGCCGGAGGACGTGGAGTCGCTCGCGGCGGAGCGCGTGCGGACGCGCATCTGCAAGGGCGCCTACCTCGAGAGCCCGGACGTGGCGCACCAGGATCGAGAGGCCATCGGCGACGCGTTCGTCGCGCTCTGCACCCGCCTGCTGGAGGCCGACGCATACCCTGGCGTGGCGACCCACGATCCGGAGATGATCCAACGCGTCGCGGCCGCGGCGAAGCGGCTCGGCGTACCCTCGGATCGGTTCGAGTTTCAGATGCTGTACGGCATCCGCCGCGATCTCCAGCGCCGGCTGGTGCGGCGGGGGTATCGGCTCCGTGTCTACGTGCCGTACGGCTCGGAGTGGTACCCGTACTTCATGCGACGGCTCGCGGAGCGGCCCGCAAACCTCCTCTTCGTCCTGCGCAGCGTCTTCGGGGAGCGCTCGTAGGAGGGCGTCCACCGCGGCCCGGACTCCGGAGCCCCGGCAGGGGTAGACTCGGGTGCACGCCATGTCAGCCAGCAAACGGCCGAGCACCTCGAGCCTCCGTAGGTACCTCACCTCACGGCCCTTCGTGGCGGTCGCGGACATCCGCCGTCGGTTCGCCCTGGAGCCTGACGCGATGAGCCTCGTGAGCCGCAACGGCACCTCCGCCTACATCGGCCTTCCCGAGCGCGAGGCGAGCAAGCTCGAGGATCTGTGGCGCCGTGACGAGGTGGGAGTCGAGCTGTCGGTCGAGGTCAACGCGCCGGTGGTGATCGGGGTGTATCCGATGCGCCTCGCGCGCTTCGTGATCGACCAGCAGGTCGGCAACGGCAACGGGATCGGCAACGCCAACGGCAACGGCAACGGGAACGGCAACGGGTTCGCCCCGCACCCAACGGTCGCCGAGAGCCCGAACGGAGAGCTGCCCGACCGGTGAGGGTGGCCGCGGTCGTCAGCGACCTGATGCTCTTCAGTCGAATCGAGGCCGCCGCGGCCGTGAGCGGGGCCTCGCTGCTTCGCGCCGATGAGCCGTCTGACCTCCCCGCGGACCCCCCGGCCGACCTGGTGCTCGTCGACTGGTCCGCCCGCACCCCTGACTGGGCCGATGCGCTGGCGGCCTGGCGTGCGTCCGCGCCGTCCGCGCGCGTGATCCTGTTCGGCCCGCACACCGACCTCGAGGCGCACGCCGCCGCGCGCGACGCCCGCCTGGGTCCGATGTGGGCGCGCTCCAAGCTTGTCGCGGAGCTGGCGACCCTGCTGCGGGACTAGCGCCGGGTCGTCGTGACCTGCCCCTGTGGCGTGTCGCGCACCTCGACGCCGATGGCGGCGAGCTCCTCCCGCAGCGCGTCCGAGGCCGCCCAGTCGCGCCCTGCACGAGCCGCCTCGCGCCGCTCGAGGAGGTCCGCGGCGCCCTCCGGCAGAGGGCCCTCCTCCACTGCGCCGCGTGCCAGCTCCAGGCCCAGCACGCGGTCGAAGTCGAGCAGCAGCGCCCGGCGCTGCAGATCGGTCAGGTCCTCCGCGGCCGCCACCTCGTGGGCCGTGGCGAGCGCGCGGGGCATCGCCATGTCGTCGGAGATCGCCTCGACGAATCGCGCGCGGTAGATCGCCATCGGCTCCGCGGCCAAGTCGACCGGACCGTCCTCGGCGGATGCGGCGCGGCGCAGGCGCGCGAGGCCGGATCGCGCAGCGTGCATCGCCTCTTCGGTGAAGTCGAGCTTCGAGCGGTACTGCGCCTGGAGCGCGAGGTGCCGGAAGTCGAGCGGGTCGAAGCCCTTCGCCGGCAGGTCGCTCACGCGGATGATGTTGCCCGCCGACTTCGCCATCTTCGCGTCCTTGAGCGTCAGGAACTCGCCGTGCAGCCACGTGTTCACGACGCGGTGGCCGAGCGCGCCCTCCGACTGCGCGATCTCGTCCTCGTGGTGCGGGAACTTGAGGTCGATGCCGCCGGTGTGGATGTCGAACCGCTCGCCGAGGTACTTGATCGACATCGCCGAGCACTCGATGTGCCACCCGGGAAAGCCGTCGCCCCACGGTGACGGCCACTTCATGAGCCGATGGTGGCCGGCGGCCTTCCACAGCGCGAAGTCCTCCGGGTCGCGCTTGTCGCTCTCGACCTCCACGCGGTGCCCAGCCTGCAGCGGTCCAGCCGCTGCCCCGACAGCTGGCCGTAGTCGGGAAACTCGCTCACGTTGTAGTAGACGTTGCCGTTGACCTCGTACGCGAGGCCCTTCGCGAGCAGCGTCTGGATGAGGCCGATCATCTCCGGGATGTGGTCCGTCGCCTTCGGCATCACGTCGGCGACGCGGCATGTTGATCAGTCGCTCGTCGTCCAGCCACGCCTGGGTGTAGAACTCGGCGATCTCCTCGGGCGACTTGCCCTCGACCTCGGCGGCGAGCACCATGCGGTCCTCGCCGGTGCCGAAGGTGTCATCGGTCATGTGCCCGACGTCGGTGATGTTCTTCACGTACCGCACCTGCAGGCCGCAGGTACTCGAGCGTGCGGCGCAGGACGTCGCCGAACAGGTACGTGCGCAGGTTCCCGATGTGGGCGTAGCGGTAGACGGTGCTGCCGCAGGTGTAGATCGTCACGAGCCCGGGCGTGATCGGCTCGAACGGCTCCGTCCGCCGCGTGAGCGAGTTGTGCAGGCGCATCTGCGGCGCTGGAGCGGTCATGGCCCGCGATTGTACCGACGGCGCCGCCGAGGCCGATCGCGCCGTACCATCGGAGCGCGATGCCACAGCGCGATGCCTCCGACGACATACCCGGTGACGCTCGGTGAGGAGCCGCGCTTCTGCCCGGCCTGCGGCCAGCCGGTCGAGGAGCGGACGCTCGAGGAGGACCATCGCCCGCGCCTCGTGTGCCCCGAGGGCCACGTCACGTGGCGCAACCCGCGGATCGTGGTCGGCACGCTGCCCGTGCAGTCCGGGCGCGTCTACCTGGCGCGCCGCGCGATCGAGCCCGGCATCGGCCGGTGGACCTATCCCGGCGGGTTCCTCGAGGTCGGGGAGGCGGCGCAGGAGGGTGCTCGTCGCGAGACCGAGGAGGAGACCGAGCTGCGGATCGAGGTGGGCAGGCTGATCGGCGTCTACTCGCGCCCGCACGTCGGCGTGGTGACCATCGTCTACGAGGCGAGCGTGGTCGGCGGGCGTCCGGAGCCGGCGGCCGAGACGACCGAGGTGCGCGCCTTCGGGCCGGACGAGATCCCGTGGGACGAGCTCGCCTTCAGCACCGTCGAGAGCGCCCTGCGCGACTGGGTGGCGTCGCTGCCCGGCCGCGGACCGCGCTTCGAGCCGGAGCTGTGGGTGGAGGGAGATCCGTAGTCGGCAATTTGTAACTTCTGAAGTTACGTCGGGGCCGGCAGCGGATGTCCTGTACAGAGCCGAGGTCGCCGTCGCGAGCCGAGGCATTCCTCCGGCGCCCACGTAACTTCGAACGTTACATGCCAAGGTCAGCCGTAGCGGGAGAAGACCGCGACCGCGTTCTGGCCGCCGAACCCGAAGCCGTTGACGATCGCGACGTCGACGCGAGCCTGCCGCGCGACGTTCGGCACGTAGTCGAGGTCGCAGTCCGGGTCGGGCGTCTCGAGGTTGATGGTCGGCGGGATGAGCGCCGTCGCGGATGGCGAGGACCGCCGCGAGCGCCGACATCGCGCCGGCCGCGCCCAGCGTGTGGCCGAGCATGCTCTTGTTGCTGCTCACCGCCAGCCGATCGGCGTGGTCGCCGAACGCGGCGCGGATGGCGCGCGTCTCGGTCGCGTCGTTCAGCGGGGTGCTCGTCCCGTGCGCCGCCACGTACTGGACCTGCTCGCGCTCGACGTGCGCGTCGGCGATCGCGCGCTCCATGGCCTGGGCGGCGCCGCGGCCGGATGGCTCGGGCGCGCGAGATGTGGAACGCGTCGGCGGTCAGCGCGCCGCCGGCGACCTCGGCCAGGATCGTGGCGCCGCGCGCCTCGGCGTGCTCGGCCGCCTCGACCACCACCACGCCCGCGGCCTCGCCGAAGACGAAGCCGTCGCGGGTCGCGTCGAACGGGCGCGACGCGCGCTCCGGATCGTCGTTGCGCTTCGAGAGCGCATGCATGTTCCCGAGCGCCGCGAAGGCGATCGGCATGATCGCGCTCTCCGTGCCGCCGGCGATGACGACGTCGACGTCGCCGTGCTCGATGAGCCGCTGGGCCTCGACGAAGGCCTGGACCCCGGACGCGCAGGCGGCGACGCGAGGTGATGACCGGGCCACGCGTGTCGTTCTGGATGCTGATCTGGCAGGCGGCCATGGACGGCGACAGCATCGGCACCATGAAGGGGCTCACGCGCTGCGGCCCGCTCTCGCGGTAGGTCACCTCGCCGATCGCCACGTCCTGCAGCCCGCCACCGCCGGTGTTGACCACCACGGCGATGTCGTCGCGGTTGTGATCGCCGATCTGAAGGCCCGAGTCGTCGATCGCCTGCCGCGCGGCCGCCACGGCCAGCTGCGAGAAGCGGCTCATGCGTCGGGCCTGCTTGAAGTCCATCCAGTCGCGCGGGTCGAAGCCCTTCACCTCAGCGGCGATGCGGACCTCGAGGTCCGACGGGTCGAACGCGGAGATCGGGGCCACGCCGGAGACGCCCGCGGTGAGGTTCTTCCAGAAGGTCGCCACGTCGTTGCCGATCGGTGTGATGGCGCCGAGCCCGGTGACGACTGCCCGCCGCGCCGGGTCGCGCGGCGGCGGGGTTCGGGGCATGCCGATCCCCGCCCTAGGACTCGAAGCGGCGGACGATGACGCTGCTGTTGTGGCCGCCGAGGCCCATCGAGTTCGAGAGCGCCACGCGCACGTCGGCGGCGCGGGCCTCGTTCGGCACGTAGTCGAGCGTCAGCTCCGGGTCGGGGTGGCGGTAGTTGATGGTCGGCGCGATGCAGCCGGTCTGGACGGTCTTGACGCAGACGAACGCCTCGATCGCGCCGGCGGCCCCCATGGCGTGGCCGATCATCGACTTCGTGCTGCTCACCGCGAGCCGATCGGCGTGCTCGCCGAAGACGTCGCGGATGGCCATCGTCTCGTATCGGTCGTTGAGCGGCGTGCTCGTGCCGTGCGCGTTGATGTAGTCCACCGCCTCGGGGCCGATGCCGGCGCGCTCCAGGGCGGCCCGCATGGCTCGCTGGTTGCCCTCGCCTCGCTCGGCGGGGGCGGCCATGTCGAACGCATCGGCGGACGAGCCGTAGCCGATGACCTCCGCGATGGGCGTGGCGCCGCGCGCGAGCGCGTGCTCGAGCTCCTCGATCACGAGGACCGCCGAGCCCTCCGAGACGACGAAGCCGTCGCGCGTGGCGTCGAAGGGACGCGAGGCCATGGCGGGGTTGTACTCGCCGGTGTCGGGGTCCTTCGGCGTGCCCAGGGCCCGCATCTGTCCGAAGCCGGCGAAGGCCAGCGGGACGAGCGGCGCCTCGGTGCCGGCGCCGAGCATGATGTCGGCCTGGCCGCGGACGATCGCCTCCATCGCCTCGCCGATGGCGTGCCCGCCGGTCGCGCATGCGCTCACCACGGCCATGTTCGGACCCCGCAGTCCGTACTGGATCGCGACCTGGCCGGACGCGGAGTCCGGGAGCATGTGCGGCAGCAGGAACGGCGAGACGCGGCGCGGGCCGCGCTCGAGGAGCGTCCTGTAGCCCGTCGAGCATGATGCCGATGCCGCCGATGCCGGTGCCGAACACCATCCCGAAGCGGTCGGCGTTCACGTCGCCGTTGACGTGGCCGTTCTCGCCGAGCAGCCCGGCGTGGCGCAGCGCCTCGCCGGTGGCGGCCACCGCGAAATGCGTGTTGCGGTCGTGGCGGCGGACATCCTTGGCGTCCATGTACGCCTCGGCGTCGAACCCCTTCACCTCGCCCGCCACGCGCGATGTCGAACGGCGTGGCGTCGAACAGCGTGATGTCGGCGATGCCGGACTGCCCCGAGACGAGCGCGTCCCAGCTGGCGTCGGCGCCGATGCCGACGGGGGTGACGGCGCCCAGGCCGGTCACGACCGCTCGGCGGGGACTCACCCCTCCGGCGCTCGCAGGAGATCGCGCCACGTGGGCTCGCCCGGGCCGTCGACGGGGTGGGTGCGTGCCTCCGGGCTGATGCGTCGGATGAGCCCGGACAGGACGCGTCCCGGGCCGATCTCGACGAAGTCGGTGACGCCGCCGGCGTCCATGCGGCGCACCGTCGCGGTCCACTGCACGCCGTGCACGAGGTGCTCGGTGAGCTCGGTGCGCAGCGCCTCGGCCGTCTTGATCACGCTGGCGTGCACGTTGCCGAGCATCGGCACGTTCGGATCGCGGAACGGCACGAGGGTCAGGATGCGACCGAACTCGTCGCGCGCCCGACGCATGAGCGGGGAGTGGCTCGCCACGCTCACCGTCAGCCGGACCGCCTTCCGGGCGCCTACCGTCCTGCTCATCTCGAGCGCGAAGACGAGTGCCGGGATGACGCCGGACAGGACGATCTGGCCCGGTGCGTTCGCGTTCGCGACGCCGATCTCGCCGTGCTCGCGCGCGGCGTCGACGATCTCGCCGACCTGCTCGTCGGAGAGCCCGATGATGGCTCCCATGCCGCCCTCGATGCCGCGCTCCTGCATGATCCGGCCGCGCTCCCGCACGAGGCGCAGCGCGTCGGCGTAGTCGATCGCGTCGGCGGCGACGGCGGCGGCGTACTGCCCGGCCGAGTGCCCGGCCATCGCGCGTGGGGTGAGCTCGACGCCGGCCTCCCGCGCGTCCTCCTTCATGGCCTCGAGGTAGGCGAAGCTGGTGGCGAGGATCGCGGGCTGCGCGTTGACGGTCTGGTCCAGCTCATCGGCGGGGCCCTCCAGGATGAGCCGCGAGAGCGGCATGCCGAGCGCCTCGTCGGCGCGCGCGAAGGCGTCAGCCGCGGCCGGCGACCGCTCCACCAGGTCGGCGCCCATGCCGACGTACTGGGAACCCTGGCCGGGGAAGACGAATGCGATCGAGCGCCGCGGGTGCGCGGCGCCATCTTTGGTGTCCTGGGACATGGCTCAAGCGTGCGTGAATAACCTCGCCGAGTATACCTTCGTGCTGCGGAACCCCCTCTCGGCGGGCCAGGTGCGATCAGCCTCGGCGTGACGTACCGAGCGACGACCTCGGCGAGCACCGGCAGGCCGAAGCGCGACCGCGCTCACGGGCACGCGCTCGTCGTGGCCGTGGAAGAGCGACAGGAACGGCGACGTCCGGCTCCATGCGCAGCGGGGCGAAGCCGTAGCACGGGATGCCGAGCACGGCGAGCGCCTTGGCGTCGGTGCCGGGGGTGATCATCATCGGCACCGAGGTGGCCTCGGGGTCCGCGCGCCGCAGCGCCGCGTGCATGAGGTCGACGATCTCCGCGTCGGCCGGCCACTCGATCGCCGGCAGGCTCACGATCGGCTGCACCGTCGCGTTCGCGCCGACGACCTCCTGCAGGTGCGCCATCAGCTCGTCGTGGTCGGTGCCGGGCAGCGTCCGCACGTCCACCTCGGCCTCGCCGGCGCCCGGGATGACGTTCACCTTCTTCCCGGCGTGGATCACGTTCGGCGTGACGGTGTCGCGCAGCATCGCGTCGAGTGAGCGACGCATGACCGGGTCCTCCACCTCGCGCTCGAGCGCCGCCGATGCCGCGGCCGGATCGGCCTCCGCCAGGCGGGCGACCTCACCCAGCCCGAGGGCCTCGAGGAACTCCGCGACCGCGGGCAGGACGCGGGCCGGCCGCCGCGCCTGGTCCTGCGCCAGGGCCGTCACCGCGGCGGCGAGCTTGACCGCGGCGTTGTCGGCGTGCGGCATCGAGCCGTGCCCCGGGCGTGCCCGGTCGAGCGCAGCCGGGTCCAGACGATGCCCTTCTCCGCGACCTGGATGGTGTAGAACCGGCGGCCGCCGAGGGTGATGGAGTACCCGCCGACCTCGTTGATGGCCGCGGCGGCGGGTCGTCCGTCCGCGTCCGCGAAGAGCTCCGGACGCTGCGCCACCAGCCCGCGGGCACCGTGCGCGCCACCGGCCTCCTCGTCGGCGGCCGCGACGAAGATCACGTCGCGGCGCAGCTCCGCGCCGGAGCGCTTCAGCGCGAGCATCACGGCCAGCTCCATGGCGACCATGTTCTTCATGTCGACGGCGCCCCTGCCCCACACGACGCCGTCGACCAGCTCCGCGCCGAACGGGTCGCGGCTCCACGACTCCGCGTCCACCGGCACGACGTCGATGTGGCCCAGCAGGATCAGCGGCGGCTCGGTGGCCGGAGCCCGACGCGCGGCAGGCGACCGATGCAGCTCCCCCGGCCCGGCGTGAGCTCGACCACCTCGGCCTCGATCCCGTCGCCGGCCAGCACCTCGGCGCAGTAGCCGGCGGCCGCCGTCTCGGCGCCGGTGGTGTCACGCCCCGCCGAGGTGTCGTCCATGCCCGGCGGATTCACCGAGGGGATGCGGATGAGCGCCCGCATGTCCTCGATGCAGCGCTCGAGGTCGAGATGCGCGGTGAGGTCCGCCGACATCCGTTCCGCGCTACTCGGCGGGATCGGCGTTCGACACCGTGCCGGGCCGCCAGGCCGAGACCGACGCGCGAGGGGCGCCCTGGGTGCCAGGCCCCCGCAGCCGCGCCGTGGCGAGCCAGCGCGAGCGGAATCTCGGCGGCGAGGAGCACCAGCGCGACCACGAGGAGCACCGGCAGCCCGAGCGCCAGCCCCGACACCAGCAGAGCGCCGAGGAAGAACAGGTGGATCGCCGCGCGGGTCAGGAACGCGAGCCGCAGGTCGAGGATGGCGGTCGACTCGCCGTTCGCGCGGCCGCGGTCCGGTCCGAAGACGCCCCACGCCGCAGCGCCCAGGAAGACGCGCGAACGTCGATGAGCGAACAGGAGCATCCCGCCGCCCGGGGTCGGATCGATCAGCGGCTGGAGGATCACGAACGGGCACCAGGCTGAGCAGGAGGATCGCGAAGGCGGGGAGTGGGACGAGCAGCTGCAGCCACTCCATGGACGAGCCGCGAGGCGCGCGGTCGCGGAGCCAGCGGGTGAGCAGGCTGAAGCCGAGCGTCACGAACAGCCACGCGTAGAAGTTGCCGGCGGGGACACCGAACCAGGCGGCGTCGGACGAGATCGGGATGCCGGTCGCGTGGTCGCGCCACGTCCACAGGCCGATGCGGATCGCGATCGCGTCGAACGCGAGGTCGAGCATGATCGCCAGCAGGCTGTCCACGAACGGCGCCCAGCGGCGACGCACGCCGAGCGCATCGGTGATGCGCATGGCCCCGGCGATGATGACCGCCCAGGTGAGGCCGATGACGAGCGGCGCCCGGTCGATGGCGAGCACGAAGCCCGGGCGCGTACTCGTAGGTGCCGAAGATCAGCTGGTCGCCCTCCTCCAGCAGCAGCCCGAAGACGGCCGCGCTGGCGAGCTCCAGGAACGGCATGCGGCCGCGTCGCAGCGCGAGCCACGCCGCGAGCGCGAAGAAGAGGGCAGCGCCCACCTCGAGGGCGAGAAAGAGGGGATCCATCAGCGACCGATGATATCGGCCCCGACCCCTCCTCGCCTCAGGCGGCCTCGGCGAGGCCGGGCTGGCTCGCGGGCGGGCGGAACGCGACGATCGCGGCACCGGCGGCCAGGACGGCGACCATCGCGAACACCTGCGCGGCCGCGATGTCGACCCGTGCCCACAGCTGCGCGGCCGCCAGCGCGCCGACCACGATCCCCGCGTTCGACACGCCGCTCACGATCCCGAAGGTGCGGCCGCGCCGCCGCTCGCCCGCGACGTCGGCGAGGAGCGCGAACCACGACGCGTTGTATCCGGTCAGGCCAGCGCCGGCCAGGACCGCGAGCGCATAGGTCGCGGCCTGCGGCAGCCCGAGGATCAGGGTGAGCGAGAACGCCGCGATCGGCAGCGTCGACAGCGCCGCGACCGGTCGGCGCCCGTACCGATCGGCCACGTGGCCGAGGGGCGGGCCGAGCAGGATGCTCCCTGCCCCGAGGAACGAGAAGGCGATCCCGACCTCTAGCGTGGACCAGCCAAGGCGCTCGGTGGCCATCGGCGCGTACGAGGTGATGAACGCGCCGTAGCTCGCCATGATCGCCATGTTCGCGACGAGGAGCAGCGCCAGCGACCGGTACGCGACGGGCTCGGCGTCGGCCGTCGCCCCAGCCGCCGTGGAGCTCGCGCGCGCTTCGGCCGGGGCAGGAACAGGGTCCCGACGAACGCGATCGCGCTCGTGGCCGCCACGATGACGAACGGCGCTCGCAGGCCGCCGATCGACGCGGCCAGGCCACCGATCACCGGGCCCATGACCGTCCCCGCCGACTGCGCCGCCGAGATGATCCCGTTGGCGAACGCGCGGCGCGCCGGATGCGTCACCTCCGTCACGTAGATGCGCTCGGCGACGATCATCGCCCCGCCGCCGAACCCCGCCAGCGACCGCCAGGCGATGAGCCACGGCGCCGCCGCCGACGTCGCGATGAGCGCGTTCATCGCCGCGTAGACACCGACGCCCGCCGCTCATGAACGGGCGCGAGCCGAATCGGTCCACCAGGAACCCGGTGCCGAGCTGGCCGATGGCGTTCGTGATCGCGAACGAGGCCGTCAGCAGGCCGAGGACGAATGGCGTCGCGCCCGAGCTCGGTGGCGAAGAGCGGCAGGAGCGGCAGCATGACCGAGATGCCCACCTGGCTGATGAAGCCGATGAAGGCGAGCACGGCGAGCGCGGGATCGAGGCCACTGGCGATGCTCGCGACTCGCGAGAGGGCCGAGCGGGCGGTCACGAGGTGATGCTATCGGGAGCGGCACGAACTTGCCGCGTAGAATCGGGCATGGCCACCCAGGTGAGGGCGCCCTCGGTCCCGATCTACGTCGCCGGACGGTTCGAGGAGGCGGGCACGCCGCTCGACGTCACCAATCCCGCGACCGGGGAGCTGGTGGGCACGACGTTCCAGGCGGGACCCGCCGAGCTCGAGCGGGCGACCGTCGCCGCCGTCGAGGCATTCGAGTCGACTCGGCGCCTCGCCAGCTACGAGCGGCGCGACGCGCTGGCTCACGTCGCCGCCTGCATCGAGCGCGACGTGGACGAGCTCGCCACGCTGCTGAGCCAGGAGTCGGGCAAGCCGATCCGCGACGCCCGCGTCGAGGTGACGCGCGGCGCGCTCACGTTCCGGACGGCCGCCGAGGAGGCGCTGCGCATCAACGGCGAGTGGCTGCCGCTCGACTGGTCGGCCGCGAACCGCGGCCGGCACGGGATCGTCCGACGCTACGCCATCGGTCCGGTCGCCGGGATCAGCCCGTTCAACTTCCCGCTCAACCTCGCCGCGCACAAGGTCGCGCCCGCGATCGCGGCCGGCTGCAGCATCGTGCTCAAGCCGCCGTCGAAGGACCCGCTGATCATGCTGCGGATCGCGCGCTACATCGACGAGACCGACCTGCCGAAGGGCGCGGTGAGCATCCTGCCGATGGATCGGCCGACCGGCGACCGGATGGTGTCCGACGACCGGTTCAAGCTGCTGAGCTTCACCGGGTCGCCCTCCATCGGCTGGAAGATGAAGGCCGAGGCCGGCAAGAAGAAGGTCGTCCTCGAGCTCGGGGGCAACGCCGGCGCCATCGTCGACGAGACCGCCGATCTCGACTGGGCGGTCGATCGGCTCGTGTACGGCGCCTTCGCCTACGCCGGGCAGGTGTGCATCAGCGTCCAGCGCATCTACGTCGTGCGCGAGATCTACGCGGAGTTCGAGCGGCGCTTCGTCGAGCGGGTCTCCAGGGTCCGCGTCGGCGATCCGCTCGATCCGGAGACCGATCTCGGGCCGATGCTCGACGAGGCGGCCGTCGAGCGCACCGAGGGCTGGGTGAGCGAGGCGATCGCCGGCGGGGCGAGGGCGCTGGTGCGCGGCGAGCCGAAGGGCCGCTGGTTCGGTCCGACCGTGCTGGTGGACGTTCCGCGCGACGCGGCGATCTGCGCCGAGGAGGCCTTCGCGCCGGTGGTGAACCTCTTCCCGGTGGACTCCTTCGCCGATGCGCTGCGCGAGATCAACGACTCGCGCTTCGGGCTCCAGTGCGGCGTCTTCACCTCGTCGCTCGAGCACACGCTGGCGGCGCACGACGAGCTCGAGGTTGGCGGCATCATCGTCAACGACGTGCCGACCTGGCGCACCGATCCGATGCCCTACGGCGGCGTCAAGGACTCCGGCCTCGGCCGCGAGGGGCTCCGGTCGAGCATCGAGGACATGACCGAGCCGCGACTTCTCGTCTTCGCGCGCGGCTCCTGAAGCCCGTGGACGCCATCGGCTCCGTCCCCTTCGTTCGCGTGCTGCGAGCCGACGAGCTGCGCGACGGTGAGCTCATCCCGGTGGAGATCGACGGCACTCCGGTGGTCCTCGTCCGTCACGCCGGCGAGTTCTTCGCGGTCCAGAACAACTGCTCGCACAAGGACTTCCCCCTCAGCGAGGCCGGGTTCGACCCGCGCGACGGGCTGCTCGTGTGCGCCTGGCACGGCGGCTGTTTCGACGTGCGGACCGGCGCCGCAGCGATCCCGCCGGCCGTGGATCCGGTCGAGACGTTCGGCGTGCGCGTGAACGATGGATGGGTCGAGATCGGCCTGACGGGGAGCCTGGCCCGCGAGCGAGGCGCCGCCTAGCTCCGCGATGTCCATCGACGCCCTGCCATTCGTCAACTGGATCTTCTGGGCGGCCCTCTCGGCCGGCACGCTGCTCGTCGTGGGGCTCACGGAGGCCGCCGGCGGCACCACCCGCGGCTATCGGCTGTTCATGGCGTGGCTGGTCGTCGTGCTGGCCGCGATCCTCGTCGCCAGCGAGCTCGCGTTGCCGCCCGGCGTCGAGGCCGGCTCGACGTCGGCGCTGCGGCGCCCGCTCGTCTTCGCCTTCGCCGCCGGGTCCGGCCTGTACCTCGCCGCATCACTCGCCAGGTGGCCGCGGGCGGGGATCGCGATCGGCTCGGGGCTCGTCGGCCTGGCGGCGCTCGTGGTGCTCGCGTGGGCCGGCGGGACACGGAGCGCGCCGCTGTTCGCCGGCCAGGTGGTGATCGCGGCCCTCGCCCTCGGGGCGGTGAACGCGGCGATGCTCCTCGGCCACTGGTACCTCGTCACGCCGCGCCTATCGCCGGCACCGCTGCGCCGGATGATGTGGCTGCTCTTCGCGTCGCTCCTCCTCCAGGGGCTGGCGTTCGCCGTCGCGCTGCTGGCGGTCGGCACCGACGCGCTGCGCGAGGGCATCGGCTGGCTCACCTGGCTGCGCCTCGCGGCGGGCGTCCTGCTCCCGATCGTCGTCACCGTGCTCGCGCTGCTCGCCTCCCGGGCGGCCTCGCTCCAGGCCTCGACCGGCCTCCTCTACATCGGCCTGGCGCTGGTGATGGCGGGCTCCATCGCGGGGGCCAGCATCAGCTACCTGACCGGCGTCCCGGTCTGACCTCGAAGCCGATGCGGGTGCGCGTCCGTTGCTTCGCGTCGCTGCGCGAGCTCGCGATCGACCGCGGGGAGGTCGAGCTCGCCGATGGCGCCCGAGTCGAGGACGCGTGGACGGCGCTCGCGGCGCATCACCCCGCGCTCGAGCCACACCGGCCTTTCACGCCGCGCCGCGCGGAACGGGGCGTACGCGGACTGGGACGCTCCGCTCGCCGAGGGCGACGAGGTCGCCTTCCTCCCGCCGGTGAGCGGTGGCGCGACGACCGTCCTCACCGAGGGGCCGATCGACGTGGCCGCGCTCGAGGCGTCCGCAGCCGGAGAGCGGGCATGGGGCAGTCGTCACCTTCGTCGGCCGCGCGCGCGATCGGTCCGACGACGGCCGAGAGGTGGTCGAGCTGGAGTACGAGGTGTACCCGGAGCTCGCGACGGCGGTCCTCGAGCAGGTCGCGTCCGAGGCGGAGGCCCGCTGGGGCGCCTCGGTTGCCGTTGCGCACCGCCACGGCGTGGTGCCGCTCGGGGAGGCGGCCGTGGCGATCGTGACCGCTGCACCGCATCGGGGCGAGGCGTACGAGGCGAATCGGTTCGTGATCGAGGAGATCAAGTCGCGCCTTCCGATCTGGAAGCGGGAGCGTTTCGCAGACGGCAGCGAGTGGAAGAGGGCCGGAGCGTGATTCGCCGCCTGGCAATCGCCGGGGCGCTGGCCGTCGTGGCGGTCGCCGTGGTCGTCGCCGTGGAGCTCGTGCTCCTGGGTCGCCGCGAATTCCTGCCCTCCGATCCGGGCTACGTGGTGGATGCGCGGGTGGAGCCGCGCACAGGTGCGTCGACCCTTCCGGTGGTGCGGCTGGCCGTCCTCGGCGACTCGACGGTCGCGGGCGTTGGATCTCCGACTGAGGCGGAGTCGTTGCCGTTCCTCATCGCCCGACGAGTGGCCGACGCGACGGGACGACCGGTGCACGTGACGGGCTTCGGGGACTCCGGGGCACGGACCGCGACGCTCACATCGGAGCAGCTCCCGCGGGTCGGCTCCGCCTTCGACGTGCTGGTGCTCGTGATCGGATCCAACGATGCGACCCACGCCACCCCATGGCCCGCCCTGCGCCGTCAGACAGTGGATATGCTGGAGCGAGCGACCTCGCTCGGCGTGCCGGTCGTGCTCGCGGGAACGCCCCGGTTCAGTGGCTCCGAGGTCATTCCCGAACCGCTGCGCACCATGGTCGACCGCTACGCGGGCATCCTGCGCGGCGAGCAGCGGGCCGCGGTCGATGCCACCCCCGGGGCACGCTTCGTCGACCTCGCGGCCGACGCCAGCCCGCGTTTCGCGGGGGTGCCGGAGGCCTCCAGCCCAGACGGCTTCCACCCCTCGCCGCTCGGCTACGGTTTCTGGGCCGATGCCATCTCGCCGGCGGTTGCCGCCGCGCTTGCCGACGAGGGCTGAACGCTCGCGCGCGTGCCGGCCAGGTTGATCCGGTCCAGCGGCCGCGAACCGATCCCACGGTGCCCGCGTGCACCGTGGGACGCGGGCAGGCACAATGCGCGGCAATGGCCACCCCCAAGCCGGGCGAGATCCGCTGCCCGACCTGTCACCGTTCGACGCCGCCTGCCGCGTTCTGCACGCAGTGCGGCTCCGCGATTCCCGCGGACGCGCGCATCCGGCCGCGAGGCCTCGATCGCGACGAGCTGCAGGAGCGGATTCGCGCCCGACGCTCGGGCAGCGAGCCGTACCGCCGAGGTGGGGCGCCAGGCGAAGACAGTGGCGGCTACCAGCGCTTCCAGCCGGAGCCCGAGGACCGAGCCGCACGACGATCGGGCGCCGAAGACGCCCCTCGGCCCGACCTGCTGCCCGAGGCGCCCCCGCCGCCATACCGTCCGGCCGCCGCGGTGGCGGCCGAGCCGTTCGCGCCCGCCACTCGCGAGCCGTACGAGCGCCCCGACCTGACGCGGGAGCGCGACGACTGGACCGCTCCGAGGCCGCGACGCGGAGCCGGTGGCCGCCGGGCGTCCGACGCCCTATCTCGCCCCGGTCGAGGATTACCGCGGGGCGGACGGCGACGGCGACCTCGGCGAGTACGACGAGCCGGCGTACGTGGAGGACTACGAAGAGTGGGACGAGGAGCCGCGCGAGCGTCGGTCCGCCGGTGCCGGCGCGATCGCCATCCTCGGCTTCCTGGCGCTCGGCGTCCTCGCGCTGCTGGGCGGGGCGATCCTGGCGGGGGTCTTCGGCGGCGACCCGCAGACCGGCGCGATCGACACCAGCCCCTCACCGACCATCAGCGCGGCCGCGGAGGCCACCGAAGCCGCGACGCCTGCGGAGACTCCGTCGGATGAGCCGCAGGGGACGCCGCGCGCCAGCGGCGACCTCATCGTCTTCCCCGACGGGTTCACGGCGGAGGCCCAGCCCTGCCTGCCCGGAAGCGCCGATGTCGACGGCTGCGGCTCGAACGGCTCCGACGAACGGCGGAACGGTCGACATCTGGGTCGGGTTCACGAAGGGGACCGAGGACGACGTGATCAGCGCCGAGCTCCTCCGGGCGGACGGCTCGTCGGTCGGCACCGGCACCATCCCGCTGGGGCGCATCGGCTGCTCGCCGACCTGCCCCGGTGGTTGGACGTACTTCCCCTTCAGCGGACTCCCGGAGGGAACCTACGAGGTGAACGTGACACGTAACGGTGAGCCCGCGGGAGAGACGAGCTTCGTCGTTTCCTGAGGGGCCCCCGGGGCCGTGGCCCCGCCCGTGCAGGAACCACCATCATGTCGAGCGAGACCTTCGACCGGCTCCGCCTCCCCATCGCCCTCGGCGTGGGGCTCATGCTCCTCGCGGGCTACCTCTTCCTCCAGCGAGCCGATGCCGATTCGGCGTCGCTCGGCCCGAGCCCGAGCGTCGTGGTGGGCGAGCCCGGCGGTGGCGTCGTGACGCCAGCCCCCACACCCACGCCTTCAGCCACCGCCTCGCCCGTGCCCGCGGCCACGCTCACCGCGACGCCGGCTGAGACGCCGGCCCCGACTCCGATCCCTCCGGAGGAGGAGTTCACGGCGCGGGTGCTGGCGTGCGAGTCGATCTCCGGCGCCGAGTGCAACGACGAGATCCGGCGCCTGCGTGACCGAGACGACACGTTCGTGGCGCTCGTGCTGTTCGACAACGCGAGGCGCGGCGACGTGATGAACGTGATCTTCGACGGACCGACGGGACCGATCGAGGGCGGCGCAGTACGCGCTTCAGGGCAGCGGACGCGGCTACTACTACTCCACCATCCCGGTATCGGACATTCCCGACGGCCAGTACACGCTCACGGCGCTCCGCAACGGCGAGCCCGTCGCGCGGATCGAGCTCCGCAAGGAAGACGAGCGGCGCGAGCGCGCCTAGCCGCGCCCCGGATCCGAGGACGTGACCGGCCGGTTTCGTGGTGCTCCACCAGCGTCGCGGCGGCGCGACGGCGAGGGCACTGATCGCCTCGAGCACGCACCGATGCGCGGCCATCGCGGTCACCTCGGCGTGGTCGTACGGCGGGAGCGACCTCGACGACGTCCATGGCCGACGAGCTCGACGCGTCCGGCGACCTGCGCGAACGGCGCGCAGGAGCTCCCGGGTGAGCATCCCGCCGGGCTCCGGGGTGCCGGTGCCCGGCGCCATCCCCGGGTCGATGACGTCGACGTCCACGGACAGGTAGATCACCTCGGGGCCGTCGAGCGCCTGCTCGATGGCCTCGGCCACCACGGCCTCCGCGCCGCGCTCCTCGATCTCGGTCATCAGGTGCCAGCGCATCTCCTGCGCGCGCATCCACTCGAAGCGTCTCGGGGTTCGGCCAGTAGCCGCGCAGGCCGACCTGCACGAAGTTCCTGCCGGCGACCGCGCCGGACTCGATGAGCCGCCGCATCGGCGTGCCGTGGCTGTGCAGGTGCCCCCAGGTCGTGTTCGCCGCGTCGGCGTGCGCGTCGAAGTGGACGACGCCGAGCCGTGCGCGGGGCGACCGCCTCGCGCCACCGCGGAGGCCGAGGGATACGTGATGGAGTGATCGCCGCCGAGCACGATCGGCACGGCGCCGCTGCGCGCCACCTCGAGCACCTTGCGGCGGATGACCGCGTGGCTGCGCTCGACGTTCATCGGCGTGACCGGGGCGTCTCCCGCGTCGACGACGTCGAGCCAGGCGTAGGGCTCGATGCCCAGCTGGAGCGAGTTGATGTCACCGGAGTGGTAGCTCGCCTGCCGGATGGCGCGCGGTCCGAAGCGCGCGCCGGGCCGGTGGCTGACGGCATCGTCGAACGGCGCGCCGACGATCGCCACGTCGGGACGGCGCCGCAGCGAGCTCGTCCGCATCGGTCACCCACGGCAGCTTCTGGAAGCTCGGCAGGCCGACGTACGAGGGCAGGTTGAAGTCGTCGTAGGTGGTGTACGGGTCGCCCTCGGCGGGGGCCTCGTCGTTGATGCCGCGCGGTGCGCGGGATTCGTCGGTCATGGCGCTGTCGCGTCACCTCCGGCGTTGGACGGGCGCCGTCGCGATGCGGAGCAGGCTCGTCCGGCGCGGATGCTAGCACTACCATCGCGGCCTGATGGCGAGCGGGATCACGTACAGCGTCGAAGAGGCCCGTGACCTGCTGCCGACGATCCGGGCCACGCTGCTGCAGCTGTCGGTGGCGCGACGGGCGGAAGACGAGGGGGCGCTCCAGGCGCTGATCGGCCACCTCGACTCGCTCGGCGTCGTCCTGCGCGACCTCGACGCCGGCCTGATCGACATCCCGACCGACGCGAGAGGGTGAGCGCGCCTGGCTCTGCTGGCGCCTCGAGGATCCCGACGTCGGCTGGTGGCACACCACCCGCGAGGGCTTTTCCTCGCGCCGGCCGCTCTGAGCGCGATGCCGCTCGTGGTCGCTGTCGTCGGAGACGCGCTCCTCGACGTGACGCTCGAGCCCGCGGAGCCGATGCGTCCCGGCGGCGACGTGCCCGCCGACCGTCCGCGTCGGTCCCGGCGGCCAGGGGGCGAACGTCGCCGTGCGTCTCGCTCGCCGCGGAGCCGACGCGCGGCTCGGATGCGCGCTCGGCGACGACGCCGCGGGGCGGCTGCTTCGCGAGGCGCTGCGACGCCGAGGGCGTGCGCCGTGGACGCCGAGCTCCTCGCCGGCCACCGGGGCGGTGGCCGTCCTCCTCGGGCCGGGGGGCGAGCGGAGCATGCTGAGCCAGCGGGTCGCCGTTCCTCTCCGAGCCTCGACCTTCCACGTCTGGCCGATGGCGCCGAGTGGCTCGTCATCTCGGGCTACGCGCTGCTCGAGGATGGCGCCATCGGCTTCGCCGGCCGCTGCGCCGCGCTGCCGGTCCGGCGGGCCGTCCTCGGGTGCGCGCTGCCGGATGGTCGGCTCGATGACTGGCGGGCGGCGGCGACAGCGGCGCGTGCCGACCTCGTGATCCTCAACGCCGACGAGGCGAGGGAGCTCGCGCCCACGGCAGTGACGACGTCGAGGCGCTGGCCGGCGCGCTGGCGCCCGACCTCGGTGCGGTCGTCATCGTCACCGGCCCGCGGGGAGCGTCGGCGGCCGGCGACGGCCTGCGGGTCACGGTCGTCCCCGCGATCGGCTGCGGCGGGTACCGTCGACACGACCGGTGCCGGGCGACGCCTTCGCCGCCTCGGTCATCGCCGGGCTCGGTGAGGCGTGGCCGCCGGACGTGGACGGTGCTGCGCGCCGCGATCTCCGGCGCACTGACGACGGCGAGCGAGGTCGTGCGCGTCGCGCGGCGCGCAGGGCCTGGTCGCCGGTGAGCGCGGCGTGGCGTCCAGGTGAGGCCGGAGTGGCTCGTCCTGTCCGACGAGGTGCGCGACGCGCTCGAGGCCGGGGCGCCCCGTCGTCGCGCTCGAGTCGAGCCTCATCGCGCAGGGGCTGCCCGGTCCCGCACAACCTCGACACGGCGAGGGGCGCCGAGGCGGCCGTGCGCGAGGCGGGCGCGGTGCCCGCGACGACCGCCATCGAGGATGGCAGGCTGGTCGTGGGCGCGGACGCCGCGCTCCTCGGCGCGCCTCGCGGATCCGGAGCGGCTGATCGCCAAGGCGGCGTCCCGGGACATCGGGCCGCTGCTCGCAGCAGGCGGCCTCGCCTCGACCACCGTCAGCGCGACGCTTCGCGCGGCGCACGTCGCCGGAATCGCCGTGATGGCCACCGGCGGCATCGGCGGCGTCCATCGCGACGCGGGGCGGACGTTCGACGTCTCGAGCGACATCGACGAGCTGGCGGCCACGCCGGTGGCGGTCGTGTGCTCCGGCGCGAAGTCGATCCTCGACCTGCCGGCCACGCTCGAGCTGCTGGAGACGAGGCGAATTCCCGTCATCGGCTACGGCGTCGACGAGCTGCCGGCGTTCTACAGCGTCGCGTCCGGCCTCCGTCTCGCGCACCGGGTCGACACGCCGGAGGCCGCGGGCCGCGCCATCGCGGCGCATCGGTCCGTCCCGGGAGCGGGCGGGATCCTCATCGTGCAGCCGCCACCCGAGGATCTCGCGCTTGAGGCGGCCGAGGTCGAGGGCTGGATCCGCGATGCCCTCGCGGATGCCGATGAGCGTGGCATCCGCGGCGGCGCGGTAACCCCGCACCTGCTCGCCTCGCTCTCCGCCGCGTCCGGTGGCCGCACGCTCGGCGTGAACGTGGCGCTGATCGTCCGGAACGCCCGAGACCGCGGGTCATATCGCGTCGGCATTGGCCTGAGGCGTATCCTGCACGCGGGGGCCGAACATGGATCGGAGGCCGACCCGTGCGCATCTACGAGGGTAGTCCGCGGCAGGACTGGGAAGAGGTCCTGCGCTCGATCGGCGGCTTCGCCGACCGGGAGGGCCTGAAGGACCTGCTTCTTCTTCGAGCGAGACGGGGGATTCCTGCTGCAGGGCCTGCGATACATGGACAGCGGCGCCGCGGCGGACAGCATGGGCTCCCTCGGGCAAGCGGAACTACGAGCTCAGCGACGAGAAGGTCGCGGAGCTGATGGAGGGCGGATTCGAGAGCCGCGGCGAGGGCGAAAAGGGCCCTGACAAGGAGTTCACCAACTACTACGAGCTGGCGCTGCGGGTCATCGGCTCATACCTCGACTCCCAGCGCCCGCACGACGTCTTCTTCTTCGAGCAGGAGGGTTCGTTCGTCGTCCGGCTGTTCGGGACGACGGGCCACGCCGGAGGCCACAGCACTCGCGGAATTCACCCGCGAGGAGATGTTGGCTATGATCGAGAAGGCGCAGCAGTAGCCGCCGCGCCGATAGCGCTGCGCGGGCGCACGCAACACCAAAGGGGAGATCTCATGAAGGCGCTCAAGGTTCTTGCCATCAGCATCGGGGCGCTCCTGGCCGCCCTGATCGTGATCCCGCTCACCATCCTGGCGGGGCTCTTCGTCTGGCTGAAGCTCACCGAAGAGACCGATGACGACGAGATGGAGCTCGACGACGCGATCTGACGTCACAACGCGGCATCGAGAACGCTGACTGACGGGCGCCGAGAGGCGTCCGTCTTCGCTATCCGCTCGCGAGGGCCCAGGCCGCCGTCCAGCACACGGCGGCGACCAGCATCCCGATCCACAGGCGCCTCGGTCCGGCCGCTCCCTGCGCGACCGCCGCGAGGCCGATGACGCCCAGCAGCCCCGCGACGGGATCGAGGTCGCCCCTCGCCAGCAGCACGGCTCCCACCCCGAGCCCGACTCCCATCGCCAGGAGCCAGGCCGTGACGAGGGCGATCCGGCGGCCGAGCGCCTGTGCAAGATTGTGGCGCCCCAGCGAGGCATCGGCGTCGAAGTCGCGCAGCGCGTTCGCGAGATGCGCGGCTGCCGCGAAGGGCGCGACGAGCAGCGGCGCCGCGAACACGCGCTCGAGGGGGACGCCGATCCCTGCCGCGACCCATAGCGGCAGGATGCCGAAGCTCACGAGATAGGGGAGCACCGAGAGGCTCGTGCCCGACAGCCACAGGCTGTAGGCGACCGCGGACGCCGTCGCCGCGAGCCCCAGCACGAGCGGGAGGAGGCCGAGCGCCGCGGATGCCACGACGAGGAGCGCCGCACCCCCGGCCGCCACGCCGAGCGCACCCCGGGGAGTCAGCTGGCCGGACGGGATCGGCTTGTGCGGCTGCGCGATCGCGTCGCGCTCGCGATCGGCCCAGTCGTTCACCGCGCCGGTCACGACCTGGGAGCCCAGGACGGCGAGCGTGGTGAGCCACGTGCGTGCCCCGAGCGGTGGGAGCCCGGCCTGCGCGGCGAGGATCGAGCCGAGCGCCATGCTGAGCGCGACGACCGCCGCGGTGGGTGCCGGGTGCACGACCCGGACGATGCCGACCACGTCGCGCATGCTAAACGGACTCCCACGGCGGCCGGCTGAGGTATGATCAATCCCCGAGTAGACCAAGGCGTTCCTACTCGCGTGCGCGCACCGCGGGGCCGGCGCTCCAGCCACCAGCCGAGGTAACTGTGCCGAAGTATGTCTTCGTGACCGGAGGCGTCACGAGCTCGCTCGGCAAGGGCATCACCGCCGCGAGCATCGGCCGCATCCTGAAGGCACGCGGCGTCCCGGTCAGCATCCTGAAGCTCGACCCGTACATCAACATCGATCCCGGCACGATGTCGCCGTACCAGCACGGCGAGGTCTTCGTCACCGACGACGGCGCGGAGACGGACCTCGACCTCGGCCACTACGAGCGGTTCATCGACGAGAACCTGTCCCAGGCGAGTAACGTCACCACCGGGCGCATCTACCAGAGCGTGATCGCGAAGGAGCGCCGGGGCGACTACCTGGGCGGCACGGTGCAGGTCATCCCGCACATCACCAACGAGATCAAGGAGCGCATCGCCCGCGTCGCGCGCGAGGGCACCGGGAGCGTGGCGACGAGCGGCCTCGCGGCCCATGGCGTCGTCATCGTGGAGGTCGGCGGGACCGTCGGCGACATCGAGTCGCTGCCGTTCCTCGAGGCGATCCGGCAGATGCGCAAGGACGTCGGGCGAAAGAACGTGCTCTACGTCCACGTGACGTGGCTGCCCTCGATCGGCGCCACCGGCGAGCTGAAGACCAAGCCGACGCAGCACTCGGTGAGCACGCTTCGCGGCATCGGTATCCAGCCCGACATCATCATCCTGCGCAGCGACGAGCCGATCGACGACGAGATCCTCGACAAGGTGTCGCTCTTCACCGACGTCGACGTCCACGCGGTGATCCCGCTCCGCACGGCGCGGAGCATCTACGAGGTGCCGATCCAGCTCGAGCGCGCCGGCCTCGGGCAAGCTCATCACCCGTGAGCTCGAGCTGCCCGGGGGCGAGCCGGACCTCGCCGACTGGCAGGAGCTCGTGACCCGCATCCGCGCGCCGCGCCCCGAGGTGGAGATCGCGGTCGTCGGCAAATACACCGAGCTGCCCGACGCGTACATCAGCGTCACCGAGGCGCTCAAGCACGCGGCGCTGCATCACAACGTCGAGGTCAAGGTGCGCTGGATCAGGTCCGAGCACCTCGAGCGCGTGGACCCCGACCAGGTGGCGCAGGAGCTCGACGGCGTGGCCGGCCTCCTCGTTCCGGGCGGATTCGGCTACCGGGGTGTCGAGGGCAAGATCCGGGCGATTCGATGGGCGCGACGCAACCAGGTGCCGTTCCTCGGTCTGTGCCTGGGGCTGCAGTGCGCGGTGATCGAGTTCGCGCGCGAGGCACTGGGCACCGAGGATGCCAACTCCAGCGAGTTCAACGTGTTCACCGAGCATCCGGTCATCGATCTCATGCCCGACCAGGCCGATGTGACCGACAAGGGCGGCACCATGCGCCTTGGCCTCTACCCGGCGCGCCTCGAGGAGGGTTCCCGAGTGCGCGAGGCGTACGGGGCCGAGATCGCGTACGAGCGCCATCGCCATCGCTTCGAGGTGAACAACGCGTACCGCGAGCCGCTCTCAGCCGCGGGCATGTCGTTCAGCGGCGTGTCACCCGACGGGAGGCTCGTCGAGTACGTCGAGCTCCGCGACCATCCCTGGTTCGTGGCCACCCAGGCGCATCCGGAGCTCAAGAGCCGGCCGAACCGGCCGCATCCGCTGTTCCGTGACTTCGTCGGCGCGGCGTCGCGCGGCGTCGTCACGAAGCCGCAGCGGGGTCGGCGCACAGCGGCCGCTTCAACGGCGACCGCTCCAGCGGCGGACGAGCGACCGGCCCTCCGGATCGAGACGAAGGGATGAGTCCGCGCGCCGCCCAGCGCGGCATCGTCGCGTCCGGGCTCGAGAGACGCCGGAGCTCGACGCCGCGATCGCGCGCGCGGAGGCGTCGACCGTCGTGATCTGGCGGGGCGAGCACGTTCCCTTCGACGAGGTCCCGGAGCGGATCGCCGCCATCTCGAACCGCGAGGAACGCGATCTCTACCTGTACGGGTACGTCCAGGCGGTCGAGGCGCTCAACCCCCTCTACGAGGAGCGTCGCGAGCGCTGGCGGGCACTCGCCGGGGCGGCGGGATCGTCCGACGTGGTGGAGGCGGCGGCGGGGGAGGCCGGGCGTCGACCCTCGGGCGCTCGCGGTCGACCTCGAGCGCTTCAGCGTGCACACCGAGACGCCCTATTTCGCCGCGCTGCGCCGGTACCTCGCGCTCGTGGACATCGAGCAGGGCGACGGAACCATCGCCGACCTGTGGTACGTCACGCGGGGCGTGGGCTGGAGCCACTGGTTCGGCGAGCGCGAGACCCGACGCGCCGTCGCCGCGGCCGGTCGCTCCGCGACAGCGACGCTCGAGCTCGACGGCTGGCGTTCGGCCGAGCGGCTCCTGTACGGGGCCCGGTCCGAGACGGACTCGGTCGTCTCGGCCGCCGTGAGCGAGGCGTACGCCGCCCTACCGGGCGATCCCCATTGGCTTGAGACGGAGCTCGGGGTCACCGCGGCCGAAGTGGCGCCGCTCGCCGACTTCATCGCCTTCGTCCGGCTCTGGCGTTTCAGGCGCGCGCTCGCCGTCCTGCACTACGAGCTGCGCCTCTATCGCGAGGACGACCCGGCGCTGCTGCGCGCCTACTACTCCGGGATCGTCGGGCACACGACCGGCGTCGAGGTGCCGGCCGCCGCGTACCTGCGCGACATCCCGTCGCCGATGGCAAGTGCTCGCCGGCTGCGGGTCCTCATGCTCGCGGCGACGCTGGCGGAGGTGCTCGAGAGCCGATTCGGGCCTGCGTGGTGGCGCGCCACGGAGGCCGCCGAGCTCGTGGCGACGTTCAGCGCGGCGCCGAACGTCGAGGACGCGCTTGCGCGTCTCGGGTATGATGTCCTGGACTGGAGACCCGTCCTGCGTCAAATCCGGACGCGACTCATCGGCGAGATGAGCGGCTACGGCGGGCCCAACATCACCACCCGTGCCGGGACCCGCAAGGTCTGAACGTGACCGCACGCACGCCCGGCTGCCGGCTCACGACGTGACCGGCGCGCGGTGGATCCGCATCCTCACCGAGGTCACCCCTTCAATGACGCACACCCCCCAGGCGGATCGTCGATGAACGACGAGGCACGCCCCCAGCAGCAGCGCCGCCGCTCCCGCCGACGCCCGGACAACGCCAATCGAGGCCGCCCCCCGCAGCGCGGCTTCATGCCGCGACGACGCAACGACTACGCGCCGGGCGGCTACTCGTCCATCTACTCCGGGCCGTTCGCGAGCGACGCCGATGAGGACCAGGGGCTCAACCTCGCTGACCTGCAGGCGAAGCCGATCGAGGAGCTGCGTGAGCTTGCCGCCGAGCATGACATCGAGGGCCACGAGGAGCTGGAGCAGTCCGACCTCATCCTGAAGCTGCTCGACGTGGTGCCGCTCTCGCCCGCGCACCCGCGCGAGCGCAACGGTGGCCAGCCCGGCGTCGCCGAGGGAATCCTCGAGCTCGTCGAGGAGGGCTTCGGCTTCCTCCGCGTGCGCGGCGTGATGCCGTCGAACGAGGACATCTACGTCAGCTCGACGCAGGTGCGGCGTTTCGGCCTGCGGACCGGTGACCGCGTGGCCGGCCAGACCCGCCCGCCCAAGGACCAGGAGAAGTACTGGGGGCTCCTGCGCGTCGACACGGTGAACGGCGTCGAGCCCGAGGTCGCCAAGCGGCGTCCACACTTCGACTCGCTGGTGCCGGTCTTCCCCGACGAGATGTTCGACCTGGAGACCGACCAGAAGAACCTGACGCAGCGACTCATCAACCTCATCGCCCCGGTCGGCAAGGGCCAGCGCGGCCTCATCCTGTCGCCGGCGAAGGCCGGGAAGACCACGGTCCTCAAGCACATCGCCGCGGGCATCACGCAGAACAGCCCCGAGGCTCTCCTCATGGTCGCGCTCATCGGCGAGCGCCCGGAGGAGGTCACCGACATGCAGCGCAGCGTCGACGGCGAGATCTACTCGTCCACGTTCGACGAGCCGACCGAGAATCACACCCGCGTCGCGGAGATGTGCCTCGAGATCGCGAAGCGCCAGGTCGAGACCGGCCGCGACGTCGTCATCCTGCTCGACTCGATCACGCGCCTCGCCCGCGCCTACAACCTCGCCCTTCCGGCGTCCGGCAAGACGCTCTCCGGCGGCGTGGACCCCGTGGCGCTCTACCCGCCGAAGCGGTTCTTCGGTGCGGCGCGCAACATCGAGCACGGCGGATCGCTGACGATCATCGCGACCTGCCTCGTCGACACGGGCTCGCGCATGGACGACGTGATCTACGAGGAGTTCAAGGGCACCGGCAACATGGAGCTGGCCCTCGATCGCAAGCTCAGTGAGAAGCGGATCTTCCCCGCCATCGACGTCCTTCGCTCCGGCACGCGCCGCGAGGAGCTGCTGCTCGACGAGAACGAGCTGCGGATGGTGTGGACCATGCGTCGCATGCTCAGCGCGGTCGGCCCGAACGAGGGGATCGAGCTCCTCATGCAGCGTCTCGGCAAGACGAAGACGAACGCCGAGTTCCTCATCTCCCTCTCCAAGAGCGTCGAGTCCTCCGAGCGAACCTGACCGATACGGTCTGGAGAGACCGATGGCCTCGCCGGCACGCCGGGGCCTCGCCGGCGCGCTGACCCTCGCCGCGGCGCTCGCCGCGTGCGGCGGGCAGGCCGTGGAATCGGCTCCCGTCGCATCCGCCACGCATCCGGCCGTGTCCCCTTCGGCGTCCGCCGTGGCCGCCGAGCCCGCCCCCGGGTCGGCGAGCGAGGTCTACGCACCGAACCCCGCGGCGATCGTGGTGGCCATCGATGCCGGCCACGGGGGCTGTCTCGACTGGGGCGTCCCCGATCCGTCGGTCCGCGGCGTCGAGCTGGCGGAGAAGACGTTGACCCTCGCTATCGCCCAACGGCTGCGCGACCTGCTCGTGGAGGATGGCATCACGGTGGTCATGACGCGTGACGACGACGTGGCGCTGGCCGGCGATGACCACCCGCCCCTCGACTGCCACGGCGCGCACTGGCGAGACGTCAACGGTGACGGCCACGTCGGCTTCGGGTCCGACCTGCCGCTGGGCACTCGAACCCGCGACGAGCTCCAGGCGCGGCTCGACCTCGTCAACCTCGCCCGCGCCGACGCCCTGGTGAGCATTCACGTGAACTCGCCCTCAGAGAACGGCGAGACGGTCGAGATCGCCTTCAGCGAGACCTACTACAGCGACGAGACGCCATGGGGCGTCGAGACGGAGCGGCTCGCCCGAGAGGTGGAGTCGGGGGTGGCGGCGAGCCTCGGCGAGATCGCGACCTACGACCGCGGCGACCGCGGCATCGCGGCCCACAACCTGTACCTGGTGGCGCCACCGCTCGACGAGCCGACGGAGGAGCGGCCGAACCCGCTGGCCCAGCCGGCGCGCGGCGGGCTGATGCCGGTGGTTCTCGCGGAGGTCGGCTCGATCACGCTCCGCGCCGAGCACGACCTGCTCTCTTCGGTCGAGGGGCAGGATGCTGTTGCCGCGGGCCTCTTCCATGGCCTGGCCGCGTACTTCTCGGATCGCCCGCTGGCGGCGCGGATCGACCTGGCCGATGCGGTGCATGGAGACTTCCCCGAGGCCGTCGATGGCTCCGGCCCGCCCTTCTGGGCTCCGGTCGTCGACCCCTCGTCCATCCGGGTCCGCCTCACGAACACCGGCACGTCGCGCTGGCCGTCCGACCTCGACCTCGTCATCGCCTGGGAGGCGACCGACGAGCCATACCTGCGCGCGGCGCCGGGCGAGCTGGCGCCGCTCGTGACCCAGATCCCTGCGCTGGAGCCCGGCCAGTCGGTCACGGTGAGAGTCGAGCTGCCGCCGCCGCCCGCTTCGAGAGGCGTGGCATGGATCTCGCTACGGACTGGTCAAACGATTCTCACCGAGGCGGGCTCTCCGCCGCTGCAGGTCTCCACCGCAGCGCAGTGAACCGCAGCGGACCGCTCCGTACCGACCACGCCATCGGTACGGGGTGGCGCTGCGCGATTTCGTTTGACCCTCCTTTGCCGACGCTGTTAGCATCGTGGTACCCAAAACCCACGGGCAACGGAAACGATTTCCAGGACACCCGGGGGCAGTTGAGAAGCTCGACGATCATCGGCCCCCAGTAGTGGAGCTCTGACGTTCTATTGCCTAATCCACGACGTATCTTCCGACGACTCGCCGACAGCGCGCTCCCCGGTCGGCTGATCGCCCACCTCAGCGTCGTGGCACTCGTCGCCGTCGCCTCCTTCGCAGGCATGAGCGCGGCAGGTGCACAACCATCCACCGACGGAGTCGGCTTCCTCAACCTCGTGTCGAGCGTTCGCGGCGCCGGCGACCAGCCGCTCACCGCCTCAGGCTCCACGATGGAGCGTCCTCCCCGCCGACGAGGCTGCCTTCCTGAACAGAGGCGCTCCACCCGTCGTCCCGCACGTCGGCCCGATGCCGACTCCCGTCCCCGTCGATCCCAACGCGACTCCCCTCGCCGCCCCCGGTCGTGGCGGTGGTGGCGGCACCGGCGGGGTCTCCGTCACCGTTCCGATCTCACGCGGAGAAGCCCCACCCCCGGCGGTCGGCGGTCTCGTGTGGCCCGTTCCCGCAGGCTCGATCAGTCAGTTCTTCCACGCCGGGCACCTCGCCATCGACATTGCCGCCGACTACGGCTCGCAGGTGCTCGCGGCCCAGGACGGTGTGGTCACCTCGGCGGGCTGGCGCAGCAACGGCGGCGGCTACGTGATCGAGATCGACCACGGCAACGGCATCCAGACCGTGTACAACCACCTCGGGTCGATCTGGGTCACCAGCGGGCAGGCCGTCTTCGCCGGGCAGGGCATCGCCGGCGTCGGCTGCACGGGGCTCTGCACCGGTCCGCACGTTCACTTCGTCGTCATCGTGAACGGCGTGATCGACAACCCACAGCGCTACTTCTAGACGGCCCTCCTCCCCCGGTCCTCCGCTCGGCGCCCCTCCGGTCGGCCGTGAGCACCCATTGCTATCCTCGGCCCGATGTTCGCCGATAGGGCACGGATCTTCGTCTCGGCCGGCGGCGGCGGCGACGGCGCCTCCTCGTTTCGCCGTGAGGCGCACGTCCCGCGCGGCGGCCCCGACGGCGGCGACGGCGGGCGTGGCGGCAGCGTGATCCTCAGCGTCGACCCCGGCATGACCAGCCTCGGCGACTTCGGCCGCACTCGTCACTACCGTGCCCAGCCCGGCGGAAAGGGAGCCGGACGACGCGCGCACGGGCGCAGCGCCGCGGACCTCGTCCTCCAGGTGCCGCCGGGAACGGTCGTGCGGACGCACCCGGATGGCGCATGGGTCGGCGAGCTGATGGGCGCCGACGAGCGGCTGGTGGTTGCGCGCGGCGGACGCGGCGGCCGTGGCAACGTCCACTTCGCCACGGCGACGCACCGCGCGCCGAAGCACGCCGAGAAGGGGACGCCCGGCGATGAGGGCTGGCTCGAGCTGGAGCTCAAGCTGATCGCCGATGTCGGCCTCGTCGGCGCGCCGAATGCCGGCAAGTCGACCCTGCTGGCGGCCCTCACCGAGGCCCGGCCCGAGGTCGGCGCCTACGCGTTCACCACCACCAGCCCGAACCTCGGCGTCGTGACGCTGGGCGAGGAGCGCACCGCGGTGATCGCCGACCTTCCGGGGCTCATTGAGGGGGCGAACGAGGGACGAGGGCTCGGGCATCACTTCCTGCGCCACGTGGAGCGCACGCGCGCGCTGGTCGGCGTGGTGGACGGCGCGTCAGACGATCCGGCCTCGGAGTGGGCGGCCGTCGCCGAGGAGCTGCGGCTGCACGACCCGAAGCTCGCCGAGCGGCCGATGACCATCGTCGTGACCAAGATGGACCTCCCCGCCGCGCGCGAGCGCTGGTCGGAGGTGCGGCAGGCGCTGCGCGCGAGCGGCACCGAGCCGCTGGCGGTGAGCGCGCACGAGGGCACGGGGCTCGACGCGCTGCGGACCGCCCTCGCGTCGGCGCTCGACGCGGCCGCCTCGCAGGCGGAGGCTCAGGCATCCGACGACGAGGTCCGCGTCCACCGCTTCGACCCGCTCGCCGAGGGATGGGAGGTCGTCGCGGAGGGCGACGGACTTCGGGTCCGGGGGCGACGCATCGAGACGACAGCCTCGCGCACGAACTTCGAGAACGAGGAGTCGCGCGACCGGTTCTGGCGGATGCTCGAGCGCCTGGGTATCGACGCCGAGCTGCGCAAGGCGGGGGCGGGCCCGGGGACACTCGTGCGCATCGGCCGCGCGGAGCTCGAATGGGGCGAGGACGAGTGAGCGACCCCCGGACGACCGTGGGCGAGCCCCGGCTCGCGGCCATGACGATCGAGCGGCCGCGGCGCCGGATCGGCATCTTCGGCGGGACGTTCGACCCGCCGCACATCGGACACCTGTGGCTCGCGGCGCTCGCCGCGGAAACGGTGGAGCTCGACCGCGTGCTCTTCATGCCCGCCTCTCAGCCGCCCCACAAGCGGCTGCGCGGCATGACCGGCGCCGCGGATCGGCTGCTGATGACGCGGCTCGCGATCGAGGGCGACCCAGTCTTCGAGCTCACCGCGATCGAGATGGAGCGTGCCGGCCCCTCGTACACGGTCGACAGCATCACCGAGCTCGAGCGCCTGTACGGCGAGGGCGGGCGCCTCTTCCTGGTCATGGCGGCTGATTCCCTGGCACAGGTCGACACGTGGCGTGAGCCGGATCGGCTTCTGGAGATGACCGAGTGGGTGGTCGGCCCCCGTCCGGGAACCGCGCTGCCCGAGGCCGCGGCGCTCGAGGAGCGCTTCGGCGCGGCGGCGTCGCGGATCCACCTGCTGGATGGTCCGGCACTCGACGTGAGCAGCTCCGACATCCGCGCGAGGGTGGCGTCCGGGAGGACGATTCGTTACCTTGTGCCGCGCCGGGTCGAGGAGCTCATCGAGGGCCGCGGCCTGTATCGGCGCCATTGACGAACCTGGAGGGCGAACTGGAGCAGCGCGTCGACATTCCGGCCGATGCCGCCGAGCTGGCACATCGGATCGTCGAGATCGCCTCCGATAAGAAGGCGAACGACATCGTGATGCTGCGCATGGCCGAGCTGACGACGATGGCCGACTTCTTCGTGATCTGCTCCGGCCGCAGCGATCGCCAGGTCCATGCCCTCTCCGGCGCGATCGTCGACGAGCTGCGTGAGATCGGCATCCGGCCGCTGGGCACCGAGGGCCGGTCGTCGTCGTGGGTCCTGCTCGACTTCGGCTCCGTCATCGTGCACGTGTTCGCCCCCGAGGAGCGCGAGTTCTATGGGCTGGAGCGCCTCTGGGCCAACGCGCCGCAGGTCGTCCGCGTCGTCTGACGCCCATCCGGCGATCAGCCGGATGTACCTCCGTGGTACCGGCCGAGAGGGGGCCATCGGTCCCATTGAGCGGTACGAGCGAGTCGCCATGCTGGTGCTCATGAGCACACGAGCGCCCCGTCCGGGACCGATCGAGACCTGCCGCTTCTGCGATGGGTCGCTGCTGAGCAGCGTCTTCGACACGGTCTTCCGCGACGCGGAGGCGGACGAGCGTCTCTTCTTCGCCATCCCGGGCGCGCTGTGCGTGCCGTGCCGGCAGCTCTACGTCGACCAGCAGCTCATCGGCATCCTCGGCCTCGACGGTGCGCGCTGCACTTTCGCCATCGAGAGCGACCGCGTGCTGCAGGCCGGCCAGCCCGGAGCCGCTTAGCTCCCTAGGCCGATTCGCCCGCGCGGCGGGCGAGCAGGTGCTCCCCGAGCCAGGCGACCAGCGCCGGCTCCTCATCCATCACGTTCGTCTTGATCGCCACGTCCGCCTCGAACAGGCCGATGAGCATCGCGTCGAGCTCGTCACCCCGATAGCGTTTCGCGGCCTCCACCAGCCGCTCCGCCGCCCGCACGTTCCCGCGCGCCACGCGCTTCGCGATCTCGGCCGGCGGCGTCCTGCGCGCCGCGAGGTCGCGCGCCGCGATGAGGTCGCTCACCCGCGCGGCCAGTGAGGCAAGGATCCGCAGCCCCGGCTGGCCGTCGTCCAGCGCGCGCCGCAGCGCCTCCGCGGCGGCACCCGGCTCGCGGCGATCGATCGCGTTCGTGACCGCGAACACCGACGCGGGCCGCGTGTCGGCGGTGAGCGCCTCGACGTCCGCCGTGCTGATCTGCCGGTCGCCCGCATACGTGGCGAGCTTGCGCAGCTCCGCGTCCGCAATGCGTGTCTGCTCGCCGCGCTCGATGTCCGTCTCCCAGATCGCGCCACCGATCCGCTCCGCCAGCACGTGCGCCGCGCGGGTCTCGATCTGCAGGCCGAGCCGCCCCGCGTGGCGCACGATCCAGCCGCGCAGCTCGCCCTTGCGCGGCGCGGCCAGCTCGACCACGGTCCCGCCCCGCACCCGCACCGCCTCGGCGAGCTTGGTGAGCAGCGCCGGGGGCTTCCCCGCGTCGCGCGACGAGCGCTCCTCGATCAGCGCCAGCGCGCAACCGGGCGGCAGCTCGGCGACGAGCGCCAGCAGCCGATCCCCGGCGCTAGTCGATCGGCCGGCCGCGCGGAGAGGCTGACGCAGGACCGTGAGGTGCGCGCCGAACATGCTCGCCGTCCCGGCCTCGAGGCGTGCACGGTCGATGGCCGTCTCGTCGGGACTCCGGTCCGGGACGATCTCGGCCCGGTCGACGGCGTCGATCCCAGCAGCGAAGTCGCGCAGGGCGAGGTCCAGCCCCAGCCCGTCGTCACCGTACGCGAGAAGGAGCGGCTCGCTCATGCGCCGGATGCCCACGCGCTGCGGAGCCGGTCAACGAGCTCGGGCACGGTCAGGCCCGCCGCCTCCGCCAGCTCCGCCTCCAGGGCATGCGCCGGGCGGCGCGCGGCCTCGATGATCGCGCGGTGCGCGGGGTGGCGCTCCATCATGTCGTCCAGCCGCTCGTCCACTGTCATGAAAGCCTGCGCGACGTGTCGATCGGCAACGGCCACCACCACCGACGGCCAGCCGCGCGGGAAGCGATCGTCGTCGAGCAGGCAGCGGATCGGGTGGGAGGCGACCGGCATCGCGAGCTCCGGATAGCCCGCGGCCTCGAGCCGTCGCGCCCCGACGATCCCGTGCTCGCCGCCGGTGCGCCGAATCTCGAGCTTGTCGATGTCGTGGAGCAGCGCCGCCGCCTCGACGAGGGCGCCGTCGACCGGGATCTGCGCCTCCGCCAGAAGTCCGGCGGCCGCGGCGGCGACGCGCGCCACTCCCTCGGAATGAACCACGATGCCGTCGGGCAGCTCTGCGTCGTCGAGGAGGCGACGAGCCGTGGAACGGTCGGGGACTGGCACGCTCCGATGCTACCCGCATCGGCGAGGGCCGGACCCGCGCCCGCCAGCGCCCTGGGCTCGGTCCAGCCGGCTGCGGCCGTATGAACGCGGTAGCTCCGGCCGTCGCTCACGATCTCGACGTCGCCGTCGAGATCGGTGCGATGCAGCGTCAGGCCGGCGACCGCCCCCAGCGCCCTGAGCGTCTCGAAGGCCGGATGGCCGTACTCGTTGTCGACGCCCGAGGAGATGACGGCGACGCCCGGACGCGCCGCCTCCAGGAATGCAGGCGTCGACGACGACGCCGATCCGTGATGGCCGACCTTGAGGACCTCCACTCGCGGCACGAGGCCGCGGCGCAGCAGCGTCTCCTCGATCGGCGCCTCCGCGTCGCCGGTAAGCAGGGCTTCGAACTCGCCGTGTCGGAGGAGGACCACGACCGAGCCGTTGTTGATGTCGCCGTGCGGCAGGGGATTCGCGGCATCGGCCGCCGAGGGGTACAGCACCTCGACGGTGGTCTCCTCGTCGAGCCGGAAGACCTGGCCCGCGCGCGCGAGGTCCACGCGCAGCATCGGATCCTCGGCGGCGTCGGCGAGGAGCTGGTCGTACGCCTGGTTGTCGAAATGGATGCCGCCGTGGAGCAGCGTCCCGATCCTGAAGCGGTCAAGGACATCCACCAGCCCCGCGACGTGGTCCTGGTGGGGATGGCTGAGCAGGACGAGATCGATCCGGCGGTCGAAGAACGCGAGGTTCGCACCCAGGCGTCCCAGCGTGAGCTCCGGGTCCGGACCGCCGTCCACCAGCATCGTGGCTCCGGTCGGCGTCTCGATCAGGATCCCGTCTCCCTGCCCCACGTCGAGGACCGTGAGATGCAGCCGGCCGTCCGGCAGCGAGGCGAGGGAGATCGCGCCCAGGATCACGAGCAGGGCGGCGGCGAGCGGCAGAGGCCGCGCCACCCGCCTGGCGAGCCTCAGGACCCTTCCATCAGCCCCTGCACGCGCGGCCGCGCGCGGGTCGGGAGGGGGACCACTCCGGCACCCAGCGCCCATGCCACGAGCGCGACGATGGGCAGCCATGCGACGGCAAGAGGCGCCGGGAGCGTGGCGTCGACCGCGGCGTGCGGCACCGACGCGACCGCGCTCCCGAGCGCCACGATCGTCCGCAGCACCAGCCACGCCGCGCCGCCCGCCAGCCACGCCGCGGCATCGGAGACGACGGGCAGCGGCAGCGCCGCGCCGGCCGCCCCCACCACCGCGGCCAGCGGCGCTGAAGAGCATGGCGAGGGGCACGAACGGCACGACCAGGACGTTCGCGACCGGCGCGACGAGCGACAGGCGCTCGAAGTTCACGAGGATCACCGGCAGGGTGGTCACCTGCGCGGCGAGCGTGAGCGCGACTGGCTCGCGGATCAGCCCGGGCCAGCCGGCCAGCCGCCGCTCGATCGGGCCACCGAACCAGATGAGGCCGCCGGTCGCCAGCAGCGAGAGCTGGAAGCCGACATCCCACAGCAGCGACGGCGCGACGAGGAGCATGACGAGCGCCGCGAGCGCGAGTGCGGAGCCCGCGTGAGCGCGCGACCCGCCGAGGCGGCCGACGAGCAGCGCTCCCGCCATCAGCGCGGCGCGAACGACCGATGGCGTCGCTCCGGTCAGGACGACGTAGCCCGCCACGGTGGCGGTCACGATCAGCGCGGCGGACCAGCGGCCGCCACGCCGCTCGACCGGCCGCGCGGCCGCGGCCACGAGCGCCGCGACGATCGCGATGTTCCAGCCCGAGATCGCCACCACGTGCGTCAGGCCGGCGCGGGCGAAGGCCTCGTTGATGTCCGGAGCGATGGCCGACCGCACGCCGAGCAGGATCCCCGCGCCGAGGGCGGCCTCCGGCTCGGGCACGACGCGGTTGAGTCCATCGAGGAGCGCATTCCGGATGGAGGCGAGCCACGCCGCGGGTCCGTCCGTCCGGCCCACCCGCTCCGCGCTCTGCGCCTCCCCGATGCCGCCGATGCCCTGCCGCGCCAGGTACTCGCGGTACGCGAAGCCGTCGAAGTCCTCCGGCAGCTCGACGCGCGTCGTGAGGCGCAGACGGTCGCCGCTCTCGACGGCGATGCCCCGTGGCAGCCGCACGAGCAGGCGGTCCTCCAGCGCCACGGCGCTGCCGTCACGCGCGACGTGCAGCTCGCCGAGCACCAGCTGGAGCCGATCCGCCCTGGGCCGCGGATCGTCCACGACCGTGCCGACCAGCTCATGCTCCGCGCCATCGACCAGCGACGCGACCGAAGCGCCCTCGGCCGGTGGCGTCTCCGCCGCGGCCTGCCGCCACGAGCCCACGACGAGCGCGAGGCCCGCGACGACGACAAGCACCATCCCCGCCCGGGCCCGATCGCCACCGAAGGCGGCGCTGACCACGATGGCCGCGCCCGCCACGCAGCCGAGGACCGCGAGTCCGGGTGCCGTGATCGGGCCGGCCAGGTCGGCCACGAGGATGCCCGCCGCAAGGCCCCCGGTCGCGGCCGGCAGCGCGAGGCGCCCGATCGGCATCGGTCAGCCCGCCGTGGCCAGGCCCTCGAGATCGTCGAGCTGCCCGCGGTTCAGCACGCCGCGCTCGACCGCGTCCTCCAGCGACGAGAACGGCCGCTCCTCGCGGCCGGCCATGATCCGGTCGACCGTGACCGGACCGATGCCGGGCAGCGCCTCGAGCGCATCGGCGCTGGCGGTGTTGAGGTTGACCGGCCCGCCGGGCTCGTCGTCGACGGCTTGGGCCTCTGCGCTCGGGGCGCCGGCGGCCGCCGTCCCGGCACCGATCCGAGGCACCACGACCTGCGCGCCGTCCGTCAGCCGTTCGGCAAGGTTGATGGTGGCCGCGGCGGCCTCGAGGTCGGCATCGGGCGCGTACCCGCCTGCGGCTGAGACCGCATCGGCCACGCGCGCCCCGGCGGGGAGCTCTCGGATTCCGGGCTCCAGGACGGCCCCTTCGACGTCGACCACGATCGTGGTGGGCTGCGGCGTCTCGCTCGCGCCGGGCTCGGACGATCCAGCCGGCGTCTGAAGGAGCAGGGCCGCGCCATCCAGCGGTGGTTCGGCGCCCTGCCCGGCACCCGGCGACAGCAGGATCCACCCTGCCGCAGCCGCGAGGACGAGGGCGGCGCCACCGGCGGCGATGAGGATGCGGTCGGAGCGTGACATGGCGTCGCCTCGCGGGAGGCGAGAACGTCCTTCAGGGTCGCTGCGTCCGAAGCCCGGCGCCCGGGCACTCGACGCCGAGCCTCGGAAGCAGGGCGTCAGGCTATGCGGGGCAGACTTACCGCCCGATTACCACCGGCTCAACGAGCGACGCGCGTCAATCTCCGGTGACGATGTTCACGAGCCGGCCGGGGATATGGATGACGCGGCGCGGCTCACGGCCGCGCAGGTAACGCTGAACGTGGACGGAGGCGAGCGCCATGCGCTCGATCTCCGCGGCCGGCGTATCGGGCGTGACGACCAGGCGGTCGCGAAGCTTGCCGTCCACCTGCACGGGCAGCTCGATGGTGTCGGCCGCCGCGAGCGCCGCATCGGCGACCGGCCACGGCTGGCGATGGACGCTGTATTCGTGGCCGCGCCGCTCCCAGAGCTCCTCCGCGATGTGCGGGGCGAGTGGCGCGAGGAGCACGACCAGGGTGTCGACCGCGGTCGCATACGCCTGGCTGCCGGCCATGCCGGCGTCCCGCTCGCGGATGATCGTGTTCGTGAGCTCCATGAGCTTGGCGATGGCCGTGTTGAAGTGGAGGCCCTCGTAGTCCTCGGTCACGGCCTCGATCGTCGTGTGCGTCGCCCGCGTCAGCGCCCGCGCCAGCTCCTTCGCCTCGTCGCCGCCCGTGCCTCCGGCCGCGTTCGGCTGCCCGGCGACGTCCCACACGCGTCCGAGCCAGCGGTGGATGCCCTCGATCCCCGACGGGTTCCACGGACCTCCCTGGTCCCACGGACCGATGAACATCAGGAACGCGCGGACCGTGTCCGACCCGTAGCGCGCCACGAGCTCGTCCGGCGCCTGGACGTTGCCGCGCGACTTGCTCATGCGGTTGTGGTCGGCGCCCAGGATCTGGCCCTGGTTGCGCAGCTTGAGGGTCGGCTCGTCGACGGCGAGGAGCCCCAGGTCGCGCAGCGCCTTCACGAAGAATCGGAAGTAGAGCAGGTGCATCACGCCGTGCTCGGCGCCGCCGGTGTACAGGTGGATCGGCATCCAGGCCGCGACCTGCTCGGGGTTCCAGGCCATCGTCTCGTCGGCCGGCGAGCAGTAGCGCAGGAAATACCAGCTCGAGTCGACGAACGTGTCGAGGGTGTCCGTCTCCCGTCGTGCCGGCCCGTCACAGACGGGACAGGAAGCCGCGAGCCACTCGGCATGGCCCTGAAGCGGCGAGACGCCGGTCGGCGCGAAGTCGACGTCCTCGGGGAGCACCACCGGCAGCTGGTCGTCCGGCACCAGCTGCGCGCCGTGCTCGTCGCAGTACACGATCGGGATCGGCGCACCCCAGTAGCGCTGGCGGCTCACCAGCCAGTCGCGCTGGCGGTAGGTGACCGCCGCGTGGCCCAGGCCGCGCTCCTCGAGCGCCTTCGTGATGGCCGGGATCGCCTCCGCGGCAGGCATGCCCGTGAACTCGCCGGAGTCGATGAGCACCTCGTCCTCGGAGTGGCCGACGAACGCGGCCCCGTCGGGGATCCCGCCGCCGCGCGGCCCGACCACGTAGCGCACCGGCAGGTCGTAGCGCCGGGCGAAGGCGAAGTCGCGCTCGTCGTGGGCGGGTACGGCCATGATCGCGCCGGTGCCGTAGCCGGGCAGCACGTAGTCGGCGATCCAGATCGGGATCCGCTCGTCCGTCATCGGGTTGATGGCGTAGGAGCCGATGAAGACGCCGGTCTTGTCGCGCTCGGCTGACATGCGGTCGATCTCGGTCGCCCGTCGCGCCTGGGCGACGTAGGCCTCGACGTCGGCCCGCTGGCTCACGGTCGTGAGGATCGGGACCAGCGGGTGCTCGGGGGCGAGCACCATGAAGGTGGCGCCGAAGATGGTGTCCGGCCGCGTGGTGAAGACCCGGATCGGCTCGACGTCATCGGCCTCCGTCGGGAAGTCGATCTCCGCGCCCTCGGATCGGCCGATCCAGTTCGTCTGCATGAGCCGGATGGGGTCGGGGTAGTCGATGCCCGAGAAGTCCAGCAGCTCGTCGGAGTAGTTCGTGATGCGAAACCACCACTGCTCCAGGTCGCGCTTCTCGACCTGGGTGCCGCAGCGCCAGCAGCGTCGCTCCGGGCCTTCGACCTGCTCGCGCGCGAGCACGACCTGGTCCTTCGGGCACCAGTCCACGGTCCCCATGGCGCGGTAGGCCAGTCCGGCGTTGAAGAACTGGGCGAAGATCCACTGCGTCCAGCGGTAGTAGGCGGGATCGCTGGTGCTGACCTCGCGCGACCAGTCGAAGCTGGCGCCCATCGACTTGTACTGGGCGCGCATGCGCTCGATGTTCGCCGCGGTCCAGATCGCCGGATGGATGTTGCGGTCGATGGCGGCGTTCTCGGCCGGCAGCCCGAAGCTGTCAAAGCCCATCGGGAACAGCACGTTGTCGCCGCGCATGCGGTACATGCGGGCAACGATGTCGGGCCCCGTGGCGGCGTACCAGTGGCCGACGTGCAGGTCGCCCGAGGGATACGGGTACATCGTCAGCACATAGCGCTTCTCGCGCGGGTCGTCGTCGCGCGCGACGTAGAGGGCGTCCGTCTCCCAGCGCTCGCGCCACTTCGCCTCGTAGGAGCTCGGGTCGAACCGCTCTCGGCGGGCGCCACGCGGCCGCGTGTCGTTCGTCATCGGTCCGTCGTCTCGGCGGGGAACCATGCCATCAGCACCTCGTCGCGGAAGACGTCGCCGGATCGGTACTGCTCCCGGCGAAGGCCCTCGCGCACGAAGCCGCAGCGTTCGTAGACGGCAATCGCGCGGGGGTTGTCAGGGAACACGCCGAGCGACACCTTGCGCAGCCCGCGCTCGCGCGCCCAGTCCTGCGCCGCGCGCACGAGCTCGTTTCCGATCCCGACGTCGCGCCAGTCGGAACCGATGCAGATGGCGAGCACGCCGATGTGCTCGGTCGTCACGTTGCGGTCGACGTTCACCAGGACATTGCCGACCACCTCGCCCTCCGCCTCCGCGACGAGCGCCAGGTGCTCGGCGCCGCGGATCATCTCCGCGATCCAGAAGCCCTCCGACGGCTGGTTCACGGCACCCGGCGGGGTCACCAGCCAGCGGCCCTCGGCCCGCACCTCGGCGAAGAGGCGTGCGAGTGCGCGTCCATCGGTCGGACGAGCGGGACGCAGCGTCCAGCGGCGCCCGTCGCGCGCCGTCTTCGCGGTGCCGCTTCCGGTCTGGATCATTCCTTCTCTCCCGAACAGCACAAGGCCCCTCCGTCGTCAGGACGAAGGGGCGCTTCGCGGTACCACCTGAGCTTGACCGATGATGGTTGGTGGAGCTGCGGGGGCTCGAACCCCGGACCCCCTGCATGCCATGCAGGTGCTCTCCCAGCTGAGCTACAGCCCCGTAATCGGTCCTCTCGTCGGCGTTTCTATCGGGCGCCAGGCCGGCCGGACTCGTCGCCAGGCTGCTCAACGGGTGAGTTCCGCGTGCCTCGTCCGCCGGCTCGCACCGTTCCCGGCTCGCTGTGGAGGAGGCGCAGCACGTACTGCTCCCGCGTCATCGCGTTCGGCCGGAGGGTATCACAGGGGTCGCCGCCGTCTCAATCGCGGCGGCGCTCACTGAGCCTGCGGTGCCTGCCCGATGCGGAGGTGGTTGCCGCCTGGATCGGTAAGGGTGATCTCGCGTCCCCATGGCTGGACCTCCACCGTCGCACCGAACTCGCCGGCGATGGCATCCACGTCGTCGACCCAGAAGTAGGCGACCGAGCCCACCCTCCCGTCTCCGGCGTGCTCGGAGAGATGAAGGCGAGCCTCGCCGCGGCGGATACCGAGGTAGAGCGGCAGGCCGGGCTCGAAGCGGTGCTCAAACTCGTGCTCAAAGCCCAGACGCGCGTACCAGACGAGTGCCGCCATAGCGTCGGCCACGCGAAAGATGGGAATCACCTGCTCCGACACGTGGTCAGTCTATCCCGAGGGCTTGACCCTGACGTAACGTTAGGGTTTACGGTTCGTGACGAAGGAGGACCGATGAGCCTGACAGTAGGCGCGGTCGCCCGATTGGCGGGCGTGACCGTGCGGACGCTGCATCACTACGACGAGATCGGGCTGCTGAGCGCCAGCGGCCGGTCCGATGCCGGCTATCGCCGCTACGCGGACGCCGATCTCGAGCGGCTTCAGCGGATCCTCTTCTATCGGGAGCTCGGCTTCGGGCTCGATCAGATCAAGGACGTCATGACCGACGGCAGCGCCGATCCGGTCGCTCACCTCCGACGGCAGCACGCGATGCTGCTCGATCGGATCGGGCGGCTGCAGCGGATGGCGGCTGCGGTCGAGAAGGCAATGGAGGCACGAACCATGGGAATCAATCTGACGCCGGAGGAGCGCCTGGAGGTCTTCGGCGACTTCGATCCGGAGGAGCACGCCGCGGAGGCGGAGGAGCGCTGGGGCGACACCGATGCGTTCAAGGAATCACAGCGCCGCGCGGCCAGCTACACGAAGGCGGACTGGCAGCGCATCAACGCGCAGGGGCAGGCCGCGATCGATCAGGTCGTGGGTGCCATGAACTCCGGCAAGCCGGCGGGGTCACCCGAGGCGATGGCCGGCGCGGAGGCGCATCGACAGCAGATCACGGACGCGTTCTACGACTGCACGTACGAGGGCCACGTCGGCCTCGCCGAGATGTATATCGCCGATCCCCGGTTCACAGCGACCTACGAGAAGATCGCGACGGGGCTGGCGCAGTACCTCCACGACGCGATCAAGGCGAATGCCGCTCGGCACCTCGGGGATTAGGCCGACTGCTGCGTCAGCTCGGTGATCCACTCGGTTACGTCGTGTGCGATGCGGTCGGGATGCTCCCAAAGCACGACGTGGGCGGCGTCTTCGTATACGAGCAATCGGGAGCGGGTGATGCTCGCGGCAAGTTGCTCTGCTTCGGTGACGGGGAGGAGGATGTCTCTTCCTCCGTGGATGATGAGGGCCGGCGCGGTGATCGTTCCTGCCTCGGTCGGAGGGACGGCGGCGAACAGGCCGGCCAGCGCATCACGCCACACGCGGGCAGGCATGCGGACACCGTCCTCGACGCGGTCGTCCAGGTAGGCGTCCGGCACCAGCTGTACGAAGTCGAACCATCGCAGCGACGCCTCGACCCACTCGCGGCCGATCGGGTCCACGAGGGCGTCTACCTCGTCCGCGAAGGGCGTGCGGCCAGCCAGGCTGCGCGGCGCGCCCACGAGGATGAGGCCGCGCACACGGTGCGGATGGTCGAGCGCGACCTGCTGGGCAACGTAGCCGCCGCTCGACGAGCCGAGCAGGACGGCAGATCCAACACCGACGGCGTCCATGAAGGCAGGTACGTCCTCCGAGAAATCGGCGAGGCCGTATCCCGTGGCCGGCTTGCCGGCATCGCGATGGCCGCGCTGATCGAACGCGAACACGTGCAACGCCGCGTGTAGCCTCGGCATGAGGCGGCTGAACGAGTGTCTTGACTCGCCCCATGCATGGAGCAGGAGGAGCGGGACGCCGTCGGGGCGACCCTGCTCTACGTAGGGCACGTCCACCCCCGTCCTGAGGCTGGCGGTGCCGGCCCGCGTCTCCATCAGCGCAACGGCCGGCGTTTGTCGCTCGCGAATCGGTCCTGGAGTCGCGCGAGGCTGGAGTCGATGTCGCCCCCCGCCGCCGAGGCGATCATTCCCTCCATGAAGCCGGTGAACCCCGAGCCACGGATCTCCATCGCGAAGGTGAGGTCCGTGGCTCTTCCGTTGTCCGCGGGGGCGAAGTCCAGCGTTCCGTGCGCCTTGACGCCGCTCACCTCGCTGCCGATCGCCATGCGCCGAGGCGGGTCGTACTCCGTGATGGTCAGGGGTGCCGCCACCCGGTTTCCCATGAGCTCGCGGGTGACGAGCGCGGTCGCGCCGACGCCGATCGGACCCTCGGAGGTGCGCTGCGCGCTCACCACTCCCGCCTGCCATTCGGAGAGCTTCTCGAGGTCCGACAGGTAGGCGAAGACCTCATCGGGCGGCGCCCCGATGGTTGCCTGGCGCTCGACGCGCTTCATGGCGTCAAGGTAGCCCAGACCCCGAGGACCTGTGCGATCCTGCGGCGGAAGGTGGTCGGGGACCGATGAAACTGCACCGGGGCCGAGGCCCGGACGTTCGAGCCTCCTGCGCGGACTGGATCGGGACGCGCGCCACGGCCACGCCGGCGGATCTGGATGGCGAGGACGACGGCCTCCGGCGGGAGCGTCATACCACGGTGATCACCGGCCCTCGCGCCTCATCGGCCGCGGACCGATTCGCGGCGGCGCGAGCCGAGCTGCTCGCCTGCCGCTTCTTTCCCGACTGGTTCGCGACGATCGTCGTGTGCGGCGAAGGACAGCTTGTCGTGGGCGCCACGGTGCTCCAGCGGCTGCAGATCGGCCCGGTCCTGAGCATCGACGCACCGGTTCGCGTGGTGGAGCTCGTCGATCAGCCGCAGCGCGTGGCGATCACGCTCGTCACGGTGCACGGACATCCGGAGCGCGGTGTCGAGCGATACGACCTTCGAATTGTCGGCGACCGGACCAGCTTGACGGTCGTCAAGGCCTGGGAGCTCGCCGATTGGTTCCTCAGGCTCGGGTTCCCGGCGGCATTGGTCGTCCAGCGCTTTGCGACCCGGCTGTCGCTTCATCGGTTCCGCGACGCGCGCTGGCAGCGACGCTAGGTGAGGAAGAAGAAGGCGATCGCCACGATGAAATAGACGCTCATGAGCTGGAGCCCCTCGACCCAGTTCGAGCGGCCGTCGAGCGCGATGTAGGACGCGATGAAGACGCCGACCGCGACGGCGACGACCTCGAGCGGCGTGAAGACCAGCGTCAGCGGGTTGCCGACCAGCAGTCCGAAGAAGACGAGCACCGGTGCGGCGAAGAGCGCGATCTGCGTCGCCGAGCCGATGCTGGTGATGAGGCTGAAGTCCATCTTGTTCTTGTAGGCGAGCGTCACACCGACCACGTGCTCGGCGAGGTTGCCGATGACCGGGATGACGATGATGCCGATGAACAGCTCGCTCACGCCGAGCGCCTCGACCGTCGGCTCCAGCGCGTGGACGAGGATCTCGCTCGTGAGCGTCAGCGCGGCCGCGGAGCCCAGGAGCACGCCGAGCGCGAGCGCGCCAGTTCCAGTGCGGCACCTCTTCGTGCGCCGGCTGCCGCCGTGCTCGTGCGGGCGATCGGAGGAAGAACCACAGCTGCGCGCCGTACGTGACGAGCAGGAGGATGGCGACGCCGATGGTGAGGCTCTCGATCTGGAGGAACTCCGGGTCGCCAGGGACGGTCTCCGCACCGCCGCCGACGATGAGCGCGAACGTGGCGGGCACGATGAGCCCGATCGTCCCCAGGATCAGCGACGCGGCGTTCATGCCGACGACCTCCTGGTCGTACTGCTGGACGCCGTTCTTGATGCCGCCGACCAGCAGCGACGCGCCGAGGACGAGGAGCAGGTTGCCGATGATCGAGCCGGTGATCGAGGCGTGGACGATCTCGATCTTGCCGTCGAGGATCAGGAACGCGGCGATGATGATCTCGCCGATATTGCCGACCGTGGCGTTCATGATCCCGCCGATCTTCGGCCCGGCCGAGGCGCCCAGCTGCTCCGTCGCGTGGCCGAGGAGATAGGCGAGCGAGAGGATCGTCAGCGCCGCGACGACGAAGGTGAGCGTCGGCGGCGCGTTGAAGATGCGCATCGCGAGCGACGCGACGGTCCCGACCGCGGAGATGGCGAAGGCGGCAACGAGCATCGGTCGGGAATCAATGCAGGATCTGTGACAGGAAGCGCTTGGTCCGGTCCTGTGTCGGCGCCTCGAAGATCTGCTTCGGCGGGCCCTCCTCGACGATGACGCCCTCGTCGAAGAAGACCATCCGGTTCGCCACAGCGCGCGCGAAGCCCATCTCGTGCGTCACGCACACCATCGTCATCCCCGTGCCGGCGAGCTCGCGCATCACGTCGAGCACCTCGCTGATCATCTCCGGGTCCAGGGCCGAGGTCGGCTCGTCGAACAGCATGATCTTCGGCTGCATCGCCAGCGCGCGGGCGATTGCGACGCGCTGCTGCTGACCGCCCGACAGCTGTGCGGGGTACTTGTGCGCCTGCTCCGGGATGCCGACCCGGTCGAGCAGCTTCATCCCGGCCTCCTCGGCTCGGTCGCGGGACCATCGGCGCACGCGCGTCGGCGCCAGGGTGATGTTCTGGAGCGCGGTGAGGTGCGGGAAGAGGTTGAACGACTGGAACACCATCCCGATCTCGCTGCGGATGGCGGCGATGTTGCGGACGTCGTTGGTGAGCTCGATGCCGTCCACCAGGATCGTCCCGCGCTGGTGCTCCTCGAGGCGGTTGATGGTGCGGATGAAGGTCGACTTGCCTGAGCCCGAGGCGCCGAAGATCACGACCACCTCGCCGGCCTTGACCGTGAGGTCGATCCCGCGCAGCACGTGCAGCTGGCCGAACCACTTGTGGACGTCGCGCGCCACGATGATGTCGCCGGTCGCCGTGGGCACGACCGGATCGGTCATCGGGTTCCGACTCCCATCGACGTCTCCAGCCGGTAGCTGGCCTGCGACATCGCGTAGCACATGACGAAGAAGACGGCTGCCACGAACACGTAGACCTCCAGCTGCGCGCCGAACCACTCGGACTGTGCCAGCACCGCGCGTCCGATGCCCAGCAGCTCGAGCAGGCCGATGATGACGACCAGCGTCGTGTCCTTCAGCAGGCTGATGAAGAGGCCGACGTTCGCCGGGATGACCGAGCGTAGCGCCTGCGGCAGGACGATGAAGACGTTCGTCTGGAACGTGTTGAGGCCGAGCGCGCTGGCCGCCTCGCCCTGGCCCGTCGGAATCGCCTGCAGGCCACCGCGCACGTTCTCGGCGACGTAGGCCGCGGAGAAGAGCGTGATGCCGCCCATCGCGCGCAGGACGCGGTCGATGCGCACCTCGCCGGGCAGGAAGAGCGGCAGCATGATGTCCGCCATGAACAGGATCGTGATGAGTGGGACGCCTCGGATCACCTCGATGTAGACGGTGCTCAGGATCCGGACGGCGGGGAGGGTGCTGCGCCGGCCGAGGGCGAGCAGCACGCCGAACGGGAACGACAGCACGATCCCGACGATCGCCAGCAGGAACGTGAGCAGCAGGCCGCCCCACAGGGTGGTGCCGACGGTCGGCACGGCTGCGGTCCCGAGCCCGCTCAGCAGGAAGAAGGAGACCGGCAGCGAGGCGATCCACAGGATGACGAGGGCGCGCCGCGGGATGCGCCAGCGCAGGCTGATCACGAAGGCGGCGGCGAGGATCGCCGCGTTGAACAGCAGGGCGGCGCTGGCGATCCACCCCATGTCCGAGGCCGCCGCCAGCAAGGCGATGAGGACCTGCCCCGCCGCCAGCGACGCGCCGAGTGTCCGGGTAGCCGCGCCGAAGATGCTCGCGGAGAGGCCAGTCAGCGTCGAGATGATGGCGAGGCTCAGCCAGACCCGCCACGCCTGCTCGGCGGGGTATTGGCCGATCAGGAACAGCCGCAGGTTGGAGGTCACCACACCCCAGCGCGCCTCCGTGAACGCCCAGCCGGCGACCTGGATCAGGACGAGCAGCAGCAGCCCACCGACCACGATCGTCAGCAGCGAGTTGAACCAGCCCGCGAAGAGGTTGTCGCGCAGCCACGCCATCGGTCCGATGGTGCTTCTCGGAGGCGGGAGGGTCTCGGCCGTCATCGGCTCATCCGCTCATCGCTCGAGGACCTGCACGCGCCGGTTGTAGAGGTTCATCAGCAGCGAGGTCACGAGGCTGATCGACAGATACGTGCCCATCACCAGCGCGATGACGGAGACCGGCTGGCCGGTCTGGTTCGCCATCGTCTGGCTCACGCTGAACAGGTCCGGGTAGCCGATGGCGATGGCCAGACTCGAGTTCTTGGCAAGGTTGAGGTACTGGCTCGTCAGTGGCGGGACGATGACCCGCATCGCCTGTGGAAAGACGACCAGGCGGAGGATGTGTCCCTCCGACAGGCCGAGCGCGCGGGCGGCCTCCACCTGCCCACGGCGCACGGCCAGGATGCCGCCCCGGACGACCTCGCCGATGAATGCGGCCGTGTAGAGCACGAGGCCTACGAGCAGTGCGGTGAATCCCGACGAGAGCGTCATGCCACCGGTGAAGTTGAAGCGCTGCAGGACCGGGACGTCGACGCCGATCGGGGCCCCGCCCAGTGCGATCCAGCCCGCGAGCGGGACGAGGACGATCGCGAGCAGGCCGATCCACCGCCTTCCGTAGGGCAGGAACCGGCGCGCGACGATCGCGAGGACCACCCCCGCGGCGACGAATCCCAGCCACGGCCCGAACGTCGGAGCCAGCACCGGCGCGGGAAGCGAGAGACCGCGCTGGTTGAGGAAGATCCCCCCCGGCAGCGCGACCGAATCGGCGACGCCGGGGAGCTGGAGCAGGAAGGCGTAGAGGAAGAAGAGCTGGACGAGGAGCGGCGTGTTGCGAATGACCTCGACGTAGCCGGCGGTTACCCGGTTCACCAGGAAGTTGCGTGAGAGCCGGGCGACTCCGACCACGAGCCCCAGGAGCGTGGCGAGGACGATGCCGACCGCGCTCACGAAGAGGGTGTTGAGAAGCCCGACGAGAAACGCCTGGCCGTACGTGTCGGTCGCCGAGTAGGGGATCGGCGTCTCGCGGATCTCGAAGCCCGCGGTGGAGTCTAGGAACCCGAACCCGAACCCCAGCCCACGGTCGTCCATGGCGGTCAAGAGGTTCCGGAGGAGGTAGGCGACCAGCAGGCCGACGAGAACGACCGCGACCACCTGGGCCGCGACGCGAATGGCCCGGACGTCGCGCCACGGCGGGACGCCGGGGCTCGGCCGGGGTAACGGACTCGAGGTCATCTGGTCCGAGCCAGCGACAGATCAGGCCCGGGGCGGCGTCTCCGCCGTCCCCGGGCCGTCAGGTCGGACTAGCGGTACGGAGGCGCGTAGAGGAGGCCACCGTCGGACCACAGCGCGTTGTAGCCACGCTCGAGGGCGAAGGGGGTCTCCGGACCTAGGTTGCGGTCGTAGATCTCGCCGTAGTTGCCGACGGCGCTGATCACGTTGATCACCCAGTCGTTCTCAAGGCCAAGGAGCGCGCCGAGCTCGCCCTCCACGCCGAGCAGTCGCCGGACGACGGGGTTCTCGCTGGTGTCGGCCATCTCCTGCACGTTGGCCCGGGTGATGCCGAGCTCCTCTGCCTCGATCGTGGCGTAGACGGTCCACTTCACGACATTGAACCACTGGTCGTCGCCCAGCGGGACGACGGGGCCGAGCGGCTCCTTGGAGAGGACGTCGTCCAGGATCACGTGCGCGGTCGGATCCTCGAGGCTGGTTCGCCGTGAGACCAGCTGCGAGCGGTCGCTGGTCACCGCGTCGCAGGCGCCCTCCGCATACGCGGCGTACGTCGGGTCGATGTCGGCGAACACGGCCGGCTCGTACTCGATGCCGAGCTCGCGCATCCTGTCAGTCAGGTTGAGCTCGGTCGTCGTCCCCGATTGCACGCAGATCGTCGCGCCGGCGAGGTCCTCGATCGAGGCCGCTCCGAGGCTGGCGTTGACCATGATCGCCTGGCCGTCGTAGAAGGTCGTCGGGCCGAACAGGCCCCACGTGGAATCGCGGGTGACGGTCCAGGTGGTGTTGCGGATCAGGACGTCCACCTCGCCGGTCTGGAGTGCGGGGCCACGTGCATCCGCGGTGAGCGCGCGGAACTCGACCGCCTCGGGGTCTCCAAGGACAGCCGCGGCCACGGCCTGGCAGAAGTCGGCGTCGAAGCCGGTGTTGGTGCCGTCCTCCTCGAGGAAGCTGAACCCGGCCAGGCTGCCGTTGACGCCGCAGATCAGCTGTCCGCGCTCCTGGACGTCGGCCAGGCGCTCGCCCGTCTGGGGGGCAGGAGTCGCCTCGGCAGGCTCGCTCTCCTCGGCAGGCTCGCTCTCCTCGGCAGGCTCGCTCTCCTCGACGAGCGGGGTGGGGGTCGCGACGGAAACGTCGCCGCAGGCGGTGACGACCAACGCGAGTATGAGAAGGCCGATGATGGACAGGACCGATCGGGGCATGGACGGAATCTCCCTCGTTCATCCAGTGCGGGTGGGACCCAGCGGGCCGATCCCAATGCTACGGGTAGCGCACAAGGGGCCTCCGGAGGGGCCTCCGCCGCTTTCCGGCAGAGCGCTGCCCGCGCGGGCACCCCGGACCTCCGGTGTACAGACAACTCGGTCTCGCATACCTACGCTGGACCTCCCTACCGCGCCGCTGGGCGCACCGGAGTGCTCACCCTTGTCTGTCTCCACCCCCGCCGCACCAGGCGTGCCATCCGCAGAGATCAAGCTGTCGGCCACCGAGATCCGGGAGCTCGGACGGCTGGCCATCGCCCTGGCGGTCATGGCGCTCCTCTTCGCGCTCGCCGGCGTGGCGCTGGTGATCGAGACGGGAGATCCTGCATCTACGGCGGGCGCGCTGATCATGGTCCTCCTCGCCGGCACGCTGATGTACGCCCGACGTCAGCTCATGAAAGGCCGATCCCGCCGCGCGGTGAATCTTCTCGTCGTCTCCGTGCTCGCGGCCGTCCTCGTCTCCGCGCCGATCCCGCCGCCTGTCCCCGCCCTGGCGGCCATGCCGATCATGGCCGTCGCGTTCGCGCTCTCGTTCCTCGACGGTCGAACGCTCAAGGCGGCCCTGATCGCCGCGTGGGCCGTGGCGGTCATCGCGGCGGTCCTCGTCGAAATGACGCCGGCGAGCCCGGATCTCCCCGCCGAGTTCGCCTCGATGCTGCGGGTGGGCGCGTTCGGCGCAGTCATCGGGCTCGTCGCGCTGATCCTCTACCGGCATCGCCGCCGGTTGCGGCAGGCGGTCATCGACGAGCACAACTCGAGTGAGGCCCTGCGTGACAGCGAGGCGCGCTACCGAACGGTCGTGGAGGGCGTTCGGGAGGTCATCTTCCGCATCGATGCGGAGGGCCGCTGGGGTCTGCTCAACCAGGCCTGGGAAGAGCTCACCGGGCACCGCGTCGTGAGCTCGGTGGGTCGACCCATCATGACCTTCATCCATCCTGACGACCGCGACCTCAATGCCGACCTCATCCGTCCCGTCACCGAGGGGCAGGTGGAGGAGTTCCGACACGAGCTCCGGCTGGTCGGCCGCGATGGCAACGACATCTGGGTCGAGGCCCACGCCCGGCCGATCCACGACGATTCAGGAGCCTTCGGCGGGATGTCCGGAACCCTGACCGATATCACACAGCGGCGTGCGCTCGAGGAGCGGCTCGTGATGCAGGCCTTCCACGACGACCTGACGGGGCTCGCGAACCGCGCCCTGTTCAAGGACCGAGTCGAGCACGCGCTGACGCGGCGATCCCAGGACCGGCGCATGGTGGGACTGCTGTTCCTCGACCTCGACCGGTTCAAGACGGTCAACGACAGCCTCGGCCACACGGTGGGCGATGGGCTCCTCGTCGCCATCGGCGAGCGCCTCTACGCGGCGCTGCGGCCCGAGGACACCATTGCTCGGCTGGGGGGCGACGAGTTCGCGATCCTCGTCGAGGACGTGATCACGCCGCAGCACGTCCTCGAGCTGGCGGGACGCATCTCGGCCACGTTCGACATGCCGTTCCAGGCGGATGAGCGCGAGATCACCATCCGCTGCAGCATCGGCGTCGTCGTCGCATCGAGCGGCCACCGCACGGCGGACGACCTCCTCCGCGACGCCGACGTGGCGATGTATCGCGCCAAGGTCAGCGGCCGAGGATCGTATGCGCTCTTCGAGCCCTCGATGCAGGCCGAGGTCGCCGCCCGCCTCGAGCTCGAGTCGGACCTGCGCGAGGCCATCCAGGACGAGCGCCTCACGCTCGCCTACCAGCCGATCGTCGACCTGCGCGATGGACGCTTCGTGTCCGTCGAGGCGCTCGCCCGCTGGTCGCATCCGACGCGTGGCGACGTTCCCCCATCGATCTTCATTCCCAGCGCGGAAGAGAGCGGCCTCATCCTCCCGCTGGGTGCCTGGATCCTTCGGCGCGCGTGCCTCGACCTCGCGGACCTGCGGCGCGCGGGCGGAGCGGCCGCCGACCTTCGGCTCAGCGTGAACCTGTCGCCTCGCCAGCTCGGCGACCACTCCATCGTGGACACGGTGCTCGGAGCGCTCCGGGAAGCGGCGCTGCCGCCGGACGTCCTCGACCTCGAGATCACCGAGAGCCTCGTGCTCGACTGTGGCGAGGAGGGGCTCGAGTACCTACGCCTGCTTCGCGCCGCCGGCTGCAGGGTCTCGTTCGACGACTTCGGAACGGGCTTCTCGTCCCTCGGCAACCTTCGAACTCTGCCCATCGACGGGCTGAAGATCGACCTGTCGTTCGTATCGGCGATGCTGGACGGCGGCGTGGACGCGGCGCTCGTCGAGGCCATCATCCGGCTGGGCGGGGCGCTGGGCCTGACGGTCGTGGCCGAGGGGGTCGAGAACGCCGCCACCGCCGCGCGGTTGGCTGAGCTTGGGTGCCCGTTCGCGCAGGGCTACCACTTCGGCCGGCCCAAGACGGTGGCCGCACTGGCGGCCCGACTTGCCGGTGCACCCAGGTTGCCCGTCGCGGCCTGAAGATCGCGGTCGAGGGCGAGTCGGCCGCAGTCAGGCCGCAGCCCCGCGGGAGTAGGCTGGGCGCGTGATGAGGTCAGCAGGGCCTGCGCAGCGTCGAGCCGGGGCGCTGGCTGGCGCGGCCTTGCTGCTGGCGGCCAGCTCATGCACCGCTGCGTTGCCATCGGCAACCTCGAGCGGTGGGTCGTCAGCGACATTCGAACCCAGTGCCCCGCCACTCGCCTCGGCTTCAGCGTCCTCGACTCCCGACGAGCATGCGGCGCCCGGGTGGACCGCCATCGGGGGGATGCTCGAGGGGCGCTACGTTCCCGCAGCCACCCTGCTGCCCGACGGCAGGGTGCTGGTTTCGGGCGGCACCGACGAACAGGCCCAATCACTGGCCTCGGCCGAGCTGTACGACCCCAGCAGCGGGGCCTGGACCGCCACCGGGGAGATGGTTCAGGACCGCGTCGTTCACACCGCCACGCTGCTGCCCGGTGGAATGGTGCTCGTGGCGGGCGGTTACTTCGGCAACCCTGGCGGCGGCGAGAGCAGGAGGCTACAACTGGCGTCTGCGGAGCTGTATGACCCGGGTAGCGGATCCTGGATCGCCACCGGGAACATGGGAGGGGTCCGCGGCGGGCACACCGCAACGCTGCTGCCCGATGGCAGGGTGCTCGTGGCGGGCGGGTGCTGCGGCGGCAGCGGCTTGCTGGCCTCCGCTGAGCTGTACGACCCCAGCACAGGGACCTGGACCGCCACCGGGGCGATGATTCAGGCCCGCGAAGAGCACACGGCCACGCTGCTGCCCGATGGCAGGGTGCTCGTGGCGGCCGGCTACGGGGGTGGTGGCGGCGGCGGCATGGCCCCCGGCCCCGTAGAACTGGCATCCGCCGAGCTGTACGATCCGGACAGCGGGACCTGGACCGCCACGGGGGGGATGAGGGAGGCCCGCATCGGCCCCACAGCAACGCTGCTGCCCGATGGCAGGGTGCTGGTGGCGGGGGGTATCGGCAGGAGGGGCTTCTTGGCCTCGGCTGAGCTGTACGACCCGATCACTGGGACCTGGACCGCCACCGGAGCGATGGTCGACGCCCGCCACGCTCCCACGGCCACGCTGCTGCCGAATGGCACGGTACTGGTGGCGGGCGGGTACAACAACAGCGGCTCACTGATCGGCTCACTGACCTCGGCCGAGCTGTACGACCCCAGCACAGGGACCTGGACCGCCACCGGGAACATGGTCGAGGGCCGCTCCGGGCACAGGGCCGCGCTGCTGCCAGATGGCAGATTGATGGTGGCGGGCGGCAGCAGCACCGGCGGCACGCTGGCCTCCGCCGAGCTGTACGACCCGGGCAGCGGGCCCTGAGCTGCATGCTCCGATGACCCATTCTGGTACGGCACTGATGCGGACCGGCCAAGCGAGAGGGGAGACGAGAGCCAGAGGGTCGCTCGCCGTAGCCCTCATGTTGTCTGCGTGTGCGACCGCGCCAGCCGCCACACCCACGGCCTTGTCTGAGCCACCCGCGCCGACGCCGACGTCGTCGTCATCGCCCACCACTGAGCCGAGTGCCACGCCGGTGCCCACGCTTGCTTTTGAGGCGCCGGCCGACATCCTGCCACCGGGCAGCCTCGCAGTCGTGACTGTTGAAGGGCTGAATCTTCGCGAGGAGCCGGGGCCTGGCGGCGGCATGATCGCCACCATCGGGGCTGGCGAGGTGGTCTTCGCGGAACCCTGGAACCCCTATGCCGGGTGCTGCGCGGAGGTTGATGGGATCGATTGGTACCAGGTGTTGTTCGCCGCCGGGTACAGCGACTGGCCGGCGTTTCCGGATGCCTGGGAGATCGGTTGGGTCGCGATCGAAGCCGAGGACACGCGCCACCTTGAGGTGCTGCCACCCCGCTGCCCGAACGGTGAGCCTGATCTGGCCGCCCTGACCCACATGACGCCGTGGGAGCGGCTGGCCTGCTTCAGCGACCGTCCGCTGACTGTCGTCGGGACCCACGGCTGTGGTCAATGCGGCGGGACCACGGCCGGAACCCTCGAGCCAATGTGGCTGGCGGATCCTGTGTTCGCCACGTCCCTGTCGGTCGAGGGGGGAGTCGGCAATTCGCTCCCACTCCATATCCCGCCGGACTCGGGACTCAAGTCCCCGCCGTACGCGTCGATCGTGCGATTGACGGGGCACTTCAACGACCCGGCAGCCAGCACGTGCATCACGACCGGCAGGGGGGATCAGGGAGCGGCAGACGGGAATCCGGCGACCACCGAGCTGCGGTGTCGCGAACAGTTCGTGGTCGATGGGTACGAGGTCATCGGGACCGATCCCGACTTCCCGGACTCCGGATGAGGTGGTGGAGATGAGGGGACTCGAACCCCTCGCTCCCGCTGCGAACGCGGTGCTCTCCCCGCAGTTAGGCCGCAGTGCCACGGAGTAGGCTGGGCCCGTGGTTCAACGCGCAAGGACAGCCCAGCGTCTCGCCGGGGCAGCGGCTGGCGCCGCGTTGCTGCTCGCTGTCAGCGCATGCACCGCCGCGTCGCCATCGGCAACCTCCAGCACTGAACCGTCTGAGTCGTCTGGGCCAACTCCGACGCCTCGCGCGTCGGCTTCAGCATCCTCCACTCCTGACCAGACCACGGCTGGCGCCTGGACCGCCACCGGGAACATGGTCGAGGCCCGCAACGTGCACACGGCCACGCTACTGCCCGATGGCACGGTGCTGGTGGCGGGGGGCAGCGGCAGCGCCGGCGGCGGGCTGGCCTCGGCCGAGTTGTACGACCCGATCAGCGGCACCTGGACCGCCACCGGGCACATGGCCGAGGCCCGCTACGGTCACACAGCTACGCTGCTGCCGGATGGCAGGGTGCTCGTGGCGGGCGGCCATTATGGGGTGGCCTCGGCCGAACTGTACGACCCCAGCAGCGGCATCTGGTCTGCCACCGCGGGGATGATCGAGGCCCGCGGCGGCCACACGGCCACGCTGCTGCCCGATGGCATGGTGCTCGTGGCGGGCGGTTACGGCGTCGGAGGCGGCTGCGACGGCGGCTGCCCCCTCTGGTTGGCCTCGGCCGAACTGTACGACCCAAGCAGCGGCACCTGGTCCGCCACCGCCGGGATGATCGAGGCCCGCGGCGACCACACGGCCACGATCCTGCCCGATGGCAAGGTGCTCGTGGCGGGCGGCTCCGGCTACGGCAGCGCCGCCGGCGGCGGCGAGCTGGCCTTGGCCGAGTTGTACGACCCAGACAGCGGGACCTGGACCGCCACCGGGAACATGAATGCGGCCCGCTTCGGTCACACGGCCACACTGCTGTCCGATGGCAAGGTGCTCGTGGCGGGCGGCAACGGCGAGGGGCAGCCACTGTCGTCCGCCGAGCTGTACGACCCGGGCAGCGGGTCCTGGACCGCCACCGGGAACATGAATACGGTCCACTCCGGTCACACGGCCACGATCCTGCCCGATGGCAAGGTGCTCGTGGGGGGCGGCTACGGCGAGGGGCAGCTACTGTCGTCCGCCGAGCTGTACGACCCGGGCAGCGGGTCCTGGACCGCCGCTGGGACGAACATGATCGAGGCCCGCGTCAGTCACACCGCCACGCTGCTGCCCGATGGGACGGTCCTGGTGGTGGGCGGCTACGTCAACCGCCCACTGGCCTCCGCCGAGCTGTACGACCCGGGCAGCGGGAACTGATCTGCCGCTTCCGTGGAGTGGTGGAGATGAGGGGACTCGAACCCCTGACCCCCGCTATGGGACGCGGTGCTCTCACAGCTGGGCTACATCCCCACGGGCCGCGGCCTGAAAAGCGTGGTCCGTCCCTCACGGCATGCGAACCAGTCAGCCGGCGTAGCCTCTCCCGCAGTCGGGCCGCAGTTCCCCAAGCCTAGGATGGCTTCGTGATTCCATCGGCGAGGGCTTCGCACCGCTTGGTCCGCGGACTGGCAGCCGCCGCGTTGCTGCTCGCTGTCAGCGGATGCACCGCCGCGTCGCCATCGGCAACCTCCACCAGTGAGCCGTCTGAGTCGCCTCGACCAACTTCGACGCCTATCGCGTCGGCTTCAGCATCCTCCACTCCCGAGCAGACCACGGCTGGCGCGTGGACCGCCGGCGGGAGCATGGGCGGGGTCCGCGCCGGCCACACGGCCACGCTTCTGTCAGATGGCGCGGTGCTGGTGGCGGGCGGCGACGACGGCCGCGGCGCCTCGCGGGCCTCGGCCGAGTTGTACGACCCGATCAGCGGCACCTGGACCGCCACCGGGGACATGGCCGAGGCCCGCCAAGGTCACACCGCTACGCTGCTGCCCGATGGCACCGTGCTGGTGGCGGGCGGCGGCAGCGAACGACTGGCCCCCGCCGAGCTGTACGACCCGGGCAGCGGGTCCTGGACCGCCACCGGGAGCATGATCGAAGCCCGCACCGGCCACACGGCCACGCTGCTGTCCGATGGCACGGTGCTGGTGACGGGCGGCGGCCATCGGCGTCGGCTGCGTCGACGGCGTCTGTGTCCCTAAGGTGGCCTCGGCCGAGCTGTACGACCCGATCAGCGGCATCCTGGACCGCCACCGGGAGCATGATCGAAGCCCGCACCGGCCACACGGCCACGCTGCTGTCCGATGGCACGCGTGCTGTGCTGGCGGGCGACTGCTGCGGCAGCGGCGTCTCTGACCGAGCTGTATGACCATCCGGACAGCGGGTCCTGGACCGCGACCGGGAGCATGATCGAAGCCCGCGGCGACCACACGGCGACGCTGCTGCCCGATGGCACCGTGCTGGTGGCGGGCGGCGCTGCAGCACCAACGGCGCGGTGGCCTCGGCCGAGCTGTACGACCCGGGCAGCGGGTCCTGGAGCGCAACGGGGAACATGAATACCGGCCACGCCCGGTCACACGGCCACGCTGCTGCCCGATGGCACCGTGCTGGTGGCGGGCGGGTCCGGCGGGGCGATTGGTGTCGCACCGACCTCCGCCGAGCTGTACGACCCCAGCAGCGGGTTTTGGACCGCCGCGGGACGACATGATCGAGGCCCGCGTCAGTCACACGGCCACGCTGCTGCCCGATGGCACGGTGCTGGTGGCGGGCGGTCAAGTTCGGTTCCTACTGTCCTCCGCCGAGCTGTACGACCCGGGCAGCGACAACTGAGCGGCATGCTGCCCGGCTCGTGCTGACCGGCGCGAGTAGGCTGGCCTCGTGATTCACCTGAGCAGGACAGCCCAGCGTCTCTCCGGGGCGCTGGCTGGCGCCACGTTGCTACTGGCGGTCAGCGGATGCACCGCCGCGTCGCCCTCGGCAACCTTCAGCGACGAGCCGTCCGAGTCGTCTGCACCCAGGGCCACGACTGACGTGTCCTCGAGTCCGGACGAGAACACGGCGCCCGCCTGGACCGCCACCGGGGCGCCGATCGCGTTCCGCGTCGACTACACCGTCACGCTGCTGTCGGATGGCAGGGTGCTCGTGGCGGGCGGCCACGGCAGCACCCCCGCACTATTCGCTTCGGCCGAGCTGTACGACCCGGGCAGCGGGACCTGGACCGCCACCGGAAGCATGGCGGGGGGCCGCTATGGCCACACGGCCACGCTGCTGACCGATGGCATGGTGCTCGTGGCGGGGGGCGACGTCATACCTCCCGGTTCAAAATTTGCCCCACCAGGGCCCCCGGTGCTGGCCTCGGCCGAGCTGTATGACCCGGGCAGCGGGACCTGGACCGCCGCCGCCCCGATGGACGGGCACCGCGTCGGTCACACGGCCACGCTGCTCCCCGATGGCAGGGTGCTCGTGGCGGGTGGGGGCATCGACACCCTAGACGGCCTCAGAGACCCACTGGCCTCCGCCGAGCTCTACGATCCCGGGAGCGCGACCTGGACCGCCACCGAGAACATGGCTGAGGCCCGCTACCGTCACACGGCCACGCTGCTCCCCGATGGCAGGGTGCTCGTGGCGGGCGGTACTAGTGGCAGCGGCGGCGTCGACCTGCCTCTCGTCTTGGCCTCCGCCGAGCTGTACGACCCCAGCACCGGGTCCTGGACCGCCACCGGGGGCATGATGCAGTCACATGCCGGCAACACCGCCCAAGTCCCCGGCGCCGCGAGCTTCGACGAGGCCGCCACGTTGCTACCCAATGGCAGGGTGCTGTTGGCCGGCGGGGGAGTGGCCTCGGCCGAGCTGTACGACCCGGACAGCGGGACCTGGACCGCCACCGGGGGCATGACTCAGGTTCGCAGCGGTCACACGGTCACGTTACTGAGCGATGGCACGGTGCTCGTGGCGGGCGGCTTCGGCGGCGGCTTCGGCCGGGACCCCGTCGTGCTGGCCTCCGCCGAGCTGTACGACCCGGACACTGGGACCTGGACCGCCACGAGGTCCATGCAGGAGGTCCGCAGCGGTCATATGGCCACGCTGCTGGCCGATGGCAATGTGCTCGTCGTGGGCGGGGGCGTGGTTTCGGCCGAGCTGTACGACCCGGGCAGCGGGAACTGATTCGCCGCTTTCGTGGGATGGTGGAGATGAGGGGACTCGAACCCCTGACCCCCGCGATGCGAACGCGGTGCTCTCCCAGCTGAGCTACATCCCCACGGGCCGCGGCCGAGTATAGCAAGCGGATTCGGGGTCTTCCCCTATTAGAACATCTGTTCTATCATCGCTGGTCCGATGAGGACCGATGCCTCCGTCCCGCCCTCCCTCGCGACCGCCCTCGAGACGCTTCGCGCGCGCGGGCTCCAGATGCGACGGGGAAGCGAGGCGCCTACGCTCGACCGCGCCCGGCCATCGGTCCCGACCGGTCATTCGACGCTCGACGCCGCGCTCGGCACCGGCGGCTGGCCGCGCGGCGCGCTCACGCTCCTGGACGGCCCGGCGGGGAGCGGCGGGACCACGCTCGCGCTCGGGACGCTGGCCGCGTGCCAGGAGGCCGGTGGCCTGACCGCCTGGCTCGATCTCGACGGCACCTTCGATCCGGCCGTCGCCGCGCGTCTCGGGGTGAGCCTCGACTGGCTCCTCGTCGCTCGGCCGCGCGACCCCGCCGAGGCGATCGACCTCGCGGCGTGGCTCGCGCGCTCGGGGCTGATCGACGGCCTCGTCCTCGACCTCGGGCGGCGGGCGGCTCCCGAGCGGCGCGCCCTCGATCGGTTCGGCTCGCTCGTCGCCCGCTCCGCGACCACCGCCGCGCTCCTCCTCGCCCCGGCCGGCCGCGCCGTCGCCGGGACGGTGGCCGGCGTCCGCGTGGCGCTGCGGCGCACGGCGTGGCTGGCGGTCGGCAGCGACGTCGTCGGTCAGCGCGTCCACGCCAGCGTCGAGCGACACCGCTGGTCGCTGGCGGGCGGCACCGCGGAGCTCGACCTGTGGTTCGGCGAGGGGCGCCGGATCGACGCGCTGCTGTCCGCGGCCGCCGAGCCGCGGATGGTCGAGGTCCTTCCCGTGGAGCGCCCGCAGCTCAGCGTGGTCAGCGCATGACCCGATGACGCGCCTGCTCGCCCTCGTCTGGCCGGACCTGCGCGCGCCCGACGCCGATACGACCTCCTTCCCGAGGATGCTCGACGCGCTCGACGATCTCTCCCCGCGCGTGGAGGCGGTCGACGTCGGGCGTGGCCCTCGTCGACGTGACCGGGCTCGGGCCGACGTGGGGCACGGAGCGGCGGATCGCGGCACGGGCCGTGATGCTCGCCCGCGGCGTGGCGCCGCTCCCCGTGCGCTGCGGGGTCGGCGACAACCGCTGGCTGGCGACGCTCGCCGCCCGGCTGGCACGCGTCGAGCGCCCCGGGGCGCCGGCCGCGTTCCACGCGCTGCCGCCCGGTGCGGCCGCTGCTCGCGACGCGCTGCGCGAGCTGCCGCTCTCACTGCTTCCCGCCGACGTCGCCACGCGGCAGCGCTTCGCGCTCTTCGGGCTCACCGCGATGGGGCAGCTCGCCGACCTGCCGCGCTCCGCGGTCGGGGCGCAGTTCGGCCCCGCCGGGGAGCGGCTCCAGGCGCTCGCGCGCGGCCACGATCCCCGGCCGATCGTCCCGCGGCGCCGTCCGGAGCGCGTGGCCGCGGGCGCGACGTTCGACCCGCCGCTCGACGGCATCGGCTCGGTGGGGCTCACCCTGCGGCGCCTGGCGGCCGAGCTGTGCGAGCGGCTCCGCGACCGCAACCTCGCGCCGGGCCGCGCCGTGCTGCTCCTGGCGCTGGAGGACGCGCCCGCGCTCCGCGTCGCCCAGCCATTCCCGCAGCCCGCGCTCGAGCCGGACTGGATCGCGCGCCTGCTCCTCAGCCGCCTCGAGGCCGCCGCCCGCGCTCCAGGTCGCCCACTCGTCGACGAGGAGCCGCGGATCGCATCGGTCCGGCTGGCCTTCGACCGGCTCTCCGATCCGGCCAGCCGTCAGCTGCCTGCCTTCGAGGCGCGCGCGGGCCGATGGGAGGAGCTGCGCTGGTCGCTGGAGCGGATCCGGCATCGGTTCGGGGAGGGCCGCCTGTGGCGGGCCGTGGTGGATCGCCCGACCGCGGCGCTTCCCGAGCAGCGGTCGCGCCTCGTCGACATCGGCCAGTGACCCGCCGATACCCGGACCACCCGCTGGTCCAGGTCGAGACCGATCACGACGGGATGCCGCTGCGCCTGCGGATGGACGGGACCGATCACGGCGAGCTCGGCATCTGCAACCGGTGGCGCGTCGACGACGGCTGGTGGCGCGATCCGGTCGCCCGTGCCTGCTACAAGGTGGTGACCCGCTCGGGGCTGCTGTGCACGATCTTCCTCGACGAGATCCGCGGCACGTGGCATCTCGAGCGCCTCTTCGACTGACCGGCGTACGCTGATCGCTGGAGGTGACGCCCGCATGCTCCGACGCATCCTCACTGCGCCATGGCGCTTCTTCATCTGGCTCACGACCGATACCGGCCGCCGGCGGCCGGGCTTCGGGGAGACGATGACTCACATGAAGCACTCCGCGCTGGGGACCGATGTGCAACGGCAGCTGGTTCGCAGCGCGGAAGCGGAGCGCCAGCGCGTCGACGAGCTCAAGCAACATCAGCGGGCGGCCGTCGAAGGGCGGGACGACTGAGCCGATGGCACCACACGTGCGAAGATCACTCCATGACCGATTTCGACCGGCAGCCGGGTGCCATCGACGACCCGGGCATGAAGGGTGGCATTGACCCGCAGCTCGACCGGCTGCCACCAGGTGATCGCGCCGACAACACCGGTGCCGCCGGTGAGCCGCAGGCCTCGGAGCTCGACCTTCCCGGGCCGGACGATCCGGTCGCATGGAACTACGTCGAGGCCGAGACCCTCGTGGTCGGCACGAACGGCGAGGAGCTCGGGCGGATCGTCGCCATGCTCGGCACCGAGACCGAGGGCATCTTCCACGGCGTGGCCGTCAACCCATACAGCGGCGGACCGACGCGCGTCGTACCGGCCGATGCGGTGACCGGCCTGACGCCGTCACGTGTCGAGATCTCCCTCGACGCCGACCAGCTCGCCGCCGCCGACGAGCATCACCCCATCGAGCGCTGAGCTAGGGCAGGTCCTCGCAGGCCGGGTAGCCGTCCGGCATGCGCGGGATGAGGAAGATGTCGACCGTCCCGCTGCCCTCCGCCCAGTCCAGTGACGCGCTGGACGCCATGGCCATCCCCCCAAGGCCGCCCGCGTCCTGCAGACCCGCGACGATGGCGCTCGCCTCGTCGCCGCGGACGGTTCCACAGCGCGCGGCGACCACATCGCCCGCCGGCTCTCCGAACGCATCCAGCCGCCCGTCGAACGGCCACTGGATCTCGGAGGCGTCCGTCCCGCCGTACGGAGGCATGTTCGGCGCGGGAACCAGCACGAGAAGGTAGTCCGGAGCCTCGTAGCCGCTCGGCGGACCGGCCCACGCGTCGCCCGGCAGCATTGACTCGGGATCCCGGAGCTGCTGCGCGAGCGCATCGAGCGCCTCGCGCTCCGGGGCCGGCTGGTAGTAGGTGGACTCCTCGGCCTCGCCGAGCCACTGGACCGAGATGACGACCGATTGCTCGCCGGTGCGGCTCACTGCCGTGAAGGTATAGATCCCGACGCCGTGCCCGGGCGGCTCGCCCGCGTCAGGCCGTGGCTCGAGCTCGTACGTCGCGCTGTCGGCAAGGTAGCCGCTCTCGAAAATCAGCTCGCGAAGCTCAGCCTGTCCATCATCCGTGAGCTGCCGGGTGACGAGCGTCGGAGGAGTCTCCGCGGACGTCTGGAGCGGCAGCCACACGACGGTCCCGTCCGCCATCAGCGTGAACTCGGGCATGACGTCCGGCCCGAAGGCAACCCCGCCGCCGAACTTCACCCGCAGTACGAGTTCGTCGGCGCCCGCGGCCTCGGTGGGGGCTGCGGAGGCCGGCGCCCCGGACGGAGGCGCCCCGGACCCACTGGGGGCCACGCTCGCGCCCGACGGGGCTGCGGTCGCCGAGCCGGCCGGCGACGGGTCCGCGTCGCGCTGACCGCCCAGCTGAGTGAAGGCCACGACGGCCGCAACGAGGATGACCGCCGCAACGCCGAGGTAGATGAGAGGCGACGTGCGGCTGGCGGGAGTGGGGCTGGAGCTCATGGGATGGGACCGTCCTGGAGATGTGGGAATCGGGGCGCGTGCCCCCGATAAATGCCCGGAGGCACCCTAAGGCGCGCGCCGGGGTCGAATTGTTTCATCGTCGCAGCGCGGTAGCATCGGCGGCATGCCCGTCCACGTCGTCGACCGCCTGTGGCCGCAGCCCGCCAGTCGAGCTGAGCCTCGATGAGGCGATGGCCGCCTTCGAGGCGCGCCAGCGGCCCCGGCGGGCGGCCGTCGGTGGCAGCGAACATGGTCACCAGCATCGACGGGCGGGCCCAGCTCGAAGGGACGGCCGAGGGCCTTGGCAGCCGGGCCGATCGCGCGCTCATGCAGCTCTATCGCGCGGCGTTCGACGCGGTGATGTCGGGGGCGGGAACGCTTCTGGCGTCCGGCGTCTGGCTGAGGGTCGGGGACGAGCTCGCGGCACGGCGCGTGGACCGAGGGCGGAGCCCGCAGCCTCTCGGGGTCGTCGTGGCGGGCTCGAGCCCGATCCCGACGGATGCGAGGTGGTTCGACGGCGACGAGCCGCGCGTCCTCGTCGTCGGCTCCGACAACCCGATCGAATATGCCCCATCCGGCACGGATCTCCTCCGCGCGCCCGACTCACGGCCGAGCCCGCGCTGGGTGCCTCGAGCGCCTGGCCGAGCGGGGAGTCGCATCGGTCCTGCTCGAGGGCGGACCCCATCTGAACGCCTCGTTCGCTGCCGAGCGCCTGCTGGACGAGCTGTACTGGACGATCGGTCCGCACATCGTCGGCTCCGATGCGCTGCCGATGATCGCGCCGTTCGCCGGTGACGACGCCGAGCCATGGCCCGCGCACCTCGTGAGCGTGCTGCGCCACGAGGACGAGCTCATGCTCCGCTACCGCTTCGAATGACGCGGATCGAGCTCGGCAGCGTCGGCGCGTGGGGACATCTCGACTCGCTCTCCATCGCGGAGGCCCGGCGCTATGCCCGCCGCGTCGACGAGCTCGGGTTCGGCGCGCTGTGGGTGCCCGAGACCGTGGGACGCGACCCGTTCGCGCTGCTGGCCCTGCTCGCCGGGGAGACGAGCCGGCTCGTCCTGGGAACCAGCATCGTCAACATCTGGGGTCGCGATGCGCACGCGACGCGCATGGGCGCCATGACGCTGTCGGAGGCGACGGGCGGCCGATTCATCCTCGGCCTCGGCGTCAGCCACCCGCATCTCGCCGGCAAGGTGCGCGGTCACGAGTACGCCCGGCCCCTGAGCCGAATGCGCGAGTACCTGGCCGCATACCGCGCGGCGATCTACCGCGGACCGACGGCCGCTGAGCCGCCCGTGCTGCTGGCGGCGCTCCGTGAGCGGATGACGGACCTTGCCGCCACCGAGGCGGATGGCGCCTTCCCGTACCTTGTCACCCCAGAACGGGTGGCGTGGATGCGCGGCCGCCTGGACTCGGCACGCGCCGATGCGAGACCGATGCTCGCCGTGAGCCTGCCGGTCGTGGTCGGCGAGGGCGAGGCGGGTCGGACGGCTGCCCGGGCGTATCTCACGCCGTATCTGCGGACGCCGAACTACCGCGCGTCGTGGGAGCTCCAGGGGTTCGACGAGCAGGACTGGGAGCCGCCCGGCAGCGATCGCCTCGTCGACGCGATGGTCTCGGTGGGCTCGGCGGCCATGGCCCGCGAGCGGATCGCGGCGCTGCACGAGTCGGGAGCCGACCACGTGGCCATCCTGCCGCTCGCGCCGGATGGGAGCACCGAGCATCTCCCGACGCTCGAGGCGCTCGCGTGACCGGCCGCGTCGGCGCGCTGCTGTGCGCCGCACTCACCCTCGCCGGTTGCGCGTCCAGCGCCTCCCGCTGCCGAGCTCCTCCGCGCCGGGCGAGACTCAGCTCGCGACGGCCGCGATCACCGCCGAGCGGCTCGCACCCACCGTCGAGGGGCCGCGGCCTCCACAGCCCGTCCTCGCGGCGCGCTACCAGGCCGCCCTCGTCGCCGACCACTGCGTCGACCGTGACCTCGCCGCACCCGCGGCGACGGACCCGGCCCTCGTGATCCTCGACCGCACCTACGCGCTTCCCGCGGGCGGGGGACCGCAGGACCTCGTGCCGGCCGCGGAAGCGGGCCTGACCGGCACGTCGGGGGAGAAGCTCGTCCGCGCGATCCTGCTGGACGACCTCGCCGCGATGCGCGCGGCATGGGACGCCGCCGGGCTGAGCATCGCCGTGGAGTCGGCCTATCGGTCCGTCGCGAGCCAGGCGGCGACCTTCGACAGCTGGGTCGCGCGCCTGGGCTACGACGCCGGACTGCTGCGCACGGCCCGACCCGGTCACTCCGAGCATCACCTGGGCACGGCCATCGACGTGACCTCGCCCGGCTGGGCCGGGCGCGTGGGGGACTGGGCCGCGGAGACGGCGGAGGGTGCCTGGATGGCCGAGCACGCGTGGGAGTACGGCTTCGTGATGAGCTACCCGGCCGGAGCCACGGCCGAAACCTGCTTCGGCTACGAGCCGTGGCACTACCGGTGGGTCGGCCGCGACGTGGCGGCCGATCATCGCTCGAGCGGGCTCACGCTGCGACGCTTCCTCGAGCGGTTCGCCACCGGATGACCCAGCAGCGCGCCATCGTGCGGGCGGCGATCACGGCCGCGGCCATCCATCCGGACCGTGTCGAGCCACTGCGCCGAACGCATGCTGTGGACGCTGTTCGCGATCTCGGCGCTCGGCAGCACCGGCTACATCGCGGCGGGCACCGTCGGCACGCTGGTCGCGGCGGAGATCGCCGGGGACGCGGCATTCGGCGGGCTGCCGACCGCCGTGGCCGTCCTGGGTACCGCCGCGTCGGCGACCCTGTTGTCCGCGGTGATGCTGCGGATCGGCCGGCGGCCGGGGCTGCTGGCCGGCCTCGGTGCCGGCCTCACTGGTGCGTTGATCGCGGTCGCCGCGGTCGTCGTGAGCTCCATCCCTCTGCTGCTCGTGGGGACGTTCCTCGCCGGCTTCGCGAACGGCGGCGCGCAGCTGGGCCGCTACGTGGCCGCCGATCTCGCCCGGCCCGAGCGGCGCGCATCGGCCATCGGCTTCGTGGTGTGGGGCTCGACGATCGGTGCCGTGACCGGGCCGAACCTCATCGCGCCGGCGGGTGCCTTGCCGGGCTCGGCCGGCGTGCTCCCGCTGGCCGGAGCGTATGTCGTGACGGCCATCTTCATCGGCCTCGCGGTGCTCTTGGCGGCCGTGCGTTCTCGGCCGGAGCCGTATGCCCTCGCCGATCCATCGGCTCTCGAGGCGCGGCCGACCGGGACCGAGGCGCCGGCCCTCTCCGCGCTCCTGCGACGTCCGCGCGGTCCTCGTGGGACTGGTCGCGCTCGTCGCCGGGCAGGTCGTGATGGTGCTGATCATGACCATGACGCGCTCCACCTGCGGGACGACGGGCATGACCCTCGCCACGATCGGGATCGTCCTGTTCGCGCACCTGTTCGGGATGTTGCGCCTGTCGCCGATCTCGGGCCGCCTGACCGACCGGTTCGGCAGCCCCCGCATCATCGGCGCGGGGCTGCTGACGCTGGCCGCCGCGGCGCTCCTCTCGGCCGTGGCGCCGCCGGATGGCGGCGTGCTCCTGACGCTCGCGCTGTTCCTGCTGGGGTACGGCTGGAACCGGGCGATGGTGGCCGCATCGGCGATGCTCACGCACGGCCTCGACATCGCGGAACGCACCCGGCGGGCAGGGCGTGGGCCGACGGCCTGGTGTGGAGCTCGGCCGCCGTCGCGAGCCTCTCCTCGGGCATCGTCGTGGCGGGCGCGTCGTATGCGACGCTGGGCCTCGTGGCCATCGCGCTGCTGCTGCTTCCGGCCGCGCTTCTCGTCTTTCTGTTCGCCGGGTGAGGCACGGCGGCTCCCCCTGTTAGACCCCCGATTGATCGGTGGTGTTACGGTGCGTCTCCACACGTCCCGCAACGCGGGACCGTGTGAGGCGGGCACGGATCCACCGTCCGGAATCGTACTGGGAGGAATGATCAAGGTGTTTCACCTCGACGCGCGGCGTGGCCGCACCCATGGCTGGCGAAGCAGCTTCACACTACTTTTTGCCGTGCTCCGGCGCTCGTGCTGCGGGCATGCACCGGCGGCGCCGGCAGCTGGGCGGGGCTCGACACCAGCGGGGAGCCCGCACCGGCCGGGAGCGGCGGCGCGGACCGGCGCCCTCGAGCCGCCGGCCAGCGACGTCGCGTTCGAGTTCTGGACGCCGTTCACCGGCGCCGACGGCGACGAGATGGAAACGCTCGTCGCCCAGTTCAACTCGGAGAACCCCAACGTCCAGGTGACGCTGCAGCGGCTTCCCGAGTACTACACGCAGATCAACAACGCGGTCGCCGCGGGCACGCCGCCGGCGATGATGATCATGCACATCGACCAGCTGGCCCTCTTCGCGGCCGAACGGCGTCGTCCAGCCGGTCAGCGACCTCGTCGAGCCAGCTCGGCCTGTCGCGCGGACGACTTCAGCGAGGCCGTCTGGGCAGGCACGATGTGGAAGGACGAGCAGTACTCGATCCCGCTCGACGTCCACCCGGCGACGCTCTACTACAACAAGCAGTACGTCCCCGAGGCGCCGACCGACCGGCGACGCTTCGAGGCCGCCCTCCAGGCGTGCAAGGACGCCGGCATCACCGGCCCGGTGTGGAGCAACCACTTCTTCTCGGCCGGCCTCGCTGTGGGCCAGCCTCTTCTACCAGGGCGGCGGCGAGTGGACCAACGAGGACTACTCGGAGGCCACGTTCAACAGCGACGCCGGCGTGCAGGCCAGCACGTACATGCGCGGCCTGATCGAGCAGGGGCTGCACCCGCAGGACGTCGAGGCCGACGCCGAGGTGAGCAGCTTCGAGTCCGGCCAGAGCTGCATGGCGATCACCGGCATCTGGCAGACCACGCGTCTGTCCGAGGCGCATCGGCGACGACTTCGGCGCGGCGCCGATCCCGCAGATCTTCGACCAGCCGGGTGTTGGGCCGGCTCGCACACGCTCGCGATCTCGCCCGCGGCCGAGGGCGACACGCTCCAGGGCGTGCAGTACTTCATCGCCTGGCTGTCCGAGAACTCGACCGAGTGGGCCAAGGCCGGCCAGATCCCGGCGCGCAACGCGGCCCGCGAGGACCCGGCGTTCGCCGAGATCCCGCACATCCCCGACATCGCCGAGCAGTACGACGCGGCTCGGTTCCCGCCGCCGATCCCCGGCTCCGACCAGCTCCTGGGCGGCCCCGGTGGCGTCAACGAGAAGCTCGCTCGAGATCCTCACCGGCGGTGGCGATCCGAAGCCCGGCCTCGACGAGGCCGCGGAGACCTACACCCAGATCCTCCAGGAGAACAAGGAGAAGTACGGGTACTGAGCCCGGCTGATCAGCTCAGGCGGTGCGGGGAGCGCAACTCCCCGCACCGCCGCATTCGTCCAGGGAGGAGGAGGGCCGCCCTCGTGACCGTCTCTGCCGCGCCAGCAGCGCCAGTCGGTGGGACGAAGACCAAGCAGGACGTCCGGCGACGGATCGGCGAGAAGTGGTGGGTCCCCTACCTCTTCATCCTGCCCCACCTGGCGATCTTCGCGTTCATCGTCGGCTACCCGTTCTTCGCGGGCATCTACATCAGCCTGACGGACGCCAACAACTTCACGGGCCTGAACGCCCCGTTCGTCGGGCTCGAGAACTACCGGCAGCTCTTCGATCCCGGAGCATCGCCAGTTCGAGCGGTTCTGGCAGACGCTCTGGAACACCGTCATCTTCGTGGTCCTCAGCGTGCCGACCCTGATCGCCATCGCCCTCGGCCTCGCCGCGATCCTCAACGCGAAGTTCCGCGGCCGGACGTTCTTCCGGGCGATCTACTTCGCCCCGTGGACCCTGTCCGTGGCGGTCGTGGGCCTGCTCTGGTTCTGGATCCTGCAGAGCCGCGGCGGGCTCATGGTCGACGTCTTCGGCTGGTTCGGCATCCAGGCACCGGGCTGGCTCAGCTCCCAGCCGTGGGCGTGGATCTCGATCCTGATCGCGACGGTCTGGTGGACCATCGGCTTCAACACGATCATCCTGCTCGCGGGCATGCAGGCGATCTCCGCCGACCTCTACGAGGCGGCCTCGATCGACGGCGCGAACAAGTGGCAGCCGTTCACCAAGATCACGATGCCGAGCCTGCGGCCGATCCTGCTGCTCGTGATCACGCTGCAGGTCATCGCCTCGTTCAACCTCGTCGGGCAGCCGCAGATCATCACGAATGGCGGGCCGCCCACCGCGCAGACGACGCCCGGTGCTGCTCCACCTCTACAACATCGGCTTCCGCGCGCCGTTCGAGGTCGGGCTGGCGGCGGCGATGGCCGTGATCGTCGCCGTGATCATGGTCGTCGTGAGCGTCGTCAACTTCCGCTTCTTCAGCTCCGAGCGGGCGTAGGAGGACGACGATGGCTGGCACTTCGACGCGGACGCCGGCACCCGCGTCCGCCCCGCGGCCGCCGACGGCGCAGCGCCGCCGGACCTTCTCGCCGGGCAGGATCGCGCTCTACCTGGTGCTGATCCTGATCGCGCTGTTCTTCGTCATCCCGCTGGTCTGGATGGTCTCCACCTCGCTCAAGGTCGAGGCCGACGTCTTCCGCGACCGCGGCTTCATCCCGGCCGAACCCGAGCTTCGAGAACTTCCAGACGCTGATCCTGACTCGGGCGGCCAGACGCCGGTCTTCCGCTGGATGTTCAACAGCGTCGGCGTCGCGACGATCGGCACCGCTGCTGACCGTGCTGCTCGACGTCGCTGTCGGCCTACGCGTTCGCCCGGATCGACTTCCCGTTCAAGAACGTCCTGTTCGGGCTGCTGATCACGACGCTGCTGCTGCCCGGGATCATGTTCCTGGTCCCGCAGTACCTGCTGATGAGCCAGCTGAAGCTCCTCAACACCTGGCCGGCATTCATGCTCCCGGGCCTGCGCGGGCGTGTTCGGCGTCTTCTTCATGCGCCAGTTCTTCCTGGGCATCCCGGTGGAGCTCGAGGAGGCCGCGTACGTGGACGGCGCGGGCGCTTCCGGACCTTCTTCTCGATCATCCTGCCGCTCGCCGGCCCCGCGCTCGCGACGCTCGCGGTGATCACGCTTCCTCGGCTACTGGAACGACTACCTGTGGCCGCTGGTCACCTGCAATGGCCCGGGCTGCACCCTCACCCCCGGCCTGCGCAACCTCCAGGGCACGTACTCGACCCAGTTCGGGCTGCTCATGGCCGGGCGCCGTGCTTGCCGCGCTGCCCGTCCTGATCCTGTACGTCGCCGCCCAGCGCTACATCATCCAGAGCGTGACCTCGTCCGGCATCAAGGGCTGAGGCGGTCGCGCATCGCACCGCGCCACGAGGTCCGTCCATGCAGTCACCGCCTCCGCCGCCCGGCGGCCCTGCCGGCCGTCCTGCTCGCGCTGATCGTCGCCGCCTGCTCGTCGGGCGGCGCGGCTCCGGCGGGCGCCGGCCGGCCGGCGCCTCGGGCGGCGCGCGCGAGCCGTCGGCGAGCCCGCGCGCCGACCGCGCCGGGCGTCGGGCGAGTTCGTCGAACCCGGTCATCGCGCAACTTCCGGCCCCGGCGTCGCTCGCACGGCCGGCGACAGTTCGACGCCTGCGCGACCGCGATCGTGACCGCGCGACAAGCGGACTCCGGACCACGCTCCAGGTCGACGATACGTACTACCTCTACTCGACCGAGGACGGCAGCAACCGCTACCCGTACGCGACTCGACCGATCTCGTGACGTGGGAGTACGGGCTCGTCGATGCCGCGCTCCGCCGGCCTGGACGGATCGCAACACTGGGCGCCCGAGGTGACCGCAGACCGTCGGCCGGCTTCGTCATGTACTACACCGCCCGGTCGCGCGAGATCATGCGGCCGTCCGGCGACGGGCGCCCAGTGCGTGGGCGTGGCCGTCGCCGAGACACCGGAGGGCCCGTTCGTCGACGAGAGCGACGGCCCGCTCGTCTGCCAGGCCGAGCTCGGCGGCACGATCGACGCCTCCGTCGTGCGCGACGTCGGACGACTCGCTGTGGCTGATCTACAAGAACGACGGCAACTGCTGCGGCATCCCGACCCGCTTCTACATGCGCCAGCATGGCCGAGGACGGCCTGACCTTCGCCGGCGACGAGATCGAGGTCGAGGGCGTCGTCAACGACGAGCGCTGGGAAGGCAACGTCGTCGAGGCGCCGACCATCCACTTCCTCGACGGCACCTACTACCTGTTCTACTCCGCGAACGACTACGCGGGCGTGCCGTACGCGGTCGGCTACGCCACGTCGACGGCGCTGACGGGCCCGTACGAGGACGCGCCGGAGAACCCGATCCTGTCCACGGTGCAGCGGGCCGGCCCGTTCGGGCCCGGGTCACCAGACGCATCATCGAGGACCCGGACGGCGACCTCTGGATGGTCTACCACGCCTGGGAGAAGACCTTCAGCCAGCGCGAGGTCTGTGGATCGACGAGCTCGTGTTCGAGGACGGCAAGCCGGTCGTCGCACGGCCCCGACGTCGAGCCCCAGCCGGTTCCGTGACATCCTTGCCGGGACCCCGCGCCTCGGCGCTCGACGCGCTGCCACCTCCCGGCGCCACGTCAGCCCCGCCCGACAGCCCCACGGTGTGATGCCCGAGACCCGAGGCCGCGATCTCCCTCGACGGGGAGTGGCGCTTCGTCGCCGACCCCGAGCGGCTCCATCGACGCCGGACGCCCTGCCGCCCGGCGAGCCGATCCGGTCCCGGGCTGCTGGGAGGCGCAGGTCGCGCGGCCGTACCGGATCGTCACGGCCTGGTACCGCCGCTGCGTCGAGGTCCCGGCCGACTGGGTCGGACGAGCCGGCTCTGCTCCGCTTCGGGGCGGTCATGTACCGCTGCGCCGTGTTGGCTCAACGGCGTGCCCGTCGGCGAGCACGAGGGCGGCTACACGCCCTTCGAGGTCGAGGCGCGCGCGACGCCGTCCGCCGGGCGCGGAGAACGAGCTGGTCGTGTCGGGTCGAACCCGCTCAACGCGATCGACGAGTACCCGGCGTTCTCCGTCGAGGAGCGTGCTCCTCGCGCAGGAGTTCGAGCCCGACCTGCCGCTGTCCGAGGCGCCGCACGGCAAGCAGACCTGGTACTCGAGCACAGAGCGGCATCTGGCAGTCGGTCTGCGCTCGAGCGGTCGGCCGCGCGTCGCCCTCGAGACGCCTCGTCGTCCGCCCCGACGTGGCCGGCGCGGGCAGGCGGTCGTGCGCTGGGTGCTGGAGGGCGAGGCGACGGCGGACGGACGCCGCGACTCGAGCTGCGTGGTCATCGGATCCGGACGGCAGCGGAGGTCGCGCGAGAGCGCGCCACGACCGACGGGACGCGCGACGGGCTGAGTCCGGCGTCGCGATCCCCGATCCGCGGCTGTGGGACATCGAGCCAGCCGAACCTCTACCGGCTGGAGGCTCGGCTCCTGGTCGACGGCGACGAGCGGTCGACGCGGATCAGCGACCCGCTTCGGGATGCGCTCGATCGAGACGCGTGACGGGCGCGTGCATGCTCAACGGCCGGCCGATCTACCTGCTCGGCGTCGCTCGACCAGGACCTCTACCCCGACACGATCTCGACGCCGCCGTCACGCGAGTACCTCGACGAGCAGGTCCGGCTGGCCCGCGAGATGGGCATCAACCTGCTGCGCTGCCACATCAAGGTGCCGGATCCGGCGTACCTCGAGGCGGCCGACGAGGCGGGCATCCTCGTCTGGTGCGAGCTGCCGAACTGGACGCGCTTCACGCCGATGCCGGCGGCGCGCGGGCGCGCGACGCTCGAGCGGATGGTCGACGACGCTGGGCAACCACCCGTCGATCGTCATCTGGACGATCATCAACGAGGACTGGGGCACCCAGCTCCGCTACGAGGCGCGCGACCGCCAGTGGCTGCGCGAGCACGTACGACTGGCTCAAGGCGCTCGATCCGACGCGGCTGGTCGTCGACAACTCGGCCTGCGAGACGACCGAGACGCCGAACTTCCACGTCGAGACGCGACCTGGCCGACTTCCACGTCTACTTCCTGGCGCCGGACAACGCCGTGCGCTGGCGCAGCATGATCGCGGACTTCGCCCGGCGCCCGCGCTGGCTGTGGAGCCCGCACGGCGACGCCGCAGCGAGCGCGGCGACGAGCCGCTCGATCCTCAGCGAGTTCGGCGGCGTGGGGGCTGCCGCGGCTCGACCGGCTCGTCGAGCACACACGGGCGCGAGCCGTGGTGGTTCGGCACCGGCCAGCGGCTACTACCGGCCGACCGGGATCCGGCGCCGCTTCACGCGCCTCGGGCTCGACCGGATCTGGCCGACGCGTCGACGACCTCGCCGAGGCGACCCAGTGGCACCAGTTCGAGGCGCTCCAGTACGAGATCGGCCGAGCTGCGGCGCCACGACTCGATCCCGGGCTACGTGATCACCGAGCTCACCGACGCGTACTGGGAGGCGAACGGCCTGCTCGACCCGATGCGCGGCCGAAGGTCTACCACGACCGCTTCGCCGGAGATCAACGCGCCGGACGTGGTCGTCATCGCTCCCCGCGCGCCGCGACGTCTGCAGCCGGGAGCGCGCTCAGGGCGACGTGTTCGTCTCGTCGTACGGGCGGCGCCGGGCGGCCGGCGGCCACGTCGAGTGGGAGCTCGGCATGCGACGGCGGCGGCTCGATCCGGGCGGATGCTCGCTCGGTGAATGGCCGGCCAACGGCGGGCGCGAGCTCGGTCGGCACCTCGAGGCATCGCGCTGCCCGACGTCGACCGGCCGACGCGACGCGTGGCTGCGGCTCGCGCCGTGACGGCGACGGCCGCGAGCGGCCGAGAATCGCGCTGCGCTTCGCCGTCGTCGCCCGCGATCGGCGCGGCGGCACCGCGAGCCGCTCGCGTCGCCGTCCACGACCCGCTCGACATCTGGGGCGTGCGCCGAGCGCGTGGAGCGCGCTCGGCCACGCGTCGTCGCGCGCGACGAGGCGGAGTCCTCGATCACGACGGAGCTGACGCCGGACATCGTGGCGATGCGGAGGCGCGGCGGTCGGGTGCTCGTGCTCGTCCGCACCCGCGAGCGCGATCCGCGACGAGCACGACCTGCGGCGGCGGGTCGGCGTCCACCTGCGGCGGCTCGCCGCACGCCGGCTGGCCCGGGCCAGCGCAGCCCGTGGGAGGGCGACTGGGTGACGAGCTGGAGCTGGATCCTCCCCGACGCGTTCCCGCGCCTGCCGGACCGGCGCCCGCTCGACTTCGCGTACGAGGAGGTCGCGCCCGACCACGTGCTGCTGGGCTACGACCCGAGCGCCACCGCGACGAGGTGCGCGCGCGGCATGTTCGTCGGCTGGGTGCACGCGCCGGCGGCGCTCGTCTGGAGGTTCCCGCAGGGCCGCGGCGTCGATCGTCTGACGACGTTCCGGCTCGTCGCCGGAGAGCGGTCCCGTCGCGTCGACCATGCTCGAGTGCCTGCATCGACCGGGTCGTGGAAGCGGTGTGGGACGACCAGGCGATCGTCGCCGCGCGATGGTTGCCCGCGACAGCTGCCGGCGAGCACCGTCGGCGGCCGCGCCATCTCGACGCCGGCCGCAGCGGCAGTCGTCGGCGAATGCGGCGAGGGCATCGTCGTCGGTGGCGGCGTTTCGAACGAGCATCTGGACTCGGCTCACGCCGAGCTCGCGATAGGCCGCCATGCGCTCGACGCGCTCGGCGCCCGGCGTCCTGCGCCTGCTGCCACCACATGTGCACCGAGATGCGCAGGCGTTGCGGGGTCGCGGTCGATCTCCGCGCATCGGTCGTGGATGACCGGGAGGTTCGTCTCGAGGTCCTCGACGCTCATGTCGTCGAGGTTCAGCTCGTCGGCGTACTCGGGCCGCCATGCGCCATGTCCGCTCCGGGCCGTTGCCGCCGACCATGATCGGGACTCGCGGCTGCTGGAGCCCCTTCGGCAGGTTGATCGCGTCTCGGACGCAGGCGTGCGTGCCCTCGTACGTCGCGCGCCCCGGCCGAGCATCGCCCGCAGGACCGCGAGCGAGTCGCCGAGGGCGTCGAGCCGCTCCTTCGTCGCCGGGAAGCCGTAGCCGTACGCCTCCCACTCGTCCTTCTTCCAGCCGGCGCCGATGCCGATCTCGAACGCGCCCGTTGCTGATGACATCGAGGGTCGAGATCATCTTCGCCACCAGCGCCGGGTTGCGGAACCCGTTCGACATGACGATGTGGCCCAGCCGGACGCGCTCGGTACGCGCGGCGAGCGCGGTGAGGAAGGTGAATGACTCGAACGTGAGCTCGTCGGTCGGCTCTGGGACGGTGTGGAAGTGGTCGAACGCCCAGATCGACTCGAAGCCGAGCTCCTCAGCCTCGCGGCGACGCCGCGCTGCGCTCCCACGCCGCGCCGCGGCTCCCAGCCGTCGTACTCGCCGGTCCAGCCCTGCGGCACGATCACGCCTGCTTTCATGCCGTCGCCCATTGCGGGCGGCGTGCCACTACTCGAAGACGATGGCGATCTTGCCCGCGGCGCCGGCGTCGGCGAGCCGATAGGCCTCGTCCGCGTCGGAAACCTCGAACCGATCGGTGACCATCCGGTCCGGGTGCAGGTCCCAGCGCACGAGCAGCTCGACGAGCTCCTCCATCTGGCCGATGCTGCACACCCACGAGCCCATGATCGTGAGCTGCGGGTGGATCACGAGCGGGCTGACGTCGAACGCGACCGAGCCGCCCTCGCCGACGAACACGACGCGTCCCCAGCGGCGCGCGACGTCCAGGCACAGCCGCCGCGCGGCCGGGCTGCCGGAGCACTCGATCGCCACCTCGAAGCCCGCGGCCGCCGGTCGCCTCGCTCAGGCCGCGGCGGCGTCGCCGTCCGCCGGAGCGACCTCGATCCCGAGGCTCCGCGGCGAGGTCCATCCGCTCCGGTGCTCACGTCGAACGCCGATGACCCGCGCCCCCAGCGCCTGCGCCAGCATGGCGGCGCCGATGCCCACCGGCCCGAGGCCGGTGACGAGCACGCGGTCGGCGCCGCGAGATGCCGGCCCGCCGGCAGCGGCCCAGGCCGTGCCGAGTCCGCACGCCACGAGCGCGCCGTCGAGGAAGCTCAGCTCGTCGGGAAGGGCCACCAGCGTGCGCTCCTCGGCCAGGAGGTACGGCGCGTGGCCGCCGTCGCGCTGCCAGCCGTACGCCGCCCGCAGCGGGCTGGTGCAGGAGATCATCCAGCCGCCCCGGCAGTCGTGGCACAGGCCGCAGCCGGCGATGTGATAGAGCGCGACCCGGTCGCCGCTCCCGAAGCGCTGCACGCCCTGGCCCGACGGCCTCGACCACGCCCGCGGGCTCGTGCCCGGCGATCACGCCGCGGTACGCCTCCGCACCGGTGCCCTGCGAGCGTCGGCCGGTAGATGGCTCGCAGGTCGCTGCCGCAGATGGTCGACGCCTGCGTCCGCACCAGGACCTGGCCGTGGCCCGGCCGCGGGACCGGGAACTCGCGGATCTCGAGGCGGCGATCGCCGGGCAGGACGACGCCGGGCATCGTGCCGGTGACTCGTGGTGGAGGTGCATGCCGTGCAGTGTGCCGCGCTCGTGCCACGCGTGACACGCGGTGTGCGACTCTTCCGCGTCCTGATGCCGACCCGACCCCCGGAGGCGGCTCCGGGCGCCCGCCGACCGCGCGCCGAGGTCGGCCAGACGGCTCGGACGTGGCTTCGCCGCCGCCGGAGCGCGGCGCCGGCGGCGTGCTCCTGCATCGCGCGCGTCCTTCGCGTGGGCCACTCTCGGCGGGCTCAATCACGTCGTCGCGGCTCGGAGGGGGGCGCCGTCCCGCTCCTAGTCACGCGCCGATGGCGCGTCGGCGCTCGCGCCGGTCCCCGAGGCCGCGCGCATCGCGGACGAGGGCTCACCGACCTCCCGGTCGAGGTGCGCGCAGCGGCGTTGGGAGGACCCGGCGGCAATCGGTGGCGGGGTGGCCCGGCGCGCCGCGGGGGCCCGTGGTGGACCGAGGCGGACCTGGGGGATGCACTCGTCGAGCCGGACGCTCCCAGCCGCGCGGCCGAGCACGCGCGCATGCGGTCGATCGCGGCCGAGGTGCGGGCCGCCATCCTGTCCGACGCTGCGGCGAGGTTCGGCGGCTCCGACACCGAGGATGACGGTCGCGGGCCGCGTCGCCGGAGCCTGCTGCGAGCGGCATTCGCGCCCCCGTGCTCCTCGTCGCGGCCGACGAGCGCATCGAGCGCTACCGGCACCCGATTGCCGACGATGAC
>CAWIXZ010000006.1:0-13635 GCA_963840205.1 uncultured Chloroflexia bacterium
ATCAGATTCTCACGTGCTGAGAGCTATCACTGGTTCGACGCGCCGATCGTGGTCGGATTCTCGTGGGGAGAGAATGAAGGACGGTCGTCCCCGGCACCCGCGCTCGGCGTTTGCCGGCTGACCCGCCACGCACGCGAGGTAGTGGCGCTTGCTCTCCTGGCATGAGAATCCGATAGGAATCGTCGCATCCCCGTCTGACGCAGGCCGTGCCCTCAGCGCTCCATGGCGCGACGGCCCTGGAGCGAGCGGATGAGGGTGACGTCGTCGGCGTACTCGAGGTCGCCGCCGACGGGAAGCCCGCGGGCGATGCGCGTGACGCTCGGGACGTGGGCGGCGAGCAGGTCCGCCAGGTACATGGCCGTTGCCTCACCCTCCAGGTTCGGGTTTGTGGCGAGGATGACCTCCTCGATCCCGCCCTGCGTGACCCGGACGAGCAGCTCCCGCGCACGCAGGCGTTCCGGGCCAATGCCGTCGATCGGGCTGATCGCCCCGTGCAGCACGTGATAGCGACCGCGGAACTCGCCGGTCCGCTCGATGGCGAGCACGTCCAGCGGCTCCTCCACCACGCAGATGCGTGCCGCGTCTCGACGTGAATCGTCGCAGATCAGACACGGGTCAACGCCGACCTCGGTGATGTTGCAGCACACGCTGCAGTAGGCGACGTCCTCCTTGATCGAGACGAGGGCGGTCGCCAGCGAGCGCGCGTCGTCGGTGGACGCTCGCAGGACGTGGTAGGTGAGGCGCTGGGCGGTCTTCGTCCCGATGCCGGGGAGCTTGCTGAACTCCTCGATCAGGCGCGCGACCGGCGCAATGAGCCCGGCCATCGGCTCCTCAGCCGAGGCCGGGGAGCCCCGGGATCCCGGGAAGGCCCATCCCGCCGGCGATCGAGCCCATCCGCTCGCGCTCCAGCTCCTTGCTGCGCCCGATCGCCTCGTTGATGGCCGTCATCACGAGGTCCTGGAGCATCTCCACCTCCTCAGGATCGACGGCCGCGGGATCGATCTCGACGCTCCGCACCTCCTGGGCCCCGGTGATGACGATGCGCACGGCGCCACCGCCGGCGGTCGCCTCGAGGGTCGTTTCCGCGAGCTCCTGCTGCGCCTGCGCAACCTGCGCCTGCATCTGCTGCGCCATCTTGGCGATCTGACCGATGTTCACGAAGGGTGGTCCTCGTTTGGGGTTGTGGGGGTGGCAGCCGGGACGGTCAGCGCACCTCGGGCGCGTCGACCAGCTCCCCGCCGGTGATCTTCAGCACGCCTTCCAGGAGCGCCTGTGCCTCCGGGTCGTCGCGCGTCGCGCCGATCGCCTGCTCGACGGTCAGCGGCTCGAGCTCGAGGTTGGTGGCAACGCATTCGATGGCGTACGAGCCGCCGAACGTATCGGTCAGAACCGCCTCGATGGCTCCGGCTCGTTGCGAGATGAGCGTGCGCATGAAGTCACGCCCCTCGGGGAAAGCGAGGGTCAGGCGCGCGCCGTCAAGGGCGATCGGCCGGCACTCCTTCAGCAAGGGCTTGATGACGGGATTTGCGCGGTCGACCACCTCCGCCCAGCGGGCGCGGATGTCGCCCACGGCGCCGGGCGCGTCGGCCGTCGTCGCCGGCGGAGGAGGGGCGGGCGCAGGCTGAGGGTCGGATCGTTGGCGAGGCTCTCGCGGCTTCGACGCCGCTGGCTCCGGTGCGGTCGCGGCGGGCGGGGCTGCGGCACGCGCCGCCTGTGGCGCGTCACGCGCCGGCTGCGGCGCGGCGACGGCAGGCGGTGCGCCATCGGCTGCCGGCTCGACGCTGAGGAGCTCGAGCATCAGCCGTGCGCGGCCCTCGCGCGCGCCGGCTCCGGCCGCCTCGGCGACCGTGCGCAGAATCATGGCGAGCCGGCGTGCCGCCGTCGGGTCGGATGCCGAGGCCAGCAGCCGCCGACGCGCCTCTCCCTCCGCCTGGGCCGCCACCTGCGCCATGTCGCGCCCGGCATCGGCCAGCTCGCTGAGCCGGTCCAGGGCGGCCGGCGCATCCGCCGCAACGTACGCGTCCAGCAGGGCGGCGATCGCGGCGTCGTCGGCCAGGCCGACAGCCTCGCGGACGTCCGCCGCGGTGAGGCGGGCGGGCGCGAAGGCGAGCACCTGGTCGAGCAGCGACTCGGCATCGCGCATGCCGCCGTCGGCGAGTCGCGCGATCAATGCGAGCGCGTCGTCATCGGCCTCGGCGCCTTCGGCTGCGCAGATCCGCGTCAGCTTGCCGACGATGATCGCATCGGTCATGCGCCGGAAGTCGTGGCGCTGCGTGCGGCTGATGATGGTGGCCGGCACCTTGTGCGTGTCGGTGGTGGCCAGGATGAACACGACGTGGTCCGGCGGCTCCTCGATCAGCTTGAGCAGCGCATTGAAGGCGTGCGTGCTCAGCATGTGGACCTCGTCGATGATGTAGACCCGCCGGCGCAGCTCGGATGGAGCGGTGAGGGCGCGCATTACGAGGTCGCGGGCATCCTCGACCAGGCCATGGCTGGCGGCGTCGATCTCGATCACGTCGAGCGCGCGTCCCTCGCGGATCGACGTGCACGCGGGGCACGCGTCGCACGGCTCGCCGTCCTCGCCGAGCGCGGTGCAATTGATCGCCTTGGCCAGGATCCGCGCCGTCGACGTCTTTCCCGTCCCTCGCGGGCCGACGAACAGGTACGCGTGTGCCAGCCGGTCGCCGGTCACCGCGCGGCGCAGGGTGGTGACGATCGGGTCCTGGCCGACCAGCTCGGCGAAGCGCTGCGCGCGGAACCGACGGTAGAGGGCGCGCTGGGCGGCTTCCGGGGCGGCGTCGGAGAGGGTGGGCATCGGCTGGGCTGGGGGCATGACTCGCCTTACCGTACACCGATTCGGCGGCTCCGATCGGCCGGCGGGGTGGGACGTATGAAGGTCGTGCACCCGGCGTCGATCAGCACCAGCTCGCACTCACCCACGCATCCGGCTCCAGCCAGGTTCTCCCGCGGCACCCGAAGGCGATCGCTTACCGCTGCTTCCTTCCGGACCTGACGGGGTTCACGGACCTCCGCTGCGCGGGACCCGACTCTCAACGTCGGACACGGTGGTGGTGGGCGAACGGCGCTGCCCTCGACCGGGAGTTCAGCTCCGCTATAGCGGATTGCGGATACAGGGCACCGCTAGTTCCCCGCCTAGCACGACCGGCCGCGAATGGTAGGTCAGGGGTACGGATCGGTCAATCGAGGTGTGGCGGAGAGGGAGGGATTCGAACCCTCGACGGGTTGCCCCGAACGGCATTTCCAGTGCCGCGCCATAGGCCTCTAGGCGACCTCTCCTCAGGAGGCGGGCGTTGGCGGAGAGGGAGGGATTCGAACCCTCGGTGCTATTCGCACACCGCTTTTCGAGAGCGGCACCTTAAACCACTCGGACACCTCTCCGTGCCGGAGTCTAGCGCACTCCCCCGCCTCGGATCACGACCGGATCAGACCGATGCGGACGCCGGTGAAAGGCGACGGGCCTCGCTCTCGCGGACACCGGATACGACTGAGACCTGGTGCAGCGCGGTGTCGCGCGCGAGGTTGATGACACCGCCGGCGGCCCCGCGCTCGGGATCGGGAACCGCGAAGACCAGCGCGCGCACCCGCGCCTCGACCAGGGCGCCCACGCACATGGCGCACGGCTCGTGGGTCGTGAAGATGGTGGCCTCGGCAAGGCGCCTGGTGCCGAGCTTGCGAGCCGCGGCCTGGACGGTGAGGAGCACCGCGTGGGCGGTGGGGTCCTCGCCGAGCGCGACGCGCTGATGGTCGCGGGCGATCATGGCATCATCGATCACGGCCACGGCGCCAACCGGCGCCTCGCCTTCCTCGGCACCGCGCCGCGCCTCGGCGATCGCCTCGGCCATGTAGAGCTCGTAGTTCATTGGTCCGCCTCTCGCTCGGGCGCCACGGAATCGGTGGCCCGGCTATCGCGCGGAGTCTAGCAGAGGCCGGTATGGATCCTGCATCTGGCGCCCTGCGTTCGACAGCTATGCTGAAGGTCTGCACCGGGTTCGCTCGGCGCCAGCCCGTGATCAAACTTCGAGATACCCATGCCCCTGCTCCGTGACTCCCGGTGGCGTACCGGATCCTCGTTCCTCGCCCTCGCCGGGGTCCTGGCGTTCAGCCTGAGCGTTCCCATCCCGTCGGTGCCTGACACCGGCCGCCAGATCGTGATGCGCGAGATCAGCGAGCGCCTCCCAGGCTGGAAGGTCGAGCGCCTCGAGCGATCCTGGGAAGGCGCCTACACCGTCGTCACCTGGTGCGCCGGACGCGAGATGGGCTTCCAGTTCGTGCCGGGTCACGGGCTCCGGGTGGGCGACGCGTGGCTCCAGCCCAACGATTCCTTCGCGCGCGATCGGCTCCGGTCGCTGTCCGACCACTGGCGCCACCTTGTCTGGTACCGGGAGCCGGCGCTCATGAACACGCTGTCGTGCCATGAGGAGATCGCGGGCAGTGAGCAGACGTCGATGGAGTCGAGCCCTCACGACTGATTCGGGGCTCGCCAAAGCGACGCGAGTCCATCGTCCTGAACGCTCCTGGGCCGGATAGATAGCATGTCGGCGCAGGGCGCCGGGCGCCGTGCGTCACGATCCGCATCCGTCGAGCACGAGGAGCTGCATCATCGACCGATCCCCACCGCGCGAACGCGCGACCTGGACGCGCGTCGACACGGTCGCCCTCGTCGCCATCGTGATCGGTGCCGGGCTCATGCGTTTCGTGAGCCTCGGACGTCCGGTCGAGCTGGTCTTCGACGAGATCTTCTACGCGCGCGATGCCTGCTGGTACGTGTTTGGCAGCGAGAGCGTGTGCGGCATCAGCGACCTGGCAAGCAGGTCCCACCCGCCGCTCGGCAAGTGGCTCATCGGCTCCGGCATCGCGGCATTCGGCTATGAGCCGTTCGGATGGCGAATCGCCGTTGCCGTCGCCGGGACGCTCAGCGTCCCCCTCGTCTACCTCCTCGGCTGGCGGCTCCTGCGCGGCGTGGCGAGCGGACGCGCGGCCACGGTCGGAGCGATGACGGCGTCCGGGTTGCTGGCGATCGACTTCCTGCACCTCGTTCACTCGCGCATCGGCATGCTCGACGCGTTCATCACGCTCTTCGTGATCGGCGCGGTCACGTTCGTGGTGCTGGACCGGGACCGGTCGCGCGAGCGGCCAGACCATCCGTGGTGGTGGCGCCTGTCAGTGGGCCGCCCATGGCTGCTGCTGGCCGGTGTCTGCATCGGTGCGGCGACGGCCACGAAATGGTCCGGCGCATACGTGGCGCCGGCCGTCATCGGCCTCGTGGTGGCCTGGGAGATCGCCGAGCAGCGACGACGGACGCCCGAAGCCGGGATCCGGCGCGCCTTTGTGGCGGCCTTCCGGCGCGAGGCGCTGCCGACCGTACTGCTGCTGGGAATCGTTCCGCTGGTGGTGTACGTGGCCAGCTACACCGGGCGCATGCCGGGTGCCATCCTCGCCCTGCCCTGGGAGCCCGGATCGGTCTGGCGCGGAATCTGGGATCACCAGCAGGCGATGCTCGACTTCCACACAACGCTGGGTGGCGACCATCCGTACCAGTCGCCTCCCTGGTCGTGGCCGCTTCTTCGCAGGCCGGTCGCGTACTGGTTCAGCGACGAAGGTGCCGCCTACCGCGAGATCCTGGCCGTCGGCAATCCGCTCGCATGGTGGGCGGGATTGATCGCGCTGGCCACGCTTGGCGTGACCTGGTGGCGGTCCCACTGGGCACTGCAACGGCCGGAGCCGGTGATCCTCGGGGCCGCCCTGGCGACCTACCTGCCCTGGCTGGTGCTCTCCGGCGATCGCAGCCAGACCTTCCTGTGGTATTTCCTACCGACGGTCCCGTTCCTGGGTCTAGCGCTCGGTTGCGTGGCCGCCTGGGCGTGGCAGCGCCTGGCCGGGCGCGTCGCGGTGGTGGCCTTCGCGGTCCTCATCCTCGCCAGCTTCGCGTTCTACCTGCCCGTGCTGACGGCGCTGCCGCTGGACCCCGACGCCTGGCGCATGCGGATCCTGTTCGCGGACTGCGACCGCCCCGACGGATCGACGCAATCGCTGCCGGACGACACCTCGAGCCAGGGCGTGCCACCTGATGGCTGGTGCTGGATCTGAGGGAAGGGGTGGGCGGCCGTGCTCAGGCCGATTCGGCTGCCCGCTTCATGCCCTCGGCTTCGAGGTTCATGTAGCGGTTGGTCAGCTCCTTGTAGAACAGGGCGATGATCGGGATGAGGAAGCCGCGCATGTCGAGCGTCAGCGTGAGACGTGCCCGGCCCTCGCCCAGCGCTTCGACGCGGTGGCCCGCGACGCTGGTGATGCCGCCCGTCTTCTGCGTCCACTCGAAGTAGGACGGCGCGTCCCAGACCGTGATGTCCCAGGTACCCTCGGGTAGCTTCGGCTGCTTGAGCCGCACGCGGCTGCCTTTGGTGATCGGCGCCGGCGTCAGCAGCTCGACGATGTCGACGGTCTCGATGCGCTGTGGCCAGGCCTCGAGGTCGCTGAGCACGTCCCAGACGCGCTGCTGCGGGGCATCTATGTCGATCGACTTCTCAAAGCGCATGTCGGGCGGTCTGCTCAGACGGAACCAGGGCGTTAGACATGGGCGCAGGTTAGCCGGGACGCGAGTCCCTCAAAACCGCGACGAGGGCTCAGAATGGGTGGCGTGCCCGAGAGGACTCGAACCTCCGACCTTTAGGTCCGCAACCTAACGCTCTATCCACTGAGCTACGGGCACCCGTGTCCATCACGCGGGATCGGTGGCGGAGAGGGAGGGATTCGAACCCTCGGAAGAGGTTTACCCCCTTCAACGGTTTAGCAAACCGCCGCACTAGGCCACTATGCGACCTCTCCGTCCGGGGCATTCTACGCACGATCCGAGCCGCCCGCCACTGTCCGATCACGGCCGATGTAGCATTGGGCCTCGCCTCGGACGACCCACCGTCCTCGGCTGACCATACCCGCCACAAGCCCCCCAGGTGTGTCCCGGATGCCCGCCACCCGCCTTCCCATCATTGGCTACCCGCTCACGCAGACGCCGCTCGAGGGCGTGCTTCGGGCTGGGCTGGCCGAGGCGGGCTCGCCGCTCGAGATCGAGCGCTGGGATCGCCGTCCGCACCAGCTGGCCGGCGCGCTCCGGGAGATCCGCGACGATGACGCTCTTCGCCGGCGCGCTGATCGCCTCGCCGCACAAGGAGAAGGCTCCCCCGCTCTCGGACGCACTGTCCGACGACGCCCGGGTCAGCGGCGCGGTCAACGTGTTCGTCGGCGTCGATGGGCGCCTGCGCGGTCACAACACCGACATGGACGGCATCCGCGCCGGGCTCGCCTCGATCCTGCCGCGAGTCAAGGGCAAATGGCCGCGAAACGCGGTCGTGCTCGGCGCCGGTGGCGGGGCGAGGGCCGTGGTCGCCGTCCTCATCGGCTCCGGCTTCCAGCACGTGGCGGTTCTGAACCGCCACCTGCATCGGGCTGAAGCGCTGGTGGCGCACTTCGCTCGGGCGGCGCGCCACATGGAGCTGCGCGCACGGCCCTGGCACGACGCCATCATCGAGGCCGAGCTGGCACGGGCCGAACTGCTCATCAATGCCAGCGGCATCGGCGTCGAGGAGCACGAGTCGCCGATCCCGCCCGACCTCATGCCATCTGATCGGTTCGTCCTGGACCTGGTCCTCGACCGCACCGCCACCCCGCTGATGGAACAGGCCAGGGCCCAGGGCGGGACCGTGGCAAACGGTCAGGCGGCCTTCCTGCGGGCGAGCTCGGAGACGATCCGCTTGCTGACCGGCAGCGCGCCTGCCGCCGACACGTTGCGATCGGCGTTGGCCACCGAGCTCGGGGTGCCCGAGGAGTCACTGGCGGTTGTCGGCGACTGAGGCACGAGCTGCTCAGAGGGCCGCGAGCGCCAGCGCCACCCCGCTGTCGGGCGTGAGGCGCCGGCCATCCGCCCAGGCCGATTCGAGGGTCGCCGGATCGAGACGCTCGCGCACCGTGGCCACGGCAGCGTCGTACTCGGCCCGTTCGAACACGAGCATCGGCGCATCCGCTGCCTCGCGGATCGCCTCCGCTGCGGCAAGCAGCGTGGCGGCCGGCGGGAGGTCCTGCCTCGAGAGCGCCACGAAGGCGACCGACTCCAGCTGGTTCGCGATTGCCCCTCGATTCCCCGCGTGCTGCCAGCCATGCAGAGTCTGGCGATACAGCGCCACGGCCTCGTCGGTGGCGCCGTTGATGCGCAGCGCGTGCGCATAGTCGCTGCGTGACACGAGCGCAAGCCCGTGATCGCCGATCTGCTCGTAGCCCTCGATCGCCTTCGCGAATGAGCGTCGGGCATCCTCTAGGCGGCCGCCAAAGCCGTCAACGCGCCCGTGGCTCAACGCCGTGAACGCGATTGCCTCGGGGTTGCCGGATCGCTCCGCGGCGGCCGTCGCCGTGCCCAGGCGGGCCAGCGCAGCCGTATGGTCGCCGCGCTCCACCTCCCATTGCGCGAGGCCGGACTCGACGAATGCGATGTACGACCAGGCACCGATGCCCTCGGCGAGGCGAACTGACTCGTCGGCCCATTCGAGGACGCCGTCGAACTCCCCGGTGAACATGGTCGTCATCGCCATGGCGTTCAGCGCCTCGACGAGCGTCTGCACGTCGTCGTGCTGCCGGGCGAGCTCCAGGCTGCGCTGGGCCCAGGGGATCCCGACCGACGCGCTGCCCGCCATCCACGAAGCGTTGGCGGCCGCCGCCAGGACCCGCGCCACCAGTCTGGCCCGCTCCTCTTCGGACGCGGAGAGCGACTGGGCCACCTCCGCGGCGCGCCGCATGTAGTCGAACCCTTCGGCCAGGGAGCGGGTCCGCCAGTAGTGGCCCAGAGCGACGCAGAGCCGCAGAGCCGCCGTCGGATCGGTCTCGAATGCCCAATCTAGGGCCGCTCGCAGGTTGTCGGCGTCGGCGTCGTGCCTCACGAGCCAGGCGACCAGGTCCGGACCGGTCAGCGCCGGCTCCGCCTCCACGGCGCGGCGAAGGTAGAAGGCCAGGTGCCGATTGCGGACGACGGACGTCTCGCCGGCCTCGACGAGGCGGTCGCGGGCGTACTGCCTGATCGTCTCGAGGAGCCGGTAACGCGTCGATCCGCTGCGGTCCACGACCACGAGCGAGCGTCCGACGAGGCGGCCGAGCACCTCGAGCATCTCGAGCGACGCATCGCCGCCTGCCGTCGCTTCGCCCGGCAGGCCGGTGATGTCGACGGCCGCCTCGATGGTGAAGCCACCGGCGAAGACGGATAGGCGGCGCAGCAGCCGCCTCTCGTCGTCGGTGAGAAGCTCCCAGCTCCAGTCGATGAGCGCCTGAAGCGTCTGCTGGCGGGGCAACGCCGTCCGGCGCCCGCCGGTCAGCAGTTGGAAGCGGTCGCCGAGCCGCACCGCGATCTCCGCCACGGAGAGCAGCGGCACGCGGGCGGCGGCGAGCTCGATGGCGAGCGGAATCCCGTCCAGCCGCCGGCAGATCTCAACCACGGCCGGCGCTTCGGCCGGTGTCAGCGCGAACGAGGGGGACACCGCCGTCGCACGGTCGACGAACAGCCGCACGGCATCCGCGGCCCGCACCTCGGCGAGCCAGGCGTCCCCGCCCTCGGCATGGTGGTCGCCTTCGATGACGGGATCCGGCAGGTTGAGCGACGGCGTCTGGAAGATGCGCTCACCGGCCACGCCCAGAGCCTCACGGCTGGTGGCCACGAGCGACACACCCGGACAGGTTGCGAGGATCCGCTCCGCCAGCTCGGCGACGGCGCCGATCAGGTGCTCGCAGTTGTCGAGCAGCAGGAGCAGCGACTTGGTCCGCAGGAAGTCCATGACCGTGTCCTCCAGCGAACGTCCCGCGTCGTCACGGACTCCGAGGCCTCGGGCGACGGCCTGCAGGACCAGGTCAGCATCGGTGATCGGCGCCAGCTCGACGACCCATACGCCGTCGGGCTGACCAGTTACAAGCTCGGCCGCCGCCTGCATGGCGAGCCTGGTCTTCCCCGTACCGCCGGTGCCAATCACGGTGACCAGCCGGTGCTCGGCGGCCAGCGCCTGGAGCTCGGCCAGCTCGCGCTCACGCCCGACAAATGAGGTCAGCTGGGCCGGCAGGTTGGTCCGGCTACTGTCGATGGTCCGCAATGCCGGAAAGTCGGATTCCTGGCCGCGGACGGTGAGCTGGAAGATGCGTTCGGGAACGGAGAGGTCCTTGAGCCGATGTTGCCCCAGGTCGCGGATCGTCACACCGTCCGGCAGATCGCGGCTGACGAGCGCCTGGGTGGACTCGGAGAGCAGAATCTGGCCGCCGTAGCCGGCGGCGGCGATCCGTGCGGCGCGGTGCACGTCGAAGCCCACGTAGCCATCGGCGCCTGGATTGGCCTGCCCGGTGTGCAGACCCATCCGGACTCGCACGCGGCGGCCATCCGGCCACGGCTCGCGGGCCAGCGCCAGCTGACCGTCCACGGCGGCCGTGACCGCATCGGTGGCGCTCGCAAAGGCAACGAAGAAGGAGTCGCCCTCGGTGCCGACCTCGACCCCGGCGCGGAATGCCTCGCGGAGCAATGCCTGGTGTCGCTCGAGCAGATCGCGGTACCGAGGGCCGAGCTCCTGCACCAGCCTGGTGGAGCCTTCGATGTCCGTGAACAGGAACGTGACCGTTCCCTGCGGCAGGATGGGCATGCCGGCTCCGTGCCTTGCGTAGACTCTTGAACCGATGTTCTACACCCACGGCTGGGTCCACGTGATCGCCGGCTGCATGTTCTGTGGCAAGACCGACGAGATGCTGCGCCTGCTGCGGCGCTTCTCGATCGCTGGCCGGCGTGTGACTCTCGTCAAGCCTCGGCTCGACACGCGCACGGATCGCGTCACCGTCGTCTCGCGCTCGGGCGCCCGAGCATCACGCCATCACCGTCGACGACTCATCCGAGATCGAGAAGGCGGTTGCGGAGGCCGACATCGTCGCCATCGAAGAGGCGCAGTTCTTCGACGAGCGGCTGCCCGACGTCGTGGAGCGCCTCGCGCAGCTCGGCAAGCAGGTCGTCGCCACCGGCCTCGACCGCGACTTCCGCGGCATCCCGTTCGGCACCATGCCTCGACTCCTCGCACTCGCCGACCAGGTCACCAAGCTGACGGCCATCTGCATGGTCTGCGGCGAGCCGGCGACACGCACCCAGCGCCTGATCGGCGGTCAGCCGGCCGGCGCCGATTCGCCGCTCATCGTGATCGGGGGCCTGGGCGACGAGACCTACGAGGCGCGCTGCCGCCTCCACCACGAGGTTCCCGGCCCGGAGGCCTGACCCCAGCTCGTGCTAGCGGGACTTCGACGTTCGGGTGTGGATCTCGACCGCATGCAGGAGGTCGTACGTGTCGCCGTCCCCATAGGCACGCCGCAGGGCGTGGACGAGATCATCCCAGGCAGCTTCCGCCGGCTCCTGCACGAACCGGCGCGCTCGCGTGCGGACCTCCGCCAGCGCTTCGGCAACCGTTTCGGACCGCGGTAACTCGATCCGCTGACCAGGGGCGATGTCCGGCGTCGGCTGCATGCTCGTCCTACAAGTGCTGGGGCGCGGATTGTGGATAACCCGGTGCGTCTTGTCAACACTCTGCAGGCCGACGGCGTCAAACGCCACGGTGGCGCTGGTCGTGGTGCGGCCAGGCACCGGTAACTTGACACCCGGTCAAATCTCATGCGTGACGCGAGCGACTGGACGGTCTACGCTACGACCTCCGAGTTTGGTAGGCGGTGACGCGGGGTGGATGAGCGGCCGGTTACCGGATCCTGTGAGCAGTGCGGACGTACCTACTCGCTGCTCATCCCTGTGCCGGGATCGGGCAGCCTCAAGTTTCAGCGCGTGCGGGACGCGTTCGGCTGGTGCATCGACTGCGGCCAGTTCGTCGGTCGCGCCTGCTGCTGGGGAGCGGGACAGCGGTGCGTGCGGTGCGTGAGGAGGCCCAAACGGCTGCCGAGCCTGGCAGGGAGACGGGTCCGTTCGCCGCGCTCGCCGCGGCGCGGGCGGCCGTTCGTCAGCTGGACGGCACAGCCGTCGAGTTCTCGAAGGTCGAGGCCAGCATCGACGCCGTTGGGAGCGCTGACGCGGCCGCGGCGATCGGTGCGTGGGATGATGCCTGGCTGGCTGCCGGCACGCTCGACACGCGCCTCGCCAGCATGCGCGAGGCGACCGTTGCGTTGCTCGGGGCAATTCCGTCCGAGCGAGGCCGAACGTTCGCTGGAGCTCGAGCAGGAGCTCGGCGCCGTATTGGAGGCCCATGCGGCACGATGGCAATCCATCACCGATGGCCTCGGTGAGGCGGGCAGGCGACTTCCGACCGGCCCCGCGCCCGACACGCTCCTGTCCCGCCGCAGCCGCATCTCCCTCGCCCGCGCCGGAGCTGGTCCCGACATCGGCGCCCGCGATCCCCGTCGCCGTGCCGCTGCCGATCGACGTCCCGGATCGCGTCACGATCTCCGTGGCGTCCGAGCGCCCCACGCAGTCAGCCCCCGCCGCGGTTCCCGTAGCCGCAACAGCGGCGTCCACGAAGGCGCCGATCATCGTGCGGACGAAGGCAGCGCCCTCGAGCCCGCAGCGCACGGCGGTCGCGCCCGGCGCCCCCGAGGTTCGCCCTGGGGACGCACGCATGGCGGCCCCGCCGCCGGACGGAGCCACGGCCGCTCCGGTCCCAGCCGCCGAGGCTGCGTCGGATCCGGGACGGCCGGCCACCGGCAGTCCGCAGATGTCGTCGGCGGGACGCGGGGACCGGCGACGAGGCGCGGGGCTCGCGGGCCTGGCCGTCGTTGTCGTCCTCGCCGCGGTCGGTGGGATGCTGGCGGTGTCGATCGGTCAGCTGGGGCGAGATGTGGGGAGTGCGGCGACCGCCGGTGCCGACCCGGTGGGAGGCGCTGGTGGCGAACCTTCCCCGTCGGCTGCAACGGGCACGGCGACGGTATTCCCTTCGGCCGGCGCTGGAGTGGGCTCGGCGACCGCACCCCAGCTCTTCCTCACGTTCGACCTGCACCCGGTCGGACCGCTTGATCCGGTCGAGCTATCGGTCGCACGGATCATCGGCACCCCGGAGGTGGTGCCGTTCCCGACTCCGTTCGACCGCTCCCTTCGGCTGGCGGGTGCTTCGGCCGGCGCCTGTTTCGAGCTCCCGGGGTCGGAGACGACGAGCGCCTCGTCGATGGCCTTCGACGTCCATCTCGACGAGGTCGGCTCGGACGGGATGCTGCAGGTCGTCCTCGCCGCGGACGACGGTGCCGGGGCCCGTCCCCTGGCCATTGACCTCGCGGCCGCGCGCGAGCTCGATCGCGACGCGTGGTACCGGTTCGAGGTGACCATCGTGGGCGGCGCCGGCCACCTCGTGGTCGCGCCTGTCAGTGGAGGCCAGGCGATCCTCGAGGCGACGCTCCGCACAGACCCCGGGGATGCCCCGCTCTCGACCGACCAGGCCTGCGTTCAGTCAGCGCTGCCGGTTGGGGCGTCCCTCTCCATCGACAACCTGCGGGTCGAGCGATGACCCCCCTGCCCTTGCCTAGCCCGTGGAGATGAACTGATGAGACTCACCCGACGCCGCGCCGCTTCAATCGTCCTGACGCTCGTATCACTGATCCTGGCGGCGCCGGCCGCGGCCGTGGAGGAGCCCG
>CAWIXZ010000007.1:0-246421 GCA_963840205.1 uncultured Chloroflexia bacterium
AGTCCCGTGGGACGACGTGCCGGTCGTCCTGGACGCCGATCGCGCCTCCGGGCTCGCGCGACGCCGATGGAACACGGCGATGGCGCTAAAGCCGTGATCGCGCCCGCCCGAATGGCACCGGCGACGCCCGCCGTGCGCCACCTCGCCTCCGTCGCCGACCTGGACGGCTCGACGCTCGAGCGGATCCTGGACGCCGCGACCGCGTTCCGCGACCAGCGAGCCGCTGGGCACGTGCCGCAGCTCCTCGCCGGCCGCCACGTCGCGCTGCTGTTCGAGAAGCCGAGCCTGCGGACCCGCGTCACCTTCGACGTGGGCATCGCACGCGCTGGGCGGGCAGGCGGTGTACCTCGGGCCGGACGAGGTCGGCCTGGGGCGCCGCGAGACGGCAGCGGACATCGGACGCAACCTGAGCCGCTGGGTCGACGCGATCGTCCTGCGCACCTTCGCGCACGACACGCTCATGGAGCTTGCCGATGCCGCATCGGTCCCGGTCGTGAACGCGCTCACCGACCAGGAGCATCCGTGCCAGGCGCTCGCCGACCTCCTCACCCTGCGCCAGCATCTCGGGGAGCTCCGGGGTCGGACGCTCGCCTTCGTCGGAGACGGCAACAACGTCTGCCACTCGCTCATGCTCGCCGGCGCGATCGCCGGCCTCCACGTTCGTGTCGCCACACCTCCCGGGTACGAGCCGGATCCGGCATTCGTCGGTCGGGCTGCCCAGATCGCCCAGCGCAGCGGTGGCAGCGTCTCGGTCGGGAACGACCCGCGCGCGGCCGTCCGCGGCGCGGACGCCGTGTACACCGACACCTGGACGAGCATGGGAGCCGAGGCCGAGGCGGACCTGCGACGCCTGCGCTTCGCCGGCTTCCGGGTCGATGCGTCGCTTCTCGCCGATGCGCCCGAGGCGCTGGTGATGCACTGCCTCCCCGCGCACCGCGGCGAGGAGATCAGCGACGAGGCGCTCGACGGCCCCAGGTCGGTGGTGCTCGACCAGGCGGAGAACCGCCTGTACGTGCAGCAGGCGATACTGGTGGACCTGCTCGGCGCCTGAGGCCGGCGGGCCCGAGGAGACCGATGACGACACGAGCCACCGAGCCTGCCGAGCGCGACGGCTCCGCGGAGGAGCTCGATGAGCTCGGCGCGTTCCGCGAGATCGTGCAACTCGCCGCCGGCGCGGCCACGTGGGACGAGCTCATGCAGCTCATCGTGGATCGCAGCACGGCCGCGATGCGCGCCGAGGTCTGCTCGCTCTACCTCGTCGATCGGGACGGTGCGGGCCTGACGCTCGCCGCGACGAACGGCGTCGACCGCCAGCACATCGGCGTGGCGCGCCTCGACATCGGTCAGGGCATCACCGGGCTCGCCGCCAGCGAGCGTGCGCCGATGGTCAGCACCGACCTCGCCAACGACCCGCGCTGCGCCTGGATCCGCGGCGTCGACCACGAGCGGTTCACCTCCATCCTCGCCGTGCCCCTCGAGGTCGGCGAACGCGTCGTGGGCGTCCTGCACGTCAAGACCGAAGAGCGTCGCGACTTCGGCAGTACCGAGGTCCGGCGGCTCTCGACGATCGCCTCGCTGCTGGCGGGGGTGGTGGAGCGCCGGCGGCTGCACCTCGAGACGGAGGCACAGCTCGACGGCCTGCGCAGCGTCGACCAGGCGCGTGCCGAGCTCATCGCCGTCGTCACGCATCAGCTGCGCACTCCGCTCGCCGTGGTGCGTGCCTACCTCGACCTCCTGGCTGAGACCGCTGCGGCCGCCGGAGGCGACGAGGTCGCAGGCTGGCACGAGGCCGCCACGGGCCAGGTGCTGCGGCTCAACGACCTGGTGGACACCATCCTCGACACCGTGCGAGCCGACCGCATGCTGACGGTCGAGATCCGCCGATTCGACGTGGGCGCGGTGATCGACGAGGTGCTCACCCGGCTGGCGCCGCTGCTGCGCCGTCATCGGCTGGAGCGCTACGCGACCGGCAGCCGCATGGCGCTCGGAGACCCGGCGCGGCTGGCGCAGGTGCTCGAGCTGCTCCTGGAGAACGCCGCGAAATACGCCCCGCCGGGCGCCGAGATCGTGGTGGCCGATTGGTCGGCCGACGGCCAGGTGCACGTCGCGGTCGGCGACGACGGCCCGGGCGTGCCGGCGGAGGCGCGAGAGAGCGTCTTCGAGCCCTTCGTGCGGCTGGACGAGGGCGGCTCGGCGACGGGGAGCGGCGTCGGGCTGTTCGCCGCGCGACGCCTGGTGGCCGCCATGGATGGACGCCTGTGGATCGAGGACAAGCCGGCCGGTGGCAGCCAGTTCGTCACCGCCCTGCCCGAGGCACGCTGATGAGCCCGGACGCGCCGCTTCGCATCCTCGTCATCGACGACGAGCCCGCCATGATCGGCGCCGTGGCCGCGCTGGTCGGCAGCGTCGGCCACCGGGTCAGCGCCGCCTACGACGGGCACGAGGCGCTGCGCCGCTTCGACGCCGATCGGCCCGATCTCGTCATCCTCGACCTCGCCATGCCCGGCCTCGACGGGATCGCGGTGTGCCGGGAGATCCGCAGCCGAGCCGCCACCCCGATCATCGTCCTGTCCGGTGAGGGCGAGGAGGCGGCGAAGGTGGAGGCGCTCGATGCGGGCGCCGACGACTACGTCACGAAGCCCTTCGGCAAGGACGAGCTGCTGGCCCGCATCCGGGCGGTGAGCCGACGACGGTCCAGGCCCGCAGCGGCGGTCAGCGGTGGAACTGTCCGAATCGACCGCGCCCGACACGAGGCGTGGGCCGGCGAGGTTCTGCTGCCGCTCACGCCGATCGAGTTCGCCCTGCTCGAGGCGCTCGTCCGCGCGAGACGGCGATCTCGTCACGCACGAGGAGCTGCTCGAGGTCGGCTGGCGCGGCGAGCCCGATCCCGATCCTCTCTGGATCAAGCCGCACGTCGCCCGCCTGCGCTCGAAGCTGCGAGACGCGGGCGCGGCGATGCCGACGCCCGTCCGCTCCCTGGGCTACCGCCTCATCGAACCAGCGCCAACGGCTCGCTGACCGCGGCCGGCAGACTGGCGGCGGCCTCCGTCTGTCTCGGCTCGACGACGAGGAACCGCGACCGCCAACTGTCCCAGCTCGAGCAGGATGCTCGACGCCAGGAGGCTGCCCTCGCCACGTGTGCCGCGAGAAGGTCGTGCAACGCCCGCACGTCGGCGCTCCTCGATTGCGCGCGCGGCGACTCCGCCGCTCAGCTGCCCGGCCGTGGCGCCGTCGTCGAGCAGGTAAGCGCGCCCGCCCGTCATCCCGGCGCCGAAGTTCGGGCCGATCGAGCCCAGCACCACCACGGTGCCACCGGTCATGTACTCGCATCCGTGTGCGCCGATGCCCTCGACCACCGCGCGCGCGCCCGAGTTGCGCACGGCGAAGCGCATCCCGGCTCGCCCGACGACGTGGAGCGCGCCGGCGGTGGCGCCGAACAGGCACACGTTCCCGACCAGCGCGTCGTCCTGCGCCGCGCCGTCCGGCGGTCGCACCACGACGGTCGCGCCGGACAGGCCCTTGCCGACGTAGTCGTTCGCCTCCCCGACGAGCTGGATGCGCATGCCCGCGACGGCGAAGGCGCCCAGGCTCTGCCCGGCCGATCCGGTGAGCTCGTAGCGGACGTGAGGCAGCTGGCGAGGCTCGGGCCGCCGCTGGAGGGCGCCCGCCAGCCGCGCGCCGACGCTTCGGTCGCGCGTGCTCACCTGAGCGCGCACGAGCGTCTCGCCCTCAGCCACGCGCGCGAGGATCGAGTCGAGCGCATCGGCCTCGAAGCTGCCGTCCGCCGGCCGATCCGCGAAGCGCGGCCGGTCCTTGGGCGGGTCCGTCGACGCCGGGGACCATGCCGGGGCGGCACGCAGCCGGTCCAGGTCGAGCGCTGAGGCGCCGCTCACGTCGAGCAGGTCCGCCCGACCGACCGCCTCCCCGAGCGAGCGAAGCCCGAGGGCAGCGAGCTCGCGGCGCACGTCCTCTGCGATGGCCGTGAAGAACGCGACCACCTGCTCCGGCGTGCCGGTGAACTTCGCGCGCAGGTCCTCTCGCTGGGTGGCGATCCCTGTCGGGCACGTGTCGAGGTGGCACTGGCGCGCCATGTCGCAGCCGATGGCGACGAGCGCGGCCGTCCCGAAGCCGTACTCCTCCGCCCCGAGCATCGCGGCCACCAGGACGTCCCGCCCCGTCTGGAGCCCACCGTCCGTGCGCAGGGTCACGCGGTCGCGCAGCCGGTTGCGGACGAGGACCTGGTGTGTCTCGGCCAGGCCCAGCTCCCACGGCAGGCCGGCGTGCTTGATCGAGCTCAGCGGCGAGGCACCCGTCCCACCCGAGTGCCCGCTCGACCATCACGTAGTCGGCATGCGCCTTCGCCACGCCCGCGGCGATGGTCCCGATCCCCGCCCCGGCCACCAGCTTCACGCCGATGCGGGCCGTCGGGTTGACGGCGCGCAGGTCGCTGATGAGCTGGGCGAGGTCCTCGATGCGAGTAGATGTCGTGGTGCGGCGGCGGGCTGATCATCGTCATCCCGGGTTGTCCGCGTCGGAGCCCCGCGATGAAGGCGGTCGCCTTCTTGCCCGGCAGCTGTCCCCCCTCGCCCGGCTTGGAGCCCTGCGCGATCTTGATCTCGAGCTGCTCGGCGCGGGTGAGGTACTCGGCCGTCACGCCGAAGCGCGCGGAGGCGACCTGCTTGATCGCGGCGTCGCGACGGTCCCCGTCATCGGAGGCCGAATACCAGCCCGGATCCTCGCCACCCTCGCCGGAGTTCGCACTGCCGCCGAGCCGCGCCATGCCGATGCTGATCGCCTGGTGTGCCTCCGGCGAGAGCGCGCCGAGGCTCATCGCCGAGCTCACGAAGCGACGCACGATGCTCGACGCCGGCTCCACCTCGCCAATCGGAACCGCCGGGCCGGCCGGTCGCAGCGAGAGGATGTCGCGCGGTTGCCGTGGCCCGAGGTCGGCCAGCAGGCCGCGGTAGGCCGCCAGCTCCCCGTCGCCATCGACCGCCTGCTGGAGCGCCTTCACGACCTTCGGGCTGTAGGCATGCGCCTCGCCGGACCCTCGGAAGCGCACGAATCCGGGGTCCTCGAGCGCGGGCTCGGGGGCCCCGTACGCGCGCCGGTGGCGGTCGACCACGGTCCGGCCGATCGCATCGGCGCCGACGACGCCCGGCCAGTGGTTCGCGGCCGGGAAGCATCGCGTCGCCAGCCATGCGTCGATCCCCAACGCGTCGAAGATCTGCCCACCGCGGTACGAGCTGAGGGCGCTGATCCCCATTCGCGCAAGCACCTTTCGCAGCCCCTGCTCGAGCGCCGCGATCACGTTCGCGCGTGCCCGCGCAGGCTCGAGGTCCTCGGAGCCCCGCTCACCGGCCTGTTCCTCGGCGATGTCCAGCAGGAGCCACGGATGGACGGCCGATGCGCCGACCGCCACGAGCATCGCGACGTCGTGGACGTCGAACGCGTCACCGGCCTCGACGACGACGTCGGTCCGTGAGCGCCGGCCGGCTGCCACCAGCTCCTGGTTGACCCTGCCCGCGGCGAGGATCGAGGGGATCGGCAGGCGCCGCAGACCGGCAGCCCGATCGGTGACGACGACCAGGTGCGCTCCCCCACGTCCCGCGGCGCGGGCCTGCCGGCCGAGGCGTGCGAGCGCGAAGGCCAGCCCGCGAGCCCCACGCGACGCCGGCCAGGTCGCGTCGAGGAACGCGACGCGGTCGATCCGGCTCAGCAGCCCCGCCCATCCGTCCGCGTCGAGGACGGGAGAGTCGATGACCGGCATCTCCGACTCCCGCGCCGGCCCCAGGAGATCCGGCCCTCGCCCGATCGCCATCCCGAGCGACATCACCGCTCGCTCCCGCTCCGGGTCGATCGGCGGATTGGTGACCTGCGCGAAGGACTGTCGAAGGAAGGCGGAGACGCGACGCGGCCGTTGGGCGAGGGGCGCGATCGGCGTGTCGTCGCCCATGCTCCAGATCGCCTCGTGCCCATCGGTCGCCATCGGCCGGATCGCCTGCCTGACGATCTCGGCGTCGAGGCCCAGGGCCACGCGCAGGCGCTCGTCACTGGCCCTGCGCTCGACGATGGGGATGGAGACGAGCCGCTGCGGCGACCGGCGCGGCACCGAGCCGTGCCGCTCGATCGTCGGGCCGACCATGCGGCCGGCCTTCACGTCCACCATCACCATCTCGCCTGGCCCGAGACGGCGCCGATGCGTCACCTCCGACCCGGACAGGTCGACGCTCCCGGCCTCCGACGACACGACCACGAGCCCGTCTCGGGTCGTGGTGAGGGCGAGCGGGCGGAGCCCATTGCGGTCGAGCAGGCATCCGACCCGGCGGCCGTCTGCGAAGACGAGGGCGGCAGGCCCGTCCCAGGGTTCGGTTCGGGCCTGTGCCGGGTCGAGCGCGGGGCCGCCGAGGCCCTCCGCGGCGGGGATGAGCGAGCCGATGGCCGCGTCGATCCGCATGCCGCCGAGCATCAGGAGCTCGAGCGCGTCGTCGAGGGACTGCGAGTCGGAGCCGACGTCGGTGACGAGCGGCCCGACCTCGGCCAGGCGCCGCGCCCATCGGCCTCCGCCCAGCGCGTGCCGTCGGCCTCGCATGGCCTCGCGGTTCGAGCGCACGGTGTTGATCTCGCCGTTGTGGGCGAGATACCCGAACGGCTGCGCCAGCCGCCACGAGGGGAACGTGTTCGTCGAGTAGCGCTGGTGGAAGACGGCATATCGCGCGTCGAGGTCGTCGGCGCCGAGATCCTCGTAGAACCGACCGAGCTCATCGCCGACGAAGAGGCCCTTGTAGACCAGCTGGGAAGAGCCGATGGAGACGACGGCAACCGTAGGCGCGGCCTGCTCGACGGAACGGCGGAGCGTCGCCAGCCGGCGCGCGAAGGCGATCGGGGTGAGGGCCCGGTCGCCGAGCACGATCGCCTGGCGGATGACCGGCGTCTCGCTCGCGGCGCGGTCGGCCACGAGCTCAGCTCGAACCGGGACGTCACGCCAGCCGGCCACCGCGAGGCCCTCGGTCGCCGCGCATCGCTCGAACACCCGCGCCGCGGAGTCCGGGTCGGCAGCGGCGAGAAAGCACATCGCCACGGCGACCCGTACGCGGGGGCGGGGAGCCACGCCCGCCTCGGCCAAGACCCGGGCGCGGAAGCGCGGCGAGATCGGGATCGAAATGCCCGCCCCGTCGCCGGTGCGATCGTCGGCCGCTCGCGCGCCGCGATGGGCGAGGGCCGCGAGGGCCTCGAGCGCCATCGGCACCGTGTGTCCGGCGTGGCGTCCGTCGAGGTCGGCGACGAACCCGACGCCACACGCGTCATGCTCGTGCCGCGGGTCGTAGAGCGGCGCGTCGATCGGCTGGAGCGGACTGACGGTCATCGGTCGGGCTCGCGCGTGTGCCACTCACGCTAGGTGTGCCCGCGGCCGATGTCGGCATCCGCGAAGTGCCGGGTGCGTATCGGTCCGGTCTCGAATCGCCGACGCCATCCCGCAACCTTCTGTCGCTGGCACGGCCTCGGTACGATGCCTCGGTGCAGGCAGACAAGGTCGTCGTCGGGATCGATAACGGCGCGACGAAGAACAACGGGACCGTGCTCGACGCGTCGGGCCGGTTCCTGGTGGATCGCATGTACCAGATCCCGAGCAGAGTCGGCGAGGGGCCGGAGGCCGCCATCGAGGCGATGGCCCAGACGATGGAGCTCATCCTCGTCGAGACCGGCATCGGCATCGAGCGGGTGGCGGCAGTCGGCCTTGACACGCCCGGACCGGCGAGCGCGGACGGCGTCATCAGCAGTCGGGGCGCGACGAACTTCCCGCAGCCCGCGTGGTGGGGCTACGACGTGCGGGCCGGCCTGGAGGCGCGCATCGGCCTACCGGTCGTCTACAACAACGACGGGAACGCCGCGGCGCTGTATGCCCACCACGTCCATTTCGGCGCCGATGCGCCGATGCGCTCGTCGGTGGCGGCGATCGTCGGCACCGGGCTGGGTGGCGGAGTGGTCGAGGGCGGCAAGGTCATCAGGGGCGCGGCGGGCATGGCCGGCGAGCTGGGGCACGTCCGCATCCAGACGGAAGGGCTGCTGGAGGACGGGCAGCCGATGCCGCACTGCGCGTGTGGCAATGGGGGTGACGTGGAGAGCTTCGCGTCGCTCACCGGGATCGTCCGAAACCTGCTGCCGTACTGGCTGACGCGGTATCCCGATCACCCCCTCGCCGCGCTGCCGATCGCGCAGGCCGCGGTGGAAGTGCGCGCGTACGGCGTGGCCGGCGACGAGATGGCGCTGCGGGTCTTCGAACAGCAGGCGGCCGCAGTCGGCCGGCTCTTCACGATCGCTGCGAACTTCACCGATCCACATGCCTACTTCGTCGGCGGTGGCGTGGTCGAGGCCGCGCCGGAGTTCCGCGACTGGTTCCTCGGAGAGGGTCCGCGCGAACACCGCATTGCGCGAGGAGCAGGCCGCCGTCGCGGAATTCGCGCTCGTGCCGGATCTCGACATGGCCGGTGCACGCGGCTCGGCCGTCGCCGCGCTCGCCTCAGTGCCTGGCTAGGGAGGCCGCTCAGGCGGCTCCGCGTGCCGTCGCGCCGGCCAGCGAGCCGACGAGGCCGGCCACCCGTTCCGATCCCCCGTCAGTGAGGGCGGCCACGATCGCCGATCCGACGATGATCCCGTCGGCGGCGGCGAGCTCGCGGACGTGCTCCGGACGCGACACGCCGAACCCGACCGCCACCGGCACGCGCCCATCGACCGTCGCCATGACGCGGGCGAGCAGCGGGAGCGTCGCCGCGGCCACGCTCTCGCGGGCGCCGGTCACGCCGTAGAGGGGCACCACGTACAGGAACGCAGTCGAGGCGCGAATCGCGCGCTCCATCCGGGCCGCCGGCGTGTTCGGCGTCACGAGGAAGCACGCCCCCAGCCCGGCATGCGCGATCTCGCGCTCGAACTGCGGGTCCTCACCGGCGGGGAGGTCCGGCACGATCACGGCATCGACGCCCGCCGCTGCGAGCTCGGCGAGGGTTCTTGCGGTGCCCTGTGCGACGAGCGGGTTGAGGTACCCCATGGCAAGGATCGGCTGGTCGCGCCCCGCCGCTCGCAGGCGCGGACGACGCGCACCGCCGTGTCCACTCCTCCGCCCGCGGCGACGGACGCGTGCCCCGCCGCGGCGATGACCGGGCCGTCGGCCACCGGGTCGCTGAACGGGATGCCGATCTCGAGCAGGTCCGCCCCGGCGCGGAGGGCTGCGGCGGCGGCTTCCAGGCTGGTCCCCTCGTCGGGATAGCCGGCCATGAGGTAGGCGACGAGGGCGCTGCGCTGTTCCCGGCCGGCACGGTCGAAGGCGTCTCGCACGCGACGGGCGCCCTTCGGAAGCGTCATGACGACTGGTCGAATCCCGCGACGATGTCGAGGTCCTTGTCTCCGCGGCCCGAGAGGTTGACGACCACGACCGCGTCGCTGCCCCAGCGTGGGCAGGAGGCGCGCGGTCGCGGCGAGCGCATGGGCCGGCTCGAGCGCCGGCAGGATCCCGGCATGTCGAGTCAGCCGATGGAGCGCGGCGATCGCATCGGCGTCCGAGGTTCGCTCGACCTCGAGGCGACCGACCGCCGCGAGCGCGGCGAGCTGGGGGCCGACCCCGGGGTAGTCGAGACCCGCCGAGATCGAGTGCGGCTCGACGACCTGGCCGGCATCGGTCTGCGTGAGCATCGTGAGCGCGCCGTGCAGCACTCCCGGGCTGCCGAGGCCGAGCGAGGCCGCGTTGTCCCCCAGCAGGTCGCCCCGTCCACCGGCCTCCACGCCGATGAGCCGTGTGCGCGCGTCGATGAACGGGCGGAAGAGACCGATCGCATTGCTGCCACCGCCGACCGCCGCGACCGCCACGTCCGGCAGGCGACCGACCGCCGCCATGAGCTGCGCGCGAGCCTCGCGGCCGATGACCGACTGGAGCTCGGCCACCATGTCCGGGTACGGATGCGGGCCAGCCGCCGATCCCAAGATGTACGCGGTGGTCTCGACGTTCGCCACCCAGTCACGCAGCGCCGCATTGAGCGCGTCGCGCAGCGTCCCGTTGCCGGCCGACACGGGGCGCACCTCGGCCCCGAGCAGGTGCATGCGCCGCACATTGGGCGCCTGCCGCTCGATGTCGGTCGTGCCCATGTAGACGACGCACGTCATGCCGAGCAGCGCACAGGCGGCCGCGGTCGCCACTCCGTGCTGCCCGGCGCCGGTCTCCGCCACGACACGGGCCTTGCCCATCCGCTTCGCGAGCAGTCCCTGGCCAACCGCGTTGTTGATCTTGTGCGCGCCGGTGTGGGCGAGGTCCTCCCGCTTCAGGAAGACCCGAACGCCAGGGGGCGGGTCGTCGAGGAGCGCCTCGTTCGGCACCTCGAACAGCGGCGTCGGGCGGCCGATGAAGTCGCGCTGCAGCCTGGCGAGGTCGGCCAGGTAGCCGGGGTCCCGGCGCGCGGCGCTCCACGCCTCGTCCAGCTCCTCCAGGGGTGGGATGAGCGTCTCTGGCACGTACCGTCCGCCAAAGGCGCCGAACCGCCCGCGGCGGTCGACGCGATCCGAGCCGGTCGCGTCGCGCCGCGCGGCGCGGACGAACGCGCCGATCCGTCGCGGGTCCGATGCTCCCCCGCGCTCCAGCCCGGAGGCGGCGTCGACGAGCGCCGGCCGAGCCGCGCGAACCGCGGCTCCGACGTTCGACGGGTCGAGCCCACCGGCGATCCCCGCCGGCACGATCCGGTTGAGACGCCGCGCCACGTCCAGCGGCGCTCCGGCACCTCGTCCCCCGCCATCGGTCGCGGTCGCGCCCTCCAGGAGCAGGTGCGTCGCGCCAGCGGCGTACCACGCCTCGGCACGGCACAGCGCGTCTCGAACGGACGCCGGGCGGTGGATGACGCCGATGACGACGTCCCCGCCTGACACCCGCTCCGCCAGCCAGGCCGGCGGCCCATCCAGGCCGGCGAGCTGAACGCCCCGGATGCCGCTCGCGTCGCGTGCCGCGTCGAGCTCGTCCGTCGAGGGGTCGCGGAAGACGAGCACCGGGCGCACCGCGCCGAGGCCCTTCGCCAGCTCTCCCGCCGTGGCGGGACCGACGCGACGGGGGCTCTTCGCCGCGACGACGAACCCCGCGAGGTCCGCATCGGCCTGGAGGGCGGCCCGGACGCCGGCGGCAGTCCGCAGGCCGCAGGTCTTGACCAGCGGACGGGTCGGATGCGGCGGGATCGAGGGAGCCCGGCGCGCCGGGGCGGCGTGGCGCAGGTCGCGAAGTCGGGCCGCCGGATCAGGGGCGCTGAGGAGGGCGGTGCCGACCAGCGCAGCCCGGGCGCCGGCCTCGGCCGCCGCCGCCACGTCGTCGGCGTCGCGGATGCCACTCTCGAAGACGAGGGTCGCGCCGCTGCCGCGGGCGGAGGCGAGGAGCTGGAGCGCCGCCTCGCGATCGACGTCGAGCGTGTCGAGGTTCCGCGCGTTGACGCCGATGAGCGTGGCGTCCGCCGCGAGTGCCCGCCTCAGCTCGGCCGCGTCATGTACCTCGACCAGCGCGTCGATGCCGGCCTCGCCGGCAGCGGCCAGGAGCGCTGCGAGACTGGCGTCGTCGAGGGCGCGGACGATGAGCAGGACCGCACCGGCGCCTAGGGCTCGGGCCTGCCAGACCTGGTATGGATCGACCGTGAAGTCCTTACGCAGCGCCGGCACGCCGACGCGCGCCGCGTGCACAAGGTCGTCATCCGCGCCTCCGAAGCGAGTCGGCTCGGTGAGGATCGAGAGCGCACTGGCGCCTGCTCCGACGTAGGCGGCGGCCAGCGCGGCGACCGCGCGCGGACCCTCGGCAACGGATCCGAACGCCCCGACGGACGGAGACGAGCGCTTCACCTCCGCGATCAGCGCGAGGTGATCGGCGTACCTGAGCGCCACCTCGAAGCGCGGGGCCGGCGGCATAGCGGCGACCCGGCGCCGGAGCTCGGCGAGCGGCGTGACCCGAGCCTCGCGGCGCGCGCGCAGCCGCGACTGCTCCAGCAGCTCGTTCAGCAGGCTCACGCGGCGATCCCGGCGGCGCGCGTGACCACCTCGGCCCCGCGTCCGCTGTCGATCGACTGGGCGGCGAGCTCGATGCCCTCGGCAACGCCCGCCACCCGGCCCGCAACGAAGAGGGCGGCGCCGGCATTGAGGAGGACGACGTCGCGCGCCGGGCCGGGCTCCCCGGCCAGCACCGAGAGGGTGATCGCTGCGTTCATCTGCGCGTCGCCGCCGGCCAGGGCGGCGCGGTCCGCCCTGTCGAGGCCGAACTCCAGACCGTCGATCACGAGCTCCCGCGTCGCACCGTTCTCGACGAGCAGCGCATGGTTCGGCCCGGCGAGGGAGAGCTCATCGGTTCCGTCGGCTCCATGCACGACGATCGCGCGCGCCGTCTCCAGGCGGCTGAGCGCCCCGGCGATGAGCGGCACGAGCCGCGCCTCGGCGACCCCGAGCAGCTGGCGGCGAACCCCGGCCGGCGAGCTGATCGGACCGAGCAGGTTGAAGATCGTGCGCATCGGCAGCTCGCGCCGGATGGGCGCGGCGTGCTTCATCGCCGGGTGGTACGCGGGCGCGAACATGAACCCGAACCCGGTCTCGGCGATCGAGCGGGCGACCGCCTGGGGCCCGGGGTCGAGCGGAATGCCCAGCGCTTCGATGAGGTCCGCCGAGCCGGTGCGGCTGGTGATGGCCCGGTTTCCGTGCTTCGCCACCGGGACACCGGCCCCGGCGACGACGAATGCGGCGAGCGTCGAGATGTTGAAGGTCAGCGCTCCGTCGGCCCCCGTGCCGCACAGGTCGACGGCCCCCTCGGGCGCCTCCACGCGCACCGCGCGGGAGCGCATGACTCGAGCGAAGGCGGCGAGCTCCTCCGGCGTCTCGCCGCGCACGCGGAGCATCGCCAGCAGCGCGGCGACCTGGACCGGCGAGGCGACGCCGTCCATGAGCTCCTCCATTGCCGCCTCGGCGAGCGGGGCGGGGAGCGTCCCTCCCCCGGACGCAAGCTCCACCGCCGCGGCAACGGCCGAGCGAGCCCCGGCCTCCCAGGTCACGCGGGCTCCCGCGCCGGAATTCGTGACAGGAAGCCGTCCAGAAGGGCCGCGCCGTCATCGGTCAGGATCGATTCCGGGTGGAACTGGAAGCCCTCCACCGGGTGCGTGCGGTGGCGGACCCCCATCACCACGCCGTCATCCGACCAGGCGGTGACCGCCAGCTCCGGCGGCAGCGACGCGCGGTCGATGGCGAGCGAGTGGTACCGCGCCGCCTGGATCGGCGACGGCAGGGCCTCGAACGCGCCTCCGCGCGCGTGGTGGATCGGCCAGGCCTTGCCGTGCACCGGCGGCACGCGCACGACGCTGGCGCCGTACGCGATACCGATGGCCTGGTGCCCCAGGCACACGCCGAGGATCGGAACCGATGGACCGAGCTCCTGCACCAGCGCGACGCTGATCCCGGCACGTTCGGGACGCGACGGCCCCGGCGAGATGACGATCGCATCGGCATCCATGGCGCGCACCTCGTCGACCGTCACCTGGTCGTTGCGCGCTACGGTCACCTCCGCCCCGGTGCGCGCGATGAGGTGGACGAGGTTGTAGGTGAACGAGTCGTAGTTGTCGAGGAGGAAGACGCGGAGGCTCACGCCGGCACCTCCGCACCGATGGCGGCCAGCATCGAGGCCGCCTTGGCGCTCACTTCGGCCGCCTCACGCTCGGGGACCGAGTCGGCGACGACACCCGCGCCCGCGTGGACGGTCGCGCGCCCATCGCGGATGACAGCGCTGCGGATGGTGATCGCGCACTCGACGTCACGCGGCGAGAAGTAGCCCACCGCCCCGCCGTACGGGCCCCGGCGCTCGCCCTCGATCTCGGCGATCGCCTCCATCGCGCGCACCTTCGGCGCGCCGGACAGGGTCCCGGCGGGGAAGACAGCGCGCACGGCGTCGAACGCGTCGAGGTCATCGCGCAGGCGGCCGTGGACCTCGCTCGCGAGGTGCATCACGTGCCGGAACCGCTCGACCGAGCGCAGGGTGGTGACCTCGACACTCGCCGCCGTCGCCACGCGTCCGACGTCGTTGCGCGCGAGATCGACGAGCATCGCGTGCTCGGCGAGCTCCTTCGGATCGGCCCGCAGCTCCGCCTCGAGCTCCGCGTCGCGCGCAGGGTCCTCGTCGCGCGGCCGCGTGCCCGCGATCGGCCGCGTCACGACCTCGTCGCCGCGAATGCGGACGAGGAGCTCCGGCGAGGCCCCGACCAGCGCCGCCCCCTCGCTCACCGCGGACAGGTCGAGGTGGAAGAGATACGGCGACGGGTTGATCCGGCGCAGGGACCGATAGATCTCGATCGAGCTGCGGCGGGTCGGCACGGTGAAACGACGCGCGATGACCGCCTGCAGCATCTCCCCGGCGTGGATCTCCTCCACCAGCCGGGCGACGCCGGCCTCGAAGCGCGCGCGGGCGTCCGCATCGGCCTCCGCGGGCACCGCAGCCCGGCCCGAACCGAGCCGGCGCTTCGGCAGCGACGGGCGTCGCCAGGACGTGCGCGATTTCGTCGAGCCGCTGGGCGGCGCCGGGACCGTCGAGCGTCGCGAGCCGAGCCACCTGCGGCAGGTGGTCGAACACGATCACCGACGAGGGCAGGTGGAAGACGGCGTCCGGCATCTCGAGCGGGTCACGATCGGGCACCGGCACTCGCTCCCAGCGTGCGGCGACCTCGTACGCGAGATACCCGACGCCGGACGCGAGCGGGAACGCCGGGTCATCGGCTGCGGGGGCGTCAGGGGGAAGCACCGAACGGAGGGCCTCGAGGGGATCCCGGGCCTCGAAGTCCTCGACCCCGTCGGGGCCGGTCAGGGTCGCCCGATCGCCGTGGACCACGAGCGTCCTGCCGTGCACGCCGACGATCGAGTAGCGACCGTAGCGTGCTCCCTCCTCGACGCTCTCGAGCACGAAGGCGCATCGACGCCCCAACCGCAATGCGGCCGCGACGGGCGTGAGCGTGTCCGCCGCCAGCTCGATGCTGGCCACGCGCGCGGGAGGGGTCTGCGTCATCGCCATCGGTCCGTGTCCTGCTGCTCCGGAGAAATCACAAAGCCTCCATCCACGAGGGACGGAGGCTTCTTCCGCGGTGCCACCCAGGTTCGGACCGATGCGGTCCACACTCGTCACGCACGGGTCCCACGACGAGACCGATGCGCCGGCCCGAGGTAACGGAGGCCATCCGTCGCCGCCTACCGGGCGTCTTCGATGACGCCGTTCGGAGCGAGGCTCGCGGGTCCATTCGTCCGTCCCGTGCCACGCCGGCTTTCACCATTCCGGCTCGCTGTCAGTGGCCGTGCGACGGGGTACTCGTCCCGGTCGACGCCGTATGGAATTGGACGCGCATCCTAGGCCTGCACCGGATGGGCGTCAAGGATCGGCCAGCATCGCAACCGCTTTGCAATCGAAGCGTCACCTCGGCGGCGCTGACGCCGGGCGTGCTCAGCCGTACGCTCGCGGCATGGAGTACCCGGAACGTTTCACAGTCGAGCGCGACCTCACCGCCTTCTCGGTGCGGGAAGGTCGGCTGGCGCCAGTGACCTGCGTGGCGTGTGGATGTCGCCTCGAGCGCCGTGACGACACGTGGTGGCACTTCGCCGGCAGAGGAGAGCGGGACGCACGTGGCTGTATCGTTGCCTGCGCCGAGCAGCCGCACTACGCGCCTGGAGGCATCGCCGCCGCCCTCGGCTGAGCCGGAGGCACACGTGCCCCGAACCAGCGCTGCCGATGTCGCGCGCCGCGCCGAGCCACGGGGTATCGGCAGCGCCGGCGCGCGCGATCCACTCGCGCGTGAGGTAAAGCTCGTCGGCGCCCTCCTCGGCCAGGTGATTGTCGAGCAGGAGGGTGAATCCCCCTTCGAGCTCGTGGAGGCCCTCCGTCACGCGGCCATCCGCGGGCGCTCCGCCGGAGGCGCCGATCCTCTCGCCGAGACGCGACGCATCATCGCGGCGCGGCCGCTCACCGACCTCCTCGTCGCCGCGCGGGCATTCACCGCCTACTTCCTGCTCATCAACCTGGCGGAGGAGAAGCAGCGCGTGCGCATGCTCCGACGACGCGAGCGAGCGGCGGGCGCCGCGGGCCTTCCCGACAGCGTGGCCGAGGCGGTGAGCCGGCTCTCGCGCGCCGGCATCGGCGAGGACGAGCTCGGCAGGCTCCTCGACCGGCTCCTGCTGCGGCCGGTGCTGACCGCCCACCCCACGGAGGCCCGGCGGCGGACCGTACTGGTGGCGCAGCGGCGCCTGTACGGCCTGCTCGATGGCTTTGACGATCCGCGGCTCACGCCGACCGAGGATCGCGAGCTGCGGCGCCGGTTGCGCGAGGAGGTGAGCATCCTGTGGCAGACGGGGCAGGCTCGACGCAGGCGTCCGACGCCGCTGGACGAGGTCCGAGCGGCGATGGTCTTCTTCGACCAGACGCTCTTCTCGACGACACCCCGGCTGTATCGGGCGCTCGACTCCGCCCTGCGCGACCGGCCGCGGGCCATCGGGAGGAGGTCGCGCGTGACGCGTCGGGCGCGCGCGTACCTTCGGTGGGGCTCCTGGATCGGCGGCGATCGCGACGGCCATCCCGGCGTCACCGCCGACGTGACGCGCGCGACGGTTCGCATCCAGGCCGATCACCTCCTGCACGGCTACCGCGACGCGACCGCTCGGCTGCAGCAGGCCATCGCCATCGACGACGAGCGCGTCGAGATCCCGGTCGATTTCGCCCGGCGACTGGCCAGGGCGCTGCGCCCATTCCCCGGCATGCGGGCCGATCTCGATCGCCGATTCGCGGGCCAGCCGTATCGCCAGGCACTCGGCGTCATCGGCGAGCGGCTGGAGCGCACACGCCGGAGACTCACCGGCCGCCGGGGCGGCACGAGCGGCTCGTACGCGAGCCCCAGCGAGCTCCTGGACGACCTGCGCGCGATACAGGAGGCACTCATCTCGCATCGGGCCGATCGGGTGGCGCGCGGTGAGCTCCAGGATCTCATCTGGCAGGTCGAGACCTTCGGCTTCCACCTCGCCGCCCTCGAGGTGCGCCAGCACGCCGACGTCCATGCGGCCGTCCTGCGTGGCGAGCCGTCGGACGCAGCCGCGGACGAGGTGCTCGACACCCTGCGCGCGATCCGCGACATCCACGCCGCCTTCGGCGCGGAGGCATTGCCGCGCTACGTCGTGAGCTTCACCCGCACGCCGGCCGACGTCACGGCCGTGCTCGAGCTCGATGCGCTCGCATCTCCCGCCGCCGCGCCGCTGGAGCTCGACATCGTCCCGCTCCTCGAGAGCCGCGACGCGCTGTCCGGCGCGGGCCGGTTCCTGGAGAGGCTGTTCGCGGACCCGGCCTATCGATCGCACCTCGAGCGCCGCGGGATGCGCCAGGAGGTGATGCTCGGGTACTCGGACTCGAACAAGGAGGTCGGCTATCTCGCGGCGGCCTGGAGCCTCTACCGCGCGCAGGAGGAGCTCGTCGCGACGTCTGGCGCGGCCGGCGTGGAGCTCGATCCTGTTCCACGGCCGCGGCGGGACGATCGGGCGAGGCGGCGGCCCGGCGAATCGCGCGGTCCTCGCGCAGGCCGCCGGATCGGTCGACGGCCGCCTCGCGCTCACCGAGCAGGGCGAGGTCATCGCCGAGCGGTACCCCAGCCCGGCGATCGCGCAGCGTCACCTCGAGCAGCTGACGAACGCGGTCCTGCTCGCCAGCAGGCCCGGGCACGCGTCGGCGACGTCGGAGCAGGCGGACCGATGGAGGCCGCTCCTGGACGAGCTCGCGGCGCTCGCGGAAGGTGCGTATCGGCGCCTCGTGTGGGAGGACCCCGACTTCGAGGCGTTCTTCGGACTGGCCACGCCGATCGACGAGATCGTCCGCATGGAGCTCGGCTCGCGCCCGGCACGACGGTCCGGGGGAGACCCTGATCGGTCCCTCGAGAAGCTCCGCGCCATCCCGTGGGTCTTCGCCTGGTCGCAGAGCCGAACGAACCTCCCCGCCTGGTACGGCGTCGGGACGGCACTCGCGGCCTTCTCGCAGCAGCCGGATGGGCGCCAGGCGCTGGCCGATGCGTACGCCGAGTGGGATTTCTTCCGGTCGGTGATCGACAACGTCGAGCTGGGGTTAGCCGTGGCAGACCCCGCGCTTGCGGCGCGCTACTCCGCCCTGGCAGGCGACACGGAGCCGATGCGGCGGATCGCCGGGACGATCGAGGCCGAGCGCCAGCGCACGGTGGACGAGCTCACGCTCCTCACCGGCGGCGACGGCCTGCTCGCGCACAGTCCCCGCCTCCGGCGCAGCCTGGAGCTCCGCACGCCGTACGTCGACGTCCTCAGCGAGCTCCAGGTGCATGCGCTTGCGCGCCTCCGCTCGGGTGAGCTCGATGCGGCCGAGCGGCGCGCGACCGAGGCCCTCATCCAGCTCACGGTGAGCGGGGTGGCGGCCGGCCTCCAGCACACCGGCTGATTGCATGCGCATGCACCTCTCAGCCATGCTGTGGCGGTGACCCAGCCGATCCGCGTCGCCGTCGCAGGAGCCTCCGGTTACGCGGGCGCCGAGCTCATTCGCCTTCTCGCCGGCCATCCGCGCGTGGAGGTCGACGCGCTCTACGCCCGCGGCCGCGACGGGTCGCCGCTCGCCGAGGAGTTCCCGCACCTCGCGCCGCTCGGCCTGACGCTCGTCGACGGGGAGCCGGAGCCGGGCATCGATGTCGCGTTCCTCGCGCTGCCGTCGGGCAACTCGGCCGAGCTCGCGGTGCGGCTGGCGGGCGGCGGGACCACGACGATCGACATCGGCAGCGACCTCCGGCTGCGCGACCCCGCCGCCTATCCGAAGTGGTACGGCTTCGAGCACCCGGCACCGGACGCACTGGCCGATGCGGTCTACGGCCTCACCGAGCTCGCCCGGGACCGGCTGCGCGGCGCTCGGCTCATCGCGAACCCCGGCTGCTACCCGACCGCCGCGCTGCTGGCGCTCGCGCCCTTCGCGCGGGCCGGCATCCTGGCTGGAGAGGTGATCGTGGACGCCAAGTCGGGCGTGAGCGGCGCCGGACGCGGCGCCGGGACCGACTTCCTGTACACGGAGCTCGAAGGCGGGACGAATCGGCCTACGGCGTCGGCGGGCACCGCCACCACCCGGAGATCAGCCAGGGGCTGGCGGACGCGGGTGCCGGACGACGTGCCGCTCACCTTCGTCCCCCACCTCATCCCGCAGGTCCGCGGGATCATCGCCACCTGCTACCTCACCCTGGATCGCGACCTCGACGACGCGAGCGCTGCGCGCGATTCTCGACGAGGCCTACGCCGACGAGCCCTTCGTCCACCCGATGGACAGGCCGCCGTCATCCAAGCTCGCCTCCGGCTCGAACCACGCGTTCGTGTTCGCGGCGCGGACGGCGCCGAAGCGCGCGGTCGCGATCGCCGCCATCGACAACCTCGGCAAGGGCGCCGCCGGCCAGGCGGTGCAGAACATGAACGCGGCGCTGGGCTGGCCGGAGACGCTGGGCCTCGAATCGGTCGGCATCTACCCGTGAGCGTCAGGCCGATCCCCGGCGGCGTGACGACGCCGCGCGGCTTTCGCGCGGCCGCGGCACGCGCCGGCCTGCGGCGCGGGCCCGGACCGGACGTCGCGCTGATCGTCAGCGACGCGGGCCCGGTGCCGGCCGCGGCGACCTTCACGCGCAACCGGATGCGCGCGGCGCCGGTCGAGCTCGCCATGCGCTCGCTGCGCGCGTCGCGCGGGCGCGTGGCCGCCGTCATCGCGAACGCGGGCTGCGCGAACGCGGGCACCGGCGCGCCTGGGCTCGGCGGATGCGCGCGCCGTGCAGGCGCTGGTCGCGGAGCGCATCGGCGTGGCGCCGCGGAACGTGATCACCGCGTCGACCGGGCTGATCGGCTCGCGGCTGCGGGTGGACGCGATCGCATCGGTCCTGCCCGCGCTGGAGCCCCTCGCCGGACGTGGAGCCGGCACGGAGGTCGCCCACGCGATCATGACCACCGACACCCGGCCCAAGGAGGCCGCCGTGGAGGTGGACCTGGGGGCCGGGCGGACGGCGCGCATCGGCGGCATGGCGAAGGGCTCGGGGATGATCCACCCGCAGATGGGCACGATGCTCGCCTTCCTCACCACCGACGCGCCGGTCGAGCCGACGGCCCTGCGAACCGTGCTGCGCGAGACGGTCGACCGCACCTTCAACCAGGTGACCGTCGACGGCGACCCGTCGACGAACGACACGGTGCTGATCCTCGCCGGCGGTGCGGATCGGGGGCCGTTCGCTGAGCGGCTCGTCGCTGCGGGCGTTCGCGGAAGGCCTCGAGGCCGTGTGCCGGTCGCTCGGCGAGCAGATCGCCGCTGACGGCGAGGGCGCGAAGCACCGGATCGACGTCTCCGTGCGGGGCGGCCGTGACGATCGCGAGGCTCGCCTCGTCGCTCGCGCCGTCGCGGGCTCGAGCCTCGTCAAGACCGCCGTCCATGGCGGCGACCCGAACTGGGGGCGGATCGCGGCGGCCGCCGGACGGAGCGGGGCGCGCCTGGATCCGGATCGGCTCGCGATCCAGATCGGGCCGATCACGGTCTACGATGGCGCTCCGACCGACTTCGACGAGCGCGCGGCCAGTCGGGTGCTGCGCCGGCAAGGTCGTCGATATCGGGCTCGACCTGCGCATCGGGAAGGGAACCGGCATGGCCTGGGGCTGCGACCTCTCCGCCGAGTACGTGTCGATCAACAGCGAGTACCGGACGTGAGCGCGCGCGCCGTCACGATCAAGATCGGCGGGGTCGCGGGACAGCATGCCGAGAGCGTCCGGCTGCTCGCCACGAGCGTCCCGCCGGAGACCGGTCGATGATCCACGGCGGCGGGAATGAGGTCGAGCGCTGGAGCCGCCGGCTCGGGCTCGAGCCGCGGACCCACGACGGCCTGCGCGTCACCGATCCGGAGACGCTCGAGGTCGCGATCGCCGTGCTCGGTGGGCTGGTGAACACGCAGCTCGTGGCCGCGCTGACCTCGGCCGGACGGTCCGCGGTCGGCCTCACCGGCGCCGACGCCGGACTGCTGCGCGTGCGCCGTCGCGACCCGCAGCTCGGGGAGGTGGGCGAGGTTACCGGCGCCGATCCCGCCATCCTCGAAGCGCTCATCGCCGCGGGCCAGCTGCCGGTGGTGGCCTCGATCGGGCTGGACGACGCGGGATCGCTGCTCAACGTGAACGCCGACGAGGCGGCCGGCGCGATCGCCGCGGCGCGCGGCGGCGTCCTGCTGCTCTGCACCGACGTCGCCGGGGTCCAGCTCGACGGTCGGTGCTGCAGCGCCTGGGCGTGGTGGACGCCGAGCGCATGCTGGACAACGGGTCGGCCAGCGCCGGCATGCGGCCCAAGCTGCGCGCCGCGCTGGTGGCCGCGCGCGCCGGCTGCGAGGTGCGAATCGTCGACGGCCGCTCCGCTCCGGACCTCGCGCGGGCGCTGGAGGGCGCCGACGCGGGCACGCTGGTGACGGCCGCATGACCGAGGACCTGCGCAAGCCGCTCGCGCGCCGGCAGCTCATCCGGCGCCTCATCGCGACGGGCGAGATCCACTCCCAGGATCAGATCGTTGCCGAGCTTGCGCAGCGGAAGATCAAGGTCACGCAGGCGACCATCTCGCGCGACTTCGCGGAGCTGGGCGTCGTGCGCGGCGTGCGGAACGGCCAGCCGGTCTACATCGCCAGCGACGACCTGCCGGCCAATCGCGATCCGGGTGCGGCGGATCGGCTCCGACGGCTGCTGCTCGACCTGCCGCTCACGATCGACGAGGCGTCGCCGCTCCTCATCCTGCGGACCTCCCCCGGCGGGGCGAACGCAATCGCCCGCGCGGTCGACCTCCTGCCGCTCGACGGCGTGGTCGGCACGATCGCGGGCGACGACACCATCTTCATCGCCTGCCGGGACCGCAACGCGCTGCGCCGGCTGCGTGCCCAGTTCGAGGCGCTGCGTGCCGGCGAGGAGGTCCCGCTTGCCTGATCGCACGCGGTCACGACGGTGAGCAGCGCGATCGAGCGCGAGGCACGGGTGCACCTCCCCACCTACGCCCGGCAGCCCGCTCGTCATCGTGCGCGGCGAGGGGTGCTGGGTGTGGGACGACGCCGGGCGGCGCTACCTCGACCTCGTGGCCGGGATCGCGGTCAACGTGCTGGGACATGCGCACCCGGCCGTCGCCGACGCGATCGCCACGCAGGCGCGGACGCTTCTCACGGTCTCGAACCTGTACTACACGCTCCCCCAGATCGAGCTCGCGGAGCGCCTCGTCGCGCGCTCCGCCGTTCGACCGCGTCTTCTTCACGAACTCGGGCACCGAGGCGAACGAGGCCGCCATCAAGCTCGCGCGGCGCCACGGCGGCGACCGCGGCGCATACGAGATCGTGTCGCTCGCGAACTCCTTCCACGGCCGAACGCTGGGGTCGCTCGCCGCGACCGGGCAGCCGAAGTACCAGGCACCCTTCGCCCCGCTCCCCGAGGGCTTCATCCAGGTGCCGATCAACGACGTCGAGGCCCTGCAGTCGGTCGTCGGACGAGCGAACCGCGGCCATCCTGCTCGAGCCGATCCAGGGCGAGAGCGGCATCCACCCGCTCACCGACGTCTACCTGCTCGCGGCACGCGAGGCGGCCGACCGGGTCGGGGCGCTCCTCATCCTCGACGAGATCCAGACCGGCATCGGCCGCACCGGCACCTTCTTCGCCTTCGAGCAGACGCCGATCGTGCCCGACGCCGTGACCCTCGGCGAAGGGGCTCGCCGGTGGCGTGCCCATCGGCGCACTGCTCGTGCGCGAGTCGGCATCGGCCTTCCATGCCGGCGACCACGGCACGACGCTCGGCGGCAACCCGCTCAGCGCCGCGGCCGCGCTCGCGACCCTCCAGGTGATCGACGACGAGGGGCTCATGGAGCGCGCGGCTGCAAGGGGCAAGCGCTTCGCCGATGGACTCGCTTCGCTCGTCGCCGACGGGCTCGCCACCGAGATCCGCGGCCGCGGGCTGATGATCGGGATCGAGACGGCCGGACCGATCGCCAAGCGCGCGATGGCGATCGCGCGCGACGACCACGGGCTCCTCGTGAACGCGACCGGCGAGACGACGCTGCGCCTGGTCCCGCCGCTCGTCATCAGCGAGGACGAGGTCGACGAGGCGGTCGTCCGGATCCGCGCGGCGCTCGAGGCGGCCACGGCCGAGGCCGCCTGACCGTGCCGCGGTCGGCCATCGTCACCGGGCGCGGCCGCCGGCATCGGTCGCGCGACCGCCGCTGCGCCTCGCCGCCGATGGCTGGCGCGTGGTCGGTATCGACCGCACCGAACGCGACCATCGATGGCGTCGATCTTCTCGTCGGCGATGCCGGCGACGAATCGGTCCTGCGCGCCGCGGTCGAGCGCTGCGACGGCTCGGTGGATGCCCTCGTGTGCTCGGCTGGCATCCCGCCGTCCGGCCCGTGGGAGAGCCGCCGTCACTGGGACGAGGTCATCGCCACCGACCTCACCGCTGTGTACGAGGCGCTCCGCGTCTGCATGCCGGCACTCGCCGCCGCTCGGGGATCGGCGGTGCTCGTCGGAAGCATCGTCGGAGCGGTCGAGGGGTCACTTCGCTCCCCGGCCTACGCCGCGGCAAAGGCAGGCCTCGAGGGGCTGGCGCGCTCCTTGGCCGTCATCGGCGCACCCGACGGAGTTCGGGTCAACGTCGTCGCGCCGGGGCGATCGCCACCGACTTCGACGAGCGGCTACTGCCGGCCGACCAGCGCACCGACGTGCCGCTGGGCCGCATGGGGACTGCGGAGGAGGTCGCCGCCGTCATCAGCTTCCTCGTGAGCCCGGAAGGCTCGTACGTCACCGGCGCGGTGTGGACCGTGGACGGCGGACGAACAGTCCTCTCGAGTGCGGACGCGACACGAAGAGGTTCGCCTCTCGCCTGAGCGCAGTCACTCCTCCCAGCGGCTTGACCGTGGGTGGATCATTTTCGATCTGATGCCACGGTGGATCACCACCCCGATTCGCGGCATAGGTCGAGTTCTGCGGGCGTTCGGCCGCGAGATCGCTGCGGCGCTGAAGTTTCAGGCTGACGTCGAGTCCCACGTATCCCCGCAGGACGTCGCTCGCCGGTATCAGCGCGGGGAACTGGGTCGGGACGCGCCCGGCCCCGAGCCGAGCGGTCGCGATGACCCGCCCGCCGATAGAACGAAGAGGCGGTAGCCCGCCTCGTGCCGCCTCTGGTGATCGTGCCGTGGTTGGCGCTCTGTGCCCTGTTCGTAATCGCGCAGTCCCGCTTCCACGGGGCGTACATCGAGCGGTATGGGGCCCGGGCAGACGTGAACGCATGGGGATGTTCTGGACCCGCCCAGCTGAGTATCTGCGGGTCATGCGAAGGCCGCCGTTCACCTTGGCTCGATGTTCCGGAGGCTCGATGATCCTCCAGTTGAGCGGCGGCGGGAACAGTATCTGCTCGCCGCGCTCGCGGCCTTCGGCTATCTTCCCGCCGCCTTTGTCGTTGTGCTTCTCATCAAGCAATCCACTGCCTGAGCGATCGGAACCACGCGGCCCCAAACTGATGCACTACCGTGCGGAGCCCGGTACGTTGACATCGGCTCATCCGCCGTCTAGTGTCCGCAATCCAATGTCACAGATGTGGTTTTACGGCTAGCGGGTACGAGGCAGGCGAGTAGATCTCGCCGGCGCAGGCACTCGTGCCCGCAGACGCAGGAAGCGAAAGCTCCTGCGTTTTTTGTTTCCCGGAACGGGATGAGCGGAAAGGCAAGACCGATGATCGTGGTGATGCGTCCCACGGCGACGCAGGATGAGATCGACGGAGTCAGGCGGATCGTGGAGGAACACGGGCTCGAGGCCTTCCTGAGCGTCGGCGAGGAGCGGACCGTTATCGGCGTCGTGGGCAAGGACATCGAGCGAGTCTCGCACCTCGGGACGCTCGCGGGCGTCGAGCAGGTCATCCGGATCAGCTCCCCCTACAAGCTGGCGAGCATCGAGCACCAGGTCGAGCGGACCCGCGTGCGCATCAACGGCGTGCAGATCGGCGAGGGGCAGGAGCTCGTGGTCATCGCCGGGCCATGCGCGGTCGAGTCGCGCGAGCAGCTCTTCGAGACGGCCCGATGCGTCAAGCGCGAGGGCGCCCGCGTCCTGCGCGGCGGCGCCTTCAAGCCGCGGACCTCGCCCTACTCGTTCCAGGGGCTCGGGCTGCCGGGGCTCAAGCTGCTTGCCGAGGCGCACGAGTCGACAGGCCTCCCGGTCGTGAGCGAGGTGGTCGATCCGGCCGACGTCCCGGCCTTCGAGGAGTACATCGACGTCCTCCAGGTCGGCGCGCGCAACATGCACAACTTCGCATTGCTCAAGGCAGTGGGCCAGAGCCGGCGCCCGGTCCTGCTGAAGCGGGGCCTCTCGGCGACGATCGAGGAGTGGCTCCTCGCGGCCGAGTACGTCATGGCGGCGGGCAACCCGAACGTGATCCTGTGCGAGCGTGGAATCCGGACCTTCGAGACGGCCACGCGCAACACGCTCGACCTCTCGGCGGTCCCGGTCCTCCGCAGCCGGACGCACCTGCCCATCACCGTCGACCCCAGCCACGGCACAGGCCACCGGGCGCTCGTGGCGCCGATGGCCCTGGCGAGCGCCGCCGTCGGCGCCGATGGGCTGATCATCGAGGTGCACCCCGATCCCGCCAACGCCCGCTCCGACGGCGACCAGAGCCTCGGCTTCGAGGAGTTCGGCGCCCTCATGGACGAGCTGCGCCGCCTCCAGTTCGTGAGATCGGGCGACTCCGCCCGGGCGCCGTCGCCGGCTCAGGGGCCCGCACGCGGCGGAGGGCATCGACGAGGTCCGCGACCGGATCGACGACCTCGACGCCCGACTCGCGGCCATGGTTCAGGAGCGGGCGGCCCTGGCGCTGGAGGTCCAGCGCCGCCGCGCGCCGAACGCGCACGGCCACGACGTGCAGCGCGAGCGCGCGCTCCTGGAGCGGGCGGCGAGCGCGACGGACGGGCCGATGACGCCGGTCGAGCTCACGATGGTCTTCGACGCGTTGCTGCGCGCCTCCCGCGCGGTGCAGCGGCGGCACGCGCAGTCGGTGACCGAGGCGGAGGCAACCGCGGCCGGACCCGGCGGGTGACGCCGGCCTCGACCTCGCACCGGATCCTGCCCGCGGCCCGCCTGCGAGGCCGCCTGACGCTGCCGGCCGACAAGTCGATCGCCCACCGGGCCCTGATCTTCGGGGCGCTGTCCGGAGGCCCCGCCACCGTCACCATGCACGCGCCCGGCAGAGATGTCCTGAGCACCGTCGAGTGCCTGCGTGCGCTGGGCGTTTCGATCGCCACGGACCCGGAAGGCCGATACGCGATCAGCGGCCGCCCCTCGCGCGACGCGACTCTGGACTGCGGCAATTCGGGCACCACCATGCGGCTGCTGGCGGGTGCCCTCGCCGGCCTGCCGCTGCGCGCGACGCTGGACGGGGACGAATCGCTCCGGGCACGGCCGATGGAGCGCGTGGCGGACGTGCTCCGCGCCGCGGGCGCCGACGTCACCACGACCGACGGCCACGCGCCGTTGACCGTGGTCGGGCATACCCCGCTGACCACGGCGACGCATCGGCTGCCGGTCGCCAGCGCGCAGCTGCTCGGCGCAGCGGTTCTCGCCGGGATGAGGGCCACGGGTGAGACAAGCGTCGAGACGCCGGGCCCGACGCGCGATCACACCGAGCGAATGCTCGCGTTCATGGGTGTGCCGATCCACCGCGACGGCCGGGTGACCACTGTCACGGGCCCGGCTCTGCCGCGACCGTCGGACCTCGCGGTGCCCGGCGATCCGTCGGCGGCGGCCGCGTGGCTGGTGGCGGCGGCGCTCCACCCGGACGCCGAGCTCACGATGACCGGCGTCGGCCTCAACCCGACCCGCCTGGGTCTCCTCGGCCTTCTCCAGAGAATGGGGGCCGAGATCGAGACACGCGTCACCGACGTGACCGGCCCGGAGCCGGTGGGCGACATCTCGGTGCGCGGCGGGAGGCCGCTCCACGCGCTCACGATCAGCGGTGGCGAGGTCGCCGACCTCCTCGACGAGCTGCCACTCATCGCGATCGCCATGGCATCGGTCGATGAGCCGTCCGAGCTGCGTGACGCCTCCGAGCTGCGCGTCAAGGAGACGGACCGCATCTCCGCCGTGGTCGCCGGACTGGCGGCCGTCGGCGCGGACGCCGTGGAGCTGGCCGACGGGTGGCGCGTTCGGCGCGGGACGCCGCGGGCGGGCGTGGTCACGACCCACGGCGACCATCGGATCGCGATCGCCTTCGCCATCGCAGCGGTCACCGGCGTGGCGGCCGGCGTCGAGCTCGACGACCCGGACTGCGTCGGCATCTCGTACCCGGCGTTCTGGGACGACCTCGCCGCGGTGACCGCCTGATGCGCCGGATCCGTCTCCTCACCGCCGGCGAGTCGCATGGGCCGGGGATGTCGGGAGTTCTCGAGGGGCTGCCGGCCGGGATGCGCGTCAGCACCCGGGGGGTCGACCGCGACCTCGCCCGGCGCCAGCACGGCTACGGCAGCGGCAAACGGATGCAGATCGAGCGCGATCGCGTGCGATGGACCGCCGGCATTCGGTACGGGCGAACGCTCGGCTCACCCATCGGCTTCGCGGTCGACAACCGGGACTGGGAGAACTGGACCGAACGGATGTCGATCGAGCCGATCCCGGCCAACCGCCGTCCAAAGCCGATCACGCGAGCCCGTCCGGGACACGTCGACCTCGCGGGGGCGCTCAAGTACGACACCGATGACGTCCGCGACGTGCTCGAGCGCGCCTCGGCGCGGTCCACTGTCACGCGCGTCGTCGCGGGTTCGGTGGCCCGGCAGCTCCTGGCGGCGTGCGGGGTGCGGATCTGGAGCTTCGTCGACCAGCTGGGGCCGGTGCGGGCGTTCCCCGACGCCGAGGATGTCCTGGAGGCGATCCCCGATGGATGGCTCGAGCACGACCTGGCGGAGCCGTCGCCACTCCGCTGCCCCGACCCCGAGGCGGAGCGCGAGATGCTCGCCGAGGTGGACGCGGCGAAGGAGGCCGGCGACTCGATCGGCGGCTCGTTCGTGGTCGTTGTCGAGGGCACGCCAATCGGTCTCGGCTCGTCGTCGGAGTGGGACACCCGCCTCGACGGCCAGCTGGCGGGGGCCACCATGGCGATCCCCGGGGTGAAGGGCGTCGAGATCGGGCTCGGCTTCGGCACGGTCGACCGGCGCGGAAGCCGGGTGCATGACGTCGTGGACGAGGGATCCGACGCCTGGCGGCGCCGGACGAACCGCGCCGGTGGAATCGAGGGCGGCATCAGCAACGGCGAGCCGATCGTCATCCGCGCCGCGCAGAAGCCGGTCTCGACGCTCCGCAGCCCGCTGCCGAGCCTGGACCTGGCCACCGGGGAGCCCGGCCGCGCGCACATCGAGCGCTCTGACGTGACCGTCCTGCCCCGCGCCGCGATCGTGGGCGAGGCGATGGTGGCGCTCGTCCTCGCCGATCAGCTCCTCTTCTCGTTCGGCGGAGACACGATGGGCGACCTGCGAGCGGCCGTGACACGACGACGCCGCCGTACCGAGCGACGACCGGCATGACCGCGCTCGCCGTGCTGCTCGGCCACGAGATCGGCTATTCGGCCTCCCCGGCCATGCACAACGCCGCCTTCGCGGCGGCCGGAGCTCGACGCGCGCTACGAGCTTCGCGATGTCGACGCCGATGCGCTGACCGCGGAGGTCGAGGCGCTGCGGGCCGCGGATCGCATCGGGGCCAACGTCACGAAGCCGCACAAGCTGGCGGTCTGCGACCTCGTGGACGAGCTCGCGCCGGAGGTCCAGCGGCTGGGTGCCGCGAACACGATCGTTCGCCAAGGCGACCGCCTGGTGGCCCACAACACCGATCTCCCGGCGCTCAGCGCCGAGCTGCCGCCGGGCATCCGCCACGCTGTCGTGCTGGGCGCCGGCGGAGCGTCGAGGGCGGTCGTGGACGCGCTCGTCGCCGCGGGCTGCGAGGACGTCGTGGTGATCGACCGCGGCCGCTGGCCGCGCCTCCCGGAATCGTTGCGAGCCGCCGACCTGCTCGTGAACGCGACGCCGATCGGCACCGGCACGGAAGAGACGCCCGTGCCCGCCGAGCTGCTGCGGGCCGAGATGGCGGTCCTCGACCTCGTCTACCGCCCGAGCCCCAGCCGCCTCGTGCGCGACGCGCGGGCCGCCGGCGCCTGGGCTCGGGGCGGGGCCGGGATGCTGCTGCGCCAGGCCGCGCTGAGCTTTTCGCTGTGGACCGAGCGCGAGGCGCCGATCGACGTCATGCGAGAGGCCCTGCGCCGCGAGCTCAGGGCGGCCGCGCATGCCTGACGTCGGCTCGGGAGTGGTGCTGGTCGGGATGCCGACGAGCGGCAAGTCGACGGTCGGCCGCCTCGTCGCGGAACGGCTGGGGCGGCCCTTCCTCGACACGGATGAGCTCCTTGCGAAGCGCGTCGGAATGCCGGTGGCCGACTACATCGACGCGGCACGGCGAGGCCGCCTGGCGCGCACGAGGAGTCCGAAGCCATGCAGGACGCCACCCTGGTCGCCGGCGCGGTCATCTCGACCGGCGGCGGCGCTGTGCGCGAGCCCCTGAGCCGATGGACGCTCTGGCACCACGGAACCGTCGCATGGCTCGAGCTCGGAGCCGATGAGCTGCTCCGTCGGCTCGCCGCCGACCCGGTGCGCGCGCCCGACGCTCCAGCCGTACAGCCTCGAGCGTCTGTCGGCCGCCATCGCTGATCGCTCCCCGGCGTACCGAGCCGCGGACCTGCGGCTGGATGCGTCCAGGTCGCCCACGGAGATCGCCGAGCAGCTCGTCTCGGGCTTGGGACCACGCCCACGGGGTCGGCGCCTGCTCGACACCGAGGTGGAGCGACACCATCCGATCGGGCCGCGGCAGGGTCGTCTGGTGATGGGTGTCGAGCTCGCCGGCGTGATCCCGCCGGGCGTCGCGGTCGTGGATCGGCGCCTGCTCGCGGCCGCGCCCGACCTGGTGCGTGCGCTCGGCGCCACCGCGTGCCTGCCCCTCGTCGCGGGTGAGCGCTCGAAGCGCTTGCGCACGCTCGAGCGCGTCCTCGAGTGGCTGTCCGCCCAGCGAGTCGAGCGCGGGACCCCCCTCATCGCGGTCGGCGGCGGAACGATCGGCGATCTCGCGGGCACTGCGGCCGCCCTCTACGCACGGGGTCTGCCGCTCGTCCAGGTGCCGACGACCTGGCTGGCCCAGGCCGACAGCTCCATCGGCGGCAAGGTGGCGGTCGACCTGAGTGCGGCGAAGAACAGCGTCGGAGCCTTCTGGCCGCCCATCGCGATCGCGTCCGACGTCGCCGCCCTGCGCTCGCTCCCCCTTCGGGTGCGTCGGGACGGCATGGCCGAGTCGATCAAGGCGGCGCTGATCGGCGACCCGGCGCTCTGGCACCTGCTGGAGGCCCGCGGACGAGCCTCCCTGCGGACCGATGAGCCCGCGCGCTACGCGATCCTCGAGCGCAGCGCCCGCCTGAAGCTCGCCGTCTGCGAGCGCGACCCGTTCGAGGCAGGCGAGCGGCGCACCCTCAACCTCGGCCACACGATCGGCCATGCCCTGGAGATCGAGAGTCGGCTACCGGCTGCCCCACGGCTCGGCGGTCGCGCTGGGGATGCGGGCGGTGGCCGCGATGGCCGCCGCACGCGACGGCGACACCACGCTCGCGCCGCGCCTGGACGCGCTGCTGGGTGACCTGGGATTCACGCTTCGGCGGGCGTTCGACGCGGCCGCGATTCGGACGGCGCTGCTCGCCGACAAGAAGCGGCAGGGTGGCCGGCAGCGCTGGATCCTGCCGATGGAGATCGGACGCGTGGTCGAGGTGGACGACGTGACCGATGCCGAGCTCGACGTCGGCCTGCAGGCGATCGCCGCATGACGAGCGTCGCCTACCAGGGCGAGCCCGGCGCCTTCGGCGAGGAGGCGATCGTCGGCTACTTCGGAGCCGATGCGGTCGACCCCATCCCGATGGCGACGTTCGCGGCCGTCTGCGCGGCGGTCGAGGGCGGCTCGGTGGACGCCGGCGTGCTGCCGCTCGAGAACTCGCTGGCGGGAACGGTCGGCGACGCGCTCGACGCCCTGGCCGATGGCGACCTGCGGGTCGTCGGCGAGCTGCTCCTGCCCGTCCGGCACCAGCTCCTGGTCGTGCCGGGCGCGGAGCTCGACGCGGTGGCGCGCGTCACCAGCCACTGGCAGGCGCTCGCCCAGTGCGAGCGGTTCCTCGCGGCGCACGCGTGGGAGCTGGTGCCCGCGGCGGACACCGCGGGCGCGGCGCGGGAGCTCGCGTCGAGCGGCGACGGGAACACGGCTGCCATCGCCTCCGCGCGGGCGGGCGAGCGCTACGGGCTCGAGATCGCGGCCTCCGATATCCAGGACTCGCCCCACAACGTCACGCGCTTCGCGGTGCTGGCGCGGGATGCCGGCAGGGGGCCGGCGCCGCGCGGTCCGCTGGCACCCGTGGCCGGCGGAGAGCGCGAGACGCTCATCACGTTCGAGACCGGGCACAGGCCGGGCGACCTCTACCGCGCGCTCGGCTCGCTCGCGGAGGCGGGTATCAACCTGAGCCGCATCGAGTCGCGCCCGTCGGGAAACGGCCCGTGGCGGTATCGGTTCCTGGTGCAGGTCGCAGGAGACGCGGCGGCGGAGCCGCTCGCGGGCGCCATGGCCGACCTGCGCGCCCACACGAGCTCCATGCGCGTGCTGGGCTCCTTCGATACCGCCGGAGGACAATGAGGCCGATGCGGATCCTGGTCCTCAACGGTCCGAACCTGGGCACCCTGGGCCGGCGCGAGCCGGAGATCTACGGGTCCATGACCCTGCCGGAGATCATCGAGGCCGCCCACGCCCACTCCCTGGAGCGCGGCACGCTGCTGGATGCGTTCCAGTCGAATCACGAGGGGGCTCTGATCGACCGGCTGGAGCAGCTCGACTACGACGCCGTCGTGTGCAATTTCGGAGCGCTCTCGCACACGAGCTACGCGCTCCACGACGCCCTGGTGGCCAGCGAGCGGCCGGCGGTCGAAGTCCACATCAGTGACATCGCCGCGCGCGAGCCCTGGCGCCGGGTCTCGGTGACGGCGCCGGCGACCCGGCACCAAGTCATCGGCCGCGGCTGGCGTGGCTACCTCGAGGCGATCGACTGGCTCCTCGCCGCCGGTTCGGCTGACGAGTAGGGGCCCCGGCGCGACCAAAGGTCCCGCTGCCGCGCCGCCCTCACGCGGCGGCCAGGGCTCCCTCCGTCACCTCGCCCTTGTGCGCCGCAAAGGCGGCCAGGACCTCGTCCTTCTCCCGCTGGGGCACCTTGAAAGCGTCAAGGCTCCGCCCGAGCTCGGCAGCGACCTCATCGAATTCCTCGGGCGTAATCCGGAACTGGCGATGGGCTTCCTCCAGCCCGAGCGCCGTTGCTCCAGGCTTCGTTGCCGAGAATTCGAAGGGTCCACCGGCGACGGTGCAGACCCAGAGCGTGCGCATGAATTTCAAGCCCGGCAGCCTGCCTAGGTTGTTCGTGTGCCACTCCTGGAGCGCCCGGTTCGCCGATCGCTGACCGACGATCGGGTTCTGCACGATCGCATCGCTGAAATGGTCAACCACCGCTGCGATCGCAAAGACCCCACCGACGCGCTCGTACAGGCTTTTCTCAGGCATGGTTCCACGTACCTCGTCTGTTGGAAATTGGGCTGGTGCTCGGTCCCACCGCGAACGGTGCCCGGCGCGCGCCCAGAACTCAGTGACCGAAGTCACGCACCGGGTATCCGGGGGCTATGCCAACTCGCGAAGGAGTCCCTCGTCGCGTATCTCAATCCGGCCGCGTGAAAGGTTGATCGCGCCCCTTCGCTCGTAGCTCTCCAAGAGGCGACTGACGACCTCACGGGCGGTCCCCAGCTCGGCGGCGATATCCTCGTGCCGCATCGAGATCACGCGTTCGATGTCAGCGTGCTCCAGCAAGAGGGCCGCGAGGCGGCCCTCAATCGTTCCGAACGCGACACCTTCGAGTAGCGTGGTGACGTCGACCAGGGCTCGGGTCATGGTTTCGAAGATGAACGTGCGCATCGGTCCGCTCGTGCTGGCCCACTCGCGCAATGCGGTCGCCGGGAGGATCACCGCCTCAGTTTCGACTTCAGCCCGAGCTGTTGCGATCGCCGGTATCTCGAGGAGTGCGGACAGCATGCTGACCAGGCTCGACTGCTGGTCCCGCACGTGGTAGAGGGTGATCTCCCGTCCGGTCCCGCCGATCCTGAAGACCCTGATGCTGCCCGTGCCGACCGTAGCAAAATGAGTGGACGGGTCCCCCTCCCTGAAGATCCAGTCACCCTGCGCCAGCGTCACATGTCGAGCCACCGCTAGGATGGCCGACTGCACCTCTGGGGAGGCTTCGCGATAGAAGCCGACCCGTTCCAGAATCTCCCGTTTGTCCAATCGTCACGTCTCATTCGGTAGGGAAGAGGAGTCGATCCCCGCCCGGTCACGCCAGGGTCGAGACCCTCGGCGGATGGGCCGCCTCGCACGCCTCGAACTACGGCTCGAGCCGCAGCGGGTAGCCGAGGCCACCGGTCCCGTCGAGGATCATACGGCGCGCGAAGGCGTCGATCGTGAACGGGATGCCCGATCCGTCGGGCAGGCGCAGCTCGCGAGCCTCGACGGTCGATCGCCAGCTGCGCGTCAGGCTCGGCCATCCAGGATGGAGCGGATGCGCATCATCGCAGCCGGCCACATCCAGGACTCGGATCACAACGTGACGCGCTTCACCCCTACCTCGAGGCGATCGACTGGCTCCTGGCCGGATATGCGGGCTGACCGTCCCCTGCCAGCTCGGCGATGAGGCGGTCGCCGACCCGCGAGACGGCCAGGGGAATACCGAAGCAGGCGGAGAGCGGCTCGTCCCGCAGCACATCATCGAGCGCGCCCGCCGCCACGATCCGGCCATCGCGCAGCAGCAGGCCGTGGGTGAACCCGCGCGGGATGTCCTCGATGCGATGCACGACCAGCACGATCGCGCGAGTGCGGCCGGCGGCGATCCGAGTCAACGCCGACCGGACCGACTCCCGGCCGCCGATGTCGAGGCTCGCCATCGGCTCGTCCAGCAGGAGCGCCCGCGGCTGGTTGACGAGCGACCGCGCGACCTGGATGCGGAGCTGCTCGCCCGACGAGAAGGTCGAGAATGCGCGGTCCTCCACGTCGGCCATGTCGACGAGCGCGAGCGCCTCGTCCGTGCGCTCGTCACTCAGCGTGGCCGGGTCGAGATACCACGGCAGCAGGGCTCCGGCCTGGGCGGCGTTCACGATCTGGCGCGGCGTGAGCTCCTCCGGCACCATCGCGACCAGCGACGGGCTGAGGTAGCCGATCGCCCTGACGCAGGTCGTGCACGTTCGTGCGCCCGATCCGGCCGCGCAGCACACGAACGGTCCCGTCGGAGGCCCTCGCGTACGTGCTCAGGATGCGGACGAGGGTCGTCTTGCCCGCGCCGTTCGGCCCGAGGACCACCCAGCGCTCGCCCGTCGCGCACGGTCCAGTCGATGTCCGACAGCAGGCTCCGCCCGTGGCGTCGCAGGGATACGCCGCGGAGCGCGAAGACCTCGTCGTCCGGCGGCGCGCTCCTCCTCGCGGGAGGTCGGCCATCTAGGCCGGCGCCGCCTCGACCGTTGGAGAGGGTCGAGATCCTCGGGGGATGGGCCGCCTCGTAGGCCTCGAGCTCCGGCTCCAGGCGGAGCAGGTACCCGAGCTCATCGGTCCCGTCCAGGATCATCCGGCGCGCGAAGGCGTCGATCGTGAACGGGATGACCGACCCGTCCGGCAGGTGCAGCTCGCTCGTCTCGAGGTCCACGCTGAGCTGGGCGTCCGGCTCGGCCTCGAGGATCGAGCCGATGCGCATCAGCTCCTCGGGCGGGACGGCGACCGGCAGCAGCCCGTTCTTGAGCGCGTTGCTGGTGAAGATGTCCGCGAAGCTGCTGCTGATGACGGCGCGGATGCCCCACGCGGTGAGCGCCCACGGCGCGTGCTCGCGAGACGAGCCGCAGCCGAAGTTGTCGCCCGCGACCAGGATCGCGCGCCCTGCCATCTCGGGTCGGTTGAGCACGAAGTCGGGGTTCGGCGAGCCGTCGGGAAGGTAGCGCCAGTCGAAGAAGAGCTGGTCGCCGAGTCCGGCGCGGTTGACCGTCTTGAGGAAGCGCGCGGGGATGATCTGGTCGGTGTCGATGTCGTTGCGCGGCATCGGCACGGCGGCCGAGGCGACCGAGCGGAACGGCTCGCGGGCGGGGGCGGTCACAGCAGCGCCCTCGGATCGGACAGGCGACCGGTGACGGCCGATGCGATCGCGGTGAGCGGCGACGCGAGGAACGTGCGGCCGCCCTTCCCCTGTCGGCCCTCGAAGTTGCGGTTCGACGTGCTCACGCTGTACTGGCCGGGCGAGAGCTGGTCGCCGTTCATGGCGATGCACATGGAGCAGCCCGCCTCGCGCCACTCGGCGCCGGCCTCGCGGAAGATCGCGTCGAGACCCTCCTCCTCGGCCTGGCGCTTCACCTCGGTCGAGCCCGGCACGACCATCATGCGCACGCTCCCGGCCACGTGGCGCCCGCGCAGCATGCGTGCCGCCTCGCGCAGGTCGCTGATGCGCGAGTTCGTGCACGAGCCGATGAAGACCACGTCGATCGCCTTGCCGAGGATCGGCTCGCCGGGCGTGAGGGCCATGTAGGCCAGCGCGGCGCGCAGCGAGTCGCGCTGGGTCGCATCGGTCAGGCGCTCCGGGTCGGGAATGCGATCGGTGATCGGGAAGCCCATGCCGGGATTCGTGCCGTAGGTCACCATCGGCACCAGCTCGCCGGCGTCGAAGGCGATGGTGCGGTCGTGCTCGGCCCCTTCGTCGGAAGGGAGGCGGCGCCATCGTTCCACCGCGGTGTCCCAGTCCCCTCCCGCAGGGGCGTGCGGCCGCCCGGCGACGTACTCGAACGTCGTGTCGTCCGGCGCCACCAGACCGGCGCGTGCGCCGCCCTCGATGCTCATGTTGCAGACGGTCATCCGGCCCTCCATGCCGAGCGCGCGGATCGCCGAGCCCGCGTACTCGAACACGTGGCCCGTCCCGCCGCCGACACCGATGCGGGAGAGCAGCGACAGGATGATGTCCTTGGCAGTGACGCCCGGGTGGAGCGCGCCATCCACGCGCACCTCGAACGACTTCGGCCGTCGCTGGAGGAGCGTCTGGGTCGCAAGCACGTGCTCGACCTCGGTGGTGCCGATACCGAAGGCGAGCGCCCCGAACGCCCCGTGCGTCGCGGTGTGCGAGTCGCCGCACACGATCGTCATCCCCGGCTGCGTGAGGCCGAGCTCCGGACCGATGACGTGCACGATCCCCTGGTGCGGCGACCCGATGCCGTGCAGCGGGATGCCGAACTCGTTGCAGTTCTGCTCGAGGCGGCTGACCTGCGTGAAGGCGATCTCATCGGCGAATGGGAGGCTTCGGTCGGTCGTGGGGATGGAGTGGTCGACCGTCGCCAGCGTCTGGCCGGGGCGGCGCACGGTCAGGCCGCGGGCACGAAGGCCGTCGAAGGCCTGCGGGCTCGTCACCTCGTGCACGAGGTGGAGGTCGATGCCCAGCACGTCGGGCGCGCCATCGGTCCCGGGCGCGACGAGGTGGTCGTCCCAGATTTTCTCGACGATCGTGCGAGGGCGTGCTGAATGAGGAGCCGGATCAGTCATCGGTCGCCCGACCGTAGCGGATTCGTCAACCGGGCGCATCATGACTCGGGTACCGTCACCGCGGGCGTGCGCCCCGGAGGCTGGCAGAATGCAGACGATGCCCCCCACAGCCGGCGCGATCGGTCCCACGCTCGAGACGGATCGGCTCATCCTCCGCCCGCCGTCCGCCGAGGACTTCGAACCGTGGGTCGCTTTCGGAGCCGATGCGGACGTGGCCCGCTATCTCGGCGGGTTGCAGACCCCCGCCATGGTCTGGCGGAGCTTGTGCGCCGTGACCGGCTCCTGGACGATCAACGGCTTCAGCATGTTCTCGGTGATCGATAAGGAGAGCGGCCGATGGATCGGTCGCCTCGGCCCCTGGATGCCGGTCGGGTGGCCCGGGCCCGAGGTCGGCTGGGGCCTCGCGCGCGATGCCTGGGGCAAGGGTTACGCTGCCGAGGGCGCTGCCGCGGCCATCGACTGGGCATTCGAGGTGCTCGGCTGGGATGAGGTCATCCACGCCATCGACCCTGCAAACGAGCGGTCGCTCAGTGTCGCGCGTCGACTTGGCTCCTCCCACCTCCGCGACGCGGTCCTCCCCGACCCGTTCAACGTACCGGTCCAGATCTGGGGCCAGAGCCGGAGCCAGTGGCTGGCTCGTACGCCGGGCCGCCTAGACTCCCGCGCATGAGCGTTCCCGGTCGCGAATCGAACGCGGACTGGCGCGACATCCTGCTCGGCATCCATCCCGACCTGATCCGCATGCGCCAGCGGTTCCGGCACCTGCCGTCCGATCCGCGCTGCAAGATGTGTCTCTCGCCACATGGCGGGATCGGCGGGCGAATCATGTCGGCGCTCGGCTACGGCCGTTACCCGCGCAACCCGCAGCTCTGCAACAGCTGCTTCCGTGAATCGCAGAAGCATCCGGGCGGCGCGGAGATCGAGATCACCGCGCTCTTTGCCGATATCCGGGGATCCACCGGCATGGCGGAGACGATGGGCCCCACGGCCTACTCCGCCGCCGTGGACGAATACGTTCGGCTCGCCAGCCGCGCGGTCCGCGAGCCGGGCGGTATCGTCGACAAGCTACTCGGAGACGGCGTCATGGCGCTCTTCATCCCTGGCTTCGTCGGAGAGCGTTTCGCCGCAAAGGCGGTCGACGCGGGGCGCACGATCCTGCGCGGCACCTCGCTCCCGGTGGGAGTCGGCGTGCACACCGGCCCGGCCTGGGTGGGCTTCGTCGGCGGCGTGGACGACGTGCTCGACTTCACGGCCCTCGGAGACGCGGTCAACACTGCAAGCCGCCTCGGTTCAGAGGCGGGGGCCGGTGAGCTGCTCCTGAGCGCGACCACGGCGACCTCCGCGGGGATCGCCACCGAGGCGCTCGAGCCCCGTCGCCTGGCGCTTCGGGGCCGCGCCGAGCCCATCGACGCCTGGGCCGAGCGCACGACCCCGGTCGTGGAGACGGCCCCGGCGGGTCACCTATAGTCCCGCCCATGGCCGATTCCGCAGCCACCTACGACCCGCGCGAGCACAGCCGCGTCCTCCTCGACGGCCCCGATCGGGCCGGCGCGCGGGCGATGCTCAAGGCCATCGGCTTCACCGACGAGGACCTCGCCAAGCCGATCATCGGCGTCGGGACGACGTGGATCGAGACGATGCCGTGCAACTTCAACCAGCGCGAGCTCGCGGTGCGGGTCAAGGAGGGCATCCGCGCTGCCGGCGGCACGCCGATGGAGTTCAACACGATCGCCGTGTCGGACGGCGTGAGCATGGGCACCGAGGGGATGAAGTCGTCCCTTGTCAGCCGCGAAGTGATCGCGGACTCGATCGAGCTCGTCGCGCGCGGCCACCTGTTCGACGGCCTCGTGTGCCTCGTCGGCTGCGACAAGACGTTGCCCGGCGCCGCGATGGCGCTCGCGCGGCTCGACCTGCCCGGGCTCGTCCTCTACAACGGCACCATCAACCCCGGCGTCGCTGCGCGGTCAGCGGAACGCCACCGTCGTCACGGTCTATGAGGCGATCGGCGCGTACCGCGCGGGGAAGATCACCCTCGAGGAGCTGCGTCGAGATCGAGGACGTCTCGTGCCCCGGACCGGGCGCCTGCGGCGGCCAGTTCACCGCCAACACGATGAGCACCGCGCTCGAGTTCCTGGGCATCTCGCCGGGTGGCCTCAACGGGATCCCCGCCGTCGACCCAGCCAAGGGGGACGCGGCGCACCGCTCTGGCGAGCTCGTGATGGATCTCGTGAACGGCGGCCTCCGGCCGTCGCAGTTCATGACGCGTGCCGCGATCGACAACGCCATCGCGTCCGTCGCGGCGACCGGCGGCTCCACGAATGGCGTGCTCCATCTCCTCGCGATCGCGCACGAGCTGGGCATCCCGCTGCGAGCTGGAGGACTTCGACCGCATCGCGGAGCGGACGCCGATCGTCGCCAACATGATGCCCGGCGGCCGATTCACCGCCCTCGACATCCACGAGGCCGGCGGGATCGGGCTCGTCGCCCGCGAGCTCATCCGCGGCGGCAAAGTGGACGGCAGCACGCGCAACGTCGACGGTCGCACCCTGGCCGAGGTCGGCGGATGCGGCGGTCGAGACGCCGGGCCAGGAGGTCGTGGTCTCGATCGACCACCCGATCAAGCCGACCGGCGGGCTCGCCATCCTGCGCGGCTCGCTCGCGCCCGACGGCTGCGTCGTGAAGCTCGCCGGGCACGAGCGGCGGCATCATCGCGGACCGGCGCGCGTCTTCGACTCGGAGACCGCGTGCTACGACGCGGTTCGCGCGCAGCGCATCGGCCCCGGCGACGTCGTCGTCATCCGCTACGAGGGACCGGTCGGCGGCCCCGGGATGCAGGAGATGCTGTCGGTCACGGCGGCGCTCACCGGGTGAGGGGCTCGGCGGCGAGGTGGCGCTGCTCACCGACGGCCGCTTCAGCGGCGGGACCCACGGGCTGATGATCGGCCACGTGACGCCCGAGGCGGCCCTCGGGGGGCCGATTGCCGTCGTGGAGGAAGGCGACATGGTCGTCATCGACGTCGATGCGCGACGCCTGGACCTCGAGGTGCCCCCCGACGAGCTCGCGCGGCGGATGGCGGCGTGGACGCCTCCGGCTCCGCGCTACACCGGCGGCGTGCTGGCCAAATACGCGGCGCTCGTGTCGTCGGCATCGGAGGGCGCGGTGACGACCGGTGTGCGGCTGGCGGCCGCCCTTCGCGCTCGCTGACGCACGCCGGAGGCCCGGTACCAGGACTACACCGAACCACCCAAAGGTCCCGATGCCCGGGGTTGACACCGCTGGTACGGTCCACCCATGTTCACCGGGCTCCGCGGCGTTCTCGTACTCATCAGCATTCTTCGGCTCGTCATCCTTCTTGGATGGCGGGATGGAGGACGCTCGACCGAGTAGCCGAACAGGCACCCGAACAGCGCAACCGACACCCCGCCAGGCCGAGAAGCCAGGCGGGTTTCTTGTTTCTACGAGGCCCACTCTCAGATGACAGCACTCCCCCGTCCGCATAGCGACTCCCCGCCCTCCGAGCAGGTGGCGCCGCGCATCGGCGCGCGCGCCGTGTGCGAGGCGCTCGTCCGCGAGGGCGTCACCACGATCTTCGGGTACCCCGGCGGCACGGTCCTGCCGATCTACGACGTGCTGCGTGAGTTCCCGCTGCGCCACATCCTGGTGCGCCACGAGCAGGGCGGCGCGCACGCGGCCGACGGCTACAGCCGGGCAACCGGCGGCGTGGGAGTGGCCATTGCCACCTCCGGGCCTGGCGCCATCAACCTCGTCACCGGCCTGGCGACCGCGATGATGGACTCGGTGCCGATGGTCGCCATCACCGGCAACGTGCCGCGGGCGCTGCTGGGCAAGGACGCCTTCCAGGAGACCGACATCGTCGGCATCGCGCTGCCGGTCACGAAGTACTCGAGCGTGGTGATGAATCCGGACGAGGTGCCGCTGGCCGTGGCGGAGGCATTCGAGATCGCGCGCAGCGGCCGGCCGGGCCCCGTGCTGCTCGACTTCCCGAAGGACGTGCTCCAGGCGGAGACCACTGCGCCGCACCCACAGCCATACGAGCTGCGGCTGCCCGGCCTGCTGCGCCCGGTGCGCGGCGACGTGCCGGAGGCGGACGACCTGGCCGAGCTCATCAGCAAGGCCGAGCGGCCGCTCATCCTCAGCGGCCACGGCGTCCAGATCGCCGGCGCCGTGGACCTGCTGCTGCAGGTGGCCGAGCGCGCCGAGATCCCGGTGTCGCACACGTTGCTCGGGATCGGCAACATCGACGAGACGCACCGGCTCAGCGCCGGCTACGCCGGCATGCACGGCTGGATGCACGCGAACAAGGCCATCCAGCAGTGCGACCTGCTCATCGGCATCGGCTGCCGATACGACGATCGGATCACCGGCAAGGTGAGCACGTTCGCGCCGAACGCGAGGATCGTCCACGTCGACGTGGATCGGTCCGAGATCGGCAAGAACGTTCGGACCGATCTCGGCATCGTGGCCGATGCGGGCGACCTGCTGGCCGCCCTCCTCACCCGCCTGCCGCAGAGCGAGCCGCGCGCCGAGTGGCTGGCACAGCTGGCCGCGTGGCGCGAGGTGAGCGAGACGCGCTCGTGGCACGGCTCGGGACTGTGGCGTCAGGGCCGCCTGTCCGCGGACTACGTGGTGGACCAGATCGGCGAGGCCACCGGGCACGAGGCGATTCTGGTGAGCGACGTCGGCCAGAACCAGATGTGGGCCGCGCGCTACTACGGCTTCCGCCATCCCTACCGTCACCTGTCGAGCGGTGGCCTGGGCACGATGGGCTACAGCGTTCCGGCGGCCATGGGCGCAGCCCTGGGTGTGCCGGAGCGCGAGGTGTGGGCGATCGCCGGCGATGGCGGCTTCCAGATGACGATGCAGGAGCTGGCGACCCTGGTCCAGGACCAGATCCCCGTGCGGATCGCGGTGCTGAACAACCGCCGCCTCGGGATGATCCGGCAGTGGCAGGAGATCATCTACGACGAGAACTACCACTCGGCCGAGCTGCTCGGCCCGGACCTCGTCCGCCTGTGCGAGGCGTACGGCATTCCCGCCTGGCGCGCCACGCGACCCGACGAGGTTGCGGGGGTCATCGCCGAGGCTCGCAAGGCACCCGGCCCTGCGCTCATCGACTTCCAGCTGGACGAGGCGCAGAACGTCTACCCGATGATGCTGCCCGGCAAGGGCCTGTCCGACATGGTGGAGGGCGCGTCCGAGTGAGCGCGTCGGGCGCGGCGGCGCGCCAGACACTCCCGGCCGGCGAGGCCGATGCGGTCCAGCGCCGCCACGTGGTGAGCGCGCTCGTCGTCGACCGTCCGGGCACACTGAACCGCGTCTCCGGGCTGCTTCGCGCGCGGAGCTTCAACATCGAGTCGCTCACCGTCGGGACCACCGACCAGCCTGGCCGATCGCGCATGACGATCGCGATCCGCGGCGACGACGGGCACCTGCGCCAGGTCCTCGCCCAGCTCGAGCGGCTCATCGACGTCCTCGAGGTCACCGATCTCACCAGCCTGCCGCGGATCGAGCTGGAGCTGGTGCTCGTGGAGCTCGACCCGCCGCGGACGCCTGTCGAGGAGCAGTCCCTCCAGGCCGTCCTCGTCTCCGCCGGCGGCGAGACGCTCTCGACCGGACCGGACGTGTGGCGCGCGCGCCTCACGGCATCGCCCGACACCATTGATCTCGCCCTCGAGTCGCTGCGCGCCCACGGGCTGCGCAGCCTCGTCCGGGCCGGCGCCGTGGCCATGGCCGCGGATGTCACCGATCGTCAAGGACCCACCAGCGAGAACGGAGCGACCCCCGCATGACGAAGCTCATCTACGACGCCGATATCGACGGCGCCGCGCTCGAGGGGCAGACCGTCGCCGTCATCGGCTACGGCAGCCAGGGAGAGGCGCACGCGCGGAACCTCTCGGACTCCGGCGTCGACGTCGTAGTCGGGCTGCGCCCGGACTCGAGCTCGGCGGCTCGTGCCCGCGAGGCTGGTCTGCGGGTGACCGACGCGGGGTCGGCGGCAGCTGAGGCGGACGTGGTGATGATCCTCGTGCCCGACACGGCGGCGCCGGGGGTCTACCACGGCGAGATCGAGCCGAACCTGCGCGAGGGCGCCCTGGTCATGTTCGCGCACGGATTCAACATCCACTTCGGCGAGATCGACCCGCCGGGCGGGGTTGACGTCGGGATGGTTGCGCCGAAGGGACCGGGCCATCTCGTGCGGCGGCTGTTCGAAGGGGGCGGCGGCGTCCCGGCGCTGTTCGCGGTCCATCGCGACGCGACTGGCACCGCGCGCGCGCGGACTCTGGCCTATGCGCGCGGGATCGGAGCCTCACGTGCGGGAGTGCTCGAGACGACGTTCGCCGAGGAGACCGAGACCGACCTGTTCGGCGAGCAGGCTGTCCTCTGCGGCGGGACGACGGCGCTCGTCCAGGCGGCCTTCGAGACCCTGGTGGACGCCGGCTATCAGCCCGAGCTCGCCTACTTCGAGACGATGCACGAGCTCAAGCTCATCGTCGATCTCATGTACCAGGGCGGCCTCCAGTACATGCGCTACAGCATCAGCGACACGGCCGAGTTCGGCGACTACGTCTCGGGGCCGCGCATCGTCAACGAGTCCACGCGGGCCGAGATGAAGAAGATCCTGGGCGAGATCCAGGATGGGTCGTTTGCGAAGCGCTGGATCGAGGAGGGCCGCCGCGGCGCGCCGGAGTTCAAGCGGCTGCGGGCAGAGAACGCGAAGTCCCGGATCGAGACCGTTGGCGCCGAGCTGCGCAGCCACATGGCCTTCATCAACCCGAAGGATCCCCCGCCGGGCTGGGCCGATGGCGGCCGCGAGAAGGCCGAGTCGATCCCCGGCGAGGGCGTGGCGTGATGGCTCGCCACATCCGCGTCTTCGACACGACACTGCGCGACGGCGAGCAGACGCCTGGCGCCGCGCTCACCGCCGACGAGAAGGTGACTGTGGCGAAGCAGCTGGCTCGCCTGCGCGTCGACGTCATCGAGGCCGGCTTCCCGGCCGCCTCGCCCGGCGAGGCGGAGGCCGTCCGACGCATCGCCGCGGAGGTAGGCTCGGCGGAGGACGCCCCGGCCATCGCGGCGCTCGCGCGATGCGTCCCGGCCGACGTGACCGTCGCGGCGGCCGCGCTGCAGCCGGCCCGCCGTCGACAGCTCCACGTCTTCATCGCGACGAGCGACATCCACATCACGCACAAGCTCCGCTCCACGCACCCGGAGGTGCTCGAGCGCATCCGCACCTGCGTGGCGCAGGCGCGCGAGCTGGTCGGCGCGGACCACGATGTCGAGTTCAGCGCGGAGGACGCCTCGCGCTCGGACCTGCCGTTCATGCTCGAGGCCTTCGAGGCCGCGGTGGAGGCCGGCGCCTCCATCATCAACGTGCCCGACACGGTCGGCTACGCCGAGCCCACGGAGTACGCCGCGGTCATCAAGCAGGTCGTCAAGGCGGTCGGCAAGCGCGCGATCGTGAGCACGCACTGCCACAACGACCTGGGCCTCGCGACGGCGAACACCCTCGCCGCGATCCAAGCCGGCGCGCGGCAGGTCGAGGTCACCATCAACGGGCTCGGCGAGCGTGCCGGCAACGCCTCCCTGGAGGAGGTGGTCATGGCGCTGCGCACGCGTCCCACCCAGTTCGGCGGCGCCACGACCCAGGTCGCGAGCGAGCAGCTCACCGCCACCAGCCGCCTGGTGAGCTTTCTCACCGGCATTCCGGTCCAGCCGAACAAGAGCGTCGTCGGCGCGAACGCGTTCGCCCACGAGTCGGGTATTCACCAGGACGGGTTCCTGAAGAACCCGCTCACCTACGAGATCATGACCCCCGAGTCCGTGGGGCTGTCGGGCTCGACGCTGACCCTCGGAAAGCTCTCCGGCCGAGCCGGCTTCGACGAGCGGCTGCGGCGGCTGGGCATCCACGTCGAGCCCGCGGCGCTGGACGTGCTCTACGCCGAGGCGATCAGCCTCGCGGACCAGAAGAAGCAGGTGACCGATGCGGACCTGCTCGCCCTCGCGGAGCTGCACGCCGACCCCGTACCACAGCTCGTCGAGATCGAGCACTGGGCGACCGCTAGCCGCCAGGGCGAGTCGAGCAGCGGCAACGTGTCCCTCTTCTACGAGGGCAAGACGTTCCGCGCCTTCGCGGGCGGCAACGGGCCGGTCGATGCGCTGCTCACCGCGGTCGACAACGCGCTCGAGCAGATCATCAGCGTCCGGCCGCAGCTCATCGATTACACGGTGCGCAGCATCGGGGCGGGTGAGGACGCGCAGGGCGAGGCCACGGTGAAGATCGCGGCCACGTCAGCCGAAGGCGAGCCGCCGCAGGTCTTCACCGGGCACGGCCTCTCCACGAACGTCGTCGAGGCATCGTTACGTGCGTATCTCGCGGCGGTGAACAAGCTCATCGCCGAGCATCCCGCGGCCGCCGACGCGGTCGCGGCGGCGCGCGAGCGTCGTTCAGCGAGCGGTGAGCCCGTCGCGCCTGCCGGGGCCGGCTCGTGAGACAGCACCGCGTGGCCTACCTGCCGGGCGACGGGATCGGCCCCGAGGTGTGCGAGGTCGCACGACGCTGCGTGGACGCGGCCGGAGAGCGGTTCGGCTTCGCCGTCACGTGGGACGAGCGCCAGGTCGGCGGTGGGGCGATCGACGCGGTCGGTCAGGCGCTGCCGGAGGCCACGGTCGAGGCATGCCGATCCGCCGATGCGGTGCTCTTGGGCGCTGTCGGTGGCCCGCAATGGGACGACACCGCCGCGACCGTCCGCCCCGAGGACGCCCTCCTCGGCCTGCGCGCCGGGCTGGAGCTCTTCGCCAACCTCCGTCCGGTTCGGGCTCACGCCGCGCTGGAGGCCGCGTCGCCGCTGCGTCCCGAGGTGCGGGCCGGAGCGGACCTGCTCATCCTGCGCGAGCTCACTGGCGGCCTGTACTTCGGCCGGCCGCAGGGGCGCGAGGAGCACGACGGCGTGGTCTCGGTGGTCGACACCCTGCGCTACACCCGACCGGAGATCGAGCGCATCGTGGAGCTCGGCTTCGTCCTCGCTGAGGACCGGCGCGGCCACCTCACGAGCGTGGACAAGGCCAACGTCCTCGCCAGCAGCCGGCTGTGGCGCGAGGTCGTCGACGAGGTTGCCCCACGTCATCCCTCGGTCACCGTCGAGCACGCGCTGGTCGACTCGACCGCCTACCTGCTGATGGTCGATCCCAGGCGCTTCGACGTGATCGTCACCGAGAACCTCTTCGGCGACATCCTGTCCGACGAGGCTGCCGCGATCGCCGGCTCGCTGGGCCTGCTGCCGTCGGCCAGCCTCGGGACGAGACCCACACGGAACGGCAGGTTCGGCCTCTACGAGCCGGTCCACGGCAGCGCGCCGCAGATCGCCGGGCGTGGCGTGGCGAACCCGATCGCCACGGTCGCATCGGCCGCAATGATGCTGCGCCTCTCGCTGGGCGAGACCCAGGCGGCGGACGCGATCGACACAGCCGTCGACGTCGCCATCGCGGAGGGGCCGCGCACCGCGGACCTCGGCGGAGATGCCGGCACCGCCGCGGTCGCCGACTTCCTGCTCGCCGGGCTGGCGGCACCGGTGGGAGCGTCCGCATGAGCTCCCCCATCCTCCTGTACGACACCACGCTGCGCGACGGCAGCCAGCGCGAGGGGCTCGTCCTGTCGCTGGCCGACAAGCTCAAGATCGCCCGTCGCCTGGACGAAGCGGGCTTCCCGTACATCGAGGGCGGCTGGCCGGGCTCGAACCCGAAGGACGAGGAGTTCTTCGCGGCCGCGCGCTCGATGACCTTCCGCCATGCGCGGCTGGCCGCGTTCGGGTCGACGCGCCATCGGTCGCACTCGGTCGACACGGACCCGAACATCCGCGCGCTGCTCGAGGCCGAGACGCCGGTCACCACCATCTTCGGCAAGAGCTGGCTGCTCCACGTGACGAAGGTGCTCGAGGCGACCGCGGAGGAGAACCTGGCGATGATCGGCGACTCGGTCGCCCACCTGCGCGCCGCGGGGCGCGAGGTGGTCTACGACGCGGAGCACTTCTTCGACGGCTACAAGGCCGATGCGGCCTACGCCCTGACCACGCTCCGCACTGCCGTCCAGGCCGGGGCCACGACGGTGGTGCTGTGCGATACGAACGGCGGCTGCCTCACCGACGAGGTGGCCGCGATGACGCGGGAAGTGGCTGCCGAGCTCGGAAGTGGGACGACGCTCGGCATCCACGTCCACGATGACGCCGGCCTGGCGGTGGCGAACTCGCTCGCCGCCGTCCAGGCCGGTGCACGCCACGTCCAGGGAACGATCAATGGGTACGGCGAGCGCTGCGGCAACGCGAACCTCGTCACCATCTGCGCCAACCTCGCGCTGAAGCTCGGCCTGCCGACCGTGCCCGACGGCGGCGACCTCACATGGCTTCCGGAGCTCTCGCACTTCGTGTCCGAGGTCGTGAACATCGCGCCAGACGCGCACGCCCCGTACGTCGGCACGAGCGCCTTCGCCCACAAGGGCGGCGTGCACGGCGCGGCAACGGCTCGGGTCGAGCAGGCGTACCAGCACGTCGATCCGGCGCTCGTCGGCGGCCAGTCGCGGCTGGTGGTGAGCGAGCTCGGCGGCAAGGCCAACGCCGCGTGGCGTGTGCGCCAGCTGGGCCATCTCATGACCGATGGACTGGATCCCGCGGAGCTCTCACGCCTCGTCAAGCAGCTCGAGTCGGAGGGCGCGAGCTTCGAGGGAGCCGATGCGTCCTTCGAGCTCCTCGTACGCCGCCATCACGCCGACTACCGGCCGCCGTTCCGGATCGTGGACTTCACCGTCGTGGTCGAGCGGCGCAACGGCGCCGAGTCGCGCGCGGAGGCGAGCGTCAAGGTCGAGGTGGACGGCGAGGTGCTGCATACCGCCGCCGACGGCAACGGACCGGTGAACGCGTTGGACCTCGCGTTGCGCAAGGCCCTTGGCGCTTTCTATCCGGCGCTCGACCACGTGCACCTGGTCGACTACAAGGTCCGCATCATCGACGGCGGGGCGGCCACCGGCGCCCGCACGCGGGTGATCATCGAGACCGCCCACGAGAGCGGGAGCTGGATCACCGCTGCGGCCGATGCGAACATCATCACGGCCTCGCTGGCGGCGCTGCACGATTCGTTCGAGTACGCCATCTGGCACCTCGACGCGCAGCCGGAGCGCCGTGACGAGCGCACCTCCTCCCGCGTTGCGATCGCGCTGCGCGACGAGCGCCAGGCGGCGCGGGAGCAGTCATGACCGCCGTGGAGCAACCAGTCAGCCTGCACGAGCGCATCGTCGGCCAGCCGGAGCTCGGCGCATGGGCGTATTTCGAGGGCACCGTCGGTCCCCATCGGCGACGCGAGCGTGAGCATCGCGACCAACGCCTTCAACTACGGCACGTCGGTGTTCGAGGGCATCCGGGCCTACCGCCAGGAGGACGGCACCACCTCTCTGTTGTTCGGGCTCGAGCACTACGAGCGCCTCATCCGCAACGCCCGGCTGCTGCGAGCCTCGATCCCGCAGACCGCCGAGGAGCTCGTCGACGGTCACACTTGACCTGCTGCGGCGCAATGCGCACGCCGGAGACGCCTATATCCGGCCGCTGATCTACAAGTCCGCGCAGTCGATCCGCGTGCAGCTGTCCGGTCTGGACGACCGCATCGCGATCTTCACCATGCCGCTCGGCGACTACCTGCCGACCAACGGGATCCGCGTCACCGTCTCCGGCTGGCAGCGAGTGAGCGACAACGCCATTCCGGCCCGCGGCAAGATCTCCGGGTCGTACGTGAACGCCGCGTTCGCCAGCGAGGACGCCCACGCCGCGGGCTACGACGACGCCATCCTGCTCACCGCCGACGGCCACGTCGCGGAGGCGTCCGCCGCCAACGTCTTCGTCGTGAACGGCCGCGAGGTGGCGACGCCGCCGCTCGTGGACGACGTCCTGCCGGGCATCACCCGCGGCGCGGTCATGCAGATCGCTGCCGACGCGGGCTACGAGGTCGTCCAGCGACGCATCGACCGCTCCGAGCTGTACCTTGCCGACGAGGTCTTCCTCACCGGCACCGGCGTCCAGGTGGCACCGGTCGCGTCCATCGACGACCGCCCTCTCGGTTCGGCCGACTATCCCGTCTCACTCGACATCCAGCGCCGCTACTTCGCCGCCGTTCGGGGCAGCGACGAGCGGTACGCCCGCTGGCTCAGCCCCGTATGAATGCGCCACGCGGCGACACAGGAGCAGCGAACACATGACCCAGTCCCCCGAAGAGACCACTGCGGTCACCCCCGACCGCATCAGCATCGAGCGCTGGTCCGCCACGAGCGGCAGCGACCGGCCCAGCCGCGCCAACCTCATTCTCAGCGGCGGCGGACACCGATGGCGTGCGCACGCCGATGGCAACGGCGCCATCGACGCGCTCATGCGCGCGGTGGATCGTGCCCTCGAGCCGCTGCTGGGTGCCGGCGTCGAGCTGGCGACGTACGACGTGCACGCCACCGGGCCGGGCCACGAGACGAAGGCCTCGATCGCCGTGAGCGTGCGCAGCCGCGACGACGCGGAGGGACCCCTCTTCCCCGGCCGCGCCGTGCACGAGAACGTGCTGGAGGCGAGCCTCGCCGCGTACGTCGACGCGCTGAACACGCTGCTGGTGCATCGCGAGACCGACATCGCCGCGGGCGTCCCGAGCGCGGGCGAGACCGACCGGGAGGAGACCGATCCCGAGCACCGCTCAGGCGCGAAGGATCGGATCATGTCGGCCTACAACAGCTGACCTCCGACGCGGAGCTCGGCGGGGTCGCCGCCGAGCTGATCGTCCACAACGGGCGCGTCTTCCAGTCCGGTCGCCCGGGCGCATTGACCGATACGACGGCCACTGCGGTGGCCGTCGGTGGTGGACGCATCCTCGCGCTCGGGGACGAGCGCCAGGCGCGTGAGTGGTCCTCGCCCATGACCACGCTGTTCGACGCCGCCGGCGGCCTCGTGATGCCGGGCTTCAACGACGCCCACATGCACCTCCGCCATGGCGCCATCGGGCTGGATCGGCTCGACCTGTTTGGACTTACGACGCTCGATGCCGTACAGAAGGCGATCGCGGAGTACGCGGCCGCGCGCCCTGAGCAAGCCTGGGTGGCCGGTCGCGGGTGGATCTATGCCGCCTTTCCCGGCGGCATGCCGACGCGAGAGCAGCTCGACGCGGTCGTGTCGGACCGGCCGGCCTACTTCGAGTGCTTCGACGGCCACTCGGGGTGGGCGAACACGCTGGCGCTGGAGGCCGCGGGCATCACCGCGGAGACGCCGGATCCCCCGGACGGGCGCATCGGCCGGGACGGGGCGGGCCGCCCGAACGGAGCGCTCATGGAGCGCGCCGCGGAGGTGCTGGACGATCTCGTCCCGCTGCCGGGCGAGCATCGGATGCGCGAGCTCGTCGAGGAGGCGCTGCGGCGCGCCGCCGCCTTGGGCATCACCTCCGTCCAGGACGCGTGGGGGCGCCCCGAAGAGCTGCGCCTCCTGCACAGCCTGAGCGCGGAGGATCGGCTCCCGATCCGATTTCGGTTTGCCTTCGAGATGGTCGCCCGGCTCGGCCGCGAGGGGCACGCCCAGCGCCTCGACGAATTCGAGACGCTTCGGGCGGAAGCCCTTGACGGCCCGCGCCTGCGCACCGGGATCCTGAAGTCGTTCCTTGATGGGGTGGTCGAAGCGCGCACCGCGTACCTGCTCGAGCCTTACCCCGGCACCGACACGCGGGGGGACCCGCGCTGGGAGGTGGATGAGCTGCGCGAGGCGGTTGCCGTGGCGCATGCCCGCGGCTGGCAGGTTGAGCTGCACGCCATCGGGGATGCGGCTGTACGGCAGGCGCTGGACACCTACGAGGCCCTCGGCCCCGGGGAGGCGGCCGCTAGGCGGCACCGCGTCGAGCACATCGAGACCATCCATCCCCATGACCTCGCACGCTTCGCGCGAGCTCGGCGTGGTGGCCAGCATGCAGCCGATGCACGCAATCCCGGAGGCGAGCCAGATCGACGTGTGGCGGGGCTACCTGGATCCCATGGTGGCGGCCACTGGCTGGCGGCTGCGCAGCCTCATGGAATCCGGCGCTGTCCTCGCCTTCGGCAGCGACTGGCCAGTCGTGCCGATCGACCCGATGCTCGAGATCCACGCCGCTGTGCGGCGCACGACCCCCAGCGGGGACCCCGAGGGCGGGTACCTGGTGGCGGAGGCCCTTCCCGTCGCCGATGCGCTCGCGGCCGCGACCTGGGGCAGCGCCTACGCGGAGCACGCGGAGGCCGAGCGCGGGCACCTGGCTCCGGGAGTCCTGGCCGATCTGATCGTGCTGGATCGCGACCTGCTGCGTGAGGACACCCTCGCGATCTCGGACACGCGAGTCAGGCTGACCGTGGTGGACGGCAAGGTGGTTCACGCAACCTGATCAGGCGTTGAACGAGGCGGTCACGGGGGTTCTTCGGCGCGCGGAGGCCCATGTCAGGCGGACAAGGACAGCTTCGGGAGGAGGCCACCGAGGTCGGCCCGGCTGACCGATGCGGTGCGCCCGGGCACCACCACCTGACCATCTCGCTGGGACCGGACGATCGACGTCCCGAATCTCGAGAACGTCGGGACTGCCATGTCGGTCGCGAAGAGGCGTCCGGAACGGCTGTGCGGCCCGGCCTCGTCGGGCACGCGTCGTGCTTAACGTCGCCGACGGTGGCTCAAGCCGCTGCCCAGCAGGGGGAAGGAAGGGAATGACATGAGCAAGAACGCCACTCACCAGACCGGTGCCACCGGTAGCCTGACGTCCGAGGAGCTCGAGGCGGAGGAAGTCACCGCGCTTCCCGACAAGGAGGTCGTGTCGATCCTCGATCTCAACGTCGACGCGGACCTCGCGCTCGACCTCGCGGCGCCGATCGACCTCGCCGTGGCTGCCAACGCGAACGTCGCCGCGCCGATCGACGCCGCCGCCGCGGCGAACGTCCTGTCAGTGGGCTCGAGCGCCCAGGCATTGGCCGACCAGGGCGTGATGATCACGCAGGGCATCGTCGGCGATGCGTCCGCGACGGCGACGCAGGTCAGCGATCTCGACCAGTCCAACGACGTCATCGAGCCGGCGCCCGCACCAGCGCCCGCTCCTGTCATCGAAGGAGACGCGCTGAGCGGAGACCTGCTCAACGTCGACGTGAATCTCGCTGCCGATCTCGACGTCACCGCGCCGATCGCAGGTGCCGTTGCGGCCAACGCGAACGTTGCGGCCCCGATCGATGCGGCGGTGGCCGCCAACATCGGGTCTGTCGCCTCGAGTGCGACCGCGATCGCCGATCAGGACGCGATCATCGAGCAGTCCATCGAGGGCGACTCGACGGCGGTGGCCGATCAGGACTCCGAGATCCGGCAGTAACCACCCATCCGAACCCGCGCGGGCCGCAGGGCCTGCGCGGCATTGCTTGAGGAAGCCCCGTGGCGATCGTCGCTGACGTGCTGGCGCGTCCCGATGGCCTCGAGCTCATCGGCGAGATGGAGGGGTCCGGCTATCGGACCCCACCGTCGCTCGTGCGCCGACAGGACGGCCAGACCCTCCAGCTGACCCCCGTGCTGTATGCGGTCCTCGAGGCGGTTGACGGGCGTCGCGGATCTGCCGAGATCGCCCAGCTGGCCTCCGAACGGACGGGCCGCTCGATAACGCCGTCCGACGTCGAGACGCTCGTCGAGCGCCAGCTCCGACCCCTCGGCCTGCTGCTCCAGCCGGACGGAACGGCGCCGGAGCTGGAACGGTCGAACCCCTTGACGGGGCTCAGGCTGAAGGTCGCCGTCACCGATCCGGCCATGACCCGTCGCCTCACCGACCCGTTCACGGCGCTGTTCCACTGGTGGGTCTGGGTCCCGCTGCTCGTCGCGTTCGGAGTGGTGGCCTGGTGGCTGCTGATGGACCGCGGTCTGGCCTCTGCCACCTACCAGGCATTCGCCAAGCCTGAGCTCCTGCTGCTGGTCGTGGTCGTCACCGTCCTGTCGGCCGGCTTCCACGAGTTCGGGCACGCGGCCGCCGCGCGACGTGGTGGCGCGCAACCGGGCGCGATGGGCGCGGGCTGGTACCTGCTGTGGCCGGCGTTCTACACCGACGTGACCGACACCTACCGCCTCGGCCGGTCCGATCGGGTCCGAACGGATCTCGGCGGTCTGTACTTCAACGCGATCGTCGCCGTGGCCATCACGGCCATCTGGTGGGCGACCGGCTGGGATGCGCTGCTTCTGATCGTGGCCGCCCAGATCCTTCAGATGGTCCGGCAGCTGGCGCCGTTGGTCCGCTTCGACGGCTACCACGTCCTGGCCGACGTCACCGGCGTGCCGGACCTGTTCTCGCGCATCGGCCCGATCCTCGCCTCGCTCTGGCCGACGCGGTGGGGCGACCCGCGCGTCGCCCAGCTCAAGTGGTGGGTGCGCCTCGTCGTCACCGCCTGGGTGCTCATCGTCGTCCCTCTGCTCCTGTTCTGCCTCATCGCACTTGTCCTCTCGGCTCCGCGCCTGATCGCCACTGCCTGGGAGAGTCTGGGGCGGGAGCGAGCGCAGGCGGCGCTCCACTGGGACGCGGCCCAATACCTGGACTTCGTCGGGGCCCTCCTGGCGATGTGCGTGATCACCCTGCCTCTCCTCGCAATGGCATTCATCGGCACCCGAGTCGTCGCCAGCGTCGTAAAGGGCGTGTGGGGCGGGCCGCGAGCACGCCCCCTGCGCCGGGCGGGCGCCGGCGCGCTGGTCCTGGCACTGGGCGCCGGCCTCGCCTTCGCGTGGTGGCCCAACCCTGAGAGCTACCGACCGGTCCGCCCCTACGAGGGCGGGACGCTCTCCGACGTCGCCGCGGTGCCAATGGCCGCTGCGGGATACCGCCCGACCGACACGGATCCGATGGACGGCGGCGAGATCGCGACCGTGCTCCCGGGCTCCGGGGCATTGCCCAGCGAGGCGGAGCCGGAGCTCGCCCTGGTCCTCATGCCGAGCGACTCGTCGACGCCCGACGGCGCTACTACCTGGGTGTTCCCGTTCAACGAGCCGCTGCCGCCGGAACCAGGCGACAACCAGGCCCGGGCGATCAACACCGCCGACGACACCACCTCCTACGACGTCGCGATCGCGATGGTGTGGGTCACCGGCGACGATCCCGTCCTGAACGTGAACGAGGCCTACGCGTTCGCCAGCTGCTCGGATTGCGTCACCGTCGCGGTCGCGTTCCAGGTCGTCGCAATCGTCGGCAGCACGGACGTCGTGGTGCCGCAGAACCTCAGCGGCGCCCTCAACTACGACTGCTTCAGATGCATCACCACCGCGATCGCCAGCCAGCTCGTGGTCACGGTCGACTCTCTTCCAGGCGTCGAGCAGCAGGTCGCGCTCGCCGACATCTGGGAGGACATCACGGCATTCGCCGCCTCCATCCCGACCTTGCCGATCGCCGACGTCATCGCTCGGCTCGAGGGCTACAAGGAGGAGATCGTGGCGATTCTCGGGGTCGCGCCGCTCGCCGCGCCGGCTTCGACGCCCGAGCCGTCCGCCTCCCCCGCCGCGTCGCCCACGCTCGATCCCGAGGCGACACCGCCCGCGGACGCCGCGAGCAGCCCGACACCGTCCCCGCCGGCGCCTGCGAGCCAACCGACGATGTCGCCCGAGCCGAGTCCCACCCCATCCGCGAGTTCGTCGGATCCCGGGTCGCCCTGAGCCCCGGACGGCGCGAGAGTCAGGCGGCTGAAGTCAGGCAGGCATCAGAGCCCGGATGAGGGGATGGTGGGCGACACTGGACTCGAACCAGTGACCTCTTGCATGTCAAGCAAGTGCTCTAACCAGCTGAGCTAGCCGCCCATCGGCTCGTGCTCAATTCGTCCATCGAGCAGGGCGTGGATGCTACCAGAAACAGGTGGCTGGGCACCTATCTCGCGGCTCGCCCGCAGTCATGGCGTCCGACGCTCGATCAGGTCCGCCACCCACTCTCGGAGACGGTCGAGGTGCTCGGCGTAATGCTCGGCGCCTGACTTGCGGACCCACCACGCCGCCTCATCGGTCTGCTCGTGCAGGTGGTACCACTCGTCGAGCAGCCTCGTCCGGGCGGCGTTTGCCTGCACCCAGGCGACCTCCCACGGCTGCCCCTGCATGGCGGCAAGGAACGCCGCGTTCATCGCGTCGATGTCGACCTCGTGGCCCTCGTAGCTGCCTGCCCCGATGCGCTCGAACTGGGTCTCCGCCTCCGCCAGCCACGTCCCGACGTGCGCGACCACGTCGCGCACGGTCCAGTCCGGGTCACGCTGGTATCCCGGTTCGACGCACTCTCCCGGCGTCAGCGAGCGCACGAGGTCGACGATCTCGTACCAGCCGCGGCGCTCGGCGTCCATCTCGGCGAAGTAGGGGTGGTCCCGGCGACCCTCGCTCGTGTCGGACAGCTTGGTCATCGGGCCGCCACGAACTCGCCCTCGAGCGGGAGCCCCGCGTCCTCCCAGTCGAGCAGCCCGCCCGAGTAACGGCGCACGTGCCGGTAGCCGCGCCGGACCAGATCGCGATAGAGGGCCACGCTCGACAGGCAATCCACGTTCGAGCAGTACACGACCACCTCGTCGTCAGGTTGCACCGTTGCGTAGAGATCGGCAGGGGTATCAAAATGGAGCGAGCCCGGGATGTGCTTGGCGTCGAACGCCCAGCGGTTGAGGGCCATGATCAGCTTGAGCTCGTCGCCCTGGTCGAGCTTCGCCTTGAGCTCGTCGCGGCCGATCGTCTGGATGGGCTCCGTACCGAGGGCCGCGTACTGGCGTGGCTGCTCCATTACTCGACGAATCATCGCGCAGCCGGCGGTCGAGCACCAGCCTTTTGCCTACCTGAGGATGAACCGATGAACGCCATGACCGATGCCCCCGACGCGACCGACCCCTGCAGCCACCTCGACCAGATCCGCGATGTGCAGCCGTCGGCCGATGGCTGCGAGGACTGCCTCCGCATCGGCTCCGGCTGGGTGCACCTGCGCCTGTGCCTGACGTGCGGCCACGTCGGCTGCTGTGACTCGTCGCCAAACCGCCACGCCACGATGCACTTCGGCGGGACGGGCCACCCGCTGGTGAGATCGCTCGAGCCGGGCGAGGACTGGATGTGGTGCTACATCGACGAGGTGGGTCTGGTGGCGGTCGAGGCGGCTGCCCAGCGCCCGCGTCCCTGAAGCGGCCTCAGCCCGCCGGCCAAGATTTCAAGAGGAAGTACGAAGGCTTCGGACGAACGAGAAGCAGCTCTGGTTCGTCTCGGCCCATCTCGTCGAGGCGCCTACCCGCTAGTGGCTGCCAGGCACGAGGCCTGGCAGCGGTTCTACGCCGCCGAGAGCTTCAGCCCTTGCGGAACCTGAGCGCGGCGGTCATCCAGAGCGCCGCGAGAATCAGGAGCCCGATGTAGATCACGGGTGCGCTGACCGGAGCGGCGACCTGCTCCGCCACACCTGTGTTCGGGACGACAACCGGCAGCGATGCAGCCGGGATGACTGGAACCGGCGGTCGCGGCTGCCGGCGGTGTCGCGCCGGCTGCGAGCACGTTGTTCGCGATGCGTCGCGGAGCACACGGTGCGAGTTCCGCCGCCATTCGACGAGCCGTTGCACTGGTCGATGACGAAGGAGAGTCCGGAGGACTGGGTGCCGCTCGCGGTGCATGTGAGCGAGGCTCCCCCGCCGTTCCCCGACCCGTTGCACTGGGTGATCGTCGCGCTCGTGGTCGTCGCGGGATCCGGGACTGCAGGCTCTCACGGTCCCCGTGGTGACCGACCCGTTGCACTGGTTGACGGTGGCTGCGGTCACGGTCGGCGCGGGTGTGATGCCGATGAAGTTGTTCGTGACCGCGACGCTGCAGAGCAGCGTCCCGCCACCGCCGTTGATCGAGCCTTCGCATTGATTGACGTAGGTGACCGCCTCGGTCAGTGACTGCGTCGTGGTGGTGCAGGACGTGTTCGGGACGCCCGCCGAGCCCACGCACTCGCGGACCGTGACGACTGCTGAGGCACCGCTCGGGGTGATCGTGTTGACGACGGTGGTCTCGCAGACCGCACCGCCATTGCCGAGCCCGTTGTTGCAGGTCACCGTCGGTGAGATCACGACGGCCGCTGTCGGAGCAGTGATGAACAGCGATGCTGCAGACAGCATCGAGACCGCGGCGAGGCCGGCGAAGAGGACGCGGAGCGATCGGGGCATTGGAGTACCTGTAGCGATTTCTTGCGTCGAGGCCAAGCGGCCGAAGTCCGTAGAACCATTATGGCGCACGGTTCGGTGGAATACGAGCAGAATATCTCGCAGGAGACCGATCGGTCTCAGTGCCGATCGACCTCGAGCCCGTCGACGAGGGTGAGCTCCGATCTGACCGATGCGACCGCCTCGTCGCCCCGCAGCAGCGTCGGAAGGTCCACGCTGAGCACGGCGAGGTCCGCGCGCGCACCCACCCGCAGGTGGCCCTCGTCGGCGGCGCCGATGGCGAGTGCGGGCGCGAGCGTGTAGGCCGAGAGGGCCTGCTCGACCAAAAGCGCCTCGGCGGGCCGCCAGTCCTCGCGCTGATCGGTCGGGAAGCGCCGATGGACCGCCGCGAAGATGCCGAGCCATGGATTCGCCGATTCGATCGGTGCGTCCGACCCCGCCACGAGGAGCGCGCCGGCCTCGAGAAGGGAGCGGAAGGCATACGCGTCCGCCTCCCTGCCGCCCCAGCAGGCATCCACGAGGTCACGATCCGCGGCGGCGTGGATCGGCTGGACACTGGCGCTGACCCCGAGCCGAGCGAAGCGGGCGCGATCGACGGCGCGGGCGAGCTGCACGTGCTCCATCCGGTCGTTCGGGACGCCGGCCTGCGGAGGCCCGGCACGCTCGAACGCGTCCAGCACGACCGCCACCGCGCGGTCACCGATCGCATGAATCGCCATGCCGATGCCGGCCGGGCGGGCGACCTCGAAGTGGGCATCCAGCTCATCGGGACCGAGGCGGAGGATGCCCGAGCTGGGCTCGCCGCAGGTGCTCGGGTCGAACAGCGCCGCGGTCCCCGAGCCGAGCGCGCCGTCCGAGTACTCCTTGGCCCACCCGAACCGCATCGTGTGGCGCCCGTCCAGAGTGACGCCGGTCCGCAGCCCGCGCCCAGCCGCCTTTTCGATTGCGTCCGCGGGGATGTCGAGCGTGAGTCGCAGGCGCCGGTCTACGAGCCCGGCAAGGTCCGTGAGCGACGAGTACGAGTCGCCGAGGTCCGCATCGGCTCCGATGCCGTTCTCGTCCGTGTAATCCCCCGCGTCTGTGACCCCGGTCACGCCGAGGCCGGCGAGCTCACGCAGCGTCTCGTCGAGTGGATCGCGCAGCGCCTGCCCCTGGAGGCGGGCGACGAACGGCTGCACGATGCTCAACGCGGCTTCGCGCAGGATTCCGCTCGGCTCGCCGTGCGCGTCGCGTTCGATTCGTCCGCCCGTGGGATCCGGGGTGGCGCCGGCCAACCCGGCTCGAGCGCGTGCCGCCGCCGACGCCCAGCCGGAGTGGCCGTCGTGGCTCATGAAGAACGCCGGACGTCCCCCGGTCGCCTCCTCCAGCTCCGCGAGCGGGACGCCGGCGAGCTGCGCCTCCGACCAGCCTCGGCCGGTAAGCCACGCGTCCGGAGGCGCGGCCGAGGCTGCCTCGCGCACTCGGGAGGCGACCTCCCGCACGTCGGCCGCGCCGTCGAACGCGATGTCCCGTCGTGCACGTGCCAGCCCGACCAGGTGGATGTGGAAGTCGTGGAGGCCGGGGATGACGGCCCGGTCGCGGACGTCCACGACGCGTGCTCCTGGCCCACCCGCGGCGAGCACGTCGTCCCGCGTGCCCGAGGCGATCACCCGACCGCCCGCGATGGCGATTGCCTCCGTCGTCTCGAGGCCGTCGGGATGCGCCGCGACCACCACCTGGCCGCAGATGACGAGGTCGGCCCGGGCGCTCATCGGGGCGGCCGACCTCCGGAGCGCGGCGTCTGGACGAAGGTTGGCGTCCCGCCGAGCGCGATGCGGGCGAGCGCGGCAGGGACCACGACGAGCCAGTGGGACAGGAAGAACGCGCCACGCGCGGCGCGCCCGAAGAGCGGGAGGCCTCGCTCCCCGGCAGCGGCGAGGCCGGCGAGCCCGAGCAGGAAGGACCCGAGCCCGTAGCCGATGAAGAGCGAGACGGGCACCGTCCAGTCTGCCGGGCGCGGCATCGGGATCGTGAGGATGCTCGCGATCACCGCGGCGACGAACAGCGGCGGGACCAGGAACTCGCCCGCGAAGGCCAGGAAGTCGAGCTTTCGCCCGAGCGGCTGCGTGCCCGCGAGGAGCCCGGGACCGTGCTCGAGCAGCCGACGAACGCTGCCCTCCGCCCATCGCATCCGCTGCCGCCAGAGCGCCGTGAGACCCTCGACCGCCTCCTCGTGGACGGTGGCCTCCGGGGCGAGCGTGACGTGGTGGCCGGCTGACGAAAGCCGGGTCGACAGCTCCAGGTCCTCGGTGAGCGCGTGATCGCTCCATCCACCGACCGAGTCCAGGACGTCGCGGCGAACGAACATGCCGTTCCCGCGCAGCTCGGCGGTGCCGTCGGTCGCCCAGCGCCCGCACTGGCTGGCCATGTCCATCAGCTGCTCCTCGGCCTGCGCCCTGGTGAGCCAGGACGAGGCGTTTCGAGGCTTGCCGCGCGACCTGCAGCGCGGCGGCCGACTCGTCGCGCTTCCACGCGCGCATGGCGCGCTCGAGGAACGAGCGGTCGAGGCGCGTGTCCGCGTCGATGACTCCCACCACCTGCCCGCGGACGTACGGCATGGCGAAGGCGAGCACGGCGCCCTTGGTGCGCGCCCCTCCGCCTTCCCGGCGCACGACGGTGAGCGTGGCCGGACCATCCGTCCGGCGGGCGACGTCGCCGGTCCCGTCCTGCGAGCCGTCGTCCACCACGAGCAGCTCGAACGCCGGCGATCCGTCAGCTCCCGCGTACGCGAGGTCGCGCGCCGCGACGACTGACGGGCCGATCACCGCCGCCTCGTTCCGTGCCGGCATGACGAGGGAGACGAACGGGAGGCCGCGCGCAAGGCCGGTCGGCTCCCCGGCGCCGCTCCGCGCTTCCGCCAGCGCCTGCCGCATGACCCGCCAGCCATGCCAGGCGAGCCACGCGACATACGCGATCGAGACGGCGATCGAGACCTGGAGCGCTCTGGCCGCAAGCGGCACCGTGATCGCGAGCCAGGCTACGAACCCGGAGACGAGGAGGATAGCGGCGGCGGTGAGCCTAGCCCTCATCGCTCGCCGGTCGACGGCGACGACGCCGGCGGTGCGGTGGCTCGGGGGGCGTGTCCGCGACACGTGGGGTGCCCGGCGCGACCTCGTCGCGCACCATCGCGGCCGGAGGCCCAGGCGTGTCGCGCACATGGAGGCCGTTGCGGGCGTTGCGGCGCCACGACGCGACCCCGGCCCACAGCGTCACCAGCCCAAGGAAGGCCATTACCACGGGAATGCCGGCGCCGTCGAAGAAGATGTTGACGATATCCGCCGCGGCCGGGGCCGCGATGACCGGCAGGAACGAGGCGACCGACAGCAGCGTGTTCAGGATGCCGAAGATGCGACCCCGCACGTCCGCTGGAATGTCTTCCTGAAGCGCGGTCTGCGAGGGAATCGCCACGAACGCGTACTCGAGCCCGGCAAAGACGGAGATGACGACCACCACCGCGAGAAGGCTGATCAGTGGTGCGAGGGCCGGTACGGCGTTCTCGATCGGCCCCGTTGCGGCGCCGAACACGCTCGAGACCGGCTTCACGATGGCGAGCAGGATCGAGGGTGATGCCCATGGCGACCAGCCCGAGGTCGATCACCAGCCGCTTCGGAATCCCCTTGCCGTACGAGTTGAGGAAGAGGATCCCGACGACCGCTCCAAGGCCGGCCGGGCCCATGATGAAGAAGAAGTTCTGCGAGGTCAGACCCAGGATGTCGACCGCGAATCCGGGACCGATGGCGCCCAGCACCCCGATCAGGCTGGACGAGATGCCCAGGTAGGCGAGACTCCACGCGATCGCGCGATGGCTTCGCACGAACCGCATGCCCTCCTTCAGCTGGTCGACGAGCTCATGCAGCGCCCTCCCGGCAGCGTCACGACCAGGGGCCACGTCGTGGTCCGGCCGCACCGCCGGCAGCGGCAGGATGGCCAGTGCCGCCACGCCGAACATGACGGCGACGATGAAGTACACCGCGATCGGTCCCAGCGCGATGAGCACAAGCGGGCCGAGGAAGCCAAAGCCGATCGCGAACGTGGCATTGATCGTGAGCACGAAGATCGAGTTGGCCGCCATGAGGTGGCGGCGGTCGACGATGCGCGGGATGGCGGTGAGCTCGGCCGGGGCGAAGACCGCCGTCGCGGTCGCGATCCCGAAGTTGATGAGGTAGACGAGCGGGACGTTGGCGTTATCGGTGTTCGGGGCCGACGAAGATGAACGCGATGATCCCGACGGCGCGGACGACGTTCGTGGCGAGCATGATCGTCTTCGCGTTGCTGCGCTCGACGAGCACGCCGCCGAGCGTGCTGAACAGCACCGCCGGAACGAGGAAGGTGAGCAGCAGCACCGCGACCGCGGTATCGGACTCGGTCGTGTCGTGCACGGTCGCCATGAGCGCCGCGAGCACCATGTTGCTCGCCAGCTGGCTCAGGGTCTGAGCCGACCACAGGAAGACGAACGGTCGGTTGCGGAAGACGGTGCCGGCGCCCGACAGGTCGCCGGTGGCGGATGGGTCGACGTGGGCCATCGGTCAGCCGGTCTCCTCGGGACCGCGGGCGAGGTACTCGGTGAAGCGCCGTTCCACGTCGAGCCGGTCCATCAGGATCCGGTGTCGGCAGACCTCGCAGACGAGGCCGATGTCGGCCCCGAGCCGAACGACCTCCCACTCCCGGCTGCCGCACGGATGCTGCTTCCGGAGCCGGAGCCGGTCGCCGATGCGGAGGTCGAGCGGAGGCGCCACCGTCACCAGGAGTCCTCGGCGGCCTTCATCGGGCTGAAGGCTACTCGACCGGCTGCGCGACCTGCGGCGTGAGGTCGCGCCGCGTCGCCGGGCACGGTCACCTGTTCCCGCTGCACGATCTCCCAGGTCGCTCCGATCTCGTGCTCGAAGAGCGAGAGGATTCCGCCCGGGCGCTCGAGCGCGCCCGCCAGCCCATCGGGCGAGCCGATGGCGGTCACGCGGAACGGGCTGCGGATCTCGACGCCGTCGATCTCGATGGTGGCGCCACCGACCGGAACGGAGCTCGCGGTGATGCGGACGTCGTCGATCGCGATCGCCTCCGCGCCCGCGCTGCGCAGCTCGTGGATCAGGTCGTTCACGTTCGTGGGCTGAAACTGCCCTTCGATGTCCATCACGATCCCCTGCCCCTCGACGCCCATGAGCCCGGCGAAGGCCGAGAATCGGATCACATCCTCACTGGTCAGGGCGAGCGTCGAGCGTCCGGTGACGTCCAGCCGCTCGTACTCGGAGACCTGCTGGCGCACCTCGGTGAGCGCGTCGCTCGAGCTGCGCGTTGCCCGCGCGCAGCGTCCCGATGAGGTCCGAGAGCTCCTGCGCCGACAGGCCCGACAGCTCGATCGCCGGGGCCTGCGACCGGAGCTGGCCGATGAGCAGCACGCCGACGATGACCGCGACGATGGCGAGGCTCAGCTGGGCGGCGCGACGCGTCATCAGGTCGGCTCCGCCACCGGAGCGCCCCACTGGAAGCGGGTGTTGCCGACGAAGCCCCGGACCGTCACCTCGTCCTGGGCCTGGCTCGCGAACTGGAGTCCGTAGGCCTCGATCCTGGGCAGCACGCGGTCGAGGAAGGCCGGGTGCGCCAGGAACCGGTCGTTCAGCCCCTCCGGGCCGATCGCCGAGATCCGATACGGAGGGGCGACGGCAACGCCGTTGACCAGGATGGCCGCGCCGGCACCGTAGATCGACGTCGTGGAGACGAGCCGCAGCGAGGGAGCCCCCTCGGTCAGGCTGCCGCTGATCGAGATCGCCTCCGCCCCGGACGCCCTACAGCGCGGTGACGATGTCGCGGAGGTCCGAGACGAGCACGATGAAGTTCTGCTGGGGCTCGCCGGCCGGGCGATCGCGCAGGGAGTCCGCGATCTCGACCACGACCCCCGGGCCGCGCATGTCCTCGGCGCCGGCGGCGACGCGCGCCGCGAGCAGGCGCTCGTTGGCCAGCGCGAGCGCGGTCTGCGAGCCGCTGTCCCGCTCCTGCAGGACCTGGAGGTCGGCCTCCGCCTGCTCGATCTCGGCGAGCATGCGCTCCTGCTCCCGCTGCAGCTGCTCGGCCTGGCTGACGAGCACGGACTGCGCGGAGCTGATGAACTCCTCGCGACCGAGCGAGCTGTTCCATTGGGCGGCGCCGACGAAGCCGATGGCCGCGAGTGCCGCCGCCATGCTCACCGTCCATTGCGGGCGGAACAGCTGCCGGGGTCGCGCGGGAAGCCGAGAGGTCATGCGGACGGCGTCCGCGCGGCACGCCGCGCGACCATCACCGCGACGACCGCGACCGCCACGATCGCCACGCCGAGGATCGAGGAGCAGGAGCCAGGGCTCCATCCCCGTGCCGTCTGCGCGGATCACCAGGCGTGGGGTCTCCCGGCGCAGCGCTCGGTCCACCGTCGACGCCCCCGGGATCGACCTCGCCCGGATCCGGCGTGTCGACGTTCGACGGGAGCGATCGGCTCGGGCTCGACCGGCGTGGGGGCTTCCACGCCGAACTGCTGCGTAGAACGCGCCGTACAGCTCGTCGGCGCTCACCCCGGTCGCCGCCTCGAGCGCCTCCTCGTCCGACGCCCCGTCGCGATACGCCGCCGTCAGGCGCGCGATGGCCTCCTCGCCGTAGGTGTCGATGATGTAGTCGATCATCGCGGCGCCCTGCGCGTACGACAGGCTGCCGGCCAGATCGCCGATCGGGAAGCGCTCGGTGATGGCCTCGAACGCGAAGAGACCTCCCGCGCTCGCCTGCGAGCGGACGAAGGCGGTTTCGTCGGCGGCGTCGCCCGTCTCGGACCACACGGCGATCCCCTCGTTGATCCACGTGCCCGGGTCGTGGAATGGATTGTCGGTCGCGTCGAGGAAGACGATGTGGGTGATCTCGTGGACCATCGCAGTCTCGAGGTAGTCGGCCGGTCCACCGCCGAGCCACATGAAGATCGTCCGGATCTCGTTGTAGGCCACGGCGCCGGTCCACTCGCGCGCGCCGGGGCCGAGCGCGCCGAAGAAGTCCTCGCGGCTGTCGTAGATGAAGACGTCGACCGGGCCGGCGAGCTCGGTGCCGAGCAGCTCTTCGCCCTGGGCGACCCCGAGGGCCGCCAGCTCGCCGAAGCGCATGGCCTGGGCCTCCGCGTCACCGTACCAGTGCACGGTCGTCTCACCGAGCTGCTCGGTCTGCCAGTCGAAGGCCCGCGCGGTCGTCCTCGTACCGAATGCTCGCGGGTTCCGAAACGACCACCTCGTCCCCATCGGTTGCCCGCCACCGATACGTCACGAGCGTGTTCGGGGTCACGTAATCGACGGACGTGTCCCACACGTACGTCGCATCGGCCTCGTCCGGGTTGACCGGGATGACGAAGGTCGAGTCGCTCCCGGGCGTGCTGAGGAGGAGCTCGAGGCGCTCTGGCGCGCCGCCCGCCAGCTCGACATCGAAGCGGATCTGGCGGTCGTAGGTCGAGTCGGCCGTCGCCTCTCCGAAGCCATCGAATGCGGCGGCGGGGCCGGCGAGGACGAGTGCGCACGCGGCGGCCATCCCGCCGGCGCTCAGCCAGCGCGTCAGCCTTCCCATGACACACGCCCGAAGTCGAGGAGGCCGATGGTGAGGTTGCCCAGGCCTCGCAGCCCATCGGCGACCAGCCACCAGGTCTCGTCGTACGACCATGGGATGACCGGCGCCTGCTCCGCGACGTACTCGTCCACCGCGTCGTATGCCGGTCCCACCTCGTCCTCGGCTGCCGCGGCGGCCGCCTCGAGGAGCGCGACGAACTCCTCGTCGCGCCAGTCGCCGTAGTTGCTGAGCGCGCCCGGCTCGAGCAGGAGCCCGTAGAGCGCGTGGGGCGAGGTGTAGTCCGCGATCCAGTTGATCGTGTAGAGGTGCGGCGGGTCCGTCTCCAGGACCTCCAGGAACGTGCCGAAGTCCATGTTCTCGACCACGACGTCTGCGCCGAGCTCCTCACGCCAGACCGCAACCGCCGGCTCGACGTTGAGGCCGCTGCCGTTCACGACGATCGTCCCGAGGTCGGCGCGATCCTCGAACCCCGCATCGTCGAGCAGCTCACGAGCGCGATCTGGATCCGCGACGAGCTCCGGGACGAAGCCGTCTGGCCAGATCGCGGGCGGCACCAGGCTCGCCGCGGCCTGCGCCGACGTGCCATCGGCCAGCGCGACGAGCTCCTCTCGGTCCAGCGCGAGGGCGAACGCGAGCCGGACGCGCGCGTCGTCGAAGGGCGGTCGCGTGGTGTCGAACCCGAAGTAGCTGATGACGAGTGGCTCGGCGGCGTGCAGGCGCGTGCCGAGCTCATCATCGAACGCCATCCAGGTGGCGTCGCCCGGCGACACCTGCGTGAGGTCGATCAGGCCGTCGCTGAAGGCCGTGACCGGGTCGACCGCGTCGAGCCCCGCAACCCAGCGGATCTCGTCGATCGGAGGTGGGCCCGCGACGTATTCCGGGTTCGCCGTGAGCACGAGGTCGCCACCGTCGATGTCGGACGCGACGTACGGCCCGCTGCCGACGAAGTCGGTGACGGTCTGCCATCTCGGAGTCGCGTTCGCGTTGCGGGGCACGACGAACGCGGCGGGCGTCGCGACGATGTCGAGGAAGTAGGAGGCGGGATGGCGCAGCCGAACGAAGAGGGTGTCGTCGTCAGGCGCGCTGATTCCGACCTCCTCCTCGTCGATCTCGCCGGCGAGGCGCTGCGGGGCCCCGTCGACCACGCTCAGCACGTCGGGCGCCGTGGCTCCGGTCGCAGGATCGAGGAGCCGCAGCCATGAGCGCCGAACGTCCTCGGCGACGAGCTCGCGTGCCGTCGCTGAACTGCAGCCCGTCGCGCAGCTGGAACTCGTAGGTCAGCCCGTCGTCGCTGATACGCCAGCCCTCGGCGAGCGAGGGATAGGGCTCGCCCGTCTCGTCCAGCCGCGTGAGGCCCGCGTACAGCTGGAGCAGGAGCTGCACGTCGGACGCGCCGCTGATGAAGGCGGGATCGAGGGTGCCGGCCGGCCCGCCGAGGTAGCGCAGGGGTGGTCCCGCCGCGTGAACCGCTCCCTCCGATGCGCCGATCGACAGCGCCAGCACCACGGCCGCGCCCAGCGCGACCGCCCGGGTCATTCGCCGCATGCGGGCCTGATGGCGGGGGTGGCGTGGGGTGGGGGGCGGCGCACGGCGGCTAGTATACGGGCGCATTGCAGGACCTCCACGAGCACCGATTTCGCCCTCAGCCGGCCGGCAGCCTGACGCTGCGCCAGTTCGTCGAGTCACTCCGCAGATGGACGCCCGAGATGCGCCACGTGGTTCAGATCGCGCTCACACGGAGCGAGGCAGAGCGACAGCAGTACATGCGGCAGTTCCATGCCGGCCACCACGAGCGCCAGCCCGGCAGCATGGACAGCTTCATCCGCTGGGCGTACTCCGACCCTCGCCTCGAGCACGTCCCGCTGCTGCTCCTTGACGTCGGGCGCCCCGAGTCGGACTACGCGGGCGCGCTCGAGCATGAGGCGGACGTGCTCGTCCGCGAGCGCGCGCACGGAAAGAGCCCCGCGCAGCGTGTCGCGGACTACCTGACCCTGCTGGGCATGGAGAACAGCGAGCCCGTGCGCGCGGCCGTCGCGAGCCTCCTCCCGCCGGCGACGGCGAGCGAGCAAGTGCCCGCCACGATCCGCCAGATGCGCCGCCGCTGGCTCGAGCTGTTCGGCGACGATCCGTTCTTCGCCGAGGATTGAGGCCGGACATGGCGGGTCGTGCACTCGGATGGGCGCTGCTCGCCTACGGGATCGTCGGCGTGGCGCTCGTGGTGGTCGGCGCCCTGGGCGGGCTGGAGATGGCGGACCGCATCGAGAACCTCGCGGTGCGGGCGGACAGCACCCTGGCGGCCGCGCAGCGCGCGACCGAGGCGACGGCAGATTCGTTCACCGGCGTCGACGTGAGCCTCGGTGAAGGGGAAGCCTCTGCGGACGCTGCTGCGGTGCTGGCGCGCGAGGCATCGGCCACGCTCCGTTCGCTCTCGCTGGCGATGGGGATCAGCATCCTCGGCGCCCGGCCCCTCCAGCCGCTTGCCGCTGACTTCGCGGACAGCGCCGATCAGGCGTCGGCCCTGGCAGACACGCTGAACGGGATGGGCGGCTCGTTGTCCGACACGCGCGCTGACATGGCCGCCATCGGCTCCCGGCTCGATCAGCTTGCGGCCGAGCTGGATTCCCTTCGAGATGCGAGCAGCACCGAGGGCGCGGCGCCGCCGGTCCGGCTCTTCGTGACCATCGTCCTGGTGTGGCTCGGCCTTCAGGCGCTGGGGGCGCTCATCGCCGGCCTCGCCTTCCTTCGCCCCCCGCGAACGGTGGTCGTCGTCGAGGTCTAGCCCCTCAGTCGGCGCGGCGCAGGATCCGCCGAAGCCGCATGAGCGATCCGAAGTACAGCACGACGCCGATGACGAGCAGGGCGCCGAGCATCCATGGCTGGCTCACCACGCCGCGGAGCATCGTGTCCTGGAGCGTCGCGATCCCATGCGTCACGGGCAGCATGTACGCCAGGTACTGCGTCCATCCGGCGAAGTCGGTCACCGGCAGCACGAACCCTGAGAAGAACACGCTCGCGAGCAGGACGAGCATCGACAGCTGCACCGCCTGGCGTTCCGAGTCGGCCACGAGCGAGATGAGAAGCCCCACGCCCAGCGACGCGAACGTGAGCAGCAGCACGATCCCGGCGAAGGGCAGGGCTCCTCCGAGCAGGGGCACGCCAAGCACGAGCACCAGGAGGGCGCCGACGATGGCCGACACGACGAGGCTGAGGACCGCGTACGCGATGTACTTGCCAAGAAGGAGCTCGGTGGAGGTCACCGGCGCCACCCGGAAGCGATCCATCTGGCCGCTGAGGCGCTCGCGGACCATCGACAGGGCCGTGAGCGTGACGGCGAGGTGCTGGATGACGAGGGCGAATACGGCCGGCCCGAAGAAGCTCAGCACCTCCGGAGCCGACGGGGCGACGTTCTGCGTCTCGGCGGTGGTCGGCCGTGCGATGACGTCCGGGGGGACGTTCGTCGGAGTCTCTCCCGTCTCCCCCTCCACGAAGGTGATTCCCTCCGCCGCCGCCTGCTCGATGATCTCGGCATTGAGGCTGCTGACGAGGATGGTGGTGGCCAGGCTGGCGAGCTGGTCGTACACCGGATCCACCTGGTTCCAGGCGACCCGAATTGCCGTCTGTCGGCCGGCACGGAGCTCTGACGCCGCGTTGTCGGGAGCGATGATCAGCAGGTCAGTCTCGCGATTCCGAAGCCGCTGCTCCGCGGCCTCTCGGTCCGACGTGATCTCGCGAACGTCGAGTCTGCCGGGCGCCAGGGCCTCGTAGTACTCGATGTCACGTGGGAGGGAGACGCCCTCCGGGATGACGATCTCAGTCCGGAAGGCCGCTCGGGTGCCCGTGTAGCCGAGCCCGAAGAGGAACATGATGAGGAACGGCCCCAGGATGAGGCTCGCCAGCACCCCTGGGCGCCGGACGACCTCGCGCAGCTCCTTCCCGGTGAAGGAAGCCATGCGCACGATGCTTTGGCCGATGTGCCCCAGCAGGCCGATGCTTTGAAGGTCAGCCACTCGCCGCCTCCGTCCCCGACGGCGTGGCGGCCGCAGTCTCGCGCTCGCGCTCCGCGCGACGCTGCTCCACGAGACCGGTGAAGACCTCGTCGAAGGTCGGCTGATGCTCCTGCAGCCCCAGGACCTCGACGCTGTGCGCCTTGAGCGCCTCCACGATGCGCGGTGTCGTTGACGCGGCGTCCTCGGTCGTAACGAAGAGCTGGCGCGGGCCGGGCTGCGAGATGCGCAGGATCCCGGGAATGCCCTTGAGCATCTCGGGCTCGACGGTGCGCTGCGCATTCACCTCGAGCACCTCGCCGCCGAACACCATGCGCCTCAGCTCGTCCGGGGTATCGAACGCCACCAGCTCGCCGTCCGCAATGAGCGCGACCTGGTCGCAGTACTCCGCCTCCCCGACGTACTGCGTCGTCACGAGCAGGGTTCGGCCCTCGTCGCGCAGCCTTCGGAGCTCGTCCCAGATGGTCTGTCGGAGCATCGGGTCGATACCCGCGGTCGGCTCGTCGACAAACAGCACGTCAGGGCTGTGGACCAGGGCGCAGGCGAGCTCGAGACGGCGCTGCATGCCACCGGACAGGTTGCGCGCGAGCTTGTGGCGAGCCTCGGTGAGGTCCACCACCGCGAGCGCCCGGCGAATGAGCCCACGACGCTTGAAGGGGCCCGTCCCGTACAGCGCGGCGACGAAGCCGACGTTCTCCTGCGCCGTGAGGTCCTCGTACAGGCTGAAGAGCTGGGGCATGTAGGCGATTCGGCCGCGCGTTCGACGGCTGAACCGCATCGGATCCTCGCCCAGCACCCGGATCTCGCCGCCTGTGCGGCCCAGCGTGCCGGTGAGCATGCGCACGGTGGTGGTCTTGCCCGACCCGCTCGGGCCGATCAGGCCCACGATCGTTCCCGGCGCCACCGCCAGGCTCAGCTCGCGAACGGCCACGTGCTCGTTGAACGCGCGGCTCACGCGGTCCATCACGATGATCGGCTCGGAGCTCGGCTGGGCGGTCACGGCCGGTTGCCTAGAGGTGCTCTTCGCGGTCGCCGAGCTCGTCGCCGCCGACCTGGGTGCCGCCACCGGGCGTGGGCGATGCCTGAGGCTCGCCCTGGCTCGTCGTCACATCGGCCTTGCGTTCGGGGTCTGACGCCTCGCGGACCTCGCCCGTGACGAAGGGCCTGTCGTTCTCCTCGAACGTGAGGTCGCCGGTGGCACCGGTCAGCCCGCCCCCACCGGCGTTGTCGCGCTCGGTCACCGGTTCGCGCCGGCCTCGACCTCGCCCCGCCACGAGCCCGTCTCGCGGCCGCGCGCCTCGAGGAACTCGCTGAACCGCTCGAGGTCGCCCTTCACGCGTCGCTGGAGGAAGCCGAGGGCCGTCCCGACCGACTCGATCGGGCCGTCCGGCTCCACGTCGAGCTGAAGCGTGACGCGCGTCTTGTTCTCATCCAGCCGATGGAACGTCACGACGCCGGCGTTCTCGGCGCCGGAGGTCGCGTGCCACGCGACGCGCTCGTCGGGATGCTGCTCGGTGATCTCGGCATCCCATTCCTTCTCCGTGCCGGCCACCTCGGCCACCCAGTGCAGGTGCGTGTCGTCGATCTGCGTGACCGACTTCACTCCCTCCATGAACCTGGGGAACTCCTCGAACTGCGTCCACTGGTTGTAGGCGGTGCTCACCGGCACCTCGACGTCGATGCTCTCGACAACTGAAGCCATCTCAAATCCTCCACGGGTCTCGGGGTATGGGTCTCTACCGCAGCCCCGTTGCAAGGGTCGCGCCAGCGCCCTCGCCACCGACGCCGATCTCGTACCGTAGTGCCGTGGACATGGGCAGGTCGGCACGAGCCGCTACGATCCTTCTCCTGGCTCTCGGCGTCGCGGGCTGCGTCGAGAGCAACAGGCCGGATCCGAGCGCATGCGCCGCGCCGAGCGTCACGCTCGAGCTCGAGCTCACCGCGGCCGGGCTCACACCTCAGGATCCCGCGGCATGTCGCGGACAGCGCGTGGAGGTCGTGGTCCACTCCGCGATCGACGGCACGGTGCACATCCACGGCATCAACGAGGCACCGCTCATCGAGGTCCTGGCCGGCGAGTCCACGACCGTGAGCTTCGATGCGTCGCAGAGCGGGCAGTTTCCGATGGAGCTCCACACGAACGAGACTCCGGAAGGTGCGAGCGTCGGCGTCCTGACCGTCCATGAGCCGTAGGGCAGGCGTCACGGCCGCGGTCGCCGCCGCGCTCTTCCCGCTCGCAGCAGCCCCGCAGCCGGTCGCCGCCCATGCCATCGGCGGCTCGTTCCAGCTGCCGGTGCCGCTGTGGCTGTACCTGGCCGGTGCGGCCACCGCGGTCGCGGCGTCCTTCGCGGTGATTGCCGTGGCGGCCGGCCGTCGCCCCCTGCGTTCCGCCTCGGGCCGGGCGGTGTCGACACAGGTCGCGGCGGTGACGCGCACGGTGCTGCGCCTCGCGGGAGTGGTGCTCTGGTATGGCGCCATCGCGGTGGGAGTGCTCGTCGGGGACATCTCCCCGCTCCCCGCGGTTCTCCTGTGGGTGGTCATCTGGATCGCGCTGCCCATCGTCGCGGCGGCCATCGGCAACCCATGGCCGTCGATGAGCCCGTTCCGCACGACATTCGGGGCGCTCGAGCGGCTCGCGGCCCGGAAAGGCGCTCTGGACCTCGGACTCCGGTACCCGCGTCGCCTCGCCCGCTGGCCCGCGGTCGTCCTCCTCGGCGCCGCAATCTGGGCCGAGCTGATCCTCCCCGGGGGCGAGGTGGCCGCGACCGTGGCCGCGGTCATGGCGGCGTACACGCTGCTCACCCTGCTCGGCATGCTCGCGTTCGGCCCCGCCGCATGGCTGCGAAACGCCGAGATCTTCGAGGTGCTCCTGGGCTGGTACGGGCGGATCGGGCCGATCGGACGGCGCTCGGTGGATCCGGACCTGTGCGCGGCATGCCCGGACGCCTGCGAGCCGATGACGTGCGTGGACTGCCCCGGCTGCGCTACCCGTGCGGACGACACGCAGCGGCGCGCCGAGCTTCGCCCGTGGTTCGCGGGCCTAGCGACGCTTCGCGGCGCCGTCGGCTGGTCGGATGCCGCGTTCGTCGTCCTCCTGCTCGCCGGCATCACGTACGACGGCCTGCGCGAGACCGCCTTCGGCGGCATGCTCCTCACGGCCATCCTGGCCCCGATCAATGCCGAGTTCGGGCTGACCGCGGCAACCTTCCTGCTCGTCGATACCGCGTTCCTCGCCCTGCTGTACGCGGCATTCCTCGTCGCGTTCGGGGCGGTCGTCGCGGTCACGCGGCGTCTCGAGAGGTCGCCGCGTGACGACAGGGCTGCAACGGCGGGCGCGTACGCAGCGACGCTGCTCCCGATCGCGGCCGGCTACCTTGTCGCGCACTACTTCACCGTCGTCATCCAGGCGGCGACCTGGCTGCCAAGCCTGCTCGCCGATCCGCTCATGAGCCTCGCACCGCAGATCGGGTGGATACCCATCGGGCTCGTCTGGTACCTGAGCGTCGGCGCCATCGTCGGCGGGCACGTGGCGGGCGTGGCGCTGGCGCATCGGCTCGCGCTGGACCGTGCCGGCCGGAACGCGCTCGTGGTGGGGCTGCCCATGGTGCTGCTGATGGTCGGCTACACCGTGCTCAGCCTGTGGATCATCGCGCAGCCGATCGTCGTCGACCCTGTCGTGGGATAGGCTCGGAGCCGATGGACGTCAGCATCGCGCTCGCCTTCGCCGCGGGGCTCCTCTCGTTCGTCACGCCGTGCGTGCTGGCGCTGCTGCCCGTCTACCTGGCCTTCATCGGCGACGCGGCAGCGGTGGGCGGCCCTGGACAGGGAGCGACGGCCGTGCGGGGCAGCGTCCTGCCGCAGGCCCTGCTCTTCGTGGCGGGCTTCACGGTCGTCTTCGTCCTGCTCGGCACCTCGGTGGGACTGCTGGGGAGCGCCCTGTTCCGCGTCCAGGAGGTGCGTCAGACCGCGGGCGTCCTCGTCATGGCGCTCGGCGTGCTGACCACCGGCGTCTTCGGGCCGGTGCTCGACCGCGTGCGCATCGGCCTCGATCCTTCGCTGCTTCCGACCGCCCGGTCAGCCAGGGCGTTGGCGCTCGGGGCGCTCGTGGCAGTCGGCTGGACCCCGTGTATCGGCCCGGTCCTCGGCGCGATCCTCACCATGGGTGCCTCGACTGGATCGGCCCCGGTCGCCGCGCTGCTGCTGGTGGCCTACTCGGCCGGCCTCGCGGTGCCGTTCCTGGCGGCGGCGGTCGCGCTGCCACGGCTTCGGCCCCTGCTCGAGGCGCTCCGACGCCACCACCGAGCCGTGCAGGTGCTCAGCGGCGTGCTGATCATCGCTATCGGCGTGCTGATCTACCTGAATGCGTTCGCGACACTCTCAGGCCTCTTCACGTTCGTCATCTAGGGCAGGTCCGCGTCCCCCTCCGGCGTCGCCGGGGTGACCTCGGCGTACGCGGTCTCCGCCAGGGCAAAGCGATAGATGAACGCGGCGACCGCCGCACCGATGAACGGGCCGACCCACCACACGTACCAGTTGTCGAACGTGCCCGACACGATCGCCGGCCCGAACCAACGCGCGGGGTTCATCGCGGCGCCGGTGAGCGGCCCGGCCATCAGGATGTCGGCGGTGACGGCGAGGCCGATCGCCAGCCCGCCGAGCTTCGGCGCCCGCGTGTCGATCGCGGTGCCGAAGACCGCGATCACAAGGAGCAGCGTCAGGATCGCCTCGATGGCGATCGCGGCCGGGATGGTGATCTCGGGGTGGACGGCCGGCGTCCCGAGGGCCACCGGGCCCCAGGCGAGCTCGGGGAAGACGGCGCGCAGGGCGAGCGCGGCCGCGGCGCCCGCGGCGAGCTGCACGACGATGTACATCGCCGCGAGCTGCGCCGAGATGCGGCCGCTCACGAACACCGCGACCGTGACGGCAGGGTTGAAGTGGGCACCTGAGACGGCGCCGAGCGCAGAGACGAGGACCGCAAGCGCGAGCCCGTGCGCCAACGCCACGCCCAGGAGGCCCGCTCCGGCCGTGCCGCCGCTGTTGAGCACCACGGCGCCGGCACCGAGGAAGAAGAACAGGAACGTGCCGAGGGCCTCGGCGGTCAGGACGGCTGTCAGCCTGGGCGTGTGCATGACTCTCCTGCGTGTTGGCGCCCCCGGAGGGATTCGAACCCCCGACGCCCGCCTTAGGACGGCGGCGCTCTATCCTCTGAGCTACGGGGGCGGCGGCCGATCGATCCTACCGTATCATCCGGCGCATGCCTCGGCCGGTGCTCTACGTCCGACGTGGATGCCACCTCTGCGAGGACGCGAGTGTCCTTCTGAACAGCATGCTCGGAGCCGATGCCTGGGACGCGGTCGACATCGAGGCCGATGACGACCTCCTTGTCCGATACGCCCACCGAATCCCGGTCCTCGCAGTCGACGGCGAGGACCGCCTGGAGCTGATCATCACGCGCCCGGATCTCGAGGCGGTGCTGGGCCGATGACGCTCGACGCCCTCCGCAGGCGTCGGGGCAGCCTCGCGTGGCTGCTGCTCATCGCGGCGCTGGCCGTGCTCCTCGGGACGCTCGCCGCCATCCCCCTGCTGCGCTCTCCGACCGACGGCCGCACCGGCACGCTCGTCGGGCAGCCCGCTCCGGCGCTCGAGGCGGTGGATCTGGACGGCCGAGCGTGGTCCCTCGCCGCGGCCGACGCGCCCATCACCTGGGTGAACTTCTGGGCGACGAGCTGCGAGCCGTGCCGGACCGAGATGCCCGCCATGCAGCGCCTGGCCGAAGCGCACGAAGGCGAGCTCCTCGTGCTCGGTGTGGACTGGGGCGAGGGCCGCGACGCCGTGGAGGACTTCGTGAACCGCTACGGCGTGTCCTACCCGATCCTGCTCGATCCCGAGCCTCGAGAACTACTACCGCTGGGCATCGACCGACGGGCTTCCGCGGCACTACTTCATCGGTCCCGACGGGACGGTCCTGCGCGAGATCATCGGTCCGTTGGACCCGGCGCAGATGGTGGCGATCCTCGACGAGCTCCTCGAGGGCTGAGCGACCGGAGGCTTGCTCCCCGCGTTAGAGTTGCGAGCGTGGTGGGCGACTTCATCTCACGTGGATTCAGGGGGCCGCGACGCGTGTCCGACCCCGCCGTCGCCGCGCGGACACCCCCAGGGCAATACGTGACCGAAGACTTCCCGGTCCTGTCAGCCGGCCCAACGCCCGTCATCGGTCTCGACGACTGGTCGTTCACCGTCGAGGGGCTCGTGCGCGCACCGCGGAGCTGGAGCTGGGACGAGTTCCAGGCGCTGCCGGCCATGCGACTGGACCGTCGACATCAGCTGCGTGACGAAGTGGACGAAGCTCGACACGCGATGGCACGGGGTCAGCGTCGACACGCTGTTCGAGCAGCTCGACCTCGACCCCTCGGCGCAGTACGTCATCGCGCACTCGTACGGCGGCTACACCACCAACCTGCCGATGGCGGACGCTCGTCGACGGACGCGCGTTCGTCGCCTATGAGTTCGACGGCGCTGCCGCTGGAGCCGGTCCACGGCGGCCCGGCGCGTCTCGTGGTCCCGCACCTGTACTTCTGGAAGAGCGCCAAGTGGATCCGCGGCATCCGGCTCATGTCCGAGGACCTGCCCGGCTTCTGGGAGTCACTCGGCTATCACAACCGCGGCGACCCGTGGCGCGAAGAGCGCTACAGCGGCGACTGAGCTCGGCGGATGGCCGAGCCGCTGCGCTGGCAGATCGCATCAGTCACCGCCATCCGTCCGGAGACCAGCCGAGTCAGCACCTTCACCCTGTCGCTCCCCCAGTGGCGCGCCCATCGAGCCGGCCAGCACTATGACGTCCGGCTCACCGCCGATGACGGCTACCAGGCGCAGCGCAGCTACAGCATCGCGTCGCCGCCGGCCCGTTCCGGCGAGATCGATCTCGGCGTCGAGCGCATCGAGGACGGCGAGGTGTCGTCGTACTTCCACGACGTGCTCGCCGTGGGCGACCTGCGTCGAGGTCCGTGGACCGATCGGTGGCTACTTCGTGTGGGGAGCCGAGCTGGGCGGGCCGCTGCTGCTCGTCGGCGGCGGCTCCGGGGTCGTGCCGCTGATGGCGATGCTGCGCGCAGAGGGCCGAGTCCGCCTCCGCGACGCCAGCGACCCTGCTCTACTCGTCACGAGCGATCGACGACGATCCTCTATCGCGAGGAGCTCGACCGACTCGCGGCCGGCGGCGGCGGTGTCGAGGTCATTCACACGCTCACCCGCGAGCAGCCCGCCGGCTGGACCGGCTTCGCTCGCCGCATCGACCCAGCGATGCTGGCAGAGGTGCTCGACTCGGATCGATCCCGACGCCGCTCGTGTACGTCTGCGGACCGACCCTGCTGGTCGAGGCTGCGGCGTCGGGCCTCGCCGGCCTGGGCGTGGCCCCCGCGCGCATACGGACCGAACGCTTCGGGCCGACGAGCTGAGCCTGGTGATGGACGATCCGCGAGTCCTCGACGCGAACGCCGTCGCCGGCGCCCTCCAAGACCTCTTTGGTCGGGACGTCACCGCCGCCAAGCACGAATGCGCGCACTGCGGACACCGCGACGCCATAGGCTCTTTACGCGCCTGGATCGACGGTCCCGGCGTCGTGCTGCGGTGCACGGGATGCAGCGAGGTCGTCCTGCGCTGGGCTCGCACGCCGAGCGGCGTCCACGTAGACCTCCGTGGGGCCGTGTCGCTGTCGTTGGCCGCCCGGTTCGACTGACCGCGGCTGGATCAGTCCGCCGCGCGGAATCCACCCTTCTCGGTTGCCTCGATCTTGATCGGCAGCGCGCCGGGGTCGTGGGTGAAGTAGCACCACCAGCCCTCCGCGGCCGCCTGGCGCACGAGGCGGTTGCGCATCTCGACCGCCTCCACCGGGTAGTCGTCGTAGGCGCTCGTCCAGCGCACCGGGATCTGCCAGCGCGTCGGGATGAGGTCGCCCCAGAAGATGGCCCGCTCGCCGGCTCCCTCGGAGCCGATGAGCACCGCCTGCGATCCCCTCGTATGGCCGCCGGTGCGCAGCACCCGGACGCCCTCCACCAGCTCGACCTCGCCGTGCACCTCGGCGAGTAGCCCCGCGGCACGCACCGCGTCGAGCTGCTCGGCCTCCATGATCCCCTGCACTCGCAGCTCGTCGCCGTGGGCGGCCTCCGCCTCGTCCCGCTGCAACACGTAGCGGGCGTTCGGAAAGAACGGCCGGCCGTCGGCGTCGACCATGCCGCCGGCGTGGTCGTAGTGGAGGTGGCTGAGGACGACGAAGTCGATCGAGCCCGGGTCCTCCCCCACCGCCCGCAGCGCCGCGACCGGGTCCCCGCCCTCGACGCCCTTAATGTCGCGGTCCTTCGCCTCCATGCGGACGCCGGTGCCCGTCTCCACCAGGACTCGACGGCCGCCGGCCTCGATGAGCAGCAGGTTGAGCCGGCACAGCAGGCGGCCACGCTCGTCCGTCTCGGCGAAGCGGCTCCACAACGCCTTCGGCACGACGCCGAAGAAGCCGCCGGCATCGGGCCGGAACCAGCCGGCGCGCACGACGCGAACGGTCACGTCCCCGGAGTAGGTCTTCGACTCGCCGATCTCGTGGAGCGCCTCGATCACGAGCGCTTCACGCGGCCTCGCTCGAAGTCGGCGTGGTAGCGGCTGGCGGTCGGATCGGTCTGTCCGCGGTACTTGGAGCCGATCCGCGCGTCGCCGTAGCCGACCTCGACCGGTGAGCTGAGCCGCTGGAAGCTGATCTGGCCGATCTTCATGCCGTCGTACAGCTTGATCGGCAGGTTCGCGACGTTGCTGAGCTCGAGGGTGAGCGTTCCCTCCCAGCCGGGATCCACGTAGCCCGCGGTGGAATGGATGAGCAGCCCCAGCCGGCCGAGGCTCGACTTGCCCTCCAGGCGGGCGACGAGGTCGTCGGGCAGCGCCACGCGCTCGAGGGTGGCGCCCAGCACGAACTCGCCGGGGTGGAGGATGAACGGCTCGTCACCGGCGATCTCGACGAGCTCGGTGAGCTCGGGCTGGTCCTCCCGGGGGTCGATCACCGCCGTGCGGTTGTTGCGGAACACCCTGAACTTGTTGCTCACGTGGAGGTCGACGCTCGAGGGCTGGACCGCCTCCGGCGTGAACGGGTCGATGATGATCCGGCCGGATTCGATCTCGGCCCGGATGTCGCGGTCGGACAGGATCATGCGCGGGTGATCTTACGATTCGGGACGGGCTCGGATGAGCCGATCGACCTCGCGCTGCAGCGTCTCGATGTCGTCGTACGCGTGATAGACCGATGCGAACCGGATGTAGGCGAGCTGGTCGAGGTCGCGCAGCGAATCCGTGGCGAGCCTGCCGATGTCGGTGGAGGGAATCTCCGCGTCGCCGCGGGATCGAAGCGCGGTCTCGATGGTGTCCACCGCCGCCTCGACCCGGTCGAGGGTCACCGGGCGCTTCTGGAGCGCCTTCAGCAGGCCGGCGCGCAGCTTCTCGCGGTCGAAGTCCTGACGGCTCCCGTCGCGCTTGACGACGACCAGTCGCGCGCCCTCGGGGCGCTCATACGTCGTGAACCGATACCCGCACGCCTCGCACTCGCGGCGGCGTCGGATGGTGCTTCCGGCCTCGAGGTCGCGCGAGTCGATGACCCGCGTGCCGGTCTCTTCGCAACGTGGACAGCGCATCCCGCCTCCAGCTTTGGTCCGCTATACCAGCGGTGGTACCGGCAAGGACCATACCACAACATGTGGCGGCTAGGACGCCTTCGTGAACTCCCGGCGCAGGCGACGCTCGATGGCGCCACCGGCCTCCATGCCCAGCTCGTCAAGGCCCAGAAGCGCGGCGCCCAGCACGGGGGGCGCCTCCAGGCGCACAACGCGGGCCTGCGGGATGCCGGCCCGCAGCCGCTCGACGAGCCGAGCGTGGAAGACCGGCTCGTTGGTGCGCAGGACGCCGCCCGAGAGCACGACGTCAAGGTCGCGGCGGGCCACTCGGAGGCGCCTCGCGATGGCCGTCGCCATGACCGCGAGCTCGTCCGCCAGGCGGTCCGCGATCCCGCGAGCGACCTCGTCCCCGTCCGCCGCGGCCTCGAACACGACCGGCGCCAGCTCCTCGAGGCGTCGGGCTGGGATGCGCTCCTCGTAGATGGCGCGCGAGAGGTCGGATGCGCGGCGCAGGCCGAACTGTCCGGGCACCAGCCGGGCGAGGCTGGTGGCGTCACCGCGCCCGTCACCGGCTCTGACCGCCGCACCCAGTGCAGCGAGGCCGAGTCCGTAGCCGCCGCCCCAGTCGCCGGAGAGGTCGCCGATGCCCGCGAGGCGCGCGCGTCGCCCGTCCGGCGCCAGGCCCACCGCGTTCACGCCCGCGCCGCACACGATCGCGATCCCCCATCCCGCGGGCGTCCCCGCGCGCAGCGCCCCGAACCCATCGTTGCGCACCAGGATGCGACCGGCCAGCGCGAGGCTGCCGATCCCGCGCTCGAGGGCGCGCACGTCCGAGGCGAAGTCGGCGCCGGCAAGGCAGAACGTGCCGAGGGTCGGCCGGCCGGGCAGTCCGGACTTCCGGAGCGCATCCGCGGCAAGGCCGGCGAGCCGCTCCATCCCGACGGCCAGGGCCACCTGCTGGTGCGAGATGGTCGGACCGTGGACGAACGCATGCAGCGCGCCGTCGTCGGTGACGAGGGCGAGGTCGGTCTTCGAATTGCCGCCATCGACGGCGAGCACGGCCCTTCGGGAGCTCATCTCACCCCGCGGCGGCCGAGTCGCGTCCGTCTGGAAGGCGTTGGAGCTCACGAAGGTCGACGAAGGAGGCGCCGCGCGTCCGCAGGCGGTCGATGATCCCCGGCAGCGCGCGCCGTACCGGCGATGGCCACGGGTGCAGCAGGACCACTGCGCCGTCTCCGGTCGCCAGCACTCCGTCGACCACGCCGTCCTCGACCTGTCGAACGGTGGCCCGCGTCCGCCACTCCTTCACCTCGAAGTCCCAGTGGACGTGACGGTAGCCCATCTCCGACAGCAGCTCGTGCTGACGCGCGTGGCCGGCTCCGGATCCGAAGGGCAGCCTGAAGTACGGCCGCGGATCGACCTTCATCCGGCGCCGGATGACCGTCTCAGCGGCCTGAACATCGGTCCTGAAGCCGTCGGGCGAGAGGAGGTGCATGCGTGCGTGGTAGAAGCTGTGGTTCCCGACCAGGTGCCCGTCGCTCGACGATCCGCATCGCGACGGACGGGTACGCCTCGACCCATCGGCCCTGGACGAAGAAGCTGCCGCGGACCTCGCGCTCGGCGAGGACGTCGAGCACGCCCTCGGTGGCTCCGGTCTGGGCCGGACGGTCCGGGTGCTCCGCGTCGAACGTGAGCGCCACGCGAAGCCGCTGGTCACTTCTCCACCCCGGTGATGACGATGCCGCGCATGAAGAAGCGCTGGCACAGGAAGAAGATGACCATCGGGATCACGATCGTCATCAGGGTGGCGGCCTGCACGAGCTCAACCTGCTCACTGTAGATGCTGTTGAACCGCGCGAGGCCGGTGGCGATGGGCTGGAGATCGGGCTTCGAGGACAGGTAGAGCAGGGGCTCGAAGTACAGGTTCCACGTGTACACGATGTGGAAGACGGCGACCGCCACGATGACGGCCCAGGACTGCGGAAGGATGACCGAGGTCAGGATGCGCAGCGGCCCTGCGCCATCGATCTTGGCCGCGTCGTCGAGCTCCCGCGGCAGCGTCATGAAGTACTGGCGCAGGAGGAACACGTCGTAGGCGTTCGCGAAGAAGGCGGGCACGAGCAGTGGCAACCAGGTGCCCACCCACCCGAGCTTGACGAAGATCGTGTACGTCGGAATGAGCGTCACCGCCGCGGGCAGGAAGATCGTCGACAGCAGGATGAGGAACAGGACGTTCCGTCCCCGGAAGCGGAAGCGCGAGAATCCGTACGCCACGAGCACGCAGGAGAGCAGCGTGCCGAGCGTCCCGATGATGGCGAGCATGGCCGTGTTGAAGAGCAGCCTCGGGAAGTCGATCGATCTCCCACGCCTCGGCGAAGTTCTCCCAATGGGGCGCGAACTCCCACGGGCGCTCGAGCGCTCGCCACGATCCCACCCAGGTGATCGGCTCCGCGTCCGGGGCGGCCGGATCGATGAAGACGCTCTCCTGGCGGCCCGCGTCGAACGATGGCCAGCTCGCGCGTCGACCCGTCGGGCAGCGGGACGAGGTAGACACTCGAGCTCCTCGCCCTCGAACTCGAAGGTCCCCGGCAGCGCCGGCCACAGCGGCGCGTTCGACTCGCCGATCTGGGTCGGGGTCTTCAGCGCGATCGTGATGGTGCGCAGCATCGGCGAGAGGAAGGCGGCGAGCACGACCACGGCGAAGAACGTGACGCCGAACGACTTGAGGGTGGCGCGTCGGTTCGCGGGGCGTCGCGTCGTGCGCTCCAGCTCCACCACCGGGATCGGCGGCGCGCCGACGATCTGGGCTTCGGCGGCCATCTACTTCGTGTCCCCCGCGTAGTAGACCCAGTAGCGCGCGCTCCAGAACAGGACGGACGTGATGGCCAGGATGATCACGAACAGGAACCACGACAGCGTCGCACCGGCCGACATGTCCTGGAAGGTGAAGAAGGTCTTGTAGATGTGGACGTTGAAGAAGAAGGTCGTGCCGGCCGGCCGGCCGTCGCCGGAGTTGAGGACGAGCGGCACGAGGAAGTACTGCAGCACACCGATCGTGCCGAGCGATGATGCTGTAGAAGATGACCGGTGACATCAGCGGCACCGTCACGTGCCGGAGCTGGCCCCACCAGCCGGCGCCGTCCACGCGTGCGGCGTCGTAGAGCTCGGTCGGGACGTTCTGGAGGCCCGCCAGGTTGATGATGATCGCGCTGCCGATCCCCCACAGGCCGATCATCACCAGCGACGGGTAGATCCAGTTGGGGTCGTCGAGCCAGTCGAGCCCGGGGATGCCGACCGCCTCGAGCAGGCCGTTGATCCAGCCGGTCTGCGGGTTGAGCATGCCGGCCCAGGCGAAGAGCGCCGCCACGAAGGGGATGACGAACGGCATGAAGAAGAGCGCCTGGAAGTAGCGAGAGCCGCGCAGCGACTTGCTGTTGAGGAGCATGCGCGAGCGCGAACGGCAGCAGCAGGAAGATCGGGCAGCGCGAAGGCCGCGTACCGGAACGTGACGAGCAGCGCGTCCCAGGTCTTGGGATCGCTGAGCATCTCCTGGTAGTTCTCGAAGCCGACGAACCGGAGGGGCTCGCTCCTGGATGAGCCTGATGTTGGTGAACGTGAAGACGAACGTGGCGATCATCGGGATCGCCGTCAGCAGGATGAAGCCGACGATCCACGGCGAGATGAAGATCGAGCCCCACAGCGCTTCCCGCCGCGCCAGGGTCAGCCGCGGCTGGCTCGCGCTGTCCTGCAGTCCAGGTGACTCGAGCTCGACGATCGCCATTCGCCGCTCCGTTGGTGGAGGAGGGGCCCGCCCGCCACGGACGGCGGGCGGGCCCCGGAGTCTCTACTCGGCCGAGTCGAAGATCGCTTGCAGCTCCTCCACGAAGTCATCGATGGCCGCCTCGATGTCGAGGCTGTCATCGCTGCGCATCGTGTCGCCGAAGGTCACGATCGACGCGAACGCCTCCTGGTAGTTCGGCATCCAGGCCTCGAAGCTTGGATTGTCCGCGAACTCGACGCCGTCCCTGGCGACCTGCCAGTTGACGCCCTGCGTCCAGCGCTCGTCGAGGTCGGCGAAGAACGGGTCCTGGTCGGCCGTCCGGGCGGGCATGCCGCCATAGATGCCGAGCAGGTCCAGGGACGCGTCGCCGATCAGGTAGGTGAGGACCTCGAATGCCTCTTCCGGATGCTCGGTCTCGCCCCAGATCCGGAACGTGTCGGCATTGAAGTTTGCCGTCGTCACCCCGTTGTGGGACGGCACCACGGCGACGTCCCAGTCGGGATCGATCGGATCTCCCGCTTCATCGACCGCGTTCGCGCAGCAGGTGTACCAAGTGTGCGAGAGCGCCATCGCGGCGCGCAGCGCGTTGAACGGGTTCCCATTGCCGAACTCTGGCGCATCGCGCAGCGCGATGTCCATGGTGATGTGCTCGGTCCAGATGTTCTCGTAGTGCCAGATCCAGGCCTCGCGCCAGGGATCCGGAACCTGGGCGGTTTCCTCGTCATCGGCGACCAGGCGGCCGGCACCGAAGTAGGAGCCGATTGCCCGGGCGTCCTGGAAGATCGGATCGTAGCCGTACTGCTCGATCTGGGTTGGGTCGAAGTCCGGGCTTGTCGCGTCGTTCCCGTTGACGTCCACGGTCAGGCGCTTCGCAACCTCACGGAGGGTGTCGAAGTTCCACTCGACTTCCTCGCCGTCGAGGACGTACGGGTCACCATAGGTCTGCGGCGGATATTCGAGACCGGCCTCGTCGAACATCGAGCGCTGGTAGAACAGCATCGACGGGAAGATGGCAAATGGCAGGCCGATCTGGCCCTGGCCTTCAACGAAGTAGAACTCGACTGACCCTTCCGAGTACTGCGACAGGTCGTGACCGCTCGATTCGATGAGGGGGGTCAGGTCGAGCCATTGGCCCTCGAATGCCGCGGCTCCCGTGCCGCCCACCGGGCCGAGGATATCGGGAGCGTTGCCGCCCGCGATCTGGACCGCGAGGGCGTCGTAGGCCGAGTCGTAGTCGACGACCTCGAGGACAAGCTCGATGTTGTCGTGGCTCGCGTTGAACTCCTCGACGACGCGCTCCTCGGTCGGGACCTGCGTCTCCGCATCGTCACCGGCACCGAGGCAGCAGAACCATCGAATCTCGACTGGCTCGCCGGCCACGGGCTCGCCGCCTCCATCGCTGGACGCGGGCTGCTGCGACACGCCGGTCTGGCCACCGCATGCCGCCAGGACGAGCGCGGCTACCGCCAGGAATGAGCTGAAGCGTAAGAATCTGCTCCGCATGTCTAACCTCCTAACCGGGATGACTACCTCTCGCCGGGGCTGTGAGCTTCAGCCGCGTCCCTCCTCTCCCCCAAACCCGGCGCCAGGTTCGCGACGGCCGACGCCGGCCACGGCAACCCGCATCCGATCAGTGCTCTCCAGCCAGTGCGCGCGAACGACGTCGCGCTCGAGGTAGTAGCGAGTCCGATCGCCGCGCACGAAGCTGCGGGCCACCTCCACGGGTGACCCGTCCGCCGCGTGCGCGACACCGTCGATCTGGAGCGCGAGCGCGCGCGTCGGTAGGCTCGAGGAGCGACGCCTCGCGCCGGTGGAGCATCACGGGCTCGACCGTCTCCCGGGCGCGGACGATCCGCGTGGCGTATCGCTCGGCGAGGATGTCGTACAGGGACCGATGCTCGAGGTCGTTCGCGAGGAGCCCCGGAAAGCGCTCCGCCGGCAGCCTGGCCTGCTCGAGGATGAGCGGCTCGCCGCCGCCGAGCCGCAGGCGTTCGAGGTAGATTACCGGCGCGTCGGCAGCCAGGCCGAGCGTGCTGGCGACGGCGGCGCCGGCCGGCTCGATCCGCTCGGTCACGATGCGCGTGGCAGGGTCGAGGCCTCTGCGCTCCATCTCCTCGGCGAAGCTCATCGAGCCCGCGATGTTGCGGTCGATGCGCGGCTGGAGGACGAACGTGCCGCGGCCACGCGTGCGCTCGATGCGCCCCTCCCGGACGAGCTCACCGAGCGCGTGGCGAATGGTGATGACGCTGCACCCGTACCGCGTGGCGAGCTCGCGCTCCGACGGCATGCGCTCGCCGAAGCTCCACTCGTCGCCGTCGAGGGCCGACTTCAGGTCGCGGAAGACCTGGTGATGCAGTGGTATCGGTCCGCGCTGCGAGGTGGAACCGCGCCATTCAGACCTCGTCTCGGATCGGGTCTTGACCGGAGTGATGCTCATAAAGTTATAAGCATTCTGTCAATACCCTGCGAGGGCTCGATGGGCATCAAGGTCGCGGTCATCGGCGGCGGCAGCACGTACACGCCCGAGCTCATCGAAGGCCTCTCCGCCCGCCGAGCTCGCCTGCCGATCGACGAGATCGTGCTCCAGGACATCAGCCCGGAGCGGCTCGAGATCGTCGGCGGGCTCGCGCGCAGGATGCTCCGGCGCCTCGAGTGGGACGGCCGGCTGTCGCTCACCGACGATTCGACCACGGCGATCGACGGCGCAAGCTTCGTGCTGGTCCAGCTTCGCGTCGGGGGTCAGGCGGCACGGCTCCTCGACGAGACGCTCCCCCTCCGCTTCGGCACCATCGGCCAGGAGACCACCGGCGCCGGCGGCCTGATCAAGGCGATGCGGACCGTCCCGGTCGTGCTCGAGCTCGCCGAGATGGCAGACCGCCGCGCCGCGCCGGGCGCGTGGATCGTCGACTTCGCCAACCCGGTCGGCATCGTGACCCAGGCGCTCCTCGACCACGGACACCGCGCGCTCGGCCTGTGCAACGTGGCGATCTCGCTGCAGCGCAACCTCGCGCGCCGCATCGGCGTGGACCCCGACACGCTCGCAGCTGCAGCACGTCGGCCTGAACCACCTGAGCTGGATCACCGCCGCCAGTCAGGACGGGCGGGACCGACTGCCGGAGCTGCTCGCGACCCACGGCGAGTCGATCGCGGAGGACCTGGGGCTGCCCGTCGAGCTGGTGCGCGAGCTCGGGGCCGTGCCCTCGTACTACCTGCGCTACTACTACGCCTTCGACGAGGTGATGGCCGAGCAGCGAGGCGGGCACAGGCGCGCCGAAGAGGTGATGGAGCTCGAGCGGCGCCTGCTCGACATGTACGCCGACCCCTCGCTCGACACGAAGCCCGCGCTCCTCGCCGACCGCGGCGGCGCGTGGTACAGCGAGGCGGCCGCCCAGCTCCTCGCCTCGCTGCATGACGGCGCCGGAGACGTCCAGGTGGTCGACGTGCGCAACGGCGACGCGATGCCCGACCTGGATCCGGACGACGTGGTCGAGGTGCCGGCCCGCATCGACCGCGACGGCGCCCACCCCATCCCGCAGCCCGCGATGCCGGCCGACATGCGCGACCTCGTTCGGGCGGTGAAGGCCTACGAGCGGCTGGCGATCCGGGCCGCCCTCAGCGGGGAACGCGCGGACGTGCGCGCCGCGCTCGAGGCGCACCCCCTCGTCGGCGGACGCATCCCCGACGTCGGGCCGCTTCTCGACGCGCTGCTGGAGGCCAACCGCCCGTACCTGCCGCGGCTCGGCGCAGCGTCGTGATCGCGTCCGGTCCCACGCGGATGGGGATCGAGATCGCGCAGATCCCGGCGGCCGTCGGCCGCGTGCTGCAGCGCCTCGCAGCGCCGACCTGCGGGGCGTCGCCGATGCCTTCGCCCAGGCCCGCCCGCGCTGGATCATGATCGCCGGGCGCGGCACCTCGGACCATGCCGCGGTCTACGCGCAGTACCTGTTCGAGACCCACCTCGGGTTGCCGACAGGACTCGTGAAGCCCTCGGTGACGACGGTGTACGGCGCGTCGCTCGACTGGCGCAACGGCCTCGTCGTCGCGATTTCGCAGTCGGGACGCAGCCCGGACGTCGTGGCGGTGATCGCGGCCGCGAGGCGGGCCGGCGCCCTGACCGTCGCGATCACGAACGAGCCGCGCTCGCCGCTCGCGGCGGCCGCCGCCTTCCAGCTTCGCATCCGCGCCGGCCGGGAGCTCGCGGTTCCGGCCACGAAGACCTACGTCGCCGAGCTCGCCGTCCTGGCGTCGCTCGTCGCGGCCGTCCGGCCCACGGACGAGCTGCGGGACGGCCTCGCCGCCCTGCCCGACGCGCTGCGGACGACGATCGACCTCACGCACCGCTGGCTCGAGGGCCCAGGCGCGTCCGCCGTCCGCGACCTTGCCGCGGCCGACCGAGCGCTGCTCGTGTCGCGCGGGTACAACTTCGCGACGGTGCTGGAGCTCGCGCTCAAGCTCAAGGAGACGTGCGGCGTGTTCGCCGAGGGCTACTCGACGGCCGATTTCGCGCATGGGCCGCTGGTCCTCGCCCGAGCCGACGTGCCGACGCTCGCCATCCGTCCGGACGGCCCGATCGGCGCGGACGTCGACGCGACGCTCGCCGCGGTCGCGAAGCGCGGCGGCACGACGACCGTGATCGGCGGCTCTGAGGTCGCCGGCGTGCCGGGCGCCCTGGCGCTCGCGCACTCCCTGCCCGAGTCGCTCACGCCCCTGCTGTTCGTGGTGCCGGGTCAGCTGCTGGTCGAGGCGACCGCGCTGCGGCGCGGCGTGAACCCGGACGCGCCCGCCGGGCTCGGGAAGGTGACCCTCACCCGCTAGGAGCCCTTGCGGCGGCGGATCTCCTCCGTGAGGGCGGGGACGATCTGGAACAGGTCGCCCACGACGTACAGGTCGGCGAACTCGCCGATCGGCGCCTCGGCATCGCGGTTGATGGCCACCACGTGCTCGGCGGTCTGCATGCCGACCTTGTGCTGAATGGCCCCGCTGATGCCCGCGGCGATGTACAGCTGCGGCTTGACCACCTTCCCGGTCTGGCCGATCTGGAGCTGGTACTCGATCCAACCGGCGTCCGCGGCCGCGCGCGACGCGCCCGACGGCACCGCCGAGCACGTCCGCCAGGTCGCGCAGCAGGGCGAAGCCCGCCTCGCCGCCGGTTCCGCGGCCGCCGGCCACGATCACGGTCGCCTCGTCGAGGTTCGCGACGCGTGCATCGGCCTCGTGGCTCTCGACGACCTTGCGCCCGGGCGAAGGGCGAGTCGTCCGCATCGGCCGCCGTGGTGACCTCGGCGGTCCCGCTGCCGCCCTCCGCGGGGGTGAACGTGTTCGGGCAGGACGAGCACGACCGACGGCGTCGGGGCGCCGTCGGCCGGGCGCGAGGTGGTGATCACCGAGCCCTGGAGCGTGGCCTGCTCCGTCTCGACCGTGCCGTCGGCCACGCGCACGGCACGCACGGGTCCGAAGGCCGGCAGGTCGAGGCTGCCGACGATCGCGGCCGCGAGGTCCCGCCCGTTCGGCGTCGCGGGCGCGAGAACCGCGAGCGCGCGCGGCGTCGCGCACTGCGGCGACCGCGGACGCCGCGTACGTGATGGCGGGTCGATCCTCGTCGCCGAGGACGATGACGCGAGCCGCGCCCTGCGCCCCCAGCGCGGCGGCGCCGCGCGGCGGCACCGGACCCGTAGGCCAGCCCGACCGCGGCGCCACCCGAGGCAGCCGCGAGCTCAGCGGCACCCGTCGCGAGCTCGAGCGCGGACCGAGCGGGACGGCCGCCGGCGAACTCGGCGAGGAAGAGGATGTCGTTTGCCATCTCAGATCAGCTTCCGCGCCGCGAGCCAGTCGGCGATGCGCGTCGCGGCGTCGGCGGCCGCCAGGTTCTCGAGGCGCTCCGTGGGCGGCTTCGCCTCGCGGTGGCCGCGTGCCGGTGACCGTGGTGAGCGCGCTTCCGCGCAGCGTCGCGGGGTCGACCCCGAGGTCGCCGAGCGACCACGTCTCGAGCGGCTTGCGCTTCGCCGCCATGATGCCCTTGAGGCTGGCGTAGCGCGGCTCCCCCACCTGGTCGGTGACGGTGGCGACGACGGGGAGCGGCGCCTCGATCCAGTCGAACCCGGTGGCCGAGAGGCGGCGAATGCGCGCCGCGCCGTCCGTGATGGCGAGCTCGGCGCCGTACGAGAGCAGCGGCACGCCCCGCTTCGCGGCGACGGCCCCGGGCACGAGCGAGCCTCGCGCGTCGTCCGAGGCCATGCCCATCAGCGCGACGTCCGGCGCCAGCTTGTCCAGCGCGGCCGCCAGGCACCGTGGCGGTCGCCCATTCGTCGGCGCCGGCGAGCGCCGCATCGGTGACCAGGACCGCGTCGTCGCCGCCCATGGCGAGGGCACGACGAAGCGCCTCGGCCGCCGACTCGGCCCCATCGACAGGTACGTGACGGTATCGGCCGTCCCGGCGTCGACCAGGCGCAGCGCCTGCTCGATCGCGTACTCGTCGAGCGGGTTGATGATGGCCTCGACACTCGATACGGTCGAGGCGGAAGTCATCGGTGTAGCGCTTGTCGGCCCCGGTTGCCGGGACCTGCTTGATGCAGACGACGATCTTCACGGTCGGGTGGTCTCGCTCCTCGCTAGGTGCCCGCTCGCTCGACGCCCGCCCGCTGGAGGAGCTGGCGCGCGACGATGAGGCGCTGGATCTGCTGGGTTCCCTCGTAGAGCTGCGTGATCTTCGCGTCGCGCATCATCCGCTCCACCGGGTACTCGCTGATGTAACCGTATCCGCCGAGAAGCTGCACGGCGTCGGTGGTGACGCGCATGGCCGTGTCGCCGGCCACGAGCTTGGCGCTGCTCGTCCAGTACGGGAGGTCCTTCGCATCGGCGTCGACCCGTGCGGCGGCGGCGTAGGTGAGCTGGCGCGCCGCCTCGGTCTGAGATGCCATGTCGGCGAGCATCCACTGGATGCCCTGGAAGTCGACGACGCGCTCGCCGAACTGCGTGCGGGTCGCGGTGTACGCGAGCGCCGCGTCGATCGCCCCCTGCGCGATCCCGACCGCCTGGGCGGCGATGCCGAGCCGGGATCGGTCGAGCGTGGCCATCGCGATCTTGAACCCATCGCCCTCGGCGCCGAGCCGGTTCGCCTCGGGCACGCGGACGTCGTCGAAGGTGAGCTCCGCCGTCGGCGAGCCACGGATGCCCATCTTGTGCTCGACGCGGGGGCGGCGAAGCCGGGCGTGTCGGTCTCGACGATGAAGGCGCTCATCCCCTTCCGCCCGCCCGCGTCGGGGTCGGTGAGCGCGAAGACGGTCACGACGTTCGCGACGCTCCCGTGGGTGATGAACCGCTTGCTCCCGTTCAGGACGTAGTCGTCACCGTCACGGTGGCCCGCATGCGGTTGGCGGCGACGTCGCTGCCGGCCGCGGCCTCGGTGAGCGCGAACGCGATGAGCCACTCGCCCGACGCGAGCCTGGGAAAGTAGCGGGCCTGCTGCTCATCGGTCCCGGCGATGAGGATCGGCAGGGCGCCGAGCTTCTGGACGATCGGGATGAGGCTGGTGGTCGCATCGGCCCTGGCCAGCTCCTCGACGCAGGATCGACTGGGCGATCGTGTCGAGCGCGGTGCCCCCGTGCGCCTCGGGGAAGCACGTGCCGATCAGGTCCTGCTTCGCGAGGAGCTCCTTGAGGTCCCACGGGAACTCGCCGCTCTCGTCGATCTGCGCGGCGCGGGGCGCGACCTGCTCGTCCGCGAGCTCGCGCACCATCGCGCGGAGCTCGTCGTGCTCCCGGCTGAGCAGGTAGGACACGCGGCCTATCCCTGGAGCGGGGGCGGCGAAGTGGCGGGGGGCACGGATGCCGGCGGAGGCGCCGCGACGACATCGGGCAGGTTGCGCAGGACGTCGACGCCCATGCCGCCGGTGATGCGGGCGGTGAGGTTGTACAGGAGGCAGAAGAGCGCGGTCCCGACCCAGGCGAGGAGGCCGTACAGGATCGGTATGAGGATGAGGAAGACCAGGCCGCCGGCGGCCCCGATCGAGAAGGTTGAGCTCCTGCCCACCAGCGTCGGTCGCCCGTCACCTGCGACACCGACAGGAACAGGACGAACGGGATGAGGATGATGAAAAAGCCGATGAAGTACATGAGCGCGACGGTGTTGGCGGTGCTGATCACCGAGAATCGGCGGATTCGGAACATGGCTGGGCTCCTCCATGGACGACCGATCTGTGGCCATCACCGACCGCGCGCGGCGGCTGGGGACCTCGCCCGATTGTAGGGCTCGGCGTCAGTCCTGCGGGCCCCTGAGCTCCACCTGTCCGTCGGTGATCCGCGCCTCGTAGCGCAGCTGGCGCGACGTCGCCGGGCCGTGCACGACCGACCCGTCGCGCAGCCGGAACGTCGAGAAATGCCACGGGCAGGTGATCGTGTCGTCGTCGAGCTCGCCCTGCGACAGCGGCCCGCCCAGGTGCGAGCAGGTCTCCTTCAGCGCGTGGACGACGTCCCCGCGACGGACGAGCATCACCGCGGATGAGCCGAACATCGTCTTGGTCGGGGTGCCGTCCGGCAGCTCGGCCACGGCCATCACCGGCGTGAACTCCTTCGCCCGCTTGCCTCGCGAGTGTGAGTTGTAGTTCACCGCGTAGCCGTGCTTGAACACGACGTGGCCGCCGACGTACCCGCCGACGCTGATCAGGACATAGCCGGCGAGGAAGACCCAGAAGCCGGCGTCGTGCTCGCCGTTCGCGCGCTGCATCAGGGAGTAGGCGAAGGCGCCGTTGCCGACGAAGTTGATCGCGCCGTGGAGGATCGCCACGTCACGCGTCGAGGTGTTCGGGCTCGTGTCCTTGAAGTCGGTGAGGCCGGTGACGATGCTCCCGATGCCGGCCAGCCACGCGAGCCCCACGACCCAGGTCGCTGCGTCGGTGAGCCCCTCGACGGCGAAGAAGACGCGCAGTACGTCGAGCATCACGGCGGCTGTGGCGGCACCGATGACCACGTCGACCAGCACCGCGTGAAGGGAGTGGCCGAGCCACGTGCCGTTCAGGAAGTCCTGGAGCAGGCGGCCGGGCAGGCGCAGGACGCGGAAGAACGCGTTCATGACCGACGCGGTGCCGTTCCCGAGGCCCCGCAGCGGCCGCGCGACACGTTCCAGCATGCCTACACCCCCGTGCCTGGGCTGACGATGCCGGGCGTCACCGCCCGACGGTACCGGCGTCGGCCCGGTGGGTCAACCTCAGACGAGGGAGGGTAGTGGTCTAGTTTCGCCGCTCTCGTCGCTTTCGCCAGTAGGCGTCTGCGCGTGTCCAAAGACGATTCCGCCATACCCATAACCCGTGCCCAATGAAGGCGGCCAGCAGAATCACAGCTACCTCAAGGACCGAGTCGGCGAATCCCGGGTCAGCGATCCTCACCAGGGCGATGGCGACAAGGAAGATCACTAGGAGCCCAACCCACCACCAGCGCACGCCGAAGAGGTTAGTCCAGCAGCGCCGCGATCTCCTCGCACGTCCAGACGTGATCGCTGATCCCAGCAGCTATGGCGGGCGTCGTGTTCTTGCCGAGCGCGCTGTGCGGGCGAGCGAAGTTGTAGAACATGAACTGGATCGTCATGGCGCCAGCTAGGTTCCTTTAAGAAGCCGTTGGTCAGGCGCGTGAAGCGGCGCATCCCAAGGGAACCTTCCCTGCAAGCGCATCCAGGCCGACGAGCTTTGGGTCTTCTGCCATCAAGCATGGGCGGCGCTGAAAACTAGACCACTACCCGAGGGAGCGATCAGTCGCCTCGCGAAGCCTGACGAAGCAGAGCGAGTCAGACAGCATTCCGTCCGCGCCAAGGCGATTGCGCTGCAGCCGGGCCTCGAGCGTGAAACCGGCCCTCTCGGCCACTGCGGCGCTGCGCTCATTCCGGGCATCGCACCAGATCTCGACCCGCTCAGCGTCGAGCTCATCGAACGCGAAGTCAGCGATCCGGCGCGTCGCCTCCGTCGCGAAACCCCGGCCGATCATGCTGGTGCGCACCCAATAGCCGATCTCGAAGCGCGGGACGCTCCAGTCGATGCGATGCAGCCCGCTCGAACCCACGAGTCCCCCGCCATCGAGAAGATAGAGGTGGAATCGGAGGTCCCGGCGGGCGAGGAAGTCAGCGTGCGCCTGGCGCACATTTGCCTCTGCCACTGCCGCCGACTGCTCGCCATGCGCCCACGGCATCCATGCGCGAGCTCCGCCGAGAGGCGACTCCGTCACCGCCGCGTCGCCTCGAGCCAGCCGTCGCCCGGGAGTGGCATTCGAACGAGCAGCCGTTCGGATTCGAATCGGTCTGGAAAGTCGCGGAGGATCGGTTCGCTCATGTCTCTGCCGGCAGGCCCGGTGCGGCTTGAAGATCCCTACTCCAGGCGCCCGTGGCGTCGGCGAGCAGCTCGGCCACGTCCTTCACCGCGACGTCGGTGCGCCCCAGGTCGGTCGTGCCGTCGCGCAGCATGATCAGGCAGAACGGACAGGCGGTCGCGATCGCGTCGGGTTGCTTCTCGAGCGCCTGCTCGACGCGCCGGTGGTTGATCCGGGTCCCCTCTCGCTCCTCCATCCACATGCGCGCGCCGCCGGCGCCGCAGCACATGCCCTTGCGGTGGTTGAGGTCCATCTCCACCACGCTCTGGCCGGGCACGGACTCGACCACCCGTCGCCCCTCGTCGTAGACCTCGTTGTATCGGCCGAGGTAGCAGGCGTCGTGGTAGGCGACCACCGCCTCGTGGTGCTGCGCGGGCACGAGCCGGCCCTCGGACACCAGCCGGTCGAGCAGCTGGGTGTGATGGATCACCTCGACGCCGATGAGCCCGAACTGCGGGTACTCGTTGCGGATCGTGTTGAAGCAGTGCGGGCAGGTCGCCACGATCGTGCTGATGCCGTGCTGCGCGTGCGCGGCGCTGAGCGTGGCGACGTTCTCCTCGGCCAGCATCTGGTAGAGGTACTCGTTCCCGGCGCGGCGGGCGGGATCGCCGGTGCACGTCTCCCCCGCGCCGAGCACCGCGAAGGGCACATCGGCCTGCTTGAGGAGCTGCGCCATCGCGCGCACGACCTTCCGGTTGCGGTCGTCGAAGGCACCGGCGCAGCCGACCCAGAACAGGACCCGTCCGGCGAGGGCGTCCTGCATCGGCACGCTGGAGTGGATGGTGCGCCAGGGACGGTCAGCCCGAGCGGATCGGGGCTGCCAGGCGCCGATCGGTCCCGCCGAGGACGTCCAGGTCGAGATCCTTCGCCCAGTCCAGCCGCGCGGACTTCGGCTGCCCCAGGGATCCCGGCGTTCTCCATGTTGCGGAACGCCGCGTTGAGCTCCTTCGGGAAGCGGCTCTCCTCCAGCACGGCGTTGCGCCGGATCTCGACGATCGTGTCGACGTGCTCGATGAGGACGGGGCAGCCCTCGACGCACCAGCCGCACGTCGTGCACTGCCACACGGCCTCCTCCGGGATGGCGTTGTCCATCAGCGGCAGGCTCAGCGCCTCGTTCGCCCGCTCCCTCGCCAGGCCGAGCGCGTCCTGCGACGCCGCCGCTCCGCCGCTCGCCCCGCCCTTCCACGCCCGCTGCGCGCTCGCCGCCGCGGCCAGCGCGGTCTCCGCGGCCACGATCTGGTCGCGCAGGCCCTCCATCAGGTGCTTCGGCGAGAGCGTCTTGCCGGTCATCGACGCTGGGCAGAACTCCATGCATCGGCCGCACTCGGTGCAGGCCAACCCGTCGGCGAGGTGGCGCCAGGTGAGGTCCTTGAGGCCTTTCGCACCGAACACCGGCAGCTCGTCCCCGTCCTCGGGCTCGACCTCGAGGTCCATCTTGCGCAGGGCGCCGCGCGGCTCGAGGTTGCGGAAGTAGACGTTCGGCTCGCTGCTGATGATGTGGAGGTGCTTGCTGTACGGCAGGTACGCGCCGAACCCCAGCACGAGGAGGATGTGCGCCCAGCCGACGACGCCAAAGCCGATGCCGGCCGCCTCGCGGCCGATCGCCTCGAGCGGCACGCTGAGCGGCCCCGCGAGCAGCGCCCACGAGCGTGAGGCGGCCTCGGGCTCGACGACGTAGGCGAGCGCGTCGCCGACCCACTCGGTGAGCACGATCCCGAAGATGAGCGCCAGGATCACGAAGGCGTCGCGCGTGAGCGCGAGGCGGGTGGGCCGATGACGATGCGTCGCACGACGTAGTAGACGACCGCCCGCGAGCACCAGGCCGACGAAGACGTTGCGCAAAGCGATCGTGACGCTCCACAGCAGGCCGCCGAACGGCCAGCCCACGATCGCCTCGACGAGGCCGTTCGTCAGGTAGTTGCCGGTCGTCGCCAGCAGCACGATGAAGCCCCAGAAGATGAACGCGTGCGCCAGTCCGGGGCCGATGTCCTGGAGGAGCCGCCGCTGGCCGAAGACGAACACGCCGAGCGCGGCGATGCGCTCGGGGACGCGGTCGAACCGGTCGAGCGGCCGCCCGGGCGGAGGACGCGCGAGGTGCCAGCGTGCCGCGGCGCCAGAACAGGTAGGCGCCGCCCCGACGATGGGCACGACGATCAGGGGGTAGTACGGGATGGAGGCTTCCATGGCGTCGCGCGCATGGTAGCCGCGGCCTTCGGCCGCTAGTGGTCGGCGCCCGCCAGCTGCTCTAGGGCGTGACGCAGCACGGGAAGGCAGCGCGCTCGAGCGACTCTGCGCGCCCCGCGCGGGGAACCCGGCAGGTTCGCGATGAGCGTGCGGCCGCGCGTGCCCACCACGCCACCGCTCAGCGACGCCATCGGAGTGGAGGCCAGTCCGGCGGCGCGCATGAGCTCGGCGAGCCCGGTGCCTCGCGCTCGATCACGCGACGTGTGGCGGCCGGGGTCACATCCGTCGGTGACAGCCCCGTGCCCGCCGGTGGTGAGGATGAGCCGATGCCCCGCGTCGGCCAGCGCGACGAGCAGCGCCGCGATCGCGCCGGCGTCGTCGGGCACCACGTGCGCGTCGTCAGCCACGTCGAAGCCGGCCTCCCGCAGCATCGTCACGAGGACCAGGCCGCTCTCGTCGGCCCGCTCCCCGGAGGCGGATCGGTTCGAGCAGGTGACGACCGCCGCCTCGTGAGCGGCTGCGACCGCGGTGCCGCCGCATCGGGCGCGTCGCGGTCGTAGTCGCCGGATCGGCCGCCGGACTTCGACAGCAGCTCGACACGCTCGATGACGATGTCGCGCTGCAGCGCCTTCGCCATGTCGTACAGCGTGAGCGCCGCGACGCTCGCGGCGGTGAGCGCCTCCATCTCGACGCCGGTGCGCGCCGTCGCGCGAGCCTCGGCACGAATCGTGACGAGGCCGCCCTCGCGATCGGGGAGCAGCTCCACGTCGACGTGGTCGAGCGGCAGCGGGTGGCACAGCGGGATGAGCTCGGATGTGCGCTTCGCCGCCCCGATCCCCGCCAGACGGGCGGTCACGGCGCATCGCCCTTCGGCGCCGCCGGCGTCGAGGAGCGCTGCGAGCACGTCTGGCCGCATGCGCACGGTGGCTGCCGCCACTGCGCGGCGCGCGGTCACCGGCTTCTCGCCGACGTCGACCATGCGCGGCTCGCCCATCGGCGCCGAGGTGGCTGGGCCGGGTCACTCGATCCCTCCGGTCACGATCGCCTCGTACGAGTCGCCGGGCTCCGTGGCGGAGAGGCCCTCAGGGACGACGAGCAGCGCGTTCGCCGTCGCCAGGGGCACGAGCTGCGACGACGCCTGGCCGCCGGCCGAGTCGGCACGGTATCCGTCCCCATCGGCGGACACGCGGACGCGGAGGTACGCGCGGCGCGCCGGATCCTTGCGCAGCGCCTCGTCGACGCGCGCCGCGACCGGAGCGCGCCCGTCGCCCGACGGCCCCGAGCATGCGGCGCAGCATCGGCCGGACGAACAGCTCGAAGGTGACGAGCGCGCTCACCGGATTCCCGGGGAGCCCGACGACCGGCACCGTCCCGACGCGTCCCGCGGCGAGCGGCTTGCCCGGCTGCACCGCGATGCGCCAGAAGTCGAGGCTGCCGATGCGCTGGATGACGCCGCGCACGTGGTCGTGCTCCCCGACGCTCACCCCGCCGGAGACGATGAGCATCTCGCGGCGGCCGCGACGCCCTCGCGGACGCGCCGCTCGATCTCGGCGGGATCGTCGCGCGCCGGCTGGAGGAGCACGGGCTCGACCGCCGGACTCGGTCACGGCAGCCGCCAGCGCCGGCCCATTCGCGTCGTGGATCTGGCCGGGGCCGAGGGACGTCCCGCGGGCACGAGCTCGTCGCCGGTGGAGAGGATGGCCACCCGCGGCCGCCGCCGGACCTCGACCCGGTCGTGGCCCATCGCCGCCAGGAGGCCGATGACCGCCGCGGGTGATGGGCGCGCCGGCAGCCCGAACACCGATCGCCGGCCGCACGTCGTGTCCGGCCGCGCGGACGTATGCGCCCTCCTCGGCGCGCGGTGCGACCTTGAGCCACCCGTCCGCCTCCGACGCCTCCTCGATCGGCACGACCGAGTCGGCCCCGTCGGGAATCGGGGCTCCCGTCATGACCCGCACGGCCGTGCCGGCTTCCACGGCGGCGGCCGCGGGTCCACCGGCGCGCGACTCCCCGACCAGGCGGCGACGCTCGACACCGTCGGCCGCGCGGAGCGCGAAGCCGTCCATCGCGGAGTTGGCGAAGGGCGGCACGTCATGCGTGGAGGAGATCGGCTCCGGCGTGGGGACCCTCCCGAGCGCCTCGGCCAGCGGCACCCGCTCCGGGTCGGTCAACGGCAGGTCGTGCAGCAGCCGGTCGCGCGCCTCCTCGACGGTCAGCATCGGCTCACAGCCCGAGCTTCCTGCGTGCCTCGATGAGGCGCAGGATCCCCCGCCGGGTCACGACGCCGACCGGCTCGCGACCCTCCCCCATCACGGGGAGCAGGCCGACGTCGCGCTCCTGGATGATGCGGAGCGCATCGACCAGTGGCTCGTCCGGGCCGATGGTCGCGAGGTCGTCGTAGCGGGTCATGATGTCCGTCACCCGCGCTCCGGGCCAGTCGTCGCGAGGCAGGCGCCGGACGTCGCCGAAGCGTGACGACGCCCGCAAGGCCGCCGTCGTCGTGCCGCACGAGGAACGAGCGGTCCTCGCCGCGCAGCATCCGTTCCGACACGAGGTCGCCGATCGACTCGTTCGGGACACCGAGGGCGGGTCCGCGTCCATCGCGTCGCGCACCCGCACGCCCCTCAGGCTGCGCTCGATGCCCGGCCTGCGTGCCGGTCGCCTCCGCGGCGTTCGACAGGAACCAGCCGATGAGCGCCAGCCACAGGCCGCCGAACGAGTCGTCGGGGGCTGAGCGCCCACACGACACCGGCGAAGATGAGGACATAGGCCACGCACGCGCCCGACGAGCGCCGCGTTGCGCGTCGCCAGGAGCCGGTCGCCCCGTAGCTTCCACAGCAGGGCCCGCAGCACGCGGCCCGCCGTCCATCGGGAAGCCCGGGATGAGGTTGAAGCGCACCGAGCATGAGGTTCACGACCCCAGCCAGCCGACGAGGGCCGCGACCTGCGGCTGCTCGATCACCGCGCGCCGACGCCGACGAACGCGCCGCCAAGGACCAGGCTCGTCGCCGGCCCGGCCAGGGCGATGAGCGCCTCCTCGCGCGGCGTCCGCGAGTCGGAATCGATGCTGGTGGCACCGCCGAAGATGAACAGCGTGATGCCCTGGACACGCAGGCCGAAGCGGCGCGCCACGAGTGCGTGCGCCAGCTCGTGAGCGAGCACCGACGCGAAGAAGAGGAACGCGGTGGCAGCGGCGACGATCCAGTACAGCGCCGCCCGACCAGCCGGGGAACTGGCGCGGGAACTGCGCCATGGCGAGGCGAGGCGGTGATGAGGAAGGCGATCACCAGCCAGCTCGGGTGGATCGTGAGCTCGACGCCGGCCACGCGGCCGACCCTCCAACCGGGGCCCATGCGGCGAGTGTAGGTCAGGCCGCCTCGAGCGTCGTGGGTGGGCGCCTGCGCCCGAAGAGGCCGATGAGCAGCACGACCGGGCGCTGAGCACGACGGTCGACGCCCGCGATCAGCGACGCCTCGAACCAGAACCCCTCGGGGAAGCAGCGTCACGAGGTTCGAGCCGGGCGTGAACAGATACGTGCCGGGCGGGAAGAAGACCGCGTGGAAGGCGAGGAACGCGGGCTCGAAGGCGACGGCGAAGACCAGCGCCGAGGACGCAGCGCCGCCGGCACCGATGAGCGCGGCCGTCGCCAGGAGCACGGTCCGCCATGCGGCGCGGCTGGCCGCGGAGCAGGACCCCGTGCAGCGCGGCGACGACGAGCGCGCACGATCGCCGTGAACGACGAGGATGCGGACGAGCCGCGAGACGTCGGCCATGTGGGATCGCTCCGCGTCGTCGAGCAGCGGCGCCCGTCGAGCGACGCCTCGAAGTCGCCGTCGGTGAAGAGGTCGCCGAGGAACTCGCCGGTGACCCGGTCGATCTCGGCCTGCGACGGTGTCGAACGCCTCCGGCACGTCGTGGCGCGCCTGGAGCGCGGAGACGAACCAGGGGTTGAACAGGAGCAGCGGGCCCGGTGAGGAGGATCGAGGAGGCCGATCGACGCGCCGAAGAGCAGGCTGACCGGCCACGGAGCCCGACGCATCGGCTCTCGGGGAGGCGTCAGAAGATGCGCCGTGCCGTGCCGATGACCATGGAGAGCGCGCAGGCCGACGAGGCTGATCACGATGGAGCCAAGCAACGCGGCGAGGAAGTCGCCGACGTGGAAGCCGAGGTCGAGCTCGGCCGAGATCGCGCTCGTGAGCAGCAGCATCAGGGCGTTGATGACGAACAGGAACAGCCCCAGGGTCATGACCGAGATCGGCAGCGTCACGATTCGCAGGATCGGGCGCACGAACGTGTTGATGAGCCCGAAGATGAACGCGACCAGCACGAGCTTCCACCACTCGCCGGTGAACTCGATGTTCGGGACGATCAGCACGGCCACGTACAGCGCGGCGGCGTTGATGAGGGTCTGGAGGATGCGGTCCATCGGCGCCTAGCCTAGCCGATGCCGTCCACGCCGGGCGGCCCGTCGAGCAGCCGTCCGCGCACCCACGCGGCTCGCACCATGTCCGGATGCGGCCGGAAGATGAGCCGGCTCGCGAGGTCCGCCGGCGCCTCCGGCGGGTGCTGCCCGGGCACCGGGGCGGTGAGGCGCGGGTCGACCGCGATGAGATCGGCGTCCTTCCCCACCTCGAGCGAGCCGATCCGACCTCCATGCCGAGCACCCGAGCGCCTCCGAGCGTCCCATGCGCAGCCAGTCGAGCGGGCCGAGGATCCCGTCGGTCGGCGGCCCGCCGTGCGAGGCGATCGCGCGCTGCGTGATGGCGCCCGCCCGCATGACGCTGAAGAGCGAGAGCTCCGGCCCGGCGGCCACGTCGCTTCCGAGCCCGACGGCCATGCCCGGCCTCGCGGTACGCGGCGAGCGGCATCATCCCGCTGGCGAGGAACAGGTTCGAGGCCGGGCAGTGCGCGACGCGCGCGTCGCTCTCCACGAGGCGCGCCACCTCCGCGTCCGAGAGGTGCACCGCGTGCGCGAGGATCGTCCGCGCGCCGAGGCGCGTCGGCACGGTCGTACACGTCGAGGTAGTCGAGCGCCTCGGGGAAGAGCGACGCGACCTGCGCGAGCTCGCCCGGTCCTCGGCGAGGTGGGTCTGCCAGTACGCGCCGTGGGCCGTCGCCAGGGCGGCCGACTCGCGCAGCATCTCGGCGCGTGCAGCTCACCGCGAACCGCGGCGTGAAGGCGTAGCGCAGCCGTCCGTCGTCGCGCGCCGTGCCAGCGCGTGGCGAGCTCGTCCGACTGCGCCAGGCTCGTCTCCAGGATCTGGTGCCGCTCGATGGCGCTGTCGTAGCTCCCGCGATCCATCATCACCTTGCCGATGACGGCGCGGATGCCGTGCGCCTCCGCCGCCGCGAAGGCCGCGTCGGTCGAGTCCGGCCACAGGCGCGGCGTAGGCGACCGCGGTGGTCGTGCCGGCCGCGGCGAACGCCCGGAAGGCGGCCGGCGCCTCGATGCTCCGCCCGGGCGCGGTCGAAGGCCCGCTCCAGCGGGAAGATGTAGCGCTCGAGCCACGTGAGCAGGTCGAGGCCGCCGCCAAGCCCCGCGTTCGGCAGCTGCGGCAGGTGCACGTGGAGGTCGACCATCCCGGGCATCACCACGAGCGGTCGAAGGTCCAGGACCGATGCCGGCCCCTCGGCGCCGGGCCACGCCCCGACGTGGGCGATCTCGCCGTTCGCGTCGATCTCGAGCAGGCCATCGGTGCTCGTGCAGCAGCGTTCCATCGGCGAGCGGCGAGAGCAGCCGAGCGCGAAGCGCGAAGGGCGGATGCGGCGGGAGGTCAGGCATCGGCCCGGATGCTACATGCCGGATGGAGTACCCTTGCGGCCTACTGTTTCTACGGAGGCCCTCATGGCCACAGGCACCATCAAGAAGATCGTTGCCGATCGCGGCTTCGGCTTCATCACCGGCGAGGATGGCAAGGACTACTTCTTCCATCGCGACGGTCTGTCCGAGTCGATCGATTTCGATCGGCTCAACGGCGGCGAGAACGTGACGTTCGACATCGAGTCGAATCCCCGCGGTCCTCGGGCTGCCAACATCACGGCCGCTTAGGCTGCCAACCCCCAATCTCCGGTATCACGGCGGGCCTCGCCACGGCGAGGTTGACTGGATCGACCGTCCCGCCGTGACACTGGGGGACGGATCGGATGGGGGCGTGTACCAGAGGACCGAGGTGTCGGAGGGAGGCCTCGTGGTCTACCTCTGGCAGGAGCTCAGCGACGCGGAGGCAAACGCGGTCATCCGCGGCGATCTCCGCGCGAACCAACGCTGACCTCGGGCCGCAATCCCCCGGCCACTTCCTCGCGGGCTGAGTCCAGCTCGGCGAGCAGCTCTGGGTGGCTGCTTCCGTTGCCATTGAGCCGCGCTCGCGCGGTATCCAGCAGCTCCATCGAGCGCACGCGCAGCAGGCGTCCGGCTTCGAAGCTCGCCGCGAGTGGATCGACGCGCTCGAGACGCGCCATCTCGGCTCGAAAGACGGTCAAGACCACGCGAATCTGCATTCGCGTGAGCGCTGCCATATCCATTTGCCACGTGCCTCGAGCGAGCTCGAAAGGGACGTGAAGCGCAAGCCGCGTGCCCATCCTGCACGGAACCGGGCGTCGACACCCAGGTCCATCCCGCTGCCGTAGAGGCTCTGGGGCGCAAAATGGCATCCTGAAGCCCCGGATAGCGCCGAGGGGAGCGCTGTCGCGGTTCGTGGGGAGGAACGACGGTGAACGACTCGATGCTGGCACGCCCGCCTCGGGCTCGGAACCATCCATTGACACGATGCCTCCGCGGGCGCAGCGGAGAAGGCCGCGGATCACGGTCATCGACGACAGTCCCGAGTTCCTGGAACTAGGATCAGCGACGTCCTCGAAGCCGGGCGACGACGTCGAGACCCTCGAGACCGTCCGCTCGATCGCCGAGGTCGCCGCCTCGGACCCGGATCTGCTGCTCATCGACCTCCTCTCGGGCGGGCCTGCCGGTGGGCTGACCGGATGGGAGATCCTGGCGCTCGCCCGCGGCCGCCCGGAACTGCGGGACGTCCCCGCGGTCGTGTGCAGCGCCAACCTGCCCGCCCTCCGCCAGGACCGGATTCGGCTCGTCGCCTATGGCGACGTGCAGCTGGTGGCGAAGCCCTTCGATCTCAGTGCCTTCGAGCAGACGGTCGACCGAATGCTTCGGCTCTCCGGGAGCGCGCGGCGAGCGCGGGCCGAGGATGGCCACTACCCGCCGCTGCAGGACGGCCCGGGGTCCTTCCGAGAGGGGCGCCCCCTGCGCATGTGCCCTCACGGCCGCGTCCTCGAGCAGGGGGACTACTGCAGAACCTGCGGCGGCTGACCACGACGCGGTAGCCTTTCCGGCAACATGACCGATGCAAAAGGGCTCATGCCGCTGGCGGAGGTGACGAGCCGCCTCCGGATCCTCGGCCAGCACGACGCGGGCCTCCGCACGATCCCGATCGCCAGCATCATCGGCTCGGTCGACCGGACGGTCGACTTCGACCGCTTCTTCCGCACCAGCCGCCGTGAGCTCCGCCGGCGGCTGGACACCCTGCGCACCGCGTTCGCCGGCCGCGAGATGCCACCGATCTCGGTGTACGAGGCGGGCGGGGTCCATTTCGTGATCGACGGCCACCATCGGGTTGCGTTGAGCCGCGAGCTCGGGAGCGAGTACATCGACGCCGAGGTCATCTCGATCCAGACGTCCGAGCAGCTGCACCGCGGCGTCGACTTCCTCGAGCTCGTGCACACGGAGCAGCACCGCATCTTCCAGGAGCGAACCGGGCTACTCGTGCACAACCCGGACGCGAAGATCCTCGTCTCGCGACCGATCGGCTACATGGAGCTGATCCAGGTCGTCGAGGCGCATGCCTACGAGCTCAGCGCAAAGCGCGGTGAGCTCGTGCCGATGCCCGAGGCGACCGCGGACTGGTTCGCGATGAGCTGGCGGCCGGCCCTCGAGGCGATTGCCGCATCGGGCCTCGCGCGGCGTTTCGACTTCAAGACCGAGGGCGACCTGTACCTGTGGGCCCATCGGCGCCTGCGCGAGATGAAGAACGTCAACCCGCGAGCGACGTGGGCCGATGCGATCGCCGCGTTGATGCGGGAGCCGGTGACGCGCGCGCACAGGAAGGAGACGCTCCGCGAGCGACGGACGCCGCTTCCCTCCGGGAGCCCCTACACCGCCCAAGATTTAGTTGACAGCGGAGTATCCTTTCCGGGCGAGACCGATCAGTCTCGTCGTCAGGAAGGTGGGCGGGTACATGGGCAGGCGGAACCCCGACAGGGTCGCGCGCGCGGCGGAGCAGTGGGCCATCCACGCCGAGGCGTCGGCCTCGGACGCCGACCAGGTCGCGTCGGACGCGGACCAGACGGCGTCGGACGTGGATCAGAGCGCGTCCGAACAGGATGAGGCGGACGCCGCGAGCGATGAGCGCGCGTCCGCAGAGGATCAGGCGACGGCGGACGCGCAGCGGCCGGAGGGCGCAACTGACGTGCAGGTGAAGTCGCACGAGGCGGCGCGTGAGAAGCGGCGCACGACCAGCACCAGCCGACGCGCGACCCGCGCGTCGCGAGCGAGCAGCGCGCGGGTGCGGGAAGGGATTGCGGGCGACCGCGACCTCACCGCCTCCACGCGCGACGAGGCGGCGGATCGAAGAGACACGCGCGCACAGGAGGTCGAGCGCTTCCTCGCGGAGTCGGATGCCTCACTTGCCGACAAGTACGAGCGCATCCGAACGAGTGCCGCGTCCGATCGCAAGCGTGCCGCGTCGGATCGCGCGAGGGCGGCAGCAGACCGAGAGAGTGCGGCCAAGGAGCGCCGCCGGCTTGAGCGCGAGCTGCACAGCGTCGTCTGGGACGAGGCCGTCGAGCAGGAGGAAAAGGGACGCCGCGGCGAGTAGTGGTCGGGGCGAAAGGATTCGAACCTTCGACCTCCTGAACCCCATTCAGGTGCGCTACCAGGCTGCGCTACGCCCCGACCGAGGCGGCCAGTATACCGAGCGCCCCGAGCGCCACGGAACCCGCGAGTCGGGCGCCGCTCCGAAGGATACTGATGGCGTGGACGATCAGCAGCAGCTCTTGGTCGTGATCGGCGCAGCCGTCGCTGGCGCGCTCATCGGCATCCTGGTCGTCTTGATCCTGGACCTTCCTGCTGGTAGGCCAGTCTCGGCACGCTCCCAGCGGTCCTGGTGGCCTCCCGATCGGTCCGGCGCCGCTAACGGGTAAGCGCGGGCTAAGGCGCCAGGGTGGCGAGCTCGTCCTTCGGGCTGCGTGACATGAGCTCGGCTACGGCCGCCATCGGCGGCTGGTGGTCGAAGACGACGGCGCGCACCCGGTCGGCGATCGGCATCTCGACGCCGTGCGTCGCCGCGAGCCCGAGCGCGCCGTCGACGGTCCACACGCCCTCAGCGACGCCGGAGAGCCGCTCCCCCGCCTCCGGCCACGGAACACCCGAGGCGATCAGCTCGCCCGCGCGCCGGTTGCGCGACAGCGGCGACATGCACGTGGCGATGAGGTCGCCCACGCCCGCGAGCCCGGCGAACGTGAGCGGGTGGGCACCCGCCGCGACGCCGAGCCGCGTCATCTCGGCGAGGCCGCGCGTGATGATGCCCGCCTTGGCGGAGTCGCCGAATCCCAGGCCGTCCACCATGCCGGCCGCGAGGGCGACGACGTTCTTGAGCGCGCCGCACAGCTCGACGCCGATGAGGTCGGGGTTGGTGTAGACGCGGAAGCGCTCGCTGCTGAGCACGGCGGCGAGCTCGGCCGCCAGGTCGGGGTCGTCCGAGCGCGATCACGGACCCCGCGGGCTTGCCGCGCGGCGATCTCGCGCGCGAGGTTCGGTCCCGACAGCGCCGCCACGCGCCGCCCGGGGAGCTCCTCCGCGACGACCTCGCTCATGCGCCGGAACGTGCCCTGCTCGATGCCCTTGACCACCGAGAGGATCGGCGCGTCAGGATGGAGGCGAGGACCTATGGCGCGAAGCGTCTCGCGGACGTGCGCCGAGGGCACGGCGAGGACGTAGAACCGATGCGGCTCGGCCAGGTACGCGTCGTCGGTCGCGATCCGGACGTTGGGGGGAAAGACCACGCCGGGGAGATAGCGCTCGTTGGTGCGGTCCTGGGCCAGGCGCTCGGCCGATTCGGTGCTGTGCGTCCACAGGCTCACCGGACGCTGGGCGTCGGCGAGGAGCACGGCGATCGTCGTGCCCCAGGCGCCCGCGCCGATCACCCCGATCTGGTCCGTCATGGCGCCGAGCGTATGCGAGGCGTCAACGCTCGCCCCGTGCTGTGCCCGCGAAACGTCCAGATTCACACCAGGCAACCATTAGCCGCCGCCAACGGGCTCTGACGCGTCCGGATTCACACGAGGCGTGAACTTGAACGCTCCACTGGCTGTACGCCGCGCATAACACACGCCTGATGTGAATCGCGACCGTTCGCGCCGGTCAACGCTTGCGGCGGGCCGCGGCCGTCTTGCGGCGCGGGCGCGCGGAGCGGCGAGCGGCGTCCTCGGACTCGCGCTGGCGGAGGATGAGGCGGATCGGCGTCCCCAGGAAGCCGTACTCGGCCCGGATGCGGTTCTCGAGGTAGCGCTTGTACGAGAAGTGGATGATCGCCGGGTCGTTGACGAAGATCGACGAACGTGGGCGGGGCGACGCCGACCTGGGTGGCGTAGAAGATCTTCGGCAGCCGGTTGCGGACGTGCGACGGCGGGTGCGCCCGGACGGCATCGGATACGACCCGGTTGAGCTCACCGGTCGGGATGCGGCGGTAGCGCTCCTCGGCGACGCGGCGAGCCTCGCGCAGGATGCGCTCCGCGCGCTGGCCGGTGAGGGCGGAGGCGAAGACGATGTCGGCCCAGACGAGGTACGGCGCCTCGCGCCGCAGGCGCTTGAGCCACGCGTCGGCGGTGTTCTCGTCCTTCTCGACCGCGTCCCACTTGTTGATGACGAGCACGATCCCCTTGAACGCCTCGAGCACGTAGCCGACGACGTGCGCGTCCTGGGCCGTGTAGCCCTCGGTCGCATCGGTCATCACGATCGCGACGTCCGCGGCGTCGATCGCCTTCATGCTGCGCAGCACGCTGTAGCGCTCCACTCCGCGCTCGATCGCCCCGCGACGACGGATGCCGGCCGTGTCGACGAGGATCATCGGCTCGCCGTCGAGCTCGATGGTGGTGTCGATCGGGTCGCGCGTGGTGCCCGGCGTCTCGGACACGATCATCCGCTCGGATCCGAGCACCCGGTTCACGAAGGTGGACTTCCCGGTGTTCGGCCGCCCGACGATCGCGACCCGCGGCGGGCCGAGGTCGGCCTCCGCGAGCTCGGCCAGCTCCTCCTCGGTGAACTCCTGGTCCGGAACCGATGCCGCCGCCTCCGCCTCGGTCGGCGGCGGAAGGCGCTCGACGATGAGGTCGGCGAGGTCTCCGGTGTTGCGGCCGTGCTGCGCGCTCACCGTGATGAACGGGTCGAAGCCGAGCGCGTAGAACTCGGCCGCCTCGGTCTCGCGCTGCGGGTTGTCGGCCTTGTTGACCACCAGGATCGCGGGCGCATCGGCTCTTCGCAGGCGGTCGGCCACCTCGTGGTCCAGTGGCGCCAGGCCCGCGTGGGCGTCGACCACGAAGAGGATGAGATCGGCTTCCTCGACCGCAACGCGCGCCTGGTCCTGCACGCGCTCCTCTATGTGGGTGCCCGGCTCGATCTCGAGCCCACCGGTGTCGACCAGCGTGAAGCTGCGGCCGTTCCAGTCCGAGGTGCCATACACGCGATCGCGCGTCGTCCCGGGCAGGTCCTCGACGATCGCGACGCGCTCGCCGACGAGCCGGTTGAAGAGCGTGCTCTTGCCGACGTTCGGGCGGCCGACGATGGCGACGACCGGGAGGGAGGACATCGGCCGAGTGTAGCCCGAGGGGCCGTCGCGGCCGTCGCAGCCGATAGGATCGGTGCGTGAAGATCGGCATCGCCGCCACGCGGCTGGCAGGGGTGGACGGCGTCACCTTCGAGACCGCGAAGTGGGAGGCCGTCCTCGACGGCATGGGCCACGAGCTGCGCCTGTGCGCCGGAGAGGTGGACGCGCTGCGCTACCAGGCCCGCCTCGTGCCGCCGATGCACTTCGCATGGGCGCCGGCGGAGCGGGTGACCGCGGCGGCCTTCGACCCGCACAGCGATCCCGTGGCGGTCCGGGCAGAGATCGACCGCCTGGCGGAGCAGCTGCTGCCGGTGCTCCACGACTGGGCGGGGCGCAATGCGCTCGACGCGCTGATCGTCGAGAACGCCTGGGCCATCCCGATGCACCTCCCGCTCGGCGTGGCCCTGCGCCGGATGGTCGAGGAGCGGCGGCTGCCGGCGATCGGCCACCACCACGACTTCTGGTGGGAGCGGGAGCGCTTCGCGACCTGCGTGGTGCCGGAGGTCCTGGACGAGGCGTTTCCGCCTGACCTGCCCTGGGTGCGCCACGTGAGCATCAACAGCCTCGCCGCCGCCGAGCTGAAACGGCGCCGCGGCCTCAAGTCGATCGTGGTGCCGAACGTGTTCGACTTCAGCCCCGGCCGGCCGCGAACGCATCCCGCCGTGCGTCGTAACCTGCGCCGGGAGCTGGGGATGGGCGAGCGCGGTTTGCTCGTCGTGCAGCCGACGCGAGTCGTGCCGCGCAAGGGAATCGAGCTCGCGATCGAGCTCGTCGGACGGCTGAAGGACGCGGACGCGGTGCTGCTCATCACGTCCCCGGCGGGTGACGAGGGGCTGGACTATCTCGTCGATCTCGAGCGCCAGGCCAGGAAGCAGGGCGTGCGGCTCTCCTACTCCGCGGATCGCTTCGCGCCGGATCACGAAGGCAAGCCGATCCGGCCCGCGCACTCCCTCCACGACGCGTACCTCGCCGCGGATCTCATCACCTACCCCAGCCTGTACGAGGGGTTCGGCAACGCCCTCATCGAGGCGGTCTTCTACGGCGTCCCCGTCCTCGTGAACCGGTATCCGGTGTACGACTCGGACATCCGACCGCTGGGGCTGCGCTTCATCGAGATCGACGGCGCCATCACGGAAGAGACCGTCGCGGAGGTCAAGGCGCTCCTCTCGAACCCGCGCCGGATCCGCGACAACGCACGCCACAACTTCGAGATCGGCCGTGAGCACCTCTCGTACGGCCTGCTTCGCCGCCGGCTGGGCAGAGTGTTGAACGAGCTCACGAGCTGAGGATCAGGTCCCCGCCAGCAGCGCGCGCCAGCCGCCCGACAGCCTCGCCGCGTCGCGCGCGAAGCCGATGAAGGCCGGGAGCCAGATCAGGTCGTTGGTCACGATCGTGAGCCCGAAGGCCAGCGGCAGGTCGCCGGACGCGAACGCCCACACGAAGCCGATCGGCCCCAGGACCTTCCCGATGAGCCCGATGACGACGAGGTGTCGGTGCTGGAACGGATCGCGCGCGGCCCACCAGTAGCCGATCCCGAAGAGGAGCACGAAGAGCCCGGTGACCTGCCAGATGCCGAGGTAGTTCGGCGCCGGTGCTCCGATGAGGTCCCAGAGCGCGGTCGGCACGAGGACGGTGAGCGACCCCCAGACAAGGTTGTAGGCGGCCGCCGCGAGCAGCCAGGGCCGATACCGCGCCAGCTTGGGGTGCTGGGCCGATCTCACGGGGGAGTCGATGCCCATTCGCTAGAGCGGATAGAACCGGTGCGCGTGGATCGCACGCAACAGGTCAACGGCGTGGTGTCCGGAGTGAATGCGGAACTCAAGCTGGAGGCCGAAAGCAGCGTCGGTGAGCGTTGCCCGGTCAGCGATGCTCATCGCAGTGACCGCAGCACCGTACAGGGCGACGATGCCGTCCGCCAAAGAACCATCGACCGGCTGGCTCTCGTCTTCGTACGGATTGAATACCTCGCGGTAGTGATCCAATGGCCCGAGAAGGTCCCGAAGGTCGTGATACAGAGCCACGGACGCCACTTCCGGCCAGCGATCCGGGTAGCTAGCCTCGGGCGGAGTCATATCTGGCAGCGCCAACACGGCGGCGTAGAAGGTCGATGCTGCCCGGTGCACAGCCACCATAAATTCTTCGAGTGCCATCTCCCGACGCTGGTCGACCGCGCCGCAATAGGTACGTGCGGCATCGAGGGCCGCCTCGAGCGTTGGATCAGCCATTACCGGTCGACCGCCGGATGAGTTGCCACACCTAGGCGGTGAGAGCGTAGACGCGCTCCCGAACCTCCTCGAGGTCGAGCTCCGGGGTCGAGGTGCCTCCCGTGATGCCGATGCGCGCCTTCCCGCGGATCCAGGACGCGTGCTCCGCCTCGAGCTCGTCCGCGTCGGCGACGTGAACGGTATCCGCCAGGATCTCACTGCACTTCACCGCGAGCTCCTTGGTGTTCGAGCTGTTCTTGCCGCCGACCACGATCATCGCGTCAACCTCGCGCGCGAGCGCCACCGAGTCGTCCTGGCGCGTGAGCGTCACCGGGCACACGGTGTTGACGACCCGCAGGTCGTGGGCGCGGCGCAGGCAGAATGCGGCGAACTCCTCGAGCTTGGTCGGCAGGATCGTGGACTGCGAGAGGACGCCGATCTTCTTCGTGCGCGGCACGCGCTCCCAGGTGGATCGGTCCATGTCGTCAACCACGACGTGCTTCTCGCCGGCATACGAGCGGACGCCCTTCACCTCGGGGTGGTCCTCGTGGCCGATGATGCAGACGGTGTAGCCCGCCTCCGCGAGCTCCCGAGCGGCCTTCTGGCTCTGGAGCACCCAGGTGCAGGTGGCGTCGATGACCTCCAGCGTCTCCTTGCCGCGGACCTTGTCGAACTCGTCCTTCGGCACGCCGTGGGCGCGGATGACGAGCGTGCCGCCCTCGACCTCGTCGGCGAGGTCGGCGGTCCGGATGCCGCGGTCCGACAGGTCGGCCTTGATGCCGGGGTTGTGGACCAGCTGCCCGAGCGTCGTGACCTCCTTGCCCTCGGTCGCGGCGTGCTTCGCCTTGTCGATCGCGAGGCGCACGCCGTAGCAGAAGCCGGCGCGCTCGGCGATTCGGACGTCGGGCCTCGTGGCGGTGGTCATCTCACCTCCATTCTAGGAGGGAGAGGCGGCAGGCTCCTTCAGCGGCCTCTGCGCGGGCGGGAGCATCGCGGCGATCTCGTCGGCGATCCGCTGCGTCCCCGCGGCAAGCGCGTCGCGGTCGATCCGGCCGCTGGGCTGGTGGCCGAGCGTGAACTGCTGACCGATCCGAAAGGTGATTCGGGTGCGGTGCGGCAGCCTCCAGCGGCCTGTAAAGATCCGATGCGTGCCGGCGATCCCGACCGGCACGACGGGCGCTCCCGACCGAATGGCGAGCAGCGCGGCTCCCGAGCGCGCCTCGCGCATGCGGCCATCCCGCGAGCGGGTGCCCTCGGGGAAGATCGCGATCGGCTTGCCCTGGGCGAGAAGGTCCAGCGCCAATCGTTGGGCGGCACGGTCGCCCTCCCCGCGGCGCACGAAGAACACGCCGCCGCGCGCGGCGAACCATCCGAGGACGGGCCAGCGCTGCATCTCGTCCTTCGCCATGAAGTGGACGACACGGCCGATCTGGTGCCCGGTCGCCCAGCCGAGCAGCGGCGGATCGGCGTGGGAGCAGTGGTTGGCGACGAGGATGAAGGGGCCCTCGCGCGGGAGGTGCTCGATGCCCTCGATGCGCGCACCGCCGACGAGCTTCACAGCCCAGCCGGCCATGGCGGTGCCGGGGTGGTAGAACCACTCGCCCTTCACGAGCGCGCGGTCGCCGACAGCCGATCCCTGATCGCCGCCACCGAGGCGTCCACGTCGAGCCTGCCGGTGTCGATGACCATCGCGTCGTCGGGCATGCGCAGTGGCGCCAGCGCGCGGCCCGAGTCGAGCTCGTCGCGGCGCTGGATCTCGGCGAGGTACTCCTCCGCGCGGCCCGGCTCCCCCATCTCCGCTGCGCGTCGGGCGGCGCGGACCTCGGGATCTGCGACCAGGAACACCTTGAGCGTCGCGTCCGGCAGGACCACGGTGCCGATATCGCGCCCGACCATCACGGTGGACCCGCGCTTGGCCGCCGCTCGCTGGAGGCCGAGCATCGCGTCGCGCACCTCGGCGTGCCGGCTGACCGCGCTCACCAGGCGATCGATGCGCGGCTCGCGCACCTCCGTCGTCACGTCTCGACCGTCCAGCAGCACGGTCTCCAGCCGGTCGGTCTGGTCGGGACGCGGCCGCTCCACGTCGATGCGGCGCTCCGCGGCGAGCATCCCGAGCGCCATGCCGTCGTCGATGTCCACGCCCGACTCCACGGCCGCCAGGGTGAGCGCCCGGTACATGAGCCCGGTGTCCACGAAGTTGGCGCCGATCTCCCTCGCGAGCGCGTGCCCCACCGTGCTCTTGCCGGCCCCCGACGGGCCGTCGATCGCCACGGTCACCGTCATGCGCGCGTCTCGTTGCGTACCAGCGCCGCGACCTCGGAGGGCCGCAGCGGCCGCCATCGGCCCTCGCGCAGGCCGCTGAGGGCGAGCGCGCCGATCCGGGTCCGCACCAGCCGTTCCACGTCGAAGCCCATCGCCGCGAACAACCGACGCACCTCGCGTTTGCGCCCCTCGCCGATTCGAACGCGGAGCCACGCGCCGCTCTCCTCCCCGTGGCGCTCCACCTCCGGTGGCGGCAGCTCGAAGCGCGCCTCGAGGAGCCGGGCGGTGCCGTCGTCGAGCTCGACGCCGGTCCGGAGTCGCTGAAGGTCGCCTCGCCCGGGCGGCGGCGAGACCAGCGCCGCGTACTCGCGCACCGTCCCGTACCGCGGATGAAGCACGCGGTTGGCCCAGTCCCCGTCGTTCGTGAGGAGCATCAGGCCCTCCGATTCGACGTCCAGGCGGCCGGCCGGCCACAGCCGCTCGCCCTGGGCGTCAACGAGACCGACCACGGAACGGCGGCCACGCTCATCGTGCGCCGAGCTCAGGAAGCCCCGCGGCTTGTAGACCGCGAGATAGCGCGGAGCCGATGCGGCCGCCAGCGGGCGGCCGTCGACCTCGATCCGGTCCCGAGCCGGGTCGGCCGAGTCGCCGATCGAGGCCACGCTGCCGTTCACCGTCACGCGACCCGCCGTCACGAGCTCCTCGGCGCGGCGCCGTGAGGCGAGCCCTGCGCGCGCGATCAGCTTCTGGAGCCGCTCACCCGCCATCGGCCGGCTCGTGAGCGCCGCTGGCCGCCAGCTGCGCCGCGCCGCTCGAGAGTGGGGGCAGCTCGTCGAGCGAGGTGAGGCCGAAGCGCTCGAGGAACTCGAACGTGGTGCCGAAGACCGCGGGCCTTCCCGGCGTGTCGCGCCGTCCGACCTCCGCGATCAATCGCCTGTGCAGCAGCGACCGGATCACGTAGTCGGAGTCAACGCCGCGGACCCGCTCGACGTCGCCGCGGGTGCAGGGCTGGCGGTATGCGACGACCGCGAGCGCCTCGAGCGCGGCCGGCGAGATGCGCGCCTCCTCGCGCGACGCGTAGGCCGCGAGCCGCGCGCCGGCCTCCGGCGCGGTGACCAGCTGCCACGCGTCGTCGTTTCGCTGCAGGCGGATGCCGCGCTCGTCCTCGTCAAGGCGCTCGCCGAGCGCCGCGAGCGCGCCCTCGGCCTGCAGCCGGGGCACGGACGCAAGGTCGCCGAGCTCGGCCGTCGTGAGCGGGCGCTCGGCGATGAAGAGGAGCGCCTCGTAGAAGGTGCCGAGGTCGTCCGGTGGGCCCTCGCCGTTCACCGAGCCACCTCGGGCAGCGCCTCGATCACGATCGGCCCGAAGGGCTCGCCCTGCTCCGCGACGGCCTGCCGCCTGCGGACGAGCTCCAGCGTGGCGAGGAACATCACCGCGGCCTCGGTGCGCGACCGGCATCGGGTGAGGATGGTCTGCAGCACGACCCGCCCGCCGCCGGAGAGGGCCTCGAGCAGGACGACGATCTGCTGGCCGATGGTGATCTCGCGCGGGACGACCTCCGCGGGGGGCGGCTCGGGCTCCGGGATCGAGGCGAGGCGATCGAGGGCGTCGGCGAGGAGCGTGGCCGGCATCGGCTCGACCGGCGCCTCGGGCAGGTCGCTCTCGCGGGGCTCGCGATGGACGACCGGAGCGACGCCATCGCGCTCGCCGAGCGCCACGGCCGCGTCGCGCAGCGCGCGGTACTCGAGAATCCGGCGCCGGAGCTCCTCCTCGTCGGGCTCGTCGCTCGCGTCCGGCACGGGAGGCATCGGCTCCGCGGGCAGCATCCGCCGAGACTTGAGGAGGATGAGGTGCGCCGCGATGGAGACGAACTCCGACAGGTTGACCGGATCGACCGGATGGCGCGCCAGGTGGGCCACGTACGCGTCGGCCACCTCGGCGAGCGGGACGCTCAGCACGTCGAGCTCACGCGACTCGATGAGGTGCAGCAGCAGCTGGAGCGGCCCCTCGAAGACGGGCAGCGCCACGGTGAACTCCGGATCGCCGATGGCGACGCGGCACGAGGGCGTCGGGGACGATCGCGACGGGCTGCATCGGCTCAGGATGCGTCATCGGCCGCCCTCAGCGCCCGCAGAAGCTGCGCCTCGGGCTCACCGCTGGCCGCGCCGCGGATCAGGCGTGCCGTGGCAGGCGTGCATCCAGCCCGTTCGGCGAGCTCAGCCGACATCGGACCGTGGTGGAGGTAGAGCCAGAACGGATGGCGCCAAGACGACGCGTCGGCAACGGCCAGTCGATGAAGCAGGCTCGGCGCGAGCGCCTCGAGCAGAACGCCCGCGACACGATGCCAGAGGCGCATGCGAGTGCCCTTGGCCGCGTCGTGCAGGAGCGCCGCGGCGAGCAGGTCGGGCGAGTCGTGGCCATCCGCCACCAAGGCGCTCGACGACGTCCAGCGCGTGCCGGCGGTCCGCGACGGGCATGCCGGCGAAGACGGTCCACGCGCGCGCGGGGAGCGTCCGGCGCGCGAATGCCTCCTCCTCCGGCGCCACGCCCGCGCGGACGTGCGCAACGAACTGCCCGACCCTACGCACCGACGAGCGCCCGGGTGACCGGGGAGGCGAGACCCAGCAGGACCCCGAGCGGGCTGTTCGGCAGCAGAATCAGCACGAGCAGCACGATGATCCCGTACGGCGCGTAGCGCTGGACCGTGAACGCGGCACGCGGCGGCAGGAAGGCGAGGAGCGCGTTGTACCCGTCCAGCGGCGGGATCGGGATGAGGTTGAAGATGGCGAGCAGGACGTTGTAGTAGACGATCCAGACCGAGATCTCGCGGGCCAGCCCCTCGATGCCGGCGATGTCGAGGATCCGCGCACCGATCGCCGCGACGAGCGCGACGAGAAGGTTCGCGACCGGCCCGCCGGCCGCGACCATCGCCATGCCGATGCGACCCGGGCGCAGGGCATACACGTTCACCATCACCGGGCGGCCCCAGCCGAACCCCGCGATGAGAAACACGAGCGCCCCCACCGGGTCGATGTGGGCGGCCGGATTGAGGCTCACGCGACCCATCGCACGCGGCCGATGGTCCCCGAGGACGTCCGCGATCAGCGCATGGCTGAACTCGTGGAAGGTGATGCCGATGACGAGCGCCACCACGATCCCGGCGATCTGCGCGGCGGTGAAGTCGAAGAACAGCATGGTCGGCCCCGTCAGGCGAGGCGCGGCAGGAGGTCACCCAGGAGCCGGACGAGCCGCTCCCCGCCGATGCGGCCGACCTCGATGACCTCGTCGTGGGTCGCGCCGGCCTCGACGTCGTCGGTCGCCTTGTTCGTGATGAGGCTGAAGCCGAGCACGCGGACGCCCGCGTGGCGCGCCACGATCGTCTCGTGGGCCGTCGACATGCCCACGGCGTCCGCACCGAGGCCGCGGAGCATCCGCATCTCCGCCCGCGTCTCGTAGGACGGTCCGGCCAGCATCACGTACACGCCCTCCCGCAGCTCGACGCCGGTCCGCTGCCGCCGCCTCCCGTGCCGCCGCGCGCAGCTGGGGGTCGTACGCGTCGGTCATCGGCGGAAAGCGGGGTCCGAACCGGTCGAGGTTCGGACCCAGCAGCGGGTTGTCCCCCGAGAGGTTCATGTGGTCGCTGATGAGCATCACGTCGCCCGGCTCGAACGCGGGATCCAGCCCGCCCGCGGCGTTGGTGAGGATCAGCAGCTCCGGGCCGAGCGCGATCACGGCGCGCAGGAGGAGCGTCGACTCGGCGTGCGAGTAGCCCTCATACGGGTGCGCGCGCCCTGACAGCAGGATCGCGGGGACCCCGCCCACCGGCCCGGCGATGAGCTCGCCGGCGTGGCCCTCCACGGCCGACCCGGGGACGTGCGGGATGTCACGGTACAGGAACGCGGACCCGCGGCTCCGGGTCGAGCAGCTCGGCCACGCCCCCGAGGCCGGAGCCCAGGACGGCGACGATCCGCGGCGAGGCCGAGCTCGGGGCGCGTCGCGAGGCGCTCGCGGATGGACTGGGTGGCCTCCTGGATGCGCTGGTCGAGCTCCGCTCCGGTCACGCCGCCGGAGCGTCCTCCGGGCGGTGCATCGGCCACCTACATGCGCTCCAGGATCTCGCGCTTCTTCGCGTCGTACTCCTCGGGGGTGATGAGCCCGCGGTCGCGCAGCGCCGCAAGTCGTTCGAGGGTCTCGCCCAGCGGGTCGGTCGGGCTCACGTCCTCCGCCGCCTCCGGCTGAGGCGGTGGTGGGGGTGGTGCCGCGACCGCATCGGCTTCCGGAGCATCCTCCGGGTGGAGCGCCACGCGGTCCGAACCGGCGCGTGCGGGCATGGCCTCGGCCCGCTGCATCTCGGGCTGCTGCCCCTGGCGCTGGTAGCGCGGGCGCGCGAGGTCGGGACGCTCGAGCATCTCCTTCTGGTCGAGCATCGCTCGTTTGAAGGCGACCGGGTCGGCGATCATCGGGAAGTCGGCGATGCTCGCCCCGCCCACTTCCTCGGCGGCGGTGAGGATGTCGAGGGTCCCGTAGCCGAAGATGCGGCCGAAGAGGCTCTGCTCGAGCCGAGCGTCGTTGATCTTCTCGAGCGCCGAGTCAGACATCTCCTTGTTGAGCACGCCCTCGGCGCGGATGACGCGACGCGTGGTGATCAGCCACTCCTGGTTGCGCCAGTCCCAGAGGACGTAGCCCACCAGGACGAAGGCGAGGAGCAGGGCGACGATCGCGACGATCGTGACGATCTGGTCGAACTCCGCGCTGCCGAGGATCGGCTGGTCGCCGGAGATGAGGAAGATCACCACGGCGAGCGCGATGACGGCGATGAGGAGCCACAGCCAGGTGCGGGCGATGACCGCGAACCAGTGCTGGCGGCTCTCGTAGACCACCTCCTCGCCACGGCTGAGGAGGTTGCGCGCGTAACTCAATGGGCCTCCGTGCGCTGCGCTGCGAACTGCCTTCAGGCTCTCGGGTGCGCCCTCGCGTATACCTCGCGGACGCGTTCGCCGGTCAGGTGCGTGTAGAGCTGGGTCGTGCTGATGCTAGCATGGCCGAGGAGGGCCTGAACCACCCGCAGATCGGCTCCGCCCTCGAGCAGATGCGTCGCAAAGCTGTGCCTGAACGTGTGCGGCGAGACCCGCTCGGTCACCCCGGCAGCAGCCGTCCAGCGCTTCACCAGCGTCCAGACCGATTCGCGCGACAGCCGCTTCCCGCGTCTCCCCACGAAGACCGCCGGCGTCGGCCGTCCGGCCGTCCACTCGGCCCGTGGGCCGGAGAGGTACCGATGCAGCCGCTCGCGGGCCTCGTCGCCCATCGGCACCCGCCGCTCCTTGTTGCCCTTGCCGATGACGCGCAGCTGCTGCGCTCCCAGGTCGACCCGATCGGTGTCGAGGCCGACGAGCTCGCTCACGCGCAGCCCGCACGAGTACAGGACCTCCAGGATCGCGCGGTCGCGGATGCCGATGAGGTCGTCCGCCGGCGGAGCGTCGAGGATCGCGACGACCTGGTCGGGCGCCAGCACGTCGGGGAGGTAGCTCCCCGGACGCGGCGCGTCGACGAGCGCGGGCACGTCGCGCGTGGCGTGGCCCTCGCGCAGGGCGAAGGCGTAGAAGCTGCGCACCGCCGCCGACTTGCGCGCCTGGGTGCTGCGACGCGAGGCGCGTCGCTGGAGCGCCGCGACGAAGTCGATGAGCGGCCCCGGGTCGTTCGTCCAGCGCGTGCCGGCGTGCTCCGCGAACTGGCCGAGGTCGCGGCGGTATGCCTCGATCGTGAGGGGCGAGAGGCCACGCTCCACGCGGAGCTCGAGGAGGAACGCGTCCACCGCGTCGGTGAGGCGAGGATCGGCGCTCACGTGGCCGCGCGGAGCAGCGCCTCCGCGGCGGCGAGCGCCTCGTCACCGGCGCCCTCTCCGGCGAGCATCGCCGCCAGCTCGGCGGTGCGCTCCTCCGGCGTGAGCTCCTTCGCCTCGGTGACCGTCCGTCCGCCGCTCACCCGCTTCCCGACGCGCACGTGGGCATCCGCGTGCGCGGCCACCTGGGCGAGGTGCGTCACGCACAGCACCTGGTGGTAGCGGCTCAGGGTCCGCAGGCGCTCCCCCAGCGCCGCCGCGTTGCGGCCGCCGACGCCGGCATCCACCTCGTCGAACACGAGCAGCGGCGTCTCGTCCGCCGCGGCCAGGACGACCTTGATCGCCAGCGACAGGCGGCTCGCCTCACCGCCCGACGCGATCCGCCCAAGCGGCCGCGCCGGCTCTCCCGGGTTCGGGGCGAACGTGAAGGTGATGCGATCCGCCCCGTGCGGGCCGACCTCGACCGCCTCGACGTCGATCCCGAACGACCCAGACGGCAGACCGAGCGGCGCGAGCTCGCCGTTGACCGCCGCGCTCAGCTGCTCGGCGGCCGAGCGGCGCGCGGTCGAGAGGGCGGCCGCGGCCTCATCCAGCGCCGTACGGCGCTCCGCCTCCTCGGCCCGCAGCCGCTCGCGCTCGCCCTCCTGGTCCTCCAGGCGCGTCAGCTCGGCGGAGGCGGCTTCGCCGAAGGCCACCACCGACTCCAGCGAGTCGCCGTACTTGCGCCGCAGGTCGTAGAGCAGGGCCAGCCGCTCCTCGGCCGCCGCGCGGGTTGCCGGGTCAAGGTCGATCCCCTCCGCCGCCGACGCGGCGTCACGCGCCAGCTCCGCCGACTCGGCGGCGAGGGCGGCGGCTCGGTCGGCGAGTGGCGCGAACCGGTCGTCGTGCTGGGCCGCCGCGACGAGCCCACGCTCAGCCACGCTCAACCCTTCGGTGGCGCCCGACTCGTCCCGCAGGGCGGCGACGGCATCCGCGGCGCTGCGCGCGATCGTCTCGGCATGCTGTGCGGCGCGCAGCTGCGCCTCGAGCTCGACGTCCTCGCCCGACCTGGGCGCCGCCCCACCGATCTCGTCCACCTGGTGCCGCAGCAGCTCCCGGCGGCGCTCGAGCTCGTGCGCGTCGGTGAGGAGCTCCGCCGACGCCGCCACGGTGGAGCGCCACGCGTGGTGCCGCTCCGCCACGTCGGCTGCCTGCCCCGCAAGGTCGCCGTACGCGTCGAGCAGGGCGAGCTGGCGCGCGGGCTCCAGGAGCCGCTGCTGCTCGTGCTGGCCGTGGATCTCGCCGAGCCGACCGCCCAGCCCCGCCAGGCTGCCGACCGTCACCGCCCGGTCGTTGACGCGTGCCAGCGAGCGGCCGTCGGCGCCGACCTCACGCCGCACGATCGCCACGCCGTCGCCCTCGGCCAGCACGTCTGCCAGCGGGTCCTCGTCAAGCGGCGCCGGGGCGTCGAAGATCGCCTCCACGCGTGCCGCATCGGTCCCGGATCGGACCTGGTCTCCGCTCGCGCGGGCTCCGAGGGCGAGCGCCACTGCGTCCACCACCAGCGACTTCCCGGCGCCCGTCTCGCCGGTGAGGACCGTAAAGCCTGGAGACAGACGCAGCCGCACCGACTCGACGACGGCGAGGTTCTCGACCGTCAGCTCTCGGAGTGCCATCGGTCTCTCATCGGTCAGTACGGAAGGAGGGAGGCCTTGGTGCGCAGCAGGTCGTAGAACGGCGTGCTGCCGGCGAGCTGGATCATGCGGAGCGGCTCGTCCAGCGCCCGGACCTCAACGCGGTCACCGACGGCGATCGGCAGGTCAAGCTGCCCGTCGACGCTCACGAGCGCCCCGTCGATCGCCTCGCGCACCGTGATGCGCACCTCGTGATCCTCCCCCGCCACGACGCTGTGGAGCGGCGACAGGTAGCCGGCGACCGGCGTGATGACCATGTTGCGCAGCCTCGGGTCCAGGACGGAGCCACCGGCGCTGAAGCTGTAGGCCGTGGACCCGGTGGGAGTCGCAACGACCACGCCGTCCGCCACGTACGTCGCGAGGTGCGAGCCGGAGACCTCGACCTCGAGCTGGATCATCCGCACGCGGCTCCCGCGCGCCACGACCACCTCGTTCAGGCAGGCGTGCGCGTCCTTGCTCCCGTCCGCGCGCACCAGGGTGGCCGAGATCCGGAACCGGTCCTCCACGGTGTAGTCCCCGGCCGCCACCTGGTCGAGCGCACCCTCCAGCCCTTCCGGCTCGACCTTGGCGAGGAAGCCGATGCGTCCCAGGTTGACCCCCAGCGCCGGCACACCCGAACCGCCGATGGCGCGGGCCGTCCTCAGGAAGGTTCCATCGCCGCCGAGCACGCAGACGAGGTCGGTCGTATCCAGTGCCTCGCCAATCTTCTCGGTGGCGTCGCCGGGGGCGTCCCACGATTCCACCTTGTGTGCGGCGCACCATTCTCGGGCCCGCCCCAGGAGCTCGGGGACGTGCTCGCTATACGGGTTCCAGACGAAGCCGATGCGCTTCATCCGTCTACGGCTTCGGCGGTGCCTTCCAGGCGCGCGGCGATGCGATCGACGCTGCGCCGCAGCTCGGTGAGCTCGGCGGCGAGGTCGCTTGGCTCGCTCAGGGCGGCATAGGAGCGGTCCAGCCCTGCCGCGATGAGGGCCCGCATCAGGCTCGAGGGCGACACGCCACGTGCCTCGGCAGCCTCCTCGAGGCGGGCGATCAGGCCATCCGGCATCCGCAGGCTGACGATCTGCCGCATGGTGTCCGCGGAGGGCTCATGGACGCGGGGCGGGATGACCTCGATGCCCTCGAAGCCAATCCCGAGCTGTTCGACCTGCGGCACAGCCGCCACTCTGCGCTTCACGGCGCTGATCGTAGTACGCGCGTGGTACGCCCCGTTCGCCTCAGACGCCTGCGAGCGCGTCGGCCACGCTGCGGGAGTAGCCATCGGCGCGGGCGGGCTCCTGGCGCAGGTCGACGAGGAACTCGATGTTGCCGTCGCCACCGGAGATCGGCGAGCCGATGGCCCGATGCGCATGCAGGTCCGCCCGGGCCGCCGCCTCTGCGACCTCCTCGAGCACGCGCGCCCATACCTCCGGATCGCGGACGACCCCGCCACGCGGCACGGCCTCGCGGCCCGCCTCGAACTGTGGCTTGACGAGCGCGATCACCCTGCCGCTCTGGCTCAGAAGCGCACGGACGTTGCCGAGGACAGCTCCAAGGCTGATGAAGCTCAGGTCCAGCGTGGCGAGGTCGATCGGCTCCGGCAGCTCGCGCAGCTCGCGCAGGTTCGTGCGTTCCATGCTCACCACCCGCGGGTCGTTCCGGAGCCGGTCGAGCAACTGTGCCCGACCGACGTCGACGGCGTAGACGACGCGAGCTCCGCGCGAAAGCAGGACGTCCGTGAAGCCTCCGGTGGATGCCCCAGCATCAAGGCACGCCAGGCCCGTCGGGTCGATCCCGAACGCATCCAACGCGTGCTCGAGCTTCGCTCCCGCGCGGCTCGCCCAGCGCGGGCGCTCGACGATCGAGAGGCCGGCCTCCGCGTCCACGAGCTGGCCGGGCTTCAAGCGCCGCGTTGCGGCACCCTCGAGCACCACGTCCCCTGCGAGGATGAGGGCCTGCGCCTCGGCCCGCGACCGCGCCAGGCCACGCTCGGTGAGCAGCTGATCGAGCCGCACGCGTGCCACGGAGCGATGCTAAGCGGCGGGCACCTTCGAGCGCATCGGCTTCGGTGCCGACGCATCGGCGAGAAGTGCTTCGCGGACCTGCTCGAGGATGCCGGGCGCGTCGATGCGCTGCTGGCGTCGCAGGTCCTCGACTGCGCCGTGGTGCACGAAGCCCTCGGCGAGCGCGACCTTGTGGACCGGCACGCGGACGCCGGCTCGGTTCAGCGCGTCAAGGACGCCGTCGCCGAACCCGCCCATGGCGGCCGACTCCTCGGCGGACACCACCAGCCGCTTGCCGGCCGCGTGCTCGGCGATGAGGGCCTCGTCCAGTGGCTTCGCCCAGCGCCCGTTGACCACGGTGGCGGAGAGCCCCGACGCCTCGAGGTCACGGGCGACGACGAGCAGGCGTTGCACAATCGGGCCGAAGCCGACCATCAGCAGGTCCGTGCCGGAGCGAAGCACCTCACCGCGCCCGATCTCCAGCGGGGCACCGTCGCGGTCAGCCAGGTCCTCTCCGGCGTCACGCGGGTAGAGCAGGCTCACCGGTCCCGCGTGACCGAGCGCGGTGACGACCATGTCTCGCATCTCCTGCTCGTCCTTGGGCGAGCCGATGACGAGCTTGGGCAGCGCGCGCATTGCCGGCAGCATGAACATGCCCTGGTGGCTGGTGCCGTCCTCGCCAACGAGGCCGGATCGGTCCAGCGCCAGGAGCACCGGCACGTCGTTCTGGCAGACGTCGTGGACCATGCCGTCGAACGCGCGCTGGCTGAAGGTCGAGTAGAGGGCGACGACCGGTCGCAGGCCGGCGAGCGCCAGCCCGGTGGCCATCGTCACGCTGTGCTGCTCGGCGATACCGACGTCGAAGAAGCGCTCCGGGAATCGGTCCGCGAAGCGCATGAGCCCGGTGCCGGTCGGCATGCCGGCGGTGATGGCGCACACGCGCGGATCGGTCTCGGCGTGGCGGATGAGCTCCTCGACGAACGTCTGGGTGTAGGTCTTCGCCTTGCGCTGGGGCGCCGAGGCGGCGGGCAGGGGCTCCTCGGTCGGGTCGATCAGGCACAGGTCGATGGGTGGCAGCGACGCGCCGTGGAAGCTCACGCTGTCCTCCTCGGCCGGTGCGTAGCCCTTGCCCTTGGTGGTCTTCACGTGCACGAGCACCGGGGCGCGGAGCTGGAAGGCCGCCTCGAAGGCGTCCTCGAGCTCGCGGAGGTCGTGCCCGTCGAGCACGCCGATGTAGGTGATGCCCATGTCCTCGAAGAATCCGACCTTGGCCCAGCTGCGCTTGAAACCCTCCTTGGCCCAGGCCAGCAGGTCGAAGGCGGGCTTGCCGACGACGGGCACGCGGGGCAGTGCTCGCACGGTGGCCGACTTCGTGTCCTGGTAGGCGCGCGACAGGCGCAGCTTGTTCAGACGCGTGGAAAGGCCGCCGACCGATGGGCTGATGCTCATCTCGTTGTCGTTGAGCACGATGAGCATCGGGTCCTTGCGATGCCCCAGGTGGTTGAGCGCCTCCATCGTGAGCCCCGAGCCGAGGGCGGCGTCGCCGACGCACACCGCGATTCGCTGGCTCCGCGCGGGGTCAGTCGGCCCGAGCATGTCCCGCGCAGCCGCCAGCCCGACGCCGATGCTCACCCCGGTCCCGGCATGCCCGCCGTCGAAGACGTCGTGCTCGCTCTCGGAGCGACGCGGGAAGCCGCCGATACCATCGACCTGGCGCAGCGTGTCGAAGCGCTCCGAGCGGCCGGTGAGGAGCTTGTGGGCGTAGGCCTGGTGCCCCGTGTCCCACACGATCCGGTCGCGCGGCGAGTCCATGACCCGGTGCAGCGCGAGCGTGATCTCGACCACGCCGAGCGAGCTCGCCAGGTGACCGCCGGTGCGCTGGACGGTGCGGATCATCTTGTCTCGGAGCTCGGCAGCGAGCGCCTCGAGCTCCGCCGGCGACAGGCCGCGGAGGTCGCCGGGCTCCTGAATCGTCTCGAGCATGGTCAAAAAGTATATGGCCGATACGGTCTGGACGCCCCTTCGGACGCACGGGACCCGCGTCGTGTCACTCGCCGGCGGCGGGCTCCGACTCCGCTTCGGGTTCCGGCTCCGCGCCGGTCACCCCGCGCCGCCCCAGCTCGGTGATCGTGAGCTCGGCCTCGCGCAGCCGCGTGTCGCACGCGGCGTGCAGGCGCAGGCCCTGCTTGTAGAGCTTGATGCTCTCCTCGAGGCCGGCGCTGCCGCTCTCGAGGCGCTGCACGGTCTGCTGCAGCGCCGCCACGAGCTCGTCGAACGGCCGGCGCGCGAGCTCCTCGTCGTTCAGGACGTCCAGGCGCGCGTCGTCGATCGTGCTCATGCCAGCAGGTCCTCCGTCCCGTCCGGGCGGACGCGCTCGACTCGGGTGTCCACGCTGCCGCGCGCGACGATCACGCGCAGCTCGTCCCCCTGCGAGACCTCCTTCGCGTCGCGCACGATGCGTCCGTCGGCCATCCGCGCGACCGCGTACCCGCGCTGGAGCGTTGCCGCCGGCGAGAGCGTCCGCAGCGAGTCGCCCGCCGCCGTGAGCAGCATCCGATGGCGCTGGACGCGATCGTCCACGGCGCGGCCGGCGCGGTCGACGTAGTCCGCGGTGCGCTGGCGCGCGGCGTCGAAGTCCGGAGCGAGGCCGACCAGGGCGCGCCGCTCCGAGTCGAGCAGCCGTCGCCGCTGCGTGGCCCAGCCCATCAGCGCGCTGGATGCGCGGTCCCGTAGCCGGCCGAGGATGGTGGCGAGCTGCGTCGCGTCGGGCGTGGCGAGCTCCGCGGCGGCGCTCGGCGTCGGAGCACGCAGGTCGGCGGCGAAATCCGCGAGCGTGACGTCGGACTCGTGGCCGACACCCACGATGATCGGCACGGGCGAGTCGGCGACGGCGCGGACGACGCGCTCGTCGTTGAAGCTCCACAGGTCCTCGAGCGACCCACCACCGCGGGCGAGGATGATCGTGTCGAGGTCGGCCTGTGCGTAGAGGCGCTGGAGCGCACGGACGATCGCCGGCGCCGCCGTCACGCCCTGCACCACGCTCGGCGACAGGACGAGCTCGCACAGCGGATAGCGTCGGCGAAGGACGTTGGTGATGTCGCGCCACACTGCGCCGACCGGCGAGGTGACCACGCCGATCCGGCGCGGCCACCGGGGGATCGGCCGCTTGCGGGCTTCCTCGAACAGGCCGGCGGCGGCCAGCTGGACCCGAAGGGCCTCGTACCGGGCGTGGAGGTCCCCGGCGCCCGCGGGCGTGACGGTCTCGACGTACAGCTGGTAGGTGCCCTGCGGCTCGTAGGCGCGCACGCGGCCGCGACAGATGACGTTCATGCCGTGCACCGGGCGCACGGTCGCGCGCTCTAGCTGCTCGCGGAAGCAGACCGCACGTATCTGGCTGTTCGCGTCCTTCAGCGTGAAGAAGCAGTGCCCGGAGGGCGGAAACGAGGGCTGGCTCACCTCGCCCTCGACGAAGACGTCGGCGAGCATCGGGTCGGCGTCGAGGAGGCCGCGCACCTGTCGATTGAGGTCGCTGACCCGCAGGATTCGTGGCGCCGGCCGCGCGGCGCGGGAAGGGGGCGTGCTGGGGGCGGCGGTCGGTCGCTCGGTCGCCACGTCGTCCCACAGCGTGGGCTGATCCGGGCTCATCGGCTCACTGGAGGCGCGTGACGTAGTCGCCGGTTCGGGTGTCGATGCGGAGCATGTCGCCCTCGTTCACGAACAGCGGGACCTGCACGACGAGCCCGGTCTCCAGCGTGGCCGCCTTCTTCGCCCCGGTCGCAGTGTCGCCGGCGAAGCCGGGATCGGTCTGTGTGACACGCAGGTCGACGGTCACGGGCAGGTCGACTCCGAGGACCTCGCTCTCGTGGCTGGAGACGAAGACCTCGGTGTTGTCCTTCAGGAACTTCGCGTCGTCGCCCAGCATCGCGGCGCCGATCGCGAACTGGTCGTACGTCTCGTTGTCCATGAAGTGGTAGGTGCCGCCGTCGGAGTACAGGTACTGCACCCGGCGCTGCTCGACGCGCGCGCGGGGCCATCGGGTCCCCGCCTGGAAGGTTCGCTCCACGATGTCGCCCTTGCGCACGTTCTGCAGCTTCATGCGCACCTGCGCGGAGCCCCGCGCCATCTTGATGTGCGTCCAGTCGAGGACCTTCATGAGCTGCCCGTCGAGCTCGATGATGACGCCCTTCTTGACGTCGCCGGTGCTGATCAATCGCCTGCTCCCGCTGCTGGACCGATGCGTGCGCGCCACAGGATAGGCCTAGCCGATGACGATCGGCTCGCGCGGCGAGTTCGTCAGGAGACGCGGGCCGGAGGCCTCGAGCGCGACGATGTCCTCGATGCGGATGCCGGTGACGCCGGGCAGGTAGATCCCCGGCTCGACGCTGAAGACCATGCCCGCCTCGAGCGTGGCCGTCCTCGACTTCCGCAGGCTCGGCGGCTCGTGGACCTCCAGGCCGATGCCGTGGCCGAGGCCGTGGCCGTACGGCTCGACGCCCTCCTTCTCGATCCGCCGGCGCGCGATCGCGTCGATCTCCTGGCCGTCGGCGCCGACCGCGAGGGCGTCGATCGCGGACGCCTGGGCCTCACGGACGGCATCGTGGTAGCGGCGCACGTCGTCGGGCAGCTCCCCGACCGCGACGGTGCGAGTCATGTCCGACCGATAGCCGTCGACGATGCAGCCGAAGTCGATCAGCAGCACGTTGCCGCGCTCGACCCGTGCGTCCGACGGCTGGCCATGCGGCATCGCCGCGCGCGGTCCGGCGAGCACGATCGTCTCGAACGCGAGCCCCTCGGCCCCGTTGGTGCGGAACCAGCCCTCGAGCTCCCAGGCGACCTCGCGCTCGGTCATGCCGGCCTTCACGAAGTCGAGCAGGTGTGCGAAGCACGCATCGGTCAGGGCGCAGGCTCGGGCGATGGCGTCGACCTCGTCCGCCGACTTGCGAAGCCGCAGCGGTGCGAGCTCGTCGTCAATGGCGTGCAGCTCGACGCCGGGCGCCGCCTCGGCCAGGCCCGACCATTCGGCGTGTGTCACCACCGCGGCCTCCATGCCCAGCGCCTCCACGCCGTGATCGAGGAGGACGGCCGGGAGGTCCTGCTGCATCGGTCCGGTGGTGAGCACCACGTCCCAGCCCGGAGCCTCCTGCCGCGCCTGCTCGGTGTAGCGCGAGTCGGCGAGGACGATCGTCGCGTCGCGGGTCACGAGCAGCGTCCCCGGCCAGGCCGACTCTTCGCCGGCGGCGAGCCGCAGCCCCGAGAAGTAGCGCTTGTTGGCGGCACGCGAGAGGAGGATCGCGTCGAGCTCGAAGCCGTCGAGCAGTCCGCGAAGCGCCGCGAGGCGCGCATCGGTCACTGGCCGGCGCACTCCTGGCTCGCCTGGTTGACGTTCGCGTTGTGCTCGTCCAGCGTCCGCGCGAAGTAGTGCGAGCCGTCACGTACCCCGCCGGGGCAGCCGGCGACGAAGTACAGGTACCCGTCAGCGACCGGCGCCGTCGCCACGGCCGCGAGGGAGTCGGTGCGCGGCGCGGCGATCGGCATCGCGGGGAGACCCGGCACGGCGTAGGTCTGGAAACTCCGCAGGAAGTCGGGCAGGGCGAGCTCGCTGCCGGCAACCTGGAGGGGCGCCCACCAGTTCTCGACGCTCCCCCACTCGTCGATCGGAAGACGCGGGCCCTCGGTGCCCGCGAGCAGCGGGTGGCCCTCGGGGCGCAGCTCCGCGGTCGCCAGGCCGTACTGCAGGGTCGGGTCGGCGTTCAGCAGGCCGACCGTCTCGTTGTTGTCGGGCTGCAGATAGCGGTTGGTGTAGACGGCCGCGATGAGCGGGCGCTCCTCGTCGATCACCGCCTCACGCTCCACGATGCTCGCGATGACGACCGCCTCGTCCAGGGTCAGCCCCTGCGCGGCGATGCCGGCCTGGATCTCGGGCGTGAGCTCTGTCCCGAACTGGTTCAGCAGCGCCGTGACGACCGCCCGGGGTGTGGCATCGTCGCCGCTGATCTGGAACTCGTAGGTGTCCGGCGGGATGTATCCCTCGAGCGAACGATTTGCCGGCAGGTCCGCGAGGAACGGGAATTCGTTCAACAGGTCGGAGGGCGGCGCCTGGAGCAGCGTGGCGAACTCCTCGATGTTCATGGTCATGGCGCTCGCGGCGAAGGTGGCGACGACCTGCTCGAGACGCATTCCCTCGATGAGGGTCACCGTCGTCACCTCGCCGAACGGCTGCCCCTGGAGGGCGGCGACGATCTGCGAGGGGCGCATCGTCGGGAACAGGTCGTAGGTGCCCGCCGGTAGGGTCCCTTCGCGACCCGCCTGGATCACCGCGTACTGGAACGCGATCTCGCTGTCGATGAGTCCCATCTCGGCCAGTTGCCGGCCGATGGAGCTGTCGGTCGCACCCAGCTCGATGGTGACGGTGATGCGCTGCGGCTGGTCGCTCGCGGGCTCGTCCGCGAGAACCTCGGGCCGATACCACTGCACGAAGTCCTGGACGATGCCGTGCTCGATGGCGCGCGGGTTCTCCTCCACCCATTCCATGACCCGCGGTGCGAAGAGCATGTTGAAGCCGACGACGATGAGGAAGCCGACGAGGGCGATCGATGGCTGCGATCCAGGCGAGGAGGAGGAGTGGCTCGACGCGCTTTCGTCGCCGAACCGGACCCTCGCGCTGCTCTCGCAGCTGCCGGATCCGTGAGTTTCGGCGCTCCTCGTATTCCCACGGCGAGGCCGGGCGTCGTGTCATCTGGTCTCCTCGGGCAGCCCAGGGGATGGGTGGGCGTCCAGATATTGTTGCAGGATCAGGCGCGCGGCTGCCGAATCGACCTCTCCGCTCTCGCGCGTTGGCCGCCGTCCCGCGTCCGCCAGGCCCTCCCCCGCGGACCACGAGCTGAGGCGCTCGTCCTCGTAGACGACCTCGAGACCGATGCGTCGCAGGCGCTCGCCGAATGCGCGGACGACCGCTGCCTGCTGCCCTTCGCTCCCGTCGGTGAGGTATGGAAGGCCGATGACGACCGCGAGCGTTCCCTCGTCGTCCGCGAGGCGCTTCACCGCATCCGCGGCCGCCTGCGCGGAACGCGTGCGGAGCGCCGGACGCGCGAACGCGATGACCCGTCTCGGTGTCGCCGACGGCCACGCCGATGCGCCTCGACCCGTGGTCGAGGCCGATGAGCCGCGTCACGGCGCCGCCGATGCGCTCGGCGACGCGGATCCGCTCGGTGTCGCCGGCGGCTGGCTGTCGACCGCCTCCACGATCACCTGGATGCGCCACTCGACCTCGGTGACGCTCGTGACCCAGTCCGGCCAGACCTCGACTCGCGCGCGCCCGATGTCCGAGAGCTCGTCCTCCGCCTCGTCCGGCGTCATGCCCCGGATGCGCTCGATCACCGCGTCGGGCTCCACGTCCGCGACGGCGCGGCCGCTCACCGCGACGCTGACCTCGACGCCCTCCGGCGTCCCCATCGTGCCGGTCACCTCGACGACGGCGGTTCCGGGCACCAGGCGGAAGCCGTCCGGCACCGCGTCCCGATCCGCCCCGAGACGCTCCGCGGCGGCACGCTCGAGGTCATCGACGCTCACCAGCCAGACGTCGTACGGCAGCGAGCCCTGGATCTCGACGGTCGGCTGGTCACGCGTGGTGACGAGGCCGTCGAGCCCCGTGAATGACGGCTCGAGTGGGGTCCCGACAGGCACGCGGATCACGTCACCGTCCCCCATCGCCTCCTCGAAGTCGCGCGACGAGCGCGGCCCGCAGCGCCTCGACGGCGGTGTCCACGTCCACCTGCGTGATCTCGGGGCCGGTCCGCTCGTCGCCTCTGGACGTCGGATTCGGGTTCGCAACGAGGCGCTCTGGGTTGTTCGCGAAGCCGCGCAGCCGGTTGCGAGGCCCCTCGCTGAGCACGGTGTTGATCGCCAGCGCGGGTACATTGCCCGCCTGTCCGGGCGCCACCGCCATCACGGGAACGCTCGCCTCGCCGGCGAGGACTGGCCCTGGCGAGTTCAGCCGACCCTCGGGGCACGACGACCGGCGTGACCGTCGCGAACGCCTGCTCGCCGGCCGCCACGAGCGTGCCGGCGGGACGTCTGACTGCGGCTCCGCTGAAGTTGAACAGGGTGACCGTACCGGTCGCGAGCTCGCGGATCGGGTACGTCCCGGTGGCGGTGACGCGTCGCCACCTCCTCGGCGGTGCCGGTGCGGCGGACCGCGCCGTCCTCCGGACCTGCCAGCGTGAGCGTGTAGGTGCGGGGAGGGATGTCCCGCACCGCCGGCTCGATGGTGACGGTCGCCCCCGGCAGGAGGATCACGCCTGCGACCCCGCTGGCGAGGAGCAGGATGCCGAGCATCGCCGCGGCGACGAGGAGCGGAAAGCGTCGCTCCAGGCGGCTCGCCCTCGCCGGCGTAGGGCGGGCAACGGGAGCCGGATGCGAGCGCGTCTCCGCCCATGCGTCGTCGGTGGCGGGCAGGCCGCCGCGGCCAGGGTGGGGGCGGTCTCGTCGGCGGCCCGACCGCGCACGACGTGGATGCCGGCTCGGCGCGGTGGGCTCGTCGCGGCGGAGACCGGCTCGGCCCGGCGTGCGTCGTCGACGGTGAGATACGCGGCGATGCCGGCCTCGCCGGCCAGAGAGCGAGTGAGCGCGTCGCCCACGACCGCGATCTCCCGCCCCTCCTCGGCCGCGACGCTCGCGAGCAGCCGCAGCGCGACCACGCTCGAGGTGGCTCGCGACCGGCCGGGGGCGACGACGACCACCCGCGGCTCGCTGGCGGCGTGAATCCGCCGGGCAACGGTCGTGACCTCGTCATCGGCCTCGAGGTAGAGGAGGCCCGGCTCGTCGTCCATCGGTTCCTACAGCTCCAGGGCTCGGACGGCACCGCGCATCGCGCGATCGACCGCGGAGGCGCCCGCGTCGAGGATGAGTGCCTGGTGCGCCAGGGCCATCGGCGTGACGTCCTGGCGCGTGCCGAGCGCGCCGGTGGCGTCTCGCAGCCCCATCACCTCGTCGGGGGCAATTGGACGCACCCTGGGTGGACGCGCGAAGGGGAGCCGGCGCGACCAGCTGTCCTCGGCCAGGACCGCGCGAACCTGCGGCAGGTCCGCGCCGCCACCGCAGAGCAGGACTCTACCGGGGAGCAGCTCCTCTCCGGCGAGGTCGCCGATCATCAGCTCGACGCCAGAGCGCCAGATGCGAGCGTCCTCCATCAGCGCCTCGTCAACGTCGTGGGGATGGTCGGGGGCGAGCTTGACCGCCTCGGCCTCGGCGAATGAGACGCCGAAACGCTCCGCGAGGCCCTTCGTGAACGCGCGACCGCCGAGCGCGAGCATCTTCGTCCCCACGATGCCGCCGCCGCGCACGAGCGCGACGTCGGTCGTGCCGCCGCCGATGTCGACGAACACCGCGCCCGCGTCGCCAAGCTCGCCGGGGTCAAGGCAGGTGGCCACGGCGTACGGCTCGGCGATCACGCCCAGCAGCTCGAGGCCCAGCGCCGTCGCCGCGGACTGGAGGGCGCCGAGGTGCACCATCGGCGCGAAGGCATTGAACAGGTGGAGCTCGACCTCAGCGCCGGTGAAGCCGATGGGGTTGCTCACGGGGTAGCCGTCGATCGTCATCTCCACGATCGCGGCGTGCACCAGCCGGACGTCGAGCCGATCCACGCCCGACTCCCAGCGGATGCGCTCCTCCGCCTCGCGCAGCGCGTGGTCCTGCGCCCTCGCAACGAGGCGCTCGAGCTCCTCCTCGCCGAGCGCCGCGCGCGGGTCGTCGCGACGGGTCGAGTACGCGCTCGTCGCGCCCTTCACCAGCTCGCCGGCGATCCCGACCACCGCGGCGAGCGGCTGCCGTCCCGCCATCGTCCGCGCCGCGTCCATGGCGACACGGCAGTTCGCGACGACGGCCTCGATGTCGCTCACCGTCCCGGACTGCATGTGGGTGAGCCCCTGGCGCTGCCGCCCGCTGCCGCGCACGATGCCGACGAGCATCCCGGACTCGTCACGCTCGACCGTGAGCACCAGCGCCTTCGCGAACTCGGTGCCGATGTCGAGGGCGGCGATGGCGGGAGGAGGTCCGCTCGACCTGGACGCGGTTCGCAGCCGGTCCATGAGCCGACGCCGGAGCTGCCGTACCGCGGTCACGTGGCGCCCGACGCCGCCTCGATCCGCCCCAGCGCCTCGAGGGCGAGCCTGCCCGCCTCCCGCAGCGCCTCCTCCACGCGCGTGACGTCGCCGCCACCGGCCTGTGCCAGCTCCGGGCGACCGCCGCCACCGCCGCCGATGAGCGGCGCGACCTCGCGGATCAGTGCCGCCGCGTCGAACCCCTCGCCCACCAGGTCGCGGCTGGCGGCCACGAGCAGCGAGCCGCGCCCACCGGCCGCCCCTGCCGCCACGAGCACGAAGCGCCCGGTGATGCCGCGCAGGTCGTCGGCCAGGGCGCGCAGCGCGCCCGCATCGGCTTCGGGGTAGGACTGCACCATCACCCTGGCGCTCCCGGCCTCTTTGGCCTGGGCCAGGGTGCCGGCCGCGTCGAGCCGCGCGTCGCCGGTCCGCGGTGCCTTGGCCGCCTTCTCCGCATCGCGCACCCGCGCCAGGAGCGCTTCGACGCGCTGCGGAACCTGCTCCTCCCGCTCGCCGAGCAGCTGGGCGGTACTGCGCAGCGCCTCCAGCCGCGTGCTCACGAGGTCGGCGGCCGCCTCGCCGGTGACCGCCTCGATGCGACGCATCCCGGCGCCGACGCTGGATTCGCCGGTGATGACGAACGTGCCGATCTGCCCGGTCGCCGCCACGTGGGTGCCGCCGCACAGCTCCTTGCTGTAGCCGTCGACGCGGACGACCCGAACCGAGTCGGGCACGTACTTCTCGCCGAAGAACATGTCCGCGCCGAGCGCCTGCGCATCGGTGAGGGACATCCACTCCGCCTCCACGGAGGCATTGCGGCGGATCTGGGCGTTCACCAGCGCGCTCGACGTCGCGCAGCGCCTCACGTGGCGTCGCGGACGATCCGGGGTAGTCGAAGCGCAGCCCATCTGGCCCGACCCAGCTGCCGGCCTGCTTCGCCTGCTCGCCGATGACGTCGCGCAGCGCCCGGTGCAGCAGGTGCGTGCCGGTGTGGTTGCGCGCCGCGGACCAGCGGCGTCGCTCGTCCACCTCCCCGCGCACGGCGTCGCCGACCGCCAGGGCTCCCTCGAGCGTGCCGAGGTGCACGATCGCGTCCCCCGCGCGCTGGGTGTCCTCCACCTCCAGCCGACCATTCGGGCCGATCAGCGCCCCGCGATCGCCGATCTGCCCGCCACCCTCGGCGTAGAACGGCGTGCGGTCGAGCACGACGGCGGTCGGCGCGTCGTCGGTACCTGGAAGGAACGCGAGCACGCGGAGGTCGTCGGCCCTTGTCTCGTTCGGATAGCCGATGAACTCGCTGTGCAGCGCCTCGATCTTGGATCCGCCGCGTCGATCGACTCCGCCGCGGTCGCCTCGCGAGCGCTGGCGCTGCTCGGCCATCGCCGCGTCGAAGCCGGCGCGGTCGACACCGACGCCGCGCTCGGCTGCCATCTCCACGGTGAGGTCGATCGGGAAACCGAAGGTGTCGTGCAGCCGGAACGCATCGGCACCCGACTGTACGGTCGGCGGAACCGTCCAACTTGAGAACGGCCGGATCGGGAGTGACAACGACGGGAGCGGGCGGGAGGATCGCTTCGAACTTGTTCAAGCCCGCCTCGAGGGTGCGCGCGAACTTCTCCTCCTCGGTCGTCACTCCCTCGAGGATCCGATCGCGACCCTCGGCCAGCGCCGGGTAGGCGCCGCCCATGAGGTCGATCACCACCTCGCACGTGGAGCGCAGGAACGGCCGCGTGATGCCCAGGAGCCGCCCGTGGCGGACGGCGCGGCGGATGATGCGACGCAGGACATAGCCGGCGCCCTCGTTCGAGGGGGTGACGCCCTCGCCGATCAGGAACGTCATCGCGCGGCTGTGATCGGCGACGACCTGGTAGCTGAACCGCTCGCTCTCCACGGTCTCCGGATCGTGACCGATGACCTCGGCCAGGCGCTCGATGATGGGCACGAACAGATCGGTCCGGTAGTTCGACTCGACTCCCTGGAGGGCCGACGTGGTGCGCTCCAGCCCCATGCCGGTGTCGACGCTCTTGAAGGGAAGCGGCGTGAGCGTCCCATCGGCGGCGCGGTCGAACTCCATGAACACGAGGTTCCAGATCTCGAGCCAGCGCGGGCAGGTCTCGGAATGATCGGGGATGCAGTGCGGGCCCTCGCTGAGCTCCGCGCCGCGGTCGTAATGCAGCTCGCTGCACGGGCCGCAGGGGCCCGTATCGCCCATGCGCCAGAAGTTCTGCTCATCTCCGGCGGCGATGTTGCCCCAGCGAGCCATGCGCTCTGGGGGTACGCCGATCTCATCGGTCCAGATGCGGTGCGCCTCGTCGTCATCCCTGTAGGTCGTCACGGCGATGCGCTCCGGCGGCAGGCCGAGCTCGACGGTGAGGAACTCCCATGCAAAGTGGATCGCGTCGCGCTTGAAATAGTCGCCGAAGCTCCAGTTGCCGAGCATCTCGAACAGGGTCTGGTGCCGCGGCGTGCGGCCGACCTCCTCGAAGTCGTTGTGCCGGCCCGCCACGCGCAGGCAGGGCTGCGCGCTCACGGCGCGCGAGTAGCCGCGCTTCTCCTCTCCGGTGAGCACCCGCTTGAAGGGCACCATCCCGGAGTTCACGAACAGGAGGGTGGGGTCGTCCTTCGCGAGCAGCGGCGCCGGCGGCACGCGGGTATGCCCGCGCGCCTCGAAGAAGCGCTGGTAGCGCTCTCGGATCTCTGCCGCGCTCAACGGCTGCATCGGTTCACCTTGTCCTGCTCACGAAGAGAGCCGGTCGACCCACCGGCTCTCACGCTTGGCTAGGGGGTCGTCCGCGTGCGGTTCAGAGGGCCGAGGCCTCCGACTGCACCGGGCGGTCGCCCACCATCTCGGCGCGCGCCTGCTCGGCCGCGGCACGTCCCTCGTTGACCGCGTCGTCGAGCTCGGCCCGCTTGGTGTCGACGAACTCGCCGACCGTCTCCCGGAACTCCTCGCCCGTCTGCGGGGCGAGCAGCAGGCCGACCGCGGCTCCGACCAGCCCGCCGATCAGCGCTCCGGCCAAGAAACTTCCGAATCCTGAATCCTTCATCGGTCCCACCCTTCATCTGACGTTTCGGTCGATTCTACCGACCTCACCTCGGCCGGGTGCGGCGCCACCGTGATCGGCCGACGGGAGGCGTCCTCCATGACGTGGACCATCTCCGCCAGCCGTGCCACCTGCACCGCGGCATCCTCGGTGAGCACCTCCGCGCTGCGCGTGACCTCTCGGGCGCGGTCGAGGATCGGCCTGAGCTCAGCCTCGGTCGTGCGCGTGAGGCGACGCAGGTCGTGCGTGAGCGCGCGCGTCTCGGCGATGAGCGGGGTGAGGCGCCACGCGAGATAGACCACAGAGGCGCCAACCGCCAGGATGCCGATGCCGGCGCCGATGTTGAAGACGGCCAGGGCGAGCTCCACGCCATGGACTCTACTCGGCCCGATCCTCCACGCGCACCGGTCCGAGCGCCGCCAACAGCGTCACGGCCACCATGAGCACCTGCGCCATGACCGATGCGGCGACCACGTGCATGTCGCCGATGCGGAGGATCTCGAGGCCGGTCACGCCTCCCAGCCAGTCACCCGTCAGCACGCCGACGACCGATGCGATCGCCAGCGCGAGCACGATGCGGCCCCACCGGCCGCGGATGGCGAGGAAGACGAACAGGTTGATGGCGGCAAGCAGCGGGATCCAGACGGCCCAGGGTGGCATGCGCCGGTCGGTCAGCCCTGGCGGGCGATGCGGCCGCCGCCGATGCATTCGTCCCCGTCGTACAGCACGGCGGCCTGCCCCGGGGCCGGCGCCCACACAGGCTCGCCGGTCTCGACCACGAACCGGTCGCGGCCGACCATCGTCACCTCGCACGCCACGTCTGGCGCGCGATGCCGGATGCGCACGGACGCGCCGAACCGCTCCGCCGGCGGATCGCCCCCCGTGAAGCGCCCGCCGTCCACGGAGAACGTGCGCTGGGCGACTTCCTCGCGACGGCCGACGACGACGGTGTTCGACGTCGGCTGCACCTCGCGCACGTACACGGCCTCGCCGAGCGCCACCCCCAGGCCGTGCCGCTGGCCCGACGGTGTAGTGGGCGTAGCCGGTGTGCGTGCCCAGTCGGGTGCCCTCCGCGTCGACGATCGGTCCCGGCTCGCCCGCGTACCCCCGCCGCTCCTCGAGCAGCGCGCGGTAGTCGCCGAGCGGCACGAAGCAGATCTCCTGGCTCTCGGGCTTCTGCGCGGTGGGGAGTGTCAGGTCGCCGGCGATGGCGCGCACCTCGGGCTTCGTGAGGTCGCCCAGCGGGAACCGCGTCCGTGCGAGCTGCTGCTGGTCGAGCACCCACAGGAAGTAGGTCTGGTCCTTGCCGGCATCGGCGGCGCGCAGCAGCCGCCAGCGGCCATCGCGATGCTCGAGACGCGCGTAGTGGCCGGTGGCGACCGCATCGGCTCCGTAGGCCGCCAGCCCTCGCTTCAGGAGCTCGTCGAACTTGATGTACTGGTTGCAGGCCTGGCACGGGTTTGGCGTCGCACCGTCGAGATAGGCGTCGACGAACGCGTCGATCACTCGCGCGCCGAACTCACGCTCCACGTTCAGCACGAAGAACGGCACGCCGATGATCTGCGCCACGCGCCGCGCGTCGTCGGCCGCGTCGGGCGAGCAGCAGCTGCGCGACAGCTCGTAGCCCTCCGGCATGTCGCCGTGAGTCCGCATCCAGACGCCGATGACCTCGTCGCCGGTCTGCGTTGCCTCGCGCGCCAGTAGTGCCGCGGCGACGCTCGAATCCACGCCTCCGCTCATGGCCGCGACGATCCGGCTCATCGCCTCGCCACCGCGGTGGGTGCCTCCATGCCGCGCAGCCGGCCCACGCAGGTCTCGAGGACGTCGAGCGTGCGGTCCACGTCGGCGGACGTCGTTCCCTCCCCGAGGGTCAATCGCAGCGATCCGTGCGCGAGCTCGGGGGCGATGCCCATCGCCAGCAGGACGTGGCTGGGCTCGACGCTACCGGTGGTGCAGGCGCTTCCGGTACTCGCCTCGACGCCCTCCAGGTCGAGCGCCGCCACCAGGTCCCCGCCCTCGATCCCCTCGATCACGAAGGAGGCGCTGTTCGGGAGCCGCTCGGTCGGGTGGCCGGTGAGCTGGACGCCCGGGAGCCGCGTCGCGCCCGCGATGAGGCGGTCCCGCAGCCCCGCCTGGCGCTCGTTCTCGCTCGCACGTCGCGCGGGGTCGCCGTGGAGCCTGTGCATGGCGGCCGCGAGCCCGACGATCGAGGCGACGTCCTCGGTCCCCGCACGCCGCTGGCGCTCCTGCGAGCCGCCCTGCTGCTGCGGGACCATGGCGGTCCCCTGGCGCACATGGAGCGCGCCGACGCCCTTCGGCCCGTACGCCTTGTGGGCGCACATCGAGAGCGCCGTCGCCTGCCAGGCGTCCACGCTCGGAGCCTCGAAGGCGGCGTACTGGATCGCATCGGTGTGGAACGGCACCCGCGCCTCGCGGCACACGGCGCCGATATCCGCCACCGGCTGGACGGTGCCGACCTCGTTGTTGGCCGCCATGACGGTCACGAGGGTCGTGCGCTGCGTGATGGCGGCGGCGACCTCCGCCGGATCGACGCGGCCGTATCGGTCCACCGGCAGGTGGGTGATCTCGAATCCGGACCGCTCCAAGATGGCGCACGCGTTCAGCACCGCCTTGTGCTCGACGGCGCTCGTCACGATGTGGCGGCCGCGGGCCGTGCCGGCCCAGGCGATGCCCTTCACGGCGAGGTTGTCGGCCTCCGTGCCACCGGCGGTGAAGACGATCTCGCGCGGCTTCGCGCCGATGATCCTTGCGATGGTTTCGCGCGCCTCGTCGATCCCCTGGCGCGCGCGGCGACCCGAGGCGTGGATGCTCGACGGGTTGCCGTGGTGCTCTCGCAGATACGGCAGCATCGCGTCGAGCACCTCGGGGTGCAGCGGCGTGGTGGCGGCGTGGTCGAGGTAGATCGCCATCGGCCGATTATGGCGCGGGGGCTTGCGGCGCGAATTTGTAACTTCGATTGTTACGTCGGGCTCCGCGCCGATTGGATACGCTGTGCGCATGACGCTCAACGCCGCGGAGCGGGTCCTTCTCGAGATGGCCGCGGAGGACACCTACTGGCTGCCCGAGTTCAGCAACGGAATCCATGACCCGGCTTTCAGTACCAGCAGTCGAACCGTTCTCACGACGGCGGTTGCGTCCCTCGTTCAGCGCGGCCTGATCCGGGTGGGCATCTCGTCTTGGGCGAGGCACGAGGATGCGTCCGCGGCTCCGCTGACCTACGACCAATTGATGGACCGCTTCGGTGATGGATCGGCGTGGGAACCCGACGGAGACGATGTGGTAGCAATGGACATAACGGACGCCGGTGAACGTGCTCTGGCGGATGCCGTTGTGCTCGACCGCGAAGGACGCCGAGAGACATGATCGGTTCGCACCTTGCTGACATCGAAGGCACCGACCTCGACGTGCACGGGAACAGGTGGCGGGCGCAGCGGCTCTTCGTCCGCGACGACGGACTCGGCTTCTCACTGTCCGAGACGACAGTTGAGGCCGGCGCGGAGCTCAACGTCTGGTACAAGCACCACCAGGAGGCGTGCTACGTGATCGAGGGCGAGGCCGAGATCACGGAGCGCGACACCGGCGCCGTCCATCGCATCGGCCCCGGCTCGGCCTACGCCCCCGGCCACGACCGGCATGCGATTCGCGTCATCTCGCCGCTGCGCCTGGTGTGCGTCTTCAACCCCGCGCTGACCGGCCAAGAGACGCACGACGCTGACGGGAGCTACCTGCCGGCGGACTGAGCGCAACGCCGCGGCGTTGAGCTCATATGGTCTTCAGAGGATTAGGCCCCGTGCGGTGATCGCCCAGCGATGCCAATCGTCATCGCGAGCTTGCACGGGCCGGCGACTCGAAAGGCTTTCGCGCAGGTACGAATGGCAACTGGGCTTTATCGAGCAGGTTGGCGGCATCGGAATGGTCACCGGCGTGCCGACGGTCGGCATCTTGACGCTTCGCGGGTACGCGGACGGTAATGCCTGCCCTCGAGCGACTACCAAGCGTGCGTGGTTGACGTCTGGGCTCGGCCAGGCTGGGGCTAGGCGCGAGGGCCGAGCGTCGGTGGCCGCTCAGTCCGGCTCCGACCGGAGCTTCAGCTCGTCGAGCTGCTTCGGATCGATCGGCGAGGGCGCGCCCATCATGAGGTCGCGCGCCGGACTGCGTCTTCGGGAAGGCCATCACCTCGCGAATGTTGTCGACCTCGGCATAGAGGGCGGCCCACCGGTCGAGACCGATCGCGATCCCGCCGTGCGGCGGGGCACCGTACTCCAGCGCGTCGAGGAGGGCGCCGAACTCGTCGCGCATGCCCTCGATGGTGTGGCCCATGAGCCGGAACGCCTTCTCGAGCAGCTCGCGCCGGTGGATGCGGACCGATCCCCCGCCGACTCCCAGCCGTTCAGCGCCAGGTCGTACTGCTGCGCGCGAACGGCGCCCGGATCGGACTCCAGGAGCGGCAGGTCCTCGGGTACGGGGGCGCTGAACGGGTTGTGGGTGGCGTCCCAGCGCTGGCCGGCCTCCTCCCAGGTGAACATCGGGAAGCGGTGCACCCAGACATAGGCGAGCACGCCGGGACGCCGCAGCTCGAGCCGGTCGCCCATCGCCAGGCGGACGTGGCCAAGCGACTCGGCGGCGGCGATCCGGTCGGCGTCGGCCACGATCAGCACGAGGTCGCCCGGAGCGGCCCCGAGCGCCGATAGAGAGCGGCCTCGCGCCCCTCGAGGAACTTCGCGGCCGGCCCATGGAGCGTGCCGTCGGCCTTCACCGACAGATGGACGAGGCCGGCGGCGCCGTGCCGCTTGGCGAGGTCGGTCAGCTCGTCGAGCTGCTTGCGCGAGTAGTCGCCGCAGCCGGGCGCGACGATGCCGCGCACCGCACCGCCGGCCGCGATCGGCTCGCTGAAGACCCGGAAGTCGACCTCGCGCACCGCATCGGTCAGGTCGACGAGCTCCATGTCGAAGCGGATGTCCGGCTTGTCCGATCCGTATCGGTCCATCGCCTCGGCGTAGGTCAGGCGCGGGAACGGCTCGGGAGGATCGGCCGCTCGGAAGGACCGCCTCTCGCGACGCGTGTCACGACCCGCTCGACGGTCGAGATCACGTCCTCCTCGGCCACGAAGCTCATCTCGATGTCGACCTGCGTGTGCTCCGGCTGGCGGTCGCCGCGCAGGTCCTCGTCGCGGTAGGCGTGGGCGAGCTGGTAGTAGCGGTCGTAGCCGGCCACCATCAGCAGCTGCTTCAGCACCTGCGGGCTCTGCGGCAGGGCGTAGAAGCGTCCGGACTGCAGGCGGCTGGGCACCACGAAGTCGCGCGCGCCCTCCGGCGTGGAGCGGATCAGGGTCGGCGTCTCGATGTCGACGAAGCCGTCGTCCTCCAGCGCACGCCGGATCGCGCCCGACAGCCTGGCGCGCAGCAGGATTCGCTCCTGGAGTGGCGGCCGGCGCAGGTCAAGGTACCGATGCTCGAGGCGCAGGGACTCATCCAGGCCGTCCTGCTCTTCATTGATGTAGAAGGGCGGCACCTTGCTCGGATTGAGGACGGTGAACCGATCGACCGCGACCTCGATCGCGCCCGTCTGCAGCTCGGCGTTGGCGGTCCCGGCCGGCCGTGCGCGGACGATCCCCTCGACCTGCACCACCCATTCGCTGCGCGCCGTTTCGGCAGCCGCCTGCGCATCCGGCGCATCGTCGGCGCTGGTCACGACCTGGGTGATCCCGTAGCGGTCGCGCAGGTCGAAGAAGGCCAGGTGGCCGTGGTCGCGACGCCGATGCACCCAGCCCGACAGCGTCACCCGCTCGCCGACATGCTCGGCACGCAGCTCGCCGCAGGTGTGGCTGCGCAGGGAGGTGCTCATCGGAGCGGCATCGTAGCGTCCTGGGCGGACCGCCTCCACCAGGTCGGCGAGCGGCACGGTCGACTGCTCTCCTGTGCCGAGCGCCTTGACCATCACGGAGCCTCCGGCGAGCTCCTCGCCCACGATGACGGCGTGCGCCGCTCCCGCCTTCGCGGCGGATTCGAGCTGCTTCCCGAGCTTACGAGTCGAGCCATCCGTACGGACCGCGAGGCCCGCGTCGCGCAGGAGTGAGGCCACGCGCAGGCGATCGCCGTGGTCGTCGCCGGTGCCGACCACGGCGACGACCAGGTACCTCCTACGGCGGCGATTCGGTTTCTCGCCCATGGCGAGCACGGTCCGGTCGAACCCGATGCCGAACCCGATCCCCGGCGTCGAGCGCCCTCCCAGCAGCTCCGCGAGCCCGTCGTATCGGCCGCCGGCGCCAAGGGCCTGCTGCTGCCCCTCGCTGCCGGCGACGAAGAACTCGAACGTCGTGCGGGTGTAGTAGTCGAGGCCGCGCACCAGGCGATGGTCGACGACGTAGCGGCGACCATCGCGTCCAGCAGCTTCAGCACGGCCGAGGAAGTGCTCGCGGCAGGGGTCGCACAGGTAATCGGCGCTGCGTGGCGCGCCCTCCGCGAGGTCCGGCGCGAGCTCCTTGTCGTCGAGCACGCGCAGCGGGTTGACGCTCAGCCGGCGGCGTGAGTCATCGGTCAGGCGGTCCTGGTGCTGGCTGAAATAGGCAATCAGGGCTGCCCGGTACCCGGGTCGGCAGGTGCGCATCGCTCGATCGAGTTCGAGGTGGGCCACGACGCCGCTCGAGCTCCGGCCTCCGCGGAAGAAGCGATGGGCCAGCTCGACGAGCTCGGCGTCGACCATCGGCCCGGGATCGCCGATGCACCTCGACGTCCCACTGCGTGAACTGGCGGTAGCGGCCGGCCTGGGGCCGGTCGTAGCGGAACATCGGCCCCAGCATCCAGGTCAGGCGCAGCGGCCCGGGGCGGGGACGTGCATGCCGTGCTCGACGTAGGCGCGCACGACAGCCGGCCGTCGGCTCCGGGCCGCAGCGCCCACTCGGCGCGGCGTCCTCCTCGCTGACCCGGCGGCGCCGGCGACGCGGAACATCTGCTTCTCGACCGCGTCCGCTCGTCTCCGCCGGCTCCTGCGCTGCCCAGATCTCCGACGCGCTCGAAGAGCGGGACCTCGATGCGCTCGAAGTCGTATCGGCGCGACAGGTCACGCGCGACGGCCTCGACGGCGTTCCACGCAGGAGCCTCCTCGGGAAGCAGGTCGCGAGTGCCGCGCGGAGCGGTGATCTTTCGGGGCATGGCCCCGACAGCTCGCGGTCGAGCAGCTCCTTGCCCTGCGCGATGTTCTCGTCGCGCTGCTGGTGCTTGAACCAGGCGCGGATCTTCTCCTTGGCGTGGCTGGTGCGGACGATGTTCAGCCAATCCCGCGACGGCCCGTGTGCCGCCTTGGTGGTCGCGATCTCGACGATGTCGCCGTTCCGCAGTCGGTAATCGAGCGGCACCATGCGGTTGTTCACCTTGGCGCCGATCGTCCGATGCCCGACGTCGGTGTGGATGCGGTACGCAAAGTCGAGCGGCGTGGCGTCGCGCGGCAGGTCCTTCACGTCGCCCTTGGGGGTGAAGACGAAGACCTGGTCCTGGAACAGGTCGAGCTTGACGCCCTCCATGAACTCCGTCGCGTCGGAGACCTCCCGCTGCCAGTCGATGAGCTGCCGGACCCAGGCGAGCTTCTCGTCGTATCGGCGGTCGCCTCGGCTCCCCTCCTTGTACCGCCAGTGCGCGGCGATGCCCGCCTCGGACACCTCGTGCATCTGGTAGGTCCGGATCTGGACCTCGAGGGGCTTCGCCTCCGGGCCGATGACCGCGGTGTGCAGGCTCTGGTACATGTTCGCCTTGGGCATGGCGATGTAGTCGTCGAGGCTGGCCGGGGAGCGGGCGTCCAGAGGGTGTGGACGACGCCGAGGGCGTTGATAGCAGCTCGGCGACGGCCGTCGGCGAGGACGCGCAGGGCGTGCAGGTCGTAGATACGTCGCTCGAAGCTCCTTGCCCTGGGCCTCGCAGCGGCCGATCTTCGTGGTGGATGCTGTAATAGGTGCGCTCGGCGCGGCCGGTGACGTCGCGCGGCGATGCCGTGCTTCGGTCGAGTTTCTCCTGCGATCAGGATCTGCGACGTCCTGCTCTGCCTGTGGCGCTCGCGCGCGGCGGCGCTTCGCGGCGATCGAGCTGTGACGAGCTGCGCGGTATTGGTCCGGGTGGAGCTGGCGGAAGGCGTGGTCTTCGAGCTCCCAGTTCGACTCCGCCAGATGCCGAGCCGGTTGCGCGAGCGGCGCGTAGATGTCCAGCGCTCTCGCGCGCCTTGCGGCGGCGCGTCGATCCTCCCGGGATCGACGCTCGAGCGTGCGCACGTCGCGGAGCCGGTCGAATGCCGCCGTGTCGGCCAGCGCGGGATCGCACTCCATCACCTCGTACGGCACGCCAGTGGCATCAAGGCGAGCCTGCACGACGTCGTGAAGGAGGCTCATGCGTCCGGGCCGCCGATTGGCGCCGCGCCTCCCCTGCCCAGAAGCTTGAGGCGGAGGCGCTGCGCGAGGCCGTAGACCGGGATCGCGATTCGGAGCGCGGTGTCAACCGGGGCGCGGAGCCCGAGGTCCCGCGCGCCGACGTACTCGATCTCCTCCCCGCCGAAGCCCTCCTTGAACTGGCGGATGCCGCCGGTCGCGAGGCCCCACATGTCGTAGACGGCGAACCCCTCGCGCGCGAAATCCGCGATGGCGGTCCATTTCAGCAGGTAGTTCGCGCGCGCCTCGGCACCCGCATCGGTCATGCCGCCGTAGGCCTCCACTGCACGCTCGCCGCAGGTGAAATGGAAGATCGTCGCGACCCGCTCGCCGTCGACCGTGGCGAAGCTCAGGCGGACGCGGCCGGTCGGCGCGAATGCCGCCCAGACGCGCTCGTAGTACGCGGGCTCGCGCGCCACGAACCCGGCTCGTCCGGCGGTGAAGCGGTAGATGCGGTTGAAGTCCGCGAGCGCGGGACCGATGGCCTCCGGTGGCGTCGACCCATCGAAGCGCTCGACGGTCACGCCCTCGCGCTCGGCCTTGCTCACGTACTGGCGGTGCTTCTTCTTCAGGCCCGCGCGCAGCGCCTCCTCCCCCGCGGTGAGGTCGATGATCCGGGTCGTCGGCGGCTGGACCTTCGGAGCCGCTCGCCACGGAGGGCCGAGCAGGGCCTGCCCGTACGGCGTGTCCGGCCGCGCCTCCGGATCCGCCCGGACCGTGGCGATCTTCCGGTCACGCCCGAGCGTCCGGAGGGCCGAGTGGAGCGCCACGCGCGTCGCGGCGTCGTCCAGTGCTCCGATGGGACCGCGCGGGACATACGCCAGGTGCCAGCCGGTGAGCGGGACCCGCCGCAGGAGCAGCTGCGCGCCCGCCACCGGCCGATCCGGCGAGGGGCCGACCGCCAGGCGGATCGGCTGCCAGCCCCCGCGGCCCGGACCTCGCCCCACTCCCACAGCTGGGGGAAGGCGTGATACGGCGCCGACTCCACGAACCGGTTCCACTCCCCCGCGTCGGTCATCTCGAACGCCCGCAGCTCCGACCTCACGGCGTGCTCCAGCCCTGCTCGGCAAGCGCCTCGCGCGCGGCCGCACGGTCGTCCCACGGCCGCTTCTCGGTACCGTAGAAGATGCTGCCCTCGTGCCCCTTCCCGGCGAGGAGCAGCACGTCACCGGGGCGAGCCATGCCCACCGCCCGGCCAATCGCCTCGCGGCGATCGTCGATCACCATGAGCGACTCGCCGTCGCGGGCGCCGGCCCCGCGTGCGCCGTCGGCGATCGCCTCGTTGATGACGCGGGGATCCTCGAGGCGTGGATCCTCGTCGGTGACGATGGTGACGTCGGCGAGCTCGGCTCCGACGGCGCCCATGGCGGGCCGCTTGGTGGGGTCGCGCTCCCCCGCCGAGCCGAAGACGGCGATGAGCCGCCCCTGCGTGAGCGGCCGGAGGCCGCGGAGGACCTTGCCGAGGGAGTCAGCGGTGTGGGCGTAGTCGACCACCACGGAGAACGGCTGCCCGGCATCCACGCGCTCCATGCGACCCGGCACTCCCGCGGTGCGACCGAGCGCCGCCGCGGCCGCCGCGAGGTCCAGGTCCAGCGCATTCGCGATCGAGAGCGCGGCGAGGGCGTTGCTCACGTTGTAGCTCCCCGGCATCGGCAGCGTCACCGCGCCGTGCCAGCCCGGCGCGGCAAGCTCGAACCGGCTGCGGAAGGCATCCGATCGGATGTCGGTCGCGCGCAGGTCCGCATCGGCCTCGATGCCGTAGGTGATCACCCGGTCCCTCGCCCTGCCGCGGAAGTAGTCATAGGCGGCGTCGTCCGCGTTGAGGACGGCGATCGGAGCCCCCTCGACGAGGAGGGCCTTCGCCGCGCGATATCGCTCGACGGTGCCGTGCAGCTCCAGGTGCTCGCTGGTGACGGTCGTGACGGCTCCCACGGTGAAGCGGCAGTTCCGGGTTCGTTCGAGCGCCAGGCCGTGGCTAGTGGCCTCCAGCACGACGCTGTCGTTCCCCGCCCGCACCATGGCCGCCAGCATGCCCTGGAGCTCGGGGGCCTCCGGCGTCGTATTGCGATCGTCGTTCGGCACGCGCTCGTCGCCGATCTCGATGGCGACCGTGCCGATGAGCCCCGGCCGACGCCCCGCGGCCCGCAGCACCTCGGCGGCGAGGAACGCGGTGGTGGTCTTGCCGTCGGTGCCGGTGATGCCGATCACCGTCAGGCGCTCCGACGGGCGGCCGTGCCAGGCGTCGGCCGCGTCGGCCAGCGCGCGGCGGGATCGGTCGCACCACCAGTTGCGGGACCGTGACGCCCTCGCTGCTCGCGCTCGACCACCAGCGCCGATGGCTCCGGCCGCGACCGCCTCGCTCACGAAGTCGTGGCCGTCGACGTGGACGCCGGGGACCGCGAAGAACAGCGTCCCCGGGCTCACCGCCCGCGAGTCGTACGCGAGGCCGCGCACCTCGCCCACCGGGATGCCCGAGACGCGCTCCGGCGCGATGACGTCGGTGAGGGCACCGAGGCCCATGCGCCGCTCCTCGCTCATGCTCGGCCCCGGCCGCCCCGGAGGACGGCGGCACCCAGCCAGCCGCGCATGAGGCTGGCCGCCGGGCGCATGCGATAGAACGTCGGGTCCACCACCAGGTCGAAGCTGCCGGCCCACACGACCTCGCGGCCGCCGAAGCCCTTCTTGAACAGCCCGACCCCGTGCCACGCGTGCTCGGGCCCTGCCCCAGGCGGCGCGACGCCCCACAGGTCGTGCACGCGGCAGCCACGCTCCCGGGCGAGCCGCATCATCGCCCACTGCGACCGCATAGCTGGCGTAGTGCTTCTGCTCGCCGGGCTCCTCGCGACGCGAGCCGCTGAACAGGTAGAAGGACCGGTCGCCCTCGAAGACGACCATTGCCGACGCCAGGAGCTCGTCCCCGCGGCGCGCCTCGACGATCGCCGCGCGGCCGGTACCGGCGAGCGCGCGCCACGCGATCCGATAGCGTTCGAGCGCCGGCATCGTGAACCGGGCGCGGCGCTGCGTCTCGGCCACCAGCGCGTGGAGCGACTCGATCGCGACGAGGTCGCCCGGGTCCTCCACCACGGTCGTGCCACGCCCTCCCGTTCGGCACGTCGCACGGCGTAGCGCGTGTCCTTGTCGAACCCGGCGAGCAGCGCCTCGTCCTCGAGGAGGTCCACCAGGCGCGTCTGCCCGACCTGGAGCGTGTCCCGCAGCCGCCGCAGCCCGCTGGCGTCTTCGAAGGCCGCCAGCTCCGCGCTGTCCACCTCGAGGCGCGGCTCCAGCTTCACCGCCACCGCGCGTTGCGCGCCGAGGCCGCCTCCCGCAGCCCGCCCAGCAGCGCGCGAACGCGGTCCCTCGCCTTCCTGATCGGCGTAGTCGAGCACCGGCCCGTGGGGCACGTACCAGAACTGGCGCCCGGCGGGGAGCGATCGAACCTGCGCGGCCACGAGGGCCACGACCTCACCGTCCTCCTCGCAGGACGAAGCGCCGCTGCGGCTGACCGTCAAAGGCGGCAACCTCAGCCCAGGCCCAGTCGTGCAGGAAGTCGCTGGACTGGCATCGGCCGAGCAGCGCCTCCCACGCCTGCTCATCCGCGTCTGACGCCGGCCGAAGCTGCATCAGGCGGCCGTCGGGCGTCGTCGCCGGAGGACGCGGCGCAGCTGGTCGAGCTCTGGCGAGTGGAGCGCGGCCGCGACGGCGACGAACGCCGCCACGCCGACGCCCGCGAGGCCGAAGCAGGGCGGCCGACCCGGCCGAGCGGGTCGACCAGTACGGCAGGTGCGGTCGCGTTCGACGAGCAGGAGGCCGATCAGCATCACGACCGCCGCGGCGCCGCCCGCGACGGCGGCGCGCGCCAGGGATCGGGCAATTGCGCTCCCCTCCACCGAATCGATGCGCCGCCGCAGGGACCACAGGAGGCCGATCACCTCCAGCACGGAGCTGATGGACAGCGCGAGGGCGAGCCCGGGCACTCCCATCGGCCCCACCAGCCAGACCATGAGCGGGACGTTGACGGCCACCGCGATGATCGCCCACGTCACCGGCGTGCGCGTGTCCTGCATGGCGTAGAAGGCGCGCGCGAGCGTGTGCACCACGATGTGGCCGCCGAGGCCCACGGCGAAGAACAGCAGCGTGACCGCCGTCTGGTCGGTGGCCGCCTGGCTGAAGAGCCCGTACTGGTAGAAGACGCTGGTGAGCGGCTCGCGCAGGACGACCATGATCGCGGTGAGCGGCGCGGCCACGAAGATGAGCACCTGGACGGCATTCGCGACCTGGCGCCTGATCTCGCCGATGCGCCCCATGGCGGCATCCTGGCTGAGGGTCGGGAACAGGGCTACTGCCACGCTGACACCGATGACGCCCACCGGCAGCTGGCTCAACTGGAAGGCGAAGGTGTAGACGGCGAGGCTTCCCTCAGCGAGCCCCGATGCGAGGCTGGTGCTCACGAAGAAGTTGATCTGGCCGGATGCAGGCCGAGCATCCGCGGTCCCATGAGCCACACGACGCGGCGCACGCCGGGGTTTCCAGGTCGATCGTGAGCTTGTACCGGCGGCCCACGCGGGCGAGATTGGGGAGCTGCACGAGAAGGTGCGCGAGCGAGCCGAGCGCGACACCAATCGCGAGGCCCTCCACGCCGAAGATCGGCGCGAGGAAGATCGCCGCCCCGATGATCGCGAGGTTGTACAGCAGCGGCGCGATCGACGGCACTGTGAACTGCTGGTGCGAGTTCAGGATGCCGGTGACGACGGCACCCATGCCGATGAGCACCGGGCTGATGAGCATGATCTGCGTCAGGCGGACGGTGAGCTCCATCGTCGGCTCGTCGAAGCCGGGCGTGATGATCGGGACGAGGATCGGCGCGAGCAGGGCCATCAGGAGGCTCAGCGCGGTCAGCGCGATCATCACGAGGTTGATGACGCTGCTCGCCAGCTTCCACGCCTCCGCCTCCTGCCCGCGGGCGCGATAGCTGGAGAAAACCGGGATGAGCGCCGCGGACAGCGCGCCCGCCACGACGAGCTGGAAGATGGCGTCGGGGATCCGGAATGCGGCGAAGTACGCGTCGAGCTCGCTGCTGGCGCCGAACTGCGAGCCGATGACGAGCAGGCGGATCCAGCCCAGCAGCCGGCTGGCGAGCGCGGCCGCCGTGAGGATCAGGCTGGCGGTGACGAGGACGCGCCCCGTCGAGATCGTGCTCGGCGGCTCGCTGGCCGGGCCGGCGGGCTGCGCCCCGGGCGCTCCCGGCTCGGCCGTCGTCACCCGTCCGAACGCGCGGTGGAGCGGAGCCGTCCGGCGCGCGGGTGCGCCCCGCGGTACGCGGTGCGGAGCGCGGCGTCCGAGAGGTGGGTGTACACCTGCGTCGTCTGCAGGTTCGCGTGCCCGAGCAGCTCCTGAACGACGCGGAGGTCGGCGCCGCCCTCGAGCAGGTGCGTGGCGAACGAGTGGCGCAGCGTGTGCGGGCTCGTCCGGCTCGGCGCACCGACCTTCTCCACCCACTTCGCCACCACCATCCGCGCCCCGCGCGCCGTCAGCGCGCTTCCGTTCGCGTTCAGGAACACCGCGCTGGTGGGCGTGCCGCGGGCGGCGAGCGCGGGCCGGCTGCCCGCGAGGTACGTCGCGACGGCACGCGCCGCGTGCTGGCCGAACAGGAGGTCGCGCTCCTTCGAGCCCTTCCCGATCACCCGCAGCCGCCTGCGAGAGACCTCGAGCCGATCCATGGTGAGCGTCGCGAGCTCGCTGATGCGCATGCCGGTGGCATAGAGGAGCTCGAGCAGCGCGGCGTCGCGGAGGACGAGCGCCTCGTCTCGGCCCGCGAGCCGGCGCGGCCCGGTGACGAGCGACTCGGCCTCGGAGACGGAGAGGACGCGCGGCAGGCGCGAGGGTCGTCGCGGGGCGCGCACACCGGCGAGCGGATCGGTCTGGATGCGCCCGTTCCGGAGGGCGTGACGGTAGAGCGATCGGACCGCCGCCAGGCGGCCCGCCACCGATGACGCGGCCAGGCGGTCATCGGCGAGCCCGGCGAGCCAGGCGCGAACGGTCGCCCTGTCCGGCGACCGCCAATCGATGCCTCTCTCGGCCAGGAAGCCCAGGAAGGTGCCCGCGTTGCGCCGGTATTCGGTGATCGTGCCGGGCGAGGCGTTGCGTCCGCGCAGACCCTGGAGGAACGCCTCGAGCGCGGCTCTCGCGTCGGCGGGTAACGTCGCCCGGCTGGCCTCAGGCACCGCCGCCGGCCGCCGTCGCCGCCCGACGCCGTGGCCGTCCGGCACGGCCCGCTCGCTTGGCCGGAGCTCGGCGCGCCGCGGGTGCGGTGGACCCATCCGGCGGCGGTGCCGACGGGCCGGCCTCGCCGCCGCTCCCCGGGCGCGTGAAGCTCGAGTAGTCGCAGGCCGGGTAGCGGTTGCAGCCCCAGAACGGGCGCCCGCGGCGGCTCCGCTTGGTGACGACGATCCCCTCACCGCATTGGGGGCAGGGTCCGAACTGCTCGCTGGCGGGTTGCGCGTCCTTCTTGATGTACCTGCACTCGGGATAGCGGTCACAGCCGACGAACGGCCCGAAGCGACCGCGCCTCGCGACGAGGTGGCCTTCCTTGCATTCCGGGCACGTCTCCCCCACCCCCGGCATGTCGAGCGCCTCGGGCTCCTCGCCGGGAAGCGGCTGCGTGTACTTGCAGTCCGGATACGACGCGCAGCCCAGGAACCACCCGTTGCGGCCGAAGCGCTTCACGAGCATGTCGCCCCGCTCGCCGGTGAGCGGGCACGGGATGTCCGTGACCTCGACCTGCTTGATGATCTTCTCCTTGCCCTCGATCACCTTCGCGGCGAACGGCGTGTAGAAGTCGCGGACCATCGGCACCCAGTCCTGCTCGCCGCGCGCGACGTCATCGAGGCGGTCCTCCATCCGCGCGGTGAACTCGTAGTCGACGATCTCCGGGAAATGCTCGGTCAGGAGGTCGATCACCCGGAAGGCCGACTCCTCCGGGAACAGGCGCCGGTCGTTGATCGTGACGTAGCCGCGCTCGCGGATGGTTCCCACCGTCGGCGCGTAGGTGGACGGGCGGCCGATGCCATGCTCCTCGAGCACCTTGATGAGCGACGCCTCGGTGAATCGGGGCGGCGGCTGCGTGAAGTGCTGCTCCGACTCGAGGCCCGCGAGCCGCAGCGCCTCTCCCTCGACCAGCTCCGGCAGCACCGCCATGCGCTCGTCCTGCTCGTCGTCCTGCCCCTCCACGTAGACCGCCTGGTAGCCGTCGAAGACGCGCTTGCTGGTGCCGGCATGGAGGGTGTATCGGCCCGCCTCGACGTCGACCCCGACCAGGTCGAAGCGCGCCGGGGTCATCTGGCTCGCCAGCGCGCGCTTCCAGATCAGCTCGTACAGGCGCAGCTCCTCCGGCTTCAGGTGAGCGCGCAGCGACTCCGGCGTCCGGACGAAGGAGCTCGGCCGAATCGCCTCGTGCGCTTCCTGCGCTCCCCGGCTCTTCGTGCGGTAGGCGTTGGGCTTGGCCGGCACGAACTCGGCGCCGTATCGCGGCCGATGAGCTCGCGTGCCTCGGCGACGGCGCTGCTCGCCATGGCCACCGAGTCGGTCCGCATGTAGGTGATGAGGCCGACCTGGCCCTCCGGGAGGCTGACGCCCTCGTACAGGCGCTGGGCCACGCTCATCGTTCGTCGGGCACCGAAGCCGAGCTTGCGCGACGCCTCCTGCTGGAGCGTGGAGGTGATGAACGGCGGCGAGGCGGTGCGCTTGCGCTCGCTGCGGGTGACCTTCGAGACCCGGTAGTCGGTCGCCTCGCGCAGCGCCGCCTCGTGCTCGCGCGCCTCCGCCTCGGATCCGACCTTCGCCTTCTTGTCGTCGATCCGCGTCAGCTCGGCGACGAACTGGCCGTCCCCGACCGTGCGGGCCAGGGTCGCGGCGATGCTCCAGTACTCCTCCGCGGTGAAGGCCTGGATCTCTCGCTCGCGGTCGACGACCAGGCGCACGGCGACGCTCTGCACCCGTCCGGCGGTCAGGCCTCGGCGGATCTTGCTCGCGACCAGCGGGCTGAGCTTGTAGCCGACCAGCCGGTCGATGATGCGCCGCGCCTGCTGTGCGTTGATGAGGTCCAGGTTCAGCGAGCGGGGATGCGCGAAGGCCTCGTCGATGGCGCTCTTGGTGATCTCGTTGAACGTGACGCGCTGGATGCGGTCGTCGGCCAGGCCCGCGTGCTCCGCGATGTGCCATGCGATCGCCTCGCCCTCGCGGTCGAGGTCGGTCGCCAGCCACACCTGATCGGCCTTGCGAGCCGCGGTGGTGAGGTGGTCGAGCTCCTTGCGACGGTCGGTGAGCGGCTCGTACGTGGGCGCGAAGTCGCCGTCCACGTCCACGCCGAGCTTCTTCTTCGGGAGGTCGCGCACGTGCCCGTAGCTGGCCATCACGTGATAGCCCGGCCCCAGGTACCGTTCGATCGTCTTCGCCTTTGCCGGCGACTCGACGATGACGAGGTCCCCAGCGGCGCTCTTCTTGCGCGGCATCAGTTCGGCGAGTCTAGCACCGGGCACCGGCCAAACCGGGCCGTTCGAACCGACCGTCGCGCCGCGCCGAGCACCCCGCTACCGCCGTGAGACCGCTCGTCGCGGCCCCCCGGCGACCCGTCAGTTGGCGAAGTCCCAGGTGACGACGACGCGCGACCCGTTGTCGGCCACTCCGATCCCGACGCGCGTGTACCGCGAGCTCAGGATGTTGCCGATGTGGTTCCAGTAACCCGGCCACGGCTCCGACATGAAGACCCCGTGGCACCAGTCCATGGTGCCCTGCGCCCCCATGCCCATGCTCGCGTGGCACTGGTTCTCGCCCGCCGCGCTGTACCCGATTCCACCCGCCGCCAGGCGGGTGTGGACCGACGACCCGTCTCGCCCAGAGTGGCTGTAGTAGCCGTAGTTCGAGCTGATCCCACGCGTGCGCTGAGGCCACGGCGGACATCCCCGGATCCAGGTAGAGCGGACCCAGTCCGTACGCGGCACGCGCCGAGTTGATCTGGTTGATTCCGTAGCCTTCCAGGCCGCTGGCAGGCCCCGGGACGAACGCAATCGCCTGCGGAGCTTCGCCGCGCGCCGCCGCCGCCGCGCGGGCGGCCGGCGTGGCCGGAGGAGGGCCCTCCTTGGTGGTGAAGGACCAGCCGGCGACGATGGGGTTGCCGGCGGCATCGGCCGCGCCGGCACCGAGGGTGACCTCGAAGGTCCGACCGCCGGCGAACGCCCGGTTCGGCGTCATGACCAGCTGCGTTCCGGCCTCGTTCCAGTCGAGATTGCCCCCGACCAGGCGACCGGTGGTCGTATCGGTCAGGCTGAACGCCGCGTTCGTGGCGTCGACGTTCATCGGCTGGCTGAACCACATCTCGACCGTCGCCGGCTCCACGTCCAATGCGCCCAGCGACGGTGTGGTGTGGATGACCTCGGGGGCCGCCCGCACCAGGAAGGTGAAGTTGGTCTTGCCACCGAGCTCGTTGCCGGTCCGATCGTGCGCGCCCGCGAGGCTGATCGTGTAGCGACCACCGGGCTGAAGGCGCTCGGACGGGGTGAAGATGAGGTCGCGGCCCGACCAGCTCAGGTCCCCGGCGACCGCCGGGGAGATGGTGAAGCGTTCCTCCACGGCCGCGTGGGACATGGGGCCGGTGAATCCGATGCGGATCGAGCCCACGGGGCTCACGTCGCGTGCGGTCTCGTCGGGACTGAGCGTCCGCGCCTCGCTGACGTTCTGCTCCAATCGCAGAGCCGCCACCGCGGTCTCGGCAGGCGCGGCCTCCTGGAGGTCCACCCCGGCGAGCTCGACCGCGAAGTCGCTCACGACCGGGGCCGTCTGCGTGCTGAAGGCGAACTGCCGAGGGGTGGCGAGCGCGGCGCCGTCGGCAGTGGTGGCGGAGGCACCGACGACGACGAGGTAGGCCTCGTCGTTGCGCCATCGTCGCTCGGGAGCGACTGAGAGCTGCGTGCGGTCCGCGTTCCAGCTCAGGCGTGCCGCGTGCGCGGGCACGAGCTGGAGGGCCGCCCTCGACGGAGGCGGGATCCATCGGATCCTCGAACGAAAGGAGCACGGCCTCGTCGCCGGCTACCGCCACTCCGACGGTCTGCGGGAGAAGAGACTGCGGGACCGGCCGAGAGACCTCGGGTCCGGCCTGGGTGACGTTCTGCTGGCTGAGGACGATGATGACGGTGAAGACGGCTGCTGCCACCGCGACTCTCGTGATCGCCAGGTGGCTGCTCAGCAAATGGCCGAGCGATGCGAACGGTGCGGGAAGACCCGCTCGAACGGTTCGTATCGGACGCAATAGACAACTCCAAATAACGACGGTGCCGCGCCGGTGGGCACACGGGCGACGTCAACGTAGGCGCGGGGAGCATAGCCCATGGTGGTACATGTGTCATACCCCATTGGTCATGCTTCGCGCGGCCGGGGTCGGGTGAAACGTCGCTCCGCCGAAGGGATTGACGAGGCCGCGCGCCTCGAGAAGGGTGAGCGCGGCCGCCACCGCGGCCGGCGGATGGGTGGTCCGATCCACCAGCTCCTCGATCGATCCGCTGTGCTGAAGGAGACGTTCCAGGACCTGTCCCTCGACCTCGGACAGGCGGGCGACGGCGGGCGCGTCGCGACCGCCCGCGAGGCCGATCTGGCGCAGGAGCGCCGGCGGTCGAGGTGACGATCGGTGGCCTGGTGGTCCGCGATGAGCCGATTGCAGCCGCGCGATCCCATGGCGCCGATCGGCCCGGCACGGCGTACAGCTCGCGACCGATCGCCGATCGCGGCCGCGGCCGTCAGGAGCGCGCCCGACCGGTCCGGCGCCTCGGTGACGACGACAGCCTCCGCGAGGCCCGCGATGATCCGGTTGCGCCGGGCGAAGTCCGGCCGGCCGACCGTGGCGCCGGTCGGGACCTCGGTGACGAGCGCCCCTCCGGCCGCGACGATCTCCCGCGCCAGTGGACGATGCCGGGGCGGGTAGATACGGTCGAGCGGCGAGGGCAGGACCGCGATGCTGCGTCCGCCCGCCGCGACGGCCGCCCGGTGCGCCGCGCCATCGATGCCGAGCGCGAGGCCCGACACCACGACCACGCCGGCGCGCGCGAGCTCGTCCGCGATCTCGGTCGCCACGGCGAGCCCGTAGCCGGACGCGCGACGCGTCCCGACGATCGCGACGCCGCGCTCTCGAAGGCCGCGTCGTCGCCGACGACGTACAGCGTGGGCGGCACGCGGATCCAGCGTGAGGAGCGCGACCGGATACGCCTCGTCGAGCCAGGTGACGATGCGACCGCCCGCGGCTCGCGTCGCCTCCTCGACGCTGCGAGCCAGCGCCCGCGGATCGCGGGCCTCGAGGCTCGCCATCGCCGCGACCGCCTCGTCCGACACGCGTCCCAGGCCGCTGAGGGCCTCTCGTCCCGCCCGCCACGCCGCGCCGGCCGTTCCGTGCCGTCGCAGGAGCTGGGTGAACGCCGCCGGCCCGATGCCCGGAATGAGCGACAGCGCGATCCAGAACTCGCGCTCGCTCGCACGCGCGACGCCCAGCGTCGGGCGCGCGCCCGGGGCCGCGGGCCGGCTGCCGACGCCGATCATGGTGCCGACCGCCTTCGGGCGGTAGCCGAGCGCCTCGTCGAGGTGGCGAGGCTCCACGGCCGGGCGTGCCCTCGAGGTCGGCGATCGTGCGCGCGACCCGCGCGGCGCGATGGACGCGACGCAGCGAGAGGCCCATCTGGCGGGCCCGCGTCTCCATGAGGCCGTGGATGCGGTCCGTGAACCCGTGGGCGTCGTCGAGCGTAGCCGGCGGGAGCTCCACGTTCGGCACGCCCTGGCGCTCGCGCTGGAGACACCACGCCCGATGCACGCGGGAGGCGACGGCGGCGCTCGACTCGGGGCGAGCCGCGCAGCACGCGGGACGGCATCGACGGCTCGAGCGGGACGAAGAGGTCCAGCCGGTCACGCATCGGCCCGGAGAGCCGGGCCTGGTAGCGCCGGCGCACGCCGTCCTCGCAGGAGCAGAGCTGTCCCTCGACGCCGAACCAGCCGCACGGGCATGGGTTGAACGTCGCGAGGAGCATGAAGCGCGCGGGAAGCGCAAGCACGCCCTCGACGCGGGCGATGGTGACCGTCCCGGCATCGATCGGGCCCCGGAGCGCGTCCAGCGCATCGGCGCGGAACTGGAGCGTCTCGTCGAGCAGCAGCGCCCCGCGATGGGCGAGGCTCGCCTCGCCCGGACGGATGCGCGGGCCACCGCCGACCAGCGCCTGCGTCGAAACCGTGTGGTGCGGCGCGCGGAACGGCCGGCGCAGCGAGATGGGCGCGCGGCGGTCGGTGAGGCCGGCCACCGAGTAGATTCGGCTCACCTCCCCCGCCTCGGCCTCGTCGAGCGGCGGGAGCAGGCCGGCGGCCGCCCGGGCCAGCAGCGTCTTGCCGACGCCCGGCGGACCGGTGAAGGCGAGGTTGTGCCGCCCGGCGATGGCGATTTCGAGCGCGCGCCGCGCGACGAGCTGGCCCACGACGCTCCCAAGGTCAGGGGCGTCGTCGTGGAGCGGCTCGAGCGGGCGCGGGGCCGTCGGCTCGAGCGCGTCGAGCGACTCCACGCCGGCGAGGTGGCGAGTCACCTGTCTCAGGGCGCGCGCCGGACGGACGGTCATCCCGCGGATCGCCGCACCCTCCGCCCCGTTGTCCTCGGGCACGATCGCGTCGGTCGCTCCGCCCGCGAGGGCGGCGGCGACCAGCGCGAGGGCGCCGGGCACCGGCCGCAGCGAGCCGTCGAGCGCCAGCTCGCCGATGAGGGCGGTCGACCCCAGCCGCGCCCCGTCGAGCTGGTCCGAGGCGACGAGAATCGCCGCCGCGATCGCGAGGTCGTGCCCGGTCCCCTCCTTCGGCAGGTCGGCCGGCGCGAGGTTGACGGTGATGCGACGGGAGGGGACCTCGAACCCGGAGTTGCGCAGCGCCGAGCGCACACGCTCGCGCGCCTCGAGGACCGCGCTCCCGGCGAGGCCGACGATCGTGAGCCCCGGCAGGCCGAAGGAGACGTCCACCTCCACCCGGACGGGCACGCCGTCCACCCCCACGACTGAGGCGCTGAGGGCGGTGGCGAGCATCGGCGGGCCTCGGGTCGGAGGCGAGACAATTCGCGGGAAGTGCCGGCCGCCCGCCTGCTCGCCTCCCTACTACCAGCGGCGACCGGCGCAGCGAGGCTACGAGAGCGGCGCTTATCGGCCCGTTAGCGCCCTCTTACCAGGCGCCGTCCGTCAGGCTGCCGCCGACCGGGACAGCCGACGCGACGATGCACGGCGTCCAGCTCCACGGGCGAAGCTCGTGACGCTCTGGCTGAGCGGGACCGTCGGGCCGGCTCGCCATGAACGGCGCGCCGGAGTTCAGCGCGGCGATGGCGCTGCGGTACTCGTTGATGATCTCGAAGTCGATCTTGCGCCCGAGTGCGGACTCCGCGTTCGCCACGTTGATCCCGGTGAACGCGTTCGAGCGGTTCAGCACGAGCTGCGTCTTGGCGCTCTCGTAGCGCAGCGACTCCATGGTCTTGCAGGACGGAGCGCACGTTCTTCAGCGAGGACAGGTCGGCGGTGACGACCAGGAAGATCGCGTCGCACTCGTCGAACAGGTGCAGGTTGAAGTCGTCGAGCGTGCGGGCCATGTCGATCAGGGTGTAGTCGTACATCTGCCGCATGAGCGACAGGACGTTGCTGAGCGCGTTCGGATCGTTGCGCTGCCGCTCCGCGACGATGTCGGCCGACTCCGGGTTCGGCGGGGCGAGGAGCAGGTCGATGCCGCTGGGGTGGCTGACGATGAGCTTCCGCAGCAGGTCCGTGTCGAGATCGGGCTTGGTGACCGCGTTGACGATCGACGCGGTGTCGAGGCCGAGATCCAGGAACACGCGCATGTCGCCGAACTGGAGGTTCGCGTCCATCAGCGCGACGGATCGCTTGAGCCGCTGGCCGAGCGCGATGCCGGTGTTGATCACGACGCGTCGTGGTCCCGACGCCGCCCTTGGCGCCGTAGAAGCAGCAGATCTTCCCCATCGGGCCATCGCCGATGGCGGCACGCGTGACCGGAGTGCCGCCGCCGGAGCGCGAGAGGAGCGCCTTGATGCGCGCGATGAGCTCGAGCGGGTGGAACGGCTTGACGATGTCGTCGTCGGCCCCGGCGCGCAATCCGCGAACGCGCTGCTCCACGTCGGCTTCGGCGGTGAGCATGATGATCGGGACGCGCTGGCCGGTCTGCTCCCCCGCGCGGACGAGCGCGGTCGCGGCGTAGCCGTCCAGCTTGGGCATCGCCACGTCCATGAGGATCAGGTCCGGCGTCGAGGGCGGCAGCCTTCTCGACGCCCTCCTCGCCGTCGGAGGCGACGTGGACCTCGTACCCCTCCTGCTTCAGGGTCGCGAGCAGGATGCGCTGGACGTTCGGGTCGTCGTCTACGACGAGAACCTTCGGGGCAGCCATGCAACGGACCTTCTACGCGTGGTGGAGTCCGGCGAGTATAGACGCGGCCTCGTGGGCTCCGGCACTCCCGCGAACGGCGCAGGGCGCCGGGCGTCAGCCCAGGTGACGCTCGAGGAAGGCGAGGACCCGCTCGCGGTAGGCGGCCGGCTGCGCGAGGTAGGCGTCGCCGTGCTCGGCTCCGTCGACCACCCACAGCTCCTTCGGCTCCCCCGCGGCCTCGAACAGGGCGAGGCCCTGGCGCCAGCTGATGAGCCGATCCTCGCGCGTCGCGATGACGAGCAGCGCGCGCGGCGCCAGGCGGCGCACGGCGCGGATCGGGTCGCCGAGCCACGATCGGGTCCGGAGCGCGACGCCCGCCACGATGACCCGCGCGCCGATGTCGGCGAGCGGGATAGCCCACCTGGCGCATGCGGTTGGCGACCGGGTGGTGCAGCTGGGCGAAGGGCGCATCGGCCACGACGGCGGCGACCGGCAGGTCGGGCGCCGCGACGATGGCGGTCGAGGCGCCCATGCTGATGCCGTACAGCGCGATCGGCCCGAGGCCGCGACTCTCCATGAAGCGGACGGCGGCCGCGACGTCGCGACGCTCGTGCGAGCCGAGCGTCACCGACCGCGCGTCGGACTCGCCGTGACCGCGAAAGTCGAACTGGAGGACGTGATGGCGCTCGTGCAGCCACGGCACGACCGCGGGCAGGCTCGCCAGCCGATGGCCAGTGAAGCCGTGGAGCAGGATGACCGCGGTGCGCGTGTCCCGCTCGGCCGGGATGAGCCAGCCCGAGAGCGTGACGCCGTCGTCGGTCGTGAATCGGACGCGTCTCGTACTCGAGCCCGATGTCCCCGGGCGTCGACGGGCGCGCCGGGGACGTCCGGCAGGAACGGCCGCACGTCCGGCCGCACGAGCAGCCTCGAGCCTCGCACCCCGATGTAGAGGAGGTAGCCGCCCATGGCCGCGCCGAAGCCGCGTCCCACGGCTCGCAGGAGTCCGCGGATCATCCGGTCGCGGAGCCCTCGCCCGCGCCTCGCGTCTGGCGCATTGCCGCGGTGATCGGCCGCGTGAGCTCACTGAGCTCCATCGGCACGATCCACTTGGTGCTCTCGCCATTCGCCAGCGCCTTGAGCGCGTCGAGGTACTGCAGCGACATCGTCTTCTCGTCGATGCCGCTCGCCGCGCCGAAGATGGTCTGCAGCGCGTTCGCGTAGCCCTCGGCCTTGAGGATCTGCGACTGGCGGTCGCCCTCGGCGCGCAGGATGTTCGACTGCTTGTCGCCCTCCGCCACGTTGATCGTCGCCTGCCGCGTGCCCTCGGACTCGGTGATGAGCGCGCGTCGGTTGCGCTCGGCGCTCATCTGGCGGTTCATCGCGTCCTGGATGTCACGTGGCGGCACGATCTCGCGGATCTCGACGCTCGTGATCTTCACGCCCCAGCGGGCGGTCACCTCGTCGAGCTTGGCGCGCAGGACGTTGTTGATCTCCTCGCGCTTGGCGAGGACGTCGTCGAGCGGGATGTCGCCGATGACCGCTCGCAGCGTGGTGGCCGCGAGCGCCTGAGACGCGCCGGTGAAGTCGGTGATCGCCGTGACCGTCACGTCGGGCTGGAAGACCTTGGAGTAGACGAGGAAGTCGATGCTGATCGGCGCGTTGTCCTTGGTGATGCAGGTCTGCTGCGGCACCTCGAGGAAGCGCTCGCGCAGGTCGACCTTGACCGCCTGCTGCACGAACGGGATGAGGAGCACGATCCCGGGGCCGCGCGCTCCCTGGAGGCGGCCGAAGAAGAAGACGACCAGGCGCTCGTACTCGCGGACGATGTGGACGATGCTGAAGAGCAGCCACACGGCGAGCAGGACGCCGACGACGATGAGGATCAGGCCGATCGGGTCTTCCAGGTTCATGGAAGGTCTGTCTCCGTTCTCGCCACGCCGGTGGCGGCTGCGGGTTCAACGATGAGCTCGAGGCCGTCCACGGCCACCACGCGCACCGGCGTCCCCGCACCGATCTCGGCGCCGCGCGTCCGGGCGGACCAGCTCTCGCCGCCAGCATAGGCGATCCCCGTCGGACCGATGATCGTCTGGGCAGTCCCGTCCGCACCGACCAGGGCCTCGACGGGGACGTTCGCCAGGTCGCCGCGCTGCCGCCGCATCTGCATCATCGCGCGCGCGAGCACCCAGACGTACAGGACCCCCACGGCGACGACGATGGCGAGGAGCCACGGGCTCACGCTCACGTCGATCGACTCGACGCCGGGCTCCACGCCGGTCCACAGCGCGAAGGCGCCGAGCACGATGGCGACGATCCCGCCGACCGTGAGGAGGCCGTACGACGCGATCACCACCTCCAGCGCGAGGAGACCGACGCCGATGAGGATCAGCAGCAGGCCACCGACGTTCAGGGGCAGCGCATTCGAGCCGATGAAGGCGAGGATGATGGCGATGGCGCCCACGATCCCGGAGAAGAAGTTGGGGTGGAACAGCTCGGCGATGATCCCGTAGAAGCCGATGGTGAACAGGATGAACGCGATGTTCGGGTCCGACAGCAGGTGGAGCAGCTGCTGTCCGACGTTCATCTCGAGCTCATGGATCGGAAGGCCGGAGAGCTGCGGGAGCGGCGCGCCGTCGAACGTGAACGCGCGTCCGTCGGCGCGCGTTCCCTCGTCGATCGCGGCAAGGAGCGAGGGCAGGTCCGCCGGCGATCAGGTCCACGACCGGCGGATCCATCTCGACTGCCTCCGGGGCGCCGATGCTCGCGGCGTCGCGCACCGCGTCCTCGGCCCAATCGGCGTTGCGGCCCTGACGTTCGGCGAGCGACCGGATGCGCGCCACGGCATCGTTGGTCACCTTTGCCGCGAGCGTGTCCGGGAGGTCCTCGCCGCCGCTGCCGACGACCGAGGCCGCCCCAATGTTCGTGTTGGGGGCCATGGCCGCCACGTCGGCGGCCATCACGATGAAGGTGGCCGCGGACCCCGCACGGGCGCCCTCCGGCGCCACCCACGCGATCACCGGGACCTCGCTCGCGAGGATCGCCTTGATGATGCGATCCATGCTGGTGAGCTCGCCGCCGGGCGAGTCGACCTGGATGATGGCCGCGGCGTCCTCGCGCTCGCCCGCCACGCGAAGCGCCTCCTCGATGTACGCGGCGTTCACCTGGTCGATCACGCCGGTCAGGGAGATGTGCGCGATCTCCTCGCCCTGTGCCGCGGCCGGCGCGGCGAGCGCGACGATCCCCAATCCCAGGCAGGCCGCCGCCAGGGCGCGACGAAGCATGGGTCGAGTATAGGAAGCCGTGTCAGGCCGGCCCGGACACGGCGAGCAGATTCGACGCCACGAGCCGCGACCACGTCTCGAGCCGCTCCCAGCTCGCTGCCACGGCCTCGCGGGCGGCGAAGGACCCGACGAGCTTGTCGCGCTCGCGGACGTGGACCTCGCCCCCATCGGCCTCCACGCTGAACACCACGCCCAGGTGCACGGACCCGACCGGGTTGGAGTCGTCGTTCAGCAGCCCGATCAGGCGGAAGTCGGGCTCCCAGGGCGCATCGAGCTCCTCGTCCCACTCGCGGCGCAGCCCCGCGAGGAGCGGATCCTCGCCCTCGTCGACCGGGTTGAGGTGGCCACCGACCCCGATGCTGGCCCGGCCGTGGAGCCGGGGATCGCCGCCGGCATCAGTCCGGTGCATGAGGAACACGTCGCCGGCGTCGCGCACCACGACGTACGGGATCAGCTGCTTGAACGACGGATCGGTCTCCGCCGCGGCACGCTCCAGGTAGGTGCCGTGACCCGCGACCGCGTCGCGCAGCAGCGCCAGGAACGACGCGTCCGCGGGGCGGACCCCGTGAAAGTCGCATCCGCCCGGTACGGCGTCGCGCGGCAGGACGAGCACGAGCTCACCCATCGGTCAGGTGGCTCACGTCGGGTCGAGCGGGCCCTCCCGAGCCAGGCGCAGCGCGAGCTCGACCGCCTCCCTCGGGGTCCGGACGCGATGGACGCGCGCGCCGCCGAGGCGGTGCTCCGACTCGACGCGCCACGAGGAGAGCGCGACCACGTGCCTGCCCATGCGCAGGGCGAGGCCGATCTCTGACAGCGTTCCGTGGCGCCCGCCCACGGCGATCACCACGTCGGCGGACGTGACCACCACCAGGTTGCGCACGACCCCGAGCCCCGTGGCGATCGGCGTGCGGATGTACTCGTTCGCGTCGCTGGCGTTGGCGGTGGGCAGGATGCCGATCGTCTCGCCCCCGGCGCCGAGCGCTCCCCGCGCCGAGGCGCGCATGACCCCGCCGAGCCCTCCGCTGATGAGCGTGGCGCCACCCCGCGCCAGCTGCTGGCCGATCTCCTCGGCCCACTCGAGGATGCGGTTCGCGTCCGGCCCACGCGGGTCGGAGTCGCCGATCACGGCGACGTACGGCGGGCGCAGCCGGACCGGCGGCTCAGACACCGATCGCGACTCCGAGGGGAACGCTCGCGAGCACCTCGTACCGGGCGGGACTCCGGCCGAGATGGCTGCGGACAAGGTCCACCCGATCGACCGGGATTCGGACCTCGGGCGCGTGCGCGGAGGCGAGCCATTGGCGCAGGTCGACGGGCGTGGACCGCGCGCGGGCGAGCGTGACGTGGGCGCGGAATTGCTCCACCTGGGACCGGCAGCGCTTCGCGCACCGTGTGCGCCAGCGCATGGAGCCGGCCGGATGGGTCTGCCACGCCGCACCATGCGACCCGCGCACGCGACGTCGAGCCGAAGCCTCCGAGCCCACTGGTGTGCAGCTCACCTACAGCCTGGCCGCGGCAGGCGGCCTCGAGCGCGCCCGTGAGGCGCGGGACGTCCGCCGGCCGGGATGTCGCCGAGGAACGCGAGCGTGAGGTGCCAGGCATCGGGCTCCGACCATCGCAGGCCTTCGAGGTCCGGTCGCCGACGCCAGTCCCCGACCGAGCTCGCGAATGCCGCCCGGAACTCTTCGCCGACGGGGACGGCCACGAAGCAGCGCCACGCGTCGGTCATGCGGCGCGCGCCCCGTCGAGCCTGGCGTCGACGATCGGGATCAGCCCGTCGAGGGAGGTGATGACGGGCACGCCCTCCGGAACGTCCGCGGGGGCATGCCGCGCGAATCGGTCGATGAGCACCGGGGAGATGCCCGCGGCGCGGGCGCCCTCCACGTCCGCGCCGATGTGATCGCCGACGTGGATGACCGTCTCCGGCGCGACACCCGCCCGCTCGAGGGCCCATTCGAAGATCCGGCGGTGTGGCTTCTCGAAGCCGATGCGGGCGCTGGCCGCGATGAAGTCGAAGGACGAGACGATGTCCAGCGCGTGGAGCAGCTCGGGGAGGTTCCAGACCCAGTTGCTCACCGCGCCGACGATGAGGCCCCGCTCCTTGAGCGCGACCAGCGCCGGGTAGGCATCGGGGAACACGTGCCAGTGGCTCGTGAGCAGGAACAGCTCGGACAGCCGGCGGTAGAAGGCCTCGGGCATCGGTGCCAGGCCGAGGGCGGCGATCGCCGCGCCGTCCATCTCGACCGTGCGACGGAAGCTCGTCTCCTCGGACGGCTCGAATCCGCCCTCCATGCCCCAGCCACCGTGACGGTAGGCCTCGCGGAGCGCGCGATCCAGATCCTCGATTTCGACCGTGACGCCGAACTCCTCGAAGGCGAGCGCGTACACGTGCTCCCAGGATGGGTTGGGACGCATGATCGTATCCCCGATGTCCAGGAACACGGCCCGCAGCGGCGGGTCGGCATCGGTCTGTCGTGGGGCCATCACCGGGCACAGCGTAGCGCGTCCGGGGTCGGTCGAGGCCCGATCAGGCGGTGGTCGCGGCCCCTCGTGACTGCAGCAGCTGGTCGATCTCGGACTTGAAGCGGATGCCTGAGGAGTGGCGGCTCAGCCACCGAAGATAGTCGATGTCCCAGCGCGCGACCTGCGAGAGCGTCCAGCCCGAGTAGCGGCCGAATGGCAGCCGGGCGGAGTTGCGGTCAGAAGGCACCGACACCGGCGGCGCGAGCGGATTCAGGTCGGCAGCCGCCACCTGCGTGGCCATCCGCCGTCGACGATCGAAGGCGGCCCGCGCGCCGGGCGTCTTGATCAGCGCATAGGCAAGGTTGATCTCGCTCATCCGGCGCGCCGCGTACTCACTCGGGTCGCGGTCCGGATGGAACTTGAACGCCAACGCACGGAAGGCGGCGCGGATGACCTCGTCCTCGGCGGTGTGCAGGATCTGCAGCACTACGTACGGATCGAGCGGGGGCGTCGGCTCCATTCAGTCGTTGTAGAGCCGTTCCTCGATCAGCTTCTCCCCGGTCACGCGGCCGGTGGGATCGAAGCAGCTGTATTCGAAGAGCTTCTCGTACTCAAGGTCGATGTTGTCCTGGCCGCCGCGGTTCTTCTCGATGGTCGCAATGACCCAATCTCGGTAGCGCTGGGCCTGGTATGGATTGAACTCGATGTTGACCTTGGCGACGATGTTGTACTTCTCGTTGAGGATGATGATGATGTCGCTCTCGTAGTTGATGGCCGATGAGCCGCGCAGGTGGTGGTGCCGCACGCGCGACGCCTTCAGCCCCTCGCGATCGGCGGCCACGATGGCGATCACCGGGATCTCCAGCGACAGCGCGATGTCCTTTAGGCCGGACACGATGCGCGTCACCTTCTCCTCCTCGTCGCGGGGCTCGGGGATCACGGGCACCTTCTGGAGGTAGTCCACGAAGAGCACGAGCCGCTTGAGCTCGTCGCCGGCCTGGTGCTCAGCCACGATCTCGCGCAGGTTCTCGACGGTCGAGTGCGTCGCCGTCCCGCGGATGAAGTACAGGTTGGAGCCGTAGCGCGCGATGCGCTCGAGGCTGGGGCGCAGGCGCGGGTTGGCGCCGAGCTTCGCTCGCGTACCCGCCTGGCTCGAGACCGCGTAGGAGGCGATGACCTCGCGCTTCACGTCCTGCGTCTTGACCGCGCTGGTCCGGTTCGGGAGCTGCGGGAGGGCCGACTCCATGGAGATCAGCCGCTGGATGAGGTATTCCTCGCTGTGCTCGAAGCAGACGTAGAGCACCGTCGACTGGCCGGAGGCCGCCATGTTGCGGGCCATCTGCATGGCCATGGTCGTCTTGCCGGTGCCCTGCGCGCCGCCGATGAGGGTCAGCTCACCGGGTCGCAGGCCGCCGCCGAGCGTCTTGTCGAGGGGTGTGAATCCGGTGGCCATCGGGACGAGCTCCTCGATGGTGCCCGTCGCGACTCGGTCGTTCAGGCTGGTCAGCAGATCGAGCACGGAGCGCGACGGCGAGTCGCCGTTCGCCTCGAGGGGCGTCGGGGACTTGGGCTCGTGTGACTTGGCGATCTTCTCTTCGATCATCGGATCGCTGGCTCCTTACTCGGGCTGGTGACGGAATCCGGCTAGGTGCGTGGCTGCACCATGAACGGACTATAGGTTTGCCGTCCCACGCCACCAATGACCCGATTGGGCTATGCCGCGTCCGATTTCGTGCTCCGGCCCGATGCCGACGAATCCTTGGGCGGCCGAAGCGTCCGGATTCACATCAGGCAACCATTGAGCGCGGAATAGGGGCGCTGAAGCGTTCAGATTCACGCCGCGTGTGAATTCGGACGATCCGCTGGCCCCCGACCGCGCGTAGTGCACACCTCGTGTGAATCGGGACGGTTCGCGGCGCGACCCCAGATTCGAGAGCTGCGGACCACCCAACGAGTGAGGCCCGCCATCGGGCGGGCCACAGTACGAGAACGGTCGAGGGATCTACGCCGGCTGAGGCGCGGGACCCTGACGCCGTCGTGGGGCCTCGTCGCCGGCCGGCTCGGGCTCGATCTCGGGAGCCTCCGTCTCGGCCACCGCGCCGATCCGTCGAGGCGTCGGGCCACCCGTGCGCGGGGGCAGGACGCCGGTGAAGAGCGCCTCGAACTCCTCCGACTCGATGGTCTCCTTCTCCACCAGCAGCTCGGCAAGCTTGTCGAGCACGTCGCGATGCGTGGTGAGTGCCTCCTTGGCGCGGTTGTAGGCGTTGTCGATGATCGCGCGCACCTCGGCGTCGATCTTCGAGGCGACCTCGTCCGAGTAGTTGCGCTGCTCGCTGATCTCGCGGCCGAGGAAGACCATCTCCTCCTTCTTGCCGAAGGCCAGCGGGCCGAGCGTCTCGCTCATCCCGTACTGCGGTGACCATGGCCGCGCGCAAGGCTCGTCGCCTTCTCGATGTCGTTCGAGGCGCCGGTGGTGGTGTCGCCGAAGACGATCGACTCGGACACGTTGCCGCCGAGCATGCCGGCGAGCTTGTCCTCGAACTCGGTCTTCGAGTGGAGGTATCGGTCCTCGTTGGGCAGGCTCATGGTGTAGCCGAGCGCCATGCCGCGCGAGACGATGGTGACCTTCGTGACCGGGTCGCAGTTCGGCAGCACGCGCTGCACGAGGGCGTGACCGCCCTCGTGGTAGGCGATGATCTCCTTCTCCTCCTCGGAGATGATCCGGCTGCGCCGCTCCGGGCCGGCGATGACCCGGTCGATCGCCTCGTTGAACTCCGACGTTGCCGATGGTCTTCTTGTTGCGCCGCGCCGCCAGGATCGCCGCCTCGTTCACGAGGTTCGCGAGGTCGGCGCCGGAGAAGCCGGGCGAGCGTCGCGCCAGGGCCTCGAGGTCGACCGTCTTGTCGAGCGGCTTGCCCTTGACGTGGACGCTCAGGATCGCGCGGCGGCCCTTGATGTCGGGGCGGTCGAGGACGACCTGGCGGTCGAATCGGCCCGGTCGCAGCAGCGCCGGGTCGAGGACGTCCGGGCGGTTCGTGGCGGCGACGACGATCACGTTCGTGTTGGTGTCGAAGCCGTCCATCTCGACCAGGATCTGGTTGAGGGTCTGCTCGCGCTCGTCGTGCGAGCCGCCGAGTCCCGCGCCGCGCTGGCGCCCGACCGCGTCGATCTCGTCGACGAACACGATGCACGGACTATTGCGCTTCGCCTGGTCGAACAGGTCGCGCACGCGCGAGGCGCCAACGCCGACGAACATCTCGACGAACTCGGAGCCGGAGATGCTGAAGAACGGCACGCCCGCCTCGCCGGCCACGGCGCGCGCCAGGAGGGTCTTGCCGGTTCCGGGAGGTCCGACCAGCAGCACGCCACGCGGGATGCGGGCGCCGAGCGAGTCGAACTTCTCGGGGTACTTGAGGAACTCGACGACCTCGGTGAGCTCCTCCTTCGCCTCGTCCACCCCGGCGACGTCGTCGAAGGTGACGACGGTCTTGTTGCCGATGAACATGCGGGCGCGGCTCTTGCCGAAGCTCATCGCCTGGTTATTCGTGCCCTGGGCCTGTCGCATCATGAAGAAGATGAAGCCGCCGATGAGGAGGACCGGCAGAAGCACGCTGATGAGCAGGGTCAGGATGCTGCCGGCGGCGCTCGGCTCGCGGGCGCTGAACTGCTCGCAGGCCGTGCTCGTGTTCCCCGCGGCGTCACAGATCGCGCTGTGCACGTCCGTGAGCTCTGACGGGGCGATGGCGGTCTGCTCGGGCCGCGACGGGTCGGTGAAGGTGACTGTGAGGTTCAGGCCTTCCTTGGTGACCGATTCAATGGCGCCGCTGCGGGCGTCCTCGATAAGTTGTCCGTAGCCATATTCCGGCGTCTGCTCCCCGTTTCCCATGAAGGTCCACAGGACCGCGAGGCCGAAGACGGCCAGGACGACGAGGACGACGCTGTTTCTTACGATGCGACTGGTCAAGATGGGTCTGCTTCCGCCTCCGTACGATCGGCGCATGGCCCCTGGCCGGCGCCTGCACGCGGTGCTCCGCGAGCCGGATCAGTATATGTGGGCTGGCCGGACCGAACAAACGTTCCGATCGGCCCAGGACCTCACTCTCCCTACGCACGACAGGCGGATTTGGCTCATCCGCGATACTCCGCCGGGTGCTCGCCGCGATCCTTGTCACTCGTCGTAGCGATCATCGCCAGCGTTTCCTCGACGCTCATTCCGTTGGCATCGGCCGCTCGTTTGACGTCCTCGTAGGTGATGTTCGTGTCGGGCTTGCCCATGTCGTCGTGCGCGCGCATGCAGCCGCAGTTCAGACACATCTCTTGGCTCCTTTGTGGATGCGTGGACACCCTTCATCCGGCTCGGGTTACGGCAGATCCTCAGCCGATGCGAATCCGCCGCTCCCTGACCGATGCGGTCCGGCCCACGCCCAGCTCGATGCTGAGGCCACCACGTGGCCCCGCCGCCGCCTCCAGCACCGCGTCGATGCGCTCGGCACTCGGTGCCGGCACACCGATCGCGGCCCGCAGCACGCGGCGCCCGAGCGCTGGCCCTGGTGGGTCGTGCCAGTCGATCTCGCCGTCGTCCGTCGTGCGCCGCTGGAGCTCCGCGCGGGCGAGCTCGTCCAGCAACTCGTCGTCGGCGGCCGCGAGGGCCGCGAACTGCACGATCCGACCGACCGCGCCCGGGCGGATCGCCTCCATCAGGGGCAGAAGCTCACCGCGCACCCGGTTCCGGAGATAGGCGGCATCCTCGTTCGAGGGGTCCAGCCGGTACGGGATAGCCGCAGCGTCCAACCGCGAGCGCAGCCACTCCCGTCGCTCGCCGAGAAGCGGGCGCACGATCCTCCCGCGACGCGCCGGCATACCACGCAGCCCGGTCGTGCCGCTGCCGCGCAGGAGGTTGAGGAGCACCGTCTCGGCCGCGTCGTCCGCGGTGTGCCCCGTGGCGATCCAGCCAGTGTCGCCGGCGAGCTCCTCGAGCATCGCGTAGCGCGCGTCCCGGCCGGCTTCCTCGATCGACCGCCCCTCCTCGCGCGCGAGCGCGGCCACGTCGGTTCGGCGCACCTCGGCTCGCAGGCCGTGTGCAGCCGCCGTATCGGCGACGAAGCGGGCGTCATCGGCACTCTCGTCGCGCAGGCCATGGTCAAGGTGGGCGACCGTGAGGCGCCACGCGACCGCATCGGTCTCGACGAGGCGGGCCGCAGCATGGAGGAGCGCCATCGAGTCCGGACCCCCCGACACGGCAAGCACCACGTTCGTGTCCCGGGGAACACCGAGGGTCTTCGCACCGCGCCGCGTCGCATCGGCGAGGTCGTCGAGTGAGGTGGAGCTGGTAGCGGAGGGCGGATTCGAACCACCGGCCAAGGGCTTATGAGTCCCCTGCTCTACCACTGAGCTACTCCGCCACGGCCCCCGATTCTAGCGTGAGCGCAGCCGTGGCTCCACCTGGGGAGCACGAGAAATGGACCGGGACACGTAGAAGCCGACGCCCCACGTGGACTGGAGCGGCGGCCCCGATTACCGATTGACATGCGACCGGACGGTTGGCAACGCAGGCATCATCGAGCTCTGGCGTATCGTCGCCCCGGAGCGGCCCAGCAGCAGGAGATCGCGCGTGAGATTCGGATTGGAGATCAACGATTTCAACTGGTCCGGTGGACCGGCCGAGATGGGCAGGCACGTCGCCGACATCGGCCGGCGGGCGGAGAAGGCGGGATTCCATTCGATCTGGGTCTGGGACCACTTCATCCAGCTGCGCCGATGGGAGGACCCGCTGCTCGAGGGCTGGATGACGCTTGCATACCTGGCCGCCGCGACCGAGAAGATCAAGATCGGCACCCTCGTCACGGGCGTGACATATCGGTATCCGGCGGTGCTGGTCAAGCAGGCCTCGACACTCGACGTGCTGTCAGGCGGGCGCTCCTACTTCGGCGTGGGCGCCGCGTGGAACGAGCGAGAGCACGCGGCCTTCGGAGTCCGATTCCCGCCGATCGCCGAGCGCTTCGAGATGCTCGAGGATCTCCTGCAGATCGCGCATCGTGCCTGGAAGGGCGAGACCGGCGCCTACGAGGGCAAGCACACGACGCTCACCGAGCAGATGGACAACCCGCCTCCCGTGCAGCGGCCCCATCCGCCGATCCTCATCGGCGGCGGAGGGGAGCGAAAGACGCTCAAGCTGGTCGCGAAATACGCCGATGCGACCCACCAGACGACCGCCGACCCGGAGGTCATGCGCCACAAGCTCGAGGTGCTGCGCCGCCATTGCGAGACGGAGGGACGCAACTACGACGAGATCGAGCGCTACTGCGGGCTGGAGCTGCGGCCACCGCGCGGACAGGCCGGAGCGATCGCCGACGCCGCCACGCTCCAGGAGCGCCTGGGCGCGCTGTCCGAAGCCGGCTCGCAGGGCGTGTTCATCGTCCTGCCCAACATCGCGGACAGCGACTCGATCGAGCGATTCGGCGATGAGGTGATCGCCAGAGCCGGCTGATGAGGCACGCGAAGAGGGCCCGGTTTCCCGGGCCCTCTCTTGAGTCTGCCGTCGGCCCGGGACTACGGGACGAAGGTGATTCGGTTCTGCGGTCCCGGATTCACGGTGCCCAGCATCTCGACGTAGCGGGCGAACGCGTCGAGGTCGATCTCGCCCACGTACCGATTTGTGCCCCGCCTGAAGACCGAGTAGCCGTCGCCACCATCGGCGAGGAAGTTGTTGACGGTGACGCGGTAGGTCGCGGCCAGGTTCAGCGGCTGACCACCCACCATGATGTTGCTCGCCGTGTCGCCGGCGGGGGTGTCGATCCCGTTGACGAGCGCACGGTTACCCGTACGGGTGTAAGTCAGCGTCGACGGTATCTGGAGCATTCCGTTGCCGCCGCTGAACTGTTGGTTGATGAGGTCCTGGATGTCCTGACCCGTCATGTCCATCGTCACGAGGACGTTGGCAAACGGCTGGACGCTGAACGCCTCACCGTAGGTGATCGGCCCGGCGTTGATCGCCGCGCGGATACCGCCGGAGTTCATGAACGACAGCTGGGCGGGAGCGCCGTTGGTCCAGCCGGCGCCCGACGTGGCCCACAGCTGGGCGTCGGCGATGATGTCGCCCAGCGACGACTCGCCGCCGTGGGGAGGCTGCGTCGTAGTGAGCGCGACCGGGGCAGTTCCGATCAGCCGGTTCTCGGTCGGCGCCGCGATCGTTCCGTACTTGGCGATCAGCGCGGTGATGTCGGCAGCCGGCGGATGGACGTTGCGTCGGACGATCACGTTGTTGATCGTCGCCGAGACGACCTCCTTGGTCGCGCGGCTGATCGTCAGATCGATGTCAGTGACGAGCCGCCCCACGGAGGCCGCGCCGGTCAGCATGATGCCGGTGCCCATGAAGTCGGCGCAGTTGATGCCCCAGTTCGTGTGCCCCGTCACGACGAGGTCGATCTCCGGATTCAGGCGCTGCATCACATCGACGATGGCGGGGCTTCCGCCCGTGTTGAGGTTGCACTGCTGGATCGACGCTTCGGTCAGGCCGGGCGGATTGAGGACCGAGCCACCTTCGTGAAGCAGGACAATGATCGTCTCGATCCCCTGCTCCTTGAGAACAGGGACGAGTGCGTTGACCGAATCGGCCTCGTCGTGGAAGTCGATGTCCGCGGTCGCGGCCGCGGTGACGATGGTCGGCGTCCCCTCGAGGGTCATTCCGACGATGGCCACGTTAACGCCCTGGAACTCATGGATCGCGTAGGGCGGGAAGATCGTGTCCCCGGTCGCCTTGTAGGTGACGTTCGCGGCGAGGAACGGGAAGTTCGCGCCTTCGAATCCGTCGTCGGCGAAGCATCCCTCCACAGGATGACAGCCGCCGTTCTGCATGCGCTGCAGCTCGGCGACCCCCTCGTCGAATTCGTGGTTCCCGACGCCGTTGTAGTCGAGCCCCATCAGGTTCATCGCCTCGATGGTCGGCTCGTCGTGGAAGATCGCCGAGATGAGCGGTGTCGCGCCGATCAGATCACCTGCAGATACGAACAACGTGTTCGGGTTCGTCGCACGGAGGTCCCGGACGTAGCTCGCCAGGTACTCGGCGCCTCCGGCCGCAACGCCGCCGGCGCTGATCGCCGGGCCGATCCGGCCGCCCGAGCCCGTCTCGTCCGGCGGACGCAGCTGCCCATGGAAGTCGTTCAGGGCCAGGATCTGGACCTCGGTCGTCTTCGCATTTCGCTCAGCCGGCCCTCCCGGCGGTGGCTTGGCGCTGGCCGGCGCGACGATAGCTCCGAGAAGCAAGGACAGCACTGCCAGCAGCGCGGCAGTGAACCGACGAGACTTTGACACTGAACTCCCTCCGTACTTGGTACGCGCTTGACGCTATCGCGCCGATGGCGCTATGGCTTGAACTCGAAGATGGCGGTCCGGTAGGTGTCGTCGTCGAATGGTCGAGGTAGCCCGTCTGACCGCCGACGGCAGTGAGCGAGGCGCATCCCCGGCGCCAGGACGGGGCATTGCGAAGCGCGACGCGTCGGCGAGCGGGAACGCGATCAGGACCTCCTGTGTCGGTCAGTAAGAGTCCGTGTCGGCCACCAGCGGAGGCGTGCCACCAAGCGAGGCGGTAACCCTCCCGACCGCCACTTGCGAGCCATCCCCTCCGGGGCTCGCGTCCGGCAGCATACTTCCGACCGCAGGCGCCGTCGAGGTTTCACTTTGGGCTTGGCGGACCCACCCGCCGGACCCTCCTCACTGGGAGGTCGCTCGATGGGCGATTCCCCGCGGGCTAGCCTGGACCCGCCTCGGACAGTGTGATGGCCGGTGAGCGCACCGGCCATCTGGCTGCCTGAGGAGACCCCCGGCCAGCGCAGAGGGGCACGCACTATCCTGCGCAGGCGCATCGCCGGAGGGAGACGAACGTTGGAGCGGCCACCGGAGACATCACCGGTCCCCGACGAGCATGCGGCGCGCGTCGAGGGCCTGACCAGGGGTGCCGACCTCGCCCCGGTCGCCGAGGTGCTGGCCGCACGGCGCGATGAGATCCTGCAACGCTGGTTGGAGGTCACGCGGCGCCAATCCTTCCATCAAGGCCGTCAGTCGCGCGCCATCAGCGATCACCTGCCCCATCTCTTCGATGGTCTGCTGGCCGTGCTCCGGCGCACAGCCCCGCGCCAGGCCGCCTTCGAGGCGCCCCTGGACGATGAGGCCGTCCTCAACGCCGCGCGGGACCACGCCATGGTGCGGTTCGAGCAGGGGCTCGGAGCTGCGGACATCGTCACCGAGTTCCGCCTTCTCCGCCACGAGATCAGCCGTGCCATGCGCCTGTACCTGGACGAGAGCGAGTCTCCCGCCGACGTCGTGGCGGCCGAGCTCGTGGTCAACGATGCCCTCGATGGCGCGACCGCCCTCTCGATGAGCGCACTGAGCGACAAGGTCGAGGAGGTGCGGTCGGACTTCCTCGCCACGACCCTGCACGATGCGCAGCAGCCGGTGACCACCGCGAAGCTGTCTATCGAGCTCGCCGCGCGCGCACTCCAGCGACCGACGGCGGACGTCGCCAAGGCGACCGACGCGCTTCGCCGTGCCAACAACTCGCTTGACCGAATGACGGTCCTCCTGCGCCGCCTCGCGGATGCATCCCGCCTTGCGCTGGGTGCGCTCGAGCTCCGGCACGCGCAGACCGGCCTGGGCCTTGTGGTGCAGCGGGTCGTGGACGAGCTCGATCCGGAGACTGCCAAGCGAATCCAACTGACTTCCGTCGAGGACGATAGCGGGCTGTGGGACTCAGCGGCACTCGAGCAGGTGGTCGCCAACCTCCTCGCCAACGCCGTGAAGTTCACCCCCGCCGATTCGCCCATCGAGATCGACATCACCGCGGCTGACGCCGAGGTTGAGCTGACGGTGCGGGACCATGGCGCGGGGATGCGACCGGAGGTGCTCGAGGGGATCTTCGGCCGATTCACCCGGACCAAAGAGGCGCGCGAGGCGGGGGTGGCGGGACATGGCCTGGGCCTCTACCTGTCCCGTGCCGTCGTCGAGGCCCACGGAGGGCGTATCTCGGCCGAGTCCGGCGGCCCCGGCACCGGCTCGCTCTTTCGCGTCGTTCTTCCCCGCCACCCGACGCCGCCCGAAGCGGAGCAGTTCGAGCCCTGAACTCGCCCATGGGTGGCCGGCCGCCTCGGCGGGCGCCGGCCGCTAGCGGGGCTGGTTACTCTTCGTCGCAGAGCGACGAGTGGCGACCGGCTTCGCCGGGCTGTCCATTACCCGTCTGGATCGGGATGACTCCCGTGATCGGTCCGCCACTGTCGTCGTCCGCGGGCGTGTTGTCTGTCTGTCTGCCACCAGACTTCGCCGCGTTGTCGTTGTCGTTGCACGCGAGCGGTGTGACGCCATGCACATGGCCAAGAGCGCTGCCGACCGTCGCGAGGGTGAGCACCAGGGCAAACAGGATTGAACCGGCGATTCGGCGCATCGAGAATCTCCTCATCTGTATCGCTAGGCATCCACCGATTCGCGTCCGGTTACATAATCCCGCTGGGGCCGCCGTTCCAGCGGAAGTCGGGTGCTGCGGCGCGCGGTACACTTCCGGCGACGTGCGGGTACGCGACATGCTGTTACCGCAGGGCGAACGCAGAGACCGTGAAAGCCGACTCCCGTGACCTTCTTCGAGGCTCAGGGACGCGCGGCCGGTCGACTCACATGGCCGACCCCGGCGCATGACGCGGGGCGGACGTAAGGAGGAGACCGTGACCACCACGCAGCTTCGGCCGAGTGCTCCCTCGATCGAGCCGACGTACCGCAACCTCTCCACCGCCGAGCTCTACGAGCACGCTGTCCGCAACGGCGAGGGGATCATCTCCGCGCATGGCTCGCTGGTGGTTCGCACGGGCAAGCACACCGGGCGTTCGCCACAGGACAAGTTCGTGGTCCGCGAGCCGACGACGCGGGACAAGATCTGGTGGGGCGAGGTCAACCACCCGATCAGGGAAGAGCATTACGACCGACTCCGGACGCGCCTGCTGGCCTACATGGCCGATCGGCCGATCTACGGGCAGGACATGTACATCGGCGCCCACCCGGAGCATCGGCGGTCGCTCCGCGTCTTCACCGAGACAGCGTGGGCCAGCATCTTCGCGCGCAACCTCTTCCGCCGTCCGCCGCTCGAGGACCTCGAGGCCTTCGCGCCGAACTTCACGATCCTCGACGTGCCGTCCTTCAAGGCCGATCCGGCCACCGAGGGCGTCCGCAGCGAGACCGCGATCGTGCTGCACCTCGAGCGGATGGAGATCCTCATCGTCGGCACCGAGTACGCCGGCGAGATCAAGAAGGGCGCCTTCACCGTCATGAACTACCTCATGCCCGAGGAGGCGGCGCTGCCGATGCACTCGTCGGTCAACGTCGGCAAGGCGGGCGACCCCGCGATCTTCTTCGGCCTCTCGGGCACGGGCAAGACGACGCTGTCGGCCGATCCGGAGCGCAGCCTCATCGGCGACGACGAGCACGGCTGGGGCGCCGACGGCCTCTTCAACTTCGAGGGCGGCTGCTACGCCAAGACCATCCGCCTGTCGCCGATGTACGAGCCGGACATCTTCGCCACCACCCGCCGGTTCGGCACCATTCTCGAGAACGTCGACCTCGACGAGCGGACGCGCGAGCTGGACCTCGATTCGGAGCGCTTCACCGAGAACACGCGAGGGGCATATCCGTTGGAGTTCATCGGCAATGCCGATCCGACCGGCATGACCGGGCATCCCCGCAACGTCGTCTTCCTCACGGCCGATGCCTTCGGCATCCTGCCGCCGATCAGCCGCCTGACCCGGGCCCAGGCGCAGTACCACTTCATCAGCGGCTACACCGCCAAGCTGGCAGGGACCGAGATCGGTGTCACCAAGCCGCGCGCGACCTTCTCCGCCGGCTTCGGCGCGCCCTTCCTGCCCCGTCATCCCGGCGAGTACGCCCAGATGCTCGCGGAGCGGCTGGAGTCGCACGACGTCCCCGTCTGGTGGGTGAACACCGGCTGGACGGGCGGCCCCGTTGGTATGGGCCACCGGATGGGGATCGACCACACCCGGACGATGGTGCGCGCCGCCCTCAACGGGAAGCTGAAGAACGTCGAGTACGAGACCGATCCGGTCTTCGGCGTCGAGGTTCCGACGAAAGTGCCCGGGGTGCCGTCCGAGATCCTCCGGCCTCGCGGCACCTGGGCCGATCCGGCGGCGTACGACGCCAAAGCGCAGGACCTTGCCCGGATGTTCGTCGAGAACTTCGAGTCCTACGCCGACGCCGTTCCCGAGGATGTCCGCTCGGCGGGACCGCGCGTCGGGGCGTAGCGAGCGCGGGCCTCAACAATTCACGGATCTTTGACCCCGCCGGACTGGTTCCGTTGCGCCGCGGGTCTATGCTTGGGGTCACCCGAAACTCACCAGCCTCGTCGTCGAATGCCAACCGGGAACGCATCCACAGGAGGCCTTGACTTCGCCGTGCCCACCACGCTTTCACTGCCTGCGCAGCGTGCCTTCAGCCTGCTCGTCGTACTCGCTCTGGCGCTTGGCGCTCTTGTCCCGCTTGTGGCACCTGCACCGACTCGCGCGGCGACGAACGTATTCATCAACGAGATCCACTATGACAACGTCGGCACTGATGCAGGCGAGTTCGTCGAGATTGCTGGACCCGCGGGTACCGATCTCACGGGCTGGAGCATCGTCCGCTACAACGGAAACGGCGGCGCGGTCTACACGACCCCGGCTGCGTCGAACACGCTGACAGGAGCGATCGCGGACCAGCAAAACGGGTTCGGGACCGCCTATGTCGCGTATCCGGCGAACGGCCTTCAGAACGGTGGTAGCGCGGCGACCCCCGAAGCGGACGGCATCGCGCTCGTAAATGGAACGACGGTTGTCCAATTCCTCAGCTACGAAGGTACGTTCACCGCTACCAGCGGTCCTGCGGCTGGCATGACAAGCGTGAACATCGGCGTCTCCGAAGCTGGCAGCGAGGCCCTCGGCCTGTCCCTGCAGTTGCAGGGCACCGGAACGACATACGAAGAGTTCACGTGGTCGACGCCGATCGCCAACACCCAGAACGCGGTCAACACCGGGCAAACGTTCGGCAGCGAGCCTGAGAACGCTGCGGTGACGGTTTCCTGCGAGGACCTCCCGACCGATGAGGGCGTCGCGGCAACGACCGATGTGACCGCAACGGATCCCGACGGGACGGTCGACGACATCTCGATCGCCGTAACGCCGACTCCCGCTGCGGGTTCGATCGCGATCACCGCGGAAGCGCCTGCCACGACCGTCGGCGGAACCGCCACAGCAACGATCACCGTCGATGCCGCAGTCCCGGCGGGGTCCTACGACGTCACGGTCTCGGCGACGAACACGGATGTCGAGGAGCAGACCGGGACGTGCGATCTCACCGTGACCGTCGCAGCCGAAGAGCCGCCAGTCGCGACCGGCGTCGTCATCAATGAGCTCGACGCCGACAACGTCGGTACCGATGCCGTGGAGTTCGTCGAGCTGTACGACGGAGGCGCCGGCAGCACCGACCTCACCGGCCTGGTGCTGGTCTTCTATAACGGCAGCAACGACCTGTCGTATCGCGCGTTGGACCTCGATGGCCTGAGTACCGGCGCGACCGGGTACTTCGTCGCGGGCAACGCCGGCGTCAGCGGCGTCGACCTCGTGTTCCCGGGCGATAGCCTCCAGAACGGGCAGGACGCCGCCGCGCTCTACGTCGGCAACGCGGCAGACTTCCCGAACGGCAGCGCGGTGACCACCGCGAACCTCGTCGACGCGATCGTCTACGACACCGCCGACGCCGACGACCCCGGGCTGCTGGTCCTCCTGAACCCCGGGCAGCCGCAGGTCGACGAGAACGGCGGAGGCAGCGGAACCACCGATTCCTCCGGGCGCTGCCCCAACGGATCAGGTGGCCAGCGCAACACCGCCTCTTATGTCCAGGCGCCCCCGACCCCGGACGCCGTGAACGCGTGTCCGGGCGACGACGCACCGCCCACGGTCCTGAGCACCGTCCCGGCCGACGGCGCCGTGTTCGTCGCGCCTGACTCCAACATCTCGATCACCTTCAGCGAGGACGTGGGCGTCGCCGCTGGCTGGTACGAGATCAGCTGCGCGCTGAGCGGCATCCATACGGCCACCGTGACACCGCCGGGTCCGGCATCGGCCTACACGCTCGATCCGGATGCCGACTTCACGGACGGCGAAGAGTGCACGGTGACCATCAACGCCGAACTGGTCACGGACCGTGACGGCGCGCGCGACCCGATGGCCGCGGACCATGTCTTCAGCTTCACCATCGGCGCGGCGTGCGGCAACGACACGCACTTCATCCATCAGGTGCAGGGAGATGGATTCGCGACGCCAATTGCCGGCACCACCGTGACCATCGAGGGCATCGTTGTGGCCGACCATCAAGGCCCGTCCCCGAACATGGGTGGCTTCTTCCTCCAGGAGGAGGACGGCGAGGCCGATGCGAACGCCGCCACGTCGGAGGGCATCTTCGTCTTCGACGGCAACGGCGACATCCCGGTTGCCGCCGGCGACCTCGTCAGCGCAACCGGTTCGGCCGCTGAGTCCTTCGACATGACTCAGCTCAGCGGCGTCACCAACGTGACGGTGTGCGAGACGGCGGCCGAGACCGAGGCATCGGCCTCGCCGGTGCTCATCGTCCTTCCGGTCGCCGCGATTGGTGACTGGGAGGCCTGGGAGGGCATGCTGGCGCAGTTCGAGCAGACGATGACCGTGACCGAGAACTTCAACCTCGGCCGCTTCGGCGAGGTCGTCCTGAGCTCGATCGGCCGTCAGTTCCAGGGAACGCACCTCGCCGCGCCGGGACCGGAGGCCGCGGCGGTCGACGATCTCAACTCCCGGACGCGCATCGTCCTGGATGACGCCAACACGTCGCAGAACGCCGACCCAACCCGGTACCCGACCGGAGGCTTGTCGGCGTCCAACACGCTGCGCACCGGCGCCACCGTGGAGGACCTGACCGCGGTGGTCCACGAGGCGTTCGGCACGTATCGGCTTCAGCCTGCGGTGGAGATCACCTTCCAGGGTGCGGCCGCGCGGCCGGCCACGCCGCCGTCCGTCGGCGGCCGGATCCAGGTGGCCGCGTTCAACGTGCTGAACTACTTCAACGGAGAGCCGGCAGGGAACTTCGCGGATCCGGACAACCGCGGCGCGGAGAACGCCTTCGAGTTCGGTCGCCAGCGCACGAAGATCATCGAGGCCATCGCGGCGATCGATGCCGAGGTCGTGGGCCTCATGGAGATCGAGAACGATGACTCGCGGACAGCGGATGTCTCGGCCATCGAGGACCTCGTGGCAGGCCTGAATGCCAAGGTCGGTGCCGGCACGTACGCGTTCATCGAGACCGGGCCGATCGGAACGGATGCCATAGCCGTGGCGATCATCTACCAGTCCGACTCGGTCACACCGCGTGGCGCGTTCGCGATCCTCGACACCAGCGTCGACCCGCGATTCCTCGACCAGAGGAACCGGCCGACCCTGGCGCAGAGCTTTACCGAAATCTCGACCGGTGCCGTGTTCACCGTCGCGGTGAACCACCTGAAGTCAAAGGGCTCGGACTGCGGCGGCGCCCCGGACGATCAGCCCGACTCGGGAGGCGGCAACTGCAACGGCACGCGGACCGCAGCCGCTGCCGCCCTGGCCGACTGGCTCGCGACCGATCCGACCGGGTCAGGCGACCAAGACCGGCTGATCATCGGCGACCTCAACTCGTACGCGATGGAGTCGCCGATCACGACCCTGCTAGCGGCCGATTACAAGGACCTCATGTGGAGGCTCGAGGGGCCGGGGGCCTACACCTACGTGTTCGAGGGCGCCTCCGGCTATCTCGACCACGCCCTGTCGAGCCCGACCATGCGCTCGCAGGTGACCGATGCGGCTCCGTGGCACATCAACGCCGACGAGCCGCCGGTCCTCGACTACAACACGAACTTCAAGTCGGCGAACCACGTCATCACGCTGTACGCCCCGGACGTCTACCGGGCGTCCGACCACGATCCGATCCTCATCGGGCTTGACCTCCGCGCGCCGCCGAAGCCCAAGGGGCCCAAGCCCAGAACAGCCGGGCAGGTGGAACCGACATAGGCTGGCCGACCTCAGGACGGAGAAGCCTCGGGAGCGCCGAAGAAGAGCTCGACCCACTGCTCGAGGAGGGGATCCGGCGCGGGGCCTAAGGCGAGCGCCTCCGGAAGGGGCGCCTCCGCGCCGACAGGGATGATCAGCACCTCTTCGCCCGGGAACCCCGAGGTTCATGAGGCGCCGTGCCTCGCCGCTGATGAAGGCCGCGCTCTGGAGGAACTGGAGCTCGCGTCGCAGGTCGGCGTTCACGGCCTCGAGGGCGGCGATCTCGGCGCGGATCTCGTTCGCGCGCTGGCCGGTCTCCCAGTTCGTGTAGATCTGCCGACCGAACTGCACGGCCACGAAGAGGCCGATGATCACGACGACCGCCATCCACGCCATCCCGCCGCGCGACGACGGCATGCGCACGCGCGGCCGCTGCGGCGCGGGCCGCGGAGCGTCAGCCGGAATGTCGATTCCCGTCATCTGAGCCAAGTCTAGACGCGACACGCGACCTGTCGCATCGGCTCACGAGCGTGCACAGCGCCGTGATATGTTCTGAATCCGAACATCTGTTCGGTTTGCCGATGCGCTGGAGGAGCCGATGCTGACCGCCCGTCCGACCGATGCCACCGAGGCCATCGGCGCCCTGCTGGGCGACCCGGCGTTCGCGCCGATCATCTCCGCGCACCGCGTGCTCGAGCCGCGACCGCCGCGCCATGCGCCGTGGCCGGACGGCCTCGACCCGCGGATCGTGACCGCGCTGCGCGGTCGAGGGATCGAGGCGCTCTACACGCACCAGGCGGCCGCGTTCGAGGCGGTGGCAGGGCATCGGAACGCAGTCGTCGTCACGCCGACCGCATCGGGGAAGACGCTCTGCTACAACCTGCCGGTCCTCGCCAGGGTCGCCCGCGACGAATCGGCTCGCGCCCTCTACCTCTTCCCGACCAAGGCGCTCGCCGCCGACCAGCTCGTCGAGCTGCGGGCGCTCGCGGATGCCGCCCACATCGGCCTGAAGACCCACACCTACGACGGCGACACGCCGGCCAACGTGCGCTCGGTCGTGCGCGCCGCGGGGCAGGTGGTCATCACCAACCCCGACATGCTCCACGCGGCGATCCTTCCGCACCACACCAAGTGGTTCAAGCTCTTCGAGAACCTCCAGTTCGTGGTCATCGACGAGCTGCACACGTACCGCGGGCTGTTCGGCAGCCACGTGGCGAACGTCATCCGGCGCCTGCGGCGGATCTGCAACCACTACGGGTCCGACCCGGTCTTCATCTGCGCCAGCGCCACGATCGCGAACCCGCGCGAGCTTGCCGAGAGCGTGCTCGAGGCGCCGGTCGAGCTGATCGACGACAACGGGGCGCCATCGGGCCGCAGGCACGTCCTCATCGTCAATCCGCCGGTCGTGAACGAGGAGCTCGGAGTCCGCGAGCTCCGCCCTCCTGACCGGCCAGCGCCTGGCGGAGCGCGCTCATCGGCGACGGCGTGCAGACGATCGCCTTCGGGCGGTCGCGCACGGCGGTCGAGGTGCTGACGAGCTACCTGCGCGAGACGTTCGCTCCCCCGCCCGGGCACCCGCACACGATCCGAGGCTACCGGGGCGGGTACCTGCCGAACGAGCGGCACGAGATCGAGGCCGGGCTGCGCGACGGCCGGGTCCGCGGCGTCGTCGCGACGAACGCGCTCGAGCTCGGCATCGACATCGGCGGGCTGGATGCGGCGATCAGCATCGGCTACCCCGGCACGATCGCCTCGACCTGGCAGCAGATGGGGCGTGCCGGCCGGCGAACGGGGACGAGCCTGTCCGCCCTCGTCTGCTCGTCGGCGCCGATCGACCAGTTCCTCGCCGCGCACCCGGAGTATCTCTTCGAGCGATCGCCCGAGCACGGGCTCGTGAACCCCGACAACCTGCACGTGCTCCTCAACCACCTGCGCGCCTCGAGCTTCGAGCTGCCCGTGCCGGCCGCGGAGCGATTCGGGATCGAGGAGACGCCGACCCTGCTCGACGTCCTCCAGGAGGACGGGTACCTGCGCCGCGCGGACGACGACCGCTACTACTGGAGCCACGAGAACTTCCCCGCCAGCGACTTCAGCCTGCGCAGCGGGGCCCCGGAGAACGTCGTGATCGTCGACACCACCGGCGACCGGCACCGCGTGCTCGGCGAGATCGACCTGTTCGCCGCGCCGCTCCTGGTCCACGAGAAGGCGATCTACATCCACCAGGGCGTGCAGCACCACGTGGATCGCCTCGACTGGGACGAGCGGAAGGCCTACGTCACCCGCACGGACGTCGACTACTACACCGATGCCGACCTGGGCGTGACGCTCAAGGTGCTCGAAGTCTTCGACGAGGCCGATGAGGGCCCGCGCGGCATGCGCCAGCGTGGCGAGGTGATGGTCGCCTGGAAGGTGACCATGTTCAAGAAGCTCAAGTTCCACACCCACGAGAACGTCGGCTGGGGCTCGATCAGCATCCCCGAGCAGGAGATGCACACGACCGCGACGTGGATCGTGCCGCCCGCGGAGCTCGTGAACCGATACGACCGCGACACGCTGGACGGGGCGCTCATCGGTCTCGCTCGCGTCGCCCGGACCACCGCCGCGCTGCTCCTCATGTCCGACCCGCGCGACCTCGGCGTCCTGGCCCAGGTCCAGGCGCCGTTCACCGGCCGCCCGACGCTGTACCTGTACGACGCCGTCCCCGGCGGCGTCGGGCTGACCGAGCGCCTGTTCACCCTCGTCGACGAGCTGCTCCGCGCCTGCCGCGAGGCCGTCGACTCCTGCGCCTGCGCCGATGGGTGTCCCGCCTGCGTCGGCCCGGCCATCGAGGTCGGTGCGCGCGGGAAGGCCACCGTCGCGGAGCTCCTCGCGGCGATGACGTGAGCTCGCGCACCCTCGCCGATCGCCTCGCCGCGATCCGGGTCGAGCGGCCGCCGCCTGCGCAGCACCCAGCGCTCGGACGAGCGCCTCCAGCTCCTGGCGCGCTGGTTCGGCGCGAGCGTCGAGGTCACCGAGCACGGCACCGCGCTCATCGTCCAGCGGCGCGTCGAGCTGCCGCCCGGCGTGGCCGCGACCCTCGCTCCTCGAACCGCGCGCCGCGTACTTCGACACGGAGACGACCGGCCTCTCGACCGGCGCCGGGACGGTGATCTTCCTCGCCGGCGTCGCGCGGCTCGACGGCGACGGCCTGCTGGTCCGCCAGTTCCTGCTGCCGGACTACCAGTACGAGCTGCCGCTCCTCCGAGCGCTGGCGTCCGAGCTCGCGAGCTTCGAGCGGCTCGTCACCTACAACGGCCGCTCGTTCGACATCCCGATGCTCACCGCGCGCCTGACCGTCAACGGGCTGTTCCGCGAGCAGGCGGCGCTGCCCAGCGGCCCACGACGACCTGCTCCCCGACGCCAGGCGCCTCTTCCGCCGGCCGTTCGGCGGCGCGCGGCTCGCGGACGTGGAGGCGGGCGTGCTCCACGTCCGCCGCACGTCGGACTGTCCCGGCAGCGAGGTACCCGCCCGCTACTTCGGCTACCTCCGCGGCGGCTCGCCGGACCTGCTCGCGGACGTGCTCGACCACAACCTCCAGGACGTGGTGAGCCTCGCCCTGCTCGAGGCCGAGCTGTGCCGCCTGCGCGCCGGTGGCTGGCGCGAGGCCCCCGTGCTGGACCCGAAGGGAATGGCGCTCGACCTGCTGCGTGCCGGCGCGGTGGACGACGCCCTGGAGCTCGTAGAGACCGCCCAGGCCGTCGCCACGGACGCGGCCGAGGCAACCGCGCTCCGTCGCGTCGCGTCTCGCCTGCTGATCGAGGTTGGCGAGGTCGCGCGCGCCGAGGACCTGTGGACGCTCGGCACCCGCCGAGCGTCGGTGGACGCGGCCACGTCCTGGATCGAGGTCGCGCGCATCAGGGAGCGGCACCGCGGCGACCTCCACGGCGCAATGGAGGCGGCCGCCGCGGCGTCTCGCGTGCTCGACGTCGCCTTCGCCCTGGGTCGGGGCGGCACCCTGGCCGAGGTGGGCCGTGCCCGCCTCACCGTCGAGCGCCGGCTTCGCCGTCTGCGTCGCTGGGTGAGTGCCGCCGAGCGGCGCGCGGAACGGGATCGGCGGCTGAGCCGAGCCCAGCGCGTCGCCTAGCGGCGGCGGCTCTCGAAGACGCGGATCACCCACTCGCTGGCGGCACGCGCCGCGGTCGACGCATCTTCCCCACGGCCCAGGTGGACCGCCAGCCCGGCGCCGAACGTATCCCCCGCGCCCACGGTCGGCACGCCGGTAACCACGGTGCGCGGGACGCTGGCGAGGACGCGGTCCAGCGACGGGTCGTCTAGCACGTAGCCCTCCGTGCCCAGCGTGAGCACGAGCACCGGCTTCGGCCCCAGCCGTCGTCGGAGGTCAGCGGCCTGCGCGAACGGGTCCGCCGGGGGTCCGGCGAGGTCCTCGGTGCTGAGCACGACCGCATCGGCCTCCGAGAAGACGCGCCAGAGGTCGGCGCTGACCTCGTCGAGCGGCAGCGCACCGACGTCCTGGCCCGGCACGAGACGCCTGAGCCAGCCCTGGATGAGCAGGACGGAGAGCTTGGGCGTGAGCTCTTCCCGCAGCCGATCCACCGTCGCGGCGGGCAGCTCGTCGCCGATCGGCGCGAGCAGCGCGACGCGCGGTCGAGGGGCACGGGCGAGGCTCGCAGGCCCGATCGGCTCAGTCCCGCGCTCGAAGACGAGCACCCGCCGGCCGTCGCGCTCGTCGTGGCGGTAGGTGGTCGTGGTCGTCGCAGGCTGCCGAACGACCGGGCCGAACGACTCGAGTCGAGCCAGGCCCACGGCCGCCTCCGGCTCGTCGCCCGCTGCCGTCAGGGTCGCCTGCCGAATGCCATCGGGCGCCACCGCGGACCCGGCGTGGATGACGGTCCCGCCTGGGGCGGAGGTGCCATCGGTGAAGTGGTCGATCGTAAGCCCGCCGACAATCAACAGGTCCACGGTCGCTCTATGATCGGTCAATGTCTCTCTATTACTACGAGCTTCACGAGGGTCCCACGGACCTGATGACCGATGCGCTCCTCGTCTCGGAGCGCGACCATACCCCGGCTCAGTTCGCGGAGATGGTGCAGGCCGCGCGCCGCGCCATCGTCGACACCTACGAGGACGACACGATCGTCGAGGCGGTCGCGCGCGAGCTCGAGCGCAGCCACGGCTTCACGTACATCAGCGACGAGAAGCTCCGCGCCAGCATGAGCGTCGGCGCCGACGGAGGAGGACACCTTCCTCGTCGAGATCGTCCCCGAGTTCCGCAGCCTGGTTGCCGAGCTCGAGCGCTAGTCGCTGGGGTTGAGGATGTCGTGGACTGCCCCTGCGAGGAGCGCGGCATCGTCGCCAGCCGCGCGCTCACCCTCACGCAAGAGATAGACCGGGCCAAGGACCAATCCCACGGACACGACGAGACCGATCAGCAACCCCGGAATCGAGAGCTCGCCTACTTCGGCGAACTCGCGAGCTGCAACGGCCAGCGCGATGAGGCCAAAAACGACGCCGATGAGCCGGAACAGCAACACCAGCGTCTCGAGCGCTCGTCGATCTGGGATGTCAATCAAGCCGGTGAGGACGGAGCCCTCCCCAACCTGCTCGATCGAGCCGGAGAGCTCCACGTTCCAACTCTTCTTCCTTGTCATCCAGTTCGAGTCATCGACCTGAAGGCGAACGCGATCCGGGGCAATGTCGCCGGCCAGGTGACGCCGTGACCAGGCTTCGGGACTGACTTCCACGGACCGGCGCTCGGCTATCGCGTCATGCAGAAGTCTCGCGACTTCGGTGGCAGTCCGCGGCGTTTCCTCGACGATCGCGAGTGGAACCGTCAACCGCGGGGCAGTCATTTGGCGACGTTGAAGAGGATCTGAAGGACGTCGCCGTCCTTCACGAGGTAGGTCTTGCCCTCCTGGCGCAGCAGGCCGCGCTTGCGCGCCTCGACCATCGAGCCGCAGTCGATCAGGTCCTCGTAGCGGATGACCTCCGCGCGGATGAAGCCGCGCGCGAGGTCGGAATGGATGGCGCCGGCGGCGTCCACGGCGGTCGAGCCGCGGCGAAGGGTCCAGGCGCGGCACTCGTCCTCCCCGGCGGTGAAGAAGCTGAAGAGCCCCAGCAGCTCGTAGGTGAGGCCGATGACTCGGCCGCGTGACGGCTCGGCGATGCCGAGGTCGTCCATGAAGAGCCGCGCGTCGTCGGGTGGCAGCTCGCCGAGCTCGGCCTCGATCTTTCCGGCCAATGCCGCGACCGCGGTGTGCGGCTGCGCGTAACGCTCGCGCCCGGCGGCCTCCAGGGCGACGACCTCAGGCAGGCGGCCCTCGTCGATGTTCAGCACGACGAGCACCGGCTTCTGGGTCAGGAAGCGGTAGCCGCGGAGCAGGAACTCCTCGTCGGGGGTGAGGCCGAACGCGCGTATCGGCTTGCCATCCGACAGGTGCGGCTCGATCCGCGCCAGCAGCTCGAGCTCACGGTCGGCGAGGTCGCGCTCGGCCTGCGAGCCGTGGCGCCCCTGGGTGCGCAGCTTCTCGATTCGCTTCTCGATGACGGATAGGTCCGCGACGGTGAACTCGAGGTCGAGGTCGTCGACGTCGCGCCACGGGTCGGGCTCTGCGGGGGCGGTCGGATCGGCGAAGGCTCGGGCGACGTGGAGGAGCGCGTCGGCGTTGCGGATCAGGGCGAGCACATCGGCCTGGATGGTCCCCTCGCGCGCGGCCCCGGCCGGGATGGCGACGTCCACGTAGGTGACGTCGGCGTGGGTCGTCTTCTTCGGCTTGAAGAGCTCCGAGAGACGATCGACCCGCTCGTCGGGCACCTTGACCACGCTCACGTTCGGCGCGGCGCGGCCGCCGGAGAAGCCGGTCTCTGCATGGCCGCCGGTGAGCGCGTTGAAGACGGTGGTCTTGCCGCTGCCCGGCAGGCCGACGATCGTGACCTGCATCGGTCTAGTAGCCGGCCTCGAGATCCACGACGTTGCGCAGCGGCTCCCCGGCCCGGTCGCGCTTGAGGTTGTCGACGAAGAGGTCGACGGTGCGCTCGACGACCCGATCGGACGCCCAGCTCGTGTGCGGCGTGATGATGAGGTTGGGCGTCCGGTACAGGGGCGACTCGGGCGAGAGGGGCTCCTCGGAGAACACGTCGAGCACCGCGCCGCCGATCCAGCCCGACTCGAGCGCACGGCGCAGGGCCAGCTCGTCGATGAGCCGACCGCGCGCGATGTTGATGAGCCACGCGTCCTCGCGCATCTCGCCGAGCTGCTCGGCGCCGATGAGGCCGGCGGTCTCGTCGGTGAGGGGCGCGGCAACCACCACGATGTCGCTCTGGCGCAGGACGTCGTCCAGCTTGTCGAGGCCGAACAGCTCGACCTTTGAGCCCTCCCCGGCGCCGCGGTCGGGGTGGCGTCTGGTGGCGAGGATGCGACTGCCGAAGGGCTCCAGCAGGCGGGCGACCTCCTTGCCGATGTCGCCGTAGCCCACGATGCCGATGGTGAGCTCCGACAGCTCACGGCCACGGAGCGGCTGCCAGGTCCGCTCGCGCTGGAGCTCGAGGAGCTGCGGCAGCCGGCGCGCGATCGCGAGGGCCATCATCACCACGTATTCGGCGATGGGCCGGCTGAAGACGCCGCGCGCGTTCGTCACGGTCAGGCCGCGCTGGCGAACGGCGGCGGTGGTGACACGGTCGACGCCGGCCGACGCCGAGTGGATCCAGCGCAGGTTGGGCGCACGCGCGACGAGGTGATCGAGCACCGATGCCGGCACCGCGCCGAGGAGCAGCACCTCGGCCGACTCGAAGACGGCGGTCTCGTCCAGATCGCCATGGATGCGTCCGTCGGCGGCAATGCGGACGCACCGGACGCCTTCCACCGCCTCGATGCGGGCGGCGAGCTCACGGGACAGCGGGGCGCCGAGGATGGGGCTGGCGAGGACGGTGAGGGCCGCCGGCTCGCTCAGGCTGCGCCTCTCTCGATTCGCGCGATCCACTGCTCGGGCGCGCGGATCTCCTCGAGCGTCGGCAGCATCTCGGGGCCGGTCCATACGCGGTTGAGGAACTCGCGGCTGCGCTGCGCGATGACCGCATCGGCGAATCGCTCTCCCGCCGCGTACTGCTCCATTTTCAGGTCGAGCCCGGTAAGCCGCATGATCGCGCGCTCGATGCCGCTGCGCCGTTCCCCGCGTCGCTCGAAACGGTCATGGAGGTCGGCGAAGTTCGGCAGGATCCGCGCGCCGGCGGCATTCATCACGTGGTTCGAGTAGCCCTCGAGCACCGACATCAGCGCCTGCGTGCGCTGGAAGGTCTCGCGCTGTCGCGGGGTCATGATCCGCTCGAGCCAGTGGCCCTCTCCGCCGCTGATCGCCTCGCGCAGGCGGGCCGCCAGGCCACCGGTCTCGCTCGCCAGCTGCTCCACGGTCTCGGCCACGAGGTCCGCGAAGTAGGGGCGCAGCCACGGGTGCGCCTCGAACTCGAAGGCGTGGGTGACCTCGTGCAAGGCGATGAAGGTGCGGAACTCGTCTTTCGGGATTCGCAGCGCTGCCGCGGTGGCGACGATGTTCTGCTCCACGAAGTTGAGCCGCCCACGGGTGGGGCCGGCGGCGAGCAGGCTCACGTCGTACTGGCCGAGCACCTTGCGGCCGAGGAAGGCGAGCATGAAGCCGAGCTGCTGGTTGCCGACGCTGCGGTTCACCCAGCGCGACACGGCGCGCCCCGCGGTGTCCGGTCCGGTCTGTGAGGCAAGCAGCGCCCGCTCGATGCGGTCGAACAGGGCGCGGAACGTGGCGAGGTTGAGGTCCACCCACTGCGTGCGATCCACGACGGCGGGCGTCTCGAGCGCCTCCGGGAGCTGCGAGCCGATCTCCTCCGCGACGGTGGGCTCGATGCGCAGCAGCGTCGCGCGGTAGAAGGCCTCCGCCTCCGCGCGCTGCGCGGCCGGGATCGGAGCCGCCGCGTCGCCGAGACGGCGATGCGCGATGTCGCGCACGGTCTCCCAGTCGATGAGCCGCGTGCCCGAGCGCTTCATGATCTCGCGCGACGCGACGCTCGCGCCGAGCGCCAGCAGGCCCCCGACGACGAAGCCCGCGCCGAGACGGCCGGTATGGCGTGCCATGCGCTTCAGTCTAGGGCGGCGACGGCCTCGATGCTCACGGGCTCGACCGTGGGGAGGTGGCTGCCGAAGAGCCGCTCAGCGACGGCGACGAACGCCGCCACGTCGCCCGTGGTCGCCACCCGGTGCGTCGCCGCGTCCCCCGGCGAGCGAGTGCCGAGCGCGTCGAGCAGGTCCTCCACCGCCAGGGCGGTCGTGAATGCGGAGTCGACCACGGCGATCTCCGGCCCGACCACGCGCTGGATCGTGGGACGCAGCAGCGGGTAGTGGGTGCAGCCGAGGAGCAGCGTGTCGGTCCCCGGGTTCGCGGCGAGGAGCGGCTCGAGATACGCGCGCAGGACCGATTCGGCGCGCAGGCCGTCGAGGACGCCGGCCTCGACCATGGGCACCAGCTCGGGGCAGGCGAGCTGGGCGACCTTGGTCGCCGGCTGCGCCTCGGCGATGGCGGCGGGGTAGGCACCCGACTCGATCGTGCCGGCGGTGGCGATGACCGCGACGCGCCCGCTGCGGGTCGCCGCGGCGGCGCTCACCGCGCCCGGGCCGCACGACGCCCACGACCGGGAGCGGAGCCCGCTCGCGGACGGCCTCGAGGGCGCGCGCCGTGGCGGTGTTGCAGGCGAGGACGAGCAGCTTGATGTCCTGGGCCAGCAGCCACTCGACCGCCTCAAGTGTGAAGCGGCGGACCTCGTCGGCCGGGCGCGGGCCGTACGGTGTGCGGGCGTTGTCGCCGAGGTACACGGTCGACTCGGCCGGGAGCCGGCGATTGATCTCCGACAGGACCGTCAGGCCGCCGACCCCGGAGTCGAAGACGCCGATCGGGCGTGGGTCCGAGTGCTGGGCCACGCGGGTCAGCGGCGAACGCCCGCGGCGACGGGTGCCCGGTCGCGCTGGTGCGCCGCGAGGCCGTCGGCGATGCGGCGCACGCCCTGGGCGATCGGCGAGTCCGGGTCGGACATGACGAACGCGCGACCCTCGTTGTTCGCCGACAGCACCATCCGCCCGTCCGAGACGACCTCGTAGTGGATCGGGCTCCGAATGACCTCCTCGATGTAGGCCTTGTCGAAGGAGGCGGACGCGTCGGATCGGTTCAGCACGGTCACGATCTTCGAGGCCGGATAGCCGATCGCCTCGAACGTCTCGCCCGCCATCGCGACCGCGCGGATGGCCATCATCTCGAAGGTGAGCACCTGGAGGATGAGATCGGCCTGGTCGAGGAAGGTGAGGACGTCATCGGTCAATGACGCCCGCGTGTCGATGATCACGAAGTCGTACAGCTGGCGGAGGAGCGAGAGCGCCTTCTCGATGTCCGTCGTGGTGACCATTTCCGCCATCTCGACCCGCGGCGGGGCGAGCAGCATGTCGATCCCCGACGGGTCGCGCCACACCACGTCCGCGAGATCCTGCTCGCGAATCCGATCCGTCGGGAGGTCCAGGAGCGACGGGGCCGATGGAGGCACGCTGATGAGGCCGCGCATGTCGCTGAACTGCATGGATCCGTCGACGACGCACACGCGGTGCTGCTGGCCGAGGGCGACCGCGATGTTGTAGGCGAGCGTGGTGCGCCCCACGCCGCCCTTCGGCGAGAACATGCTGATCATGAGGCAGCCGCTTCCGGCGGTCTCCAGCGCACGGGCCTCGCCGACCCTCCGCACGAGCGTGGTGAGGTCGAAGCCGGTGAACGGCATCTTCAGCACGGCGTCCACGCCGCGGTCCGGATCCTCGGCCACCGGGTTCTGCGGGACGGTGAGCATGATGAGACCGACCTGGGGCTCGGCCTGCCGGATCTGCTGCGCCACGTCCGACCCGCGAACGCGGCCCTGGAGGAGCGCGTCGACGATGACGACGTCGGGCTTCACCTCCGCCACGCTGCTCAGCGCCTGATCGCCGGAGGTCACGACCTCGAGCATCTTGATCTGGGTCTGCGACTGCAGCAGGGAGCGGATGTGCGAGGCGACCTGGGGAACGTCCTCGACCACCATGAGCCGGATCTGTTGGGCTGGCATCTCACCCCCTTCCCGGAGTGGCCGTCGCGCGTCGCATCACCACAATGCAGCGTTCGCTGTCCTCGTCGAGCGGATCCAGGTCGTGGGACCCGTACGTGGCCTCGATCTCGAGATTCGCCTCCTTGGCGAGCGTGATCAGCGAGGACGGTGATGGATACCAGAGCCCAAATCTGGCCGGAAGCCGCGCTATCGTACCATCGGGCTCCTCGAGGTCCGTGAGCGTCTCGTACGCGACCCGCAGCCCATCCGACGACTCCGTGAGGTCGATCCGGCTGCTGCGCACGACCCGCCGTCCATCCACGACCCGCTCCCAGTCGACGCTCAGCGGCAGGTCCTCGGTGGGGAGGCCGCCAGGACCGACGACGTCCACGATCAACGCGCCGCCGTCCAGGAGCAGCCGGCCCGCGGCTTCCAGCGCGCGCCTCGCCTCATGGGGTCCGTCGAGGTGCGACAGGACGCCCGCGAGCACTGCCAGGGCATATCGCTCCGAGCGCGCGACCTCGCGCACGTCCCCGACCGCGAGCTCGATACGACCCTCGTCGCGAGCGGCGCGTAGCGCGGCATAGTCCGCGATCCGTCTAGCGGCGCGTTCGAGCAGCGCCGGCGAGCCGTCCACGCCGAGGATGCTCCGCGCGCCGCCCTCCAGGAACGAGCCGAACAGGCGCCCGGAACCGCAGCCCAGATCGGCCACGGCGCCGGGCTGGCGGCGTGCCCACTCGCGGTAGAAGACGAGGTCCTCGACGACCTCGTCGTGCTCGAGGTCGTAGATCTCGGCGAGGGCGGCCGAATCGGCCGCGTGCCCCGCCAGCATGTCAGCCATCGCGCTGGATCATGATCCACTCGACTGCCCCCGCGACGACGAGGACGAAGATGGCGATCGGCACGCTGAGCGTCCCTCCGAGGCGGAGCGCCGCCAGGGCCGCCACGACCACGCCGGCGAGCACTCCGCGCCGGGCCGCGCGACCCCAGGCGCCACGATAGACGATGCGTCTGCGCGCGAGCAGCTCCGCGAGGAACGCGAACGCGGTCACCAGCAGCGCGACTGCCGCGCTCGCGAGGAGCACGGCGATCGTGAGGTTGCGCGCCGCCTCCGGACAGGGCTGGGCCGGCGTGTCGACCGGGCACGAGATGCTGGCGAATCCGATCAGCGCGGCCGCCAGGGCGGCACCCGCCAGGATGAGCCCGCCGGCGAGGAGCCGATGGCGCCCGCTCACCGCGCGGCGTCTGGGCAGATCTCCCGGAACGGGCAGTACCCACAGCGCATGCCGTTCGGCGTGGCGTCGAAGCGCCCCTCGCGGATGCCCTCCGCCGCGTAGGCGATCTTGTCCTGCGCCGCCGCCAGCCGCTTCTCGGTGGGCTCGGTGCGGCCGACGAGGCCCGACTCGAGGAAGTGGAGCGCGAGCTCATCCGGCAGGGCGCCGGTTTGCGCCTCGTGCGCGAGCGCATACATCGACAGCTGGAGCGACTCCCGGGCGCGGCGATTCGCCGTCGTGAGGTCGCGGACGTCACTCGACTTGTAGTCGGTGATGACCACACGCCCCGCGTCGTCTCGGTCGACCCGGTCGTAGCGGCCCCGGAGCCGATCCCGGCCGAAGCTCGACGACGAAGTCCTGCTCGACCGCCGTGGGCCGTGCGGGGTCGCGCTGCTGCTCCTCCCAGAAGCGCGCCATCACCTCGTGCGCGGCGGCTTTGCGCGCCTCCTCGTGCTCGCGCGTGAGGAAGCCGACCGACTCCCAGCTGCTGTCAAGCGCGGCGTGCAGCTCGTCGAGGGCCATCGGGCGGCCGGCCATCTGGCGCCTGTGGAAGGCCTGGACGGCGGCATGGAGCGCCTTGCCGTAGACCATCGGGTGCGACGCCGGCGTTGGGATGCGGACGACATGCCCGTAGCGATACTTCGCCGGGCACTCCAGGTAGTCGTGGACCTGCCCGTAGCTCATCACGAGCGGCCGGTCCCCCAGGGCGGGGCGTGGCGCGGCCGTCGTCGGCTGCGTCGGCGATGCCTCGTGGCGCGCCAGCCGCTCGAGGATCGCCGGACGCACCGTCTCGACGGGGGTGGCGGGAGGAAGGTCCAGCGCCTCGGCGACGAATCGGCTCACCGCACGGGACCGCCGGCCGCCGTAGTCCTGCGCCCAGCTCAGGACCAGCTCCTCGCGGGCCCGGGTCATCCCCACGTAGAAGAGGCGGCGCTCCTCGGCGACGTGCTGGTCGCCGGATGTCGTGGTGTCGGACAGCAGCTCCGCCGGGGGCTCGAACGTGTCGCGACGGTCGCGCCCGGGGAAGCGGTCGGCCACCAGGCCGACCATGTAGACCACGTCGAACTCCAGGCCCTTGGCCTTGTGGTAGGTGAGGACGTGCACCGCCTCGGCCTCGTCGGGGCCGGCGTCGGCGGTCGAGGGGTCGTCCCCGGTCTCCATCAGCGTGTCGAGCTGCGCGACGAGGAACGGCAGCCGGTCGTCGCGCAGGAGGCTCCCCTGGCGCCGGACGATTTCGAAGAATCGCGCCACGTTGGCGAGGCGCTCCTCCCCGGTCTCACGCGCCTCCTGGGCCAGCCGCGCGAGCCAGCCCGAGCCGGAGATGAAGTGATAGAGCAGCTCTCCGCAGCTGCGCTCGGTGCTCATTGACCGATGCGCCTCGAGGCTCGCCATCAGCCGCTGCACGACCTCGAGGGCGCGAAGGCCGAACGGCGACTCCTCGGGGCGGTCGCTCGCGTCACGGAGGGCGGCCGCCAGGCTGCTCCGGCGGCGACGCGCGCGGTTCAGGGCGAGGGTGACGTCGGCCGGCGACAGCCCGAAGATCTCGCTCGTGGCGAGGTCGTACAGGCTCACCGAGTCGTCCGGGTCGTTGACCGCGCGCAGGAAGCTGACGAGGACGCGCACCTCCGGCTGCCGGTACAGCCCCGCGGTGCCGCTGAAGCGCCACGGGATGTGCGCCATGTTCAGCGCGCGGATGTACGCATCGGCGTCGCGGTTGCCGCGCACGAGGATCGCGTGCTCGCCCGCCCGCCGCCCGCCGCGAATGGAGGCGCCGATCCGGTCGGCGATCGCATCGGCCTCCTCCGACGCCGTGGCGAAGCCGAGGAGCTCGATCGGCCCCGCCGCAGGCTCCGGACGCGCGAACCTCGAGCGGGCGCGAAGGCGCTTGTCGAGCCCCTCGCGAGCCTCCAGCCGATCCGGGTCGTTGTGGCGAATGAGCCGATACGCCGCGTCGAGGATGGGCTGTCGGCTGCGGTAGCTGTCCACGAGCACGACGCTGGCCGCCCGCGGGTACGTCGAGCGGAAGCCGAGGATGTTGCCGAGCGCCGCCCCACGGAAGCGGTAGATGCTCTGGTCGTCGTCGCCCGACCACCGTGACGTTGCCGTGCTCCTCGGCGAGCAGCCGCACGAGCTCGAACTGGGCGTGGTTCGTGTCCTGGAACTCGTCGACCAGGATGTACCGATACCGACCACGCTCCGCGGCGAGCACGGCGGGATGCTCCCGCAGGAGCTTGAGCGCGAGGCTCACCTGGTCGCCGAAGTCGATGCGGTCCGTCGCGCGCATGAGGCCCTCGTAGGCGGCGTATGTGGCCGACGAGCTCGCGATGACGCGCCGCGTCCTCGGCGAGCGCCGCGTCGTCGGGAGCCTCTGCCGCGCGCTGGGCCAGCCGCTCGGCGGCGGCCACGTACTCGTCGGGCGGCACGTCCTCGTCGCGCAGCCGGCTGATGAGCGTCACGAGCGAGTGGAGGAAGCGCGTGGGGTTGCCGAGCGGCCGGAATCGGTCGAGCGGCAGATCGAAGAGGTGCTCGCGCAGGAGGATGACCTGCTCCGCCCGCGACAGGACGGTGGACCGATCCGACAGGCCCGACTCGAGCCCGTGGTCGCGCAGCAGGCGGTCGCCGAACGCGTGGAAGGTGCTGATCTCGGCGTCGTTGTGCCCGTACGGGACGAGCCGGTCGACGCGCTCGGTCATCTCGGCCGCGGCGCGATCCGTGAACGTGAGCGCCAGGATCTCCGACGGCCGTGGCCCGCTTCTCGGCGATGAGCCACGCGATCCGACGCGTGATGACGGTCGTCTTGCCGGTCCCCGCCCCCGCCACGATGAGCAGCGGGCCCTCCCCGTGCGTGACCGCCTTGCGCTGCCTGGCGGTCAGGTCCGCGAGGAGCGGCGGCTGGATGCGGAGGTGCGGGCGCCTGGGTCGGGGCGGCGGAACGAGCTCCTCGAAGATCGGGATCTGGTTCGGCGACGGCGCGACCGGTGGCACGAGCTCGATGGTAGCCGTTGGGGGATTCACCCCGTCCTTATCGGCTGCTTATCGGACAGCTCTGGTGTCGCGTCTGCGAAGGGTTGACCCGGGGTGCGAGGATTCGAGCGACCAACACCTATTGAGGACCAGGATGCCGACATACATGGACGTTCACGACATTCCCGGGGTGAAGGCTGCCGACGTCGCCGGCGCGCACGAGGCCGACGTCAAGATCCAGGGCAAGTACGGCGTCAACTACAAGAGCTACTGGGTGAATGAGTCGGAGGGCAAGGTGTTCTGCCTGGTCGACTCGCCGGACAAGGAGACCGCCGCCCGAGTCCACCGCGAGGCCCACGGGCTCGAGGCGCACACCATGTACGAGGTGGAGCAAGGGGCCTAGGCGCCCCTTCCATTTGTAACTTTCGCGGTTACGTCGGCGCTCAGAAGGGCGTCAGCGGCGGACCGGGCGCCGGCCGGGGGCCCGCTTTCCGACGGCGGCGAGGATCGCCTCGGCGTGGCGGCGGCTGGTTCGCAGCTCGTCGCGTAGCCGCGCGACGCTGACGGAGCCCGGCATGTCGTCGACGCGGGCGCGCAGGGCGGCCCAGACGTCCGCCGGATAGTCGATCCCCGGAGCGATCGAGCGCAGCGCGCCGCTGGTGCGCAGCTGGTCGACGACGTTCGGTGGAATCCCGAGGCGCGCAGCGATGCCGTCGACCCGCGGCGGGTTCGATCCCGCGGCGCGCAGGCCGGCGAGCAGCGTCTCGACCCGCTCGCCCATCTCCGGGTCGAGCCCTGCCTGCGCCTCGGGCAGCCGCAGCCTGCGACCGCTCCGCACCAGGCGCCCATCGGCCGCGAGGTCGTCGATGACACGACGGAGCTCTGGATCGGCGAGAGTGAGCGGCGTGCCACCGCGGTGGCCGCGGGGACGGCTCCGCGCCGCGATCGAGCGGACGCGTGCGACGAGCGCATCCATGCGAAGGTCCGCGGCGAGCGGCTGCTCGCGGTGAAAGCGGCGCAGCGCCTGGAGGGCGAGACGCTCCACGAGGTGCCGTTGTTCGGGGTCGATGGCGCCGATCGGCTCGGCCATCACAAGGGGCGCGTTTCCTCGAGCGCGATGCGAATCGCCTCGGCCTCCTCGTCGGACAGCGGGTAGGCGGGCCGGCCACCCTCGATGGACTTGGCGAAGACGCGCGTGGACGCGCGACCATGCAGGCTGCTCAGGACGAGCCCGCTGTGGCGCGCGTCGAGGAGCGCGAGCGCGAAGCTCTGATCGGACCCCGTGTCCTCGAACGGGTTGAAGCGGACGAGGCCGACGTGCTGGATGCCCTGCTCGGTGCGGCGAATGAGGATCTCGTGAAGCTCCTCCATCTCCGTCATGCGGCTGCCGGCCTTGGCGATCTGGTCGGCGTGCGCCGCCAGCAGCTCGTGGAGCGATCCGCCGTCGTCGCGGTCGTCGCGGACGAGGTCCCGGTAGCGCTTGACCGCCCGCTGCAGACGCGACGTCTGGAGCACGACGAGGATCAGCAGGATGGCCACGAGGAGAACGAGGAGCCCGAATGCGACCGTGAGATTGTCGGTCAGCAGCTGATCGAGGTCGGTCATGGGCGGCGGTATGATAGGCGCTCCCACGGCACGCTGGCCTGACCGCGGCGCGCCCGACCAGAGCCGCAGCCAGCGAGGAACCGATGCCACGTCGAGCAGGAAAGGCCGCCAGCCGCAAGGCACGCCAGCGACCCGTGCGGCGTCCGCTCGGGCACGTGACGGTTCCCCCGCCGGTCTCGTCGGCGGTGCCGCCTGTCGGTACCCCGGACGCGCGGGAGGCGATCTCGCTTGACCCGCCGCGGGGCGGCGCCGTGCAGCCTTCAGGACTGGGCGCGGGCTCGACCCTCACCGTTCGGGAGCGCGCCGAGTACCACTATGTCGAGCGCGACCTGCGCAACATCGCGATCCTCTCCGCGCTGATGGCGGTTGGCCTGCTCGTCGCGTGGATCGCCTTCTCGCAGCTGGGGCTGATCAGCTAGCCGACCGCCCCTGGCACCTGCTCCAGCCGGCGCCGCAGGTGGGTGCCCGGTCAACGATCCGTCGGCACGGGCCAGCTCGGCGGGAGGACCCTCGAAGATGACCTGCCCTCCGTCGTGGCCGGCGCCCGGTCCGAGGTCGATCACCCAGTCGGCCCGCGCCACGACGTCGAGGTTGTGCTCGATGACGATCACCGTCCGCCCGCTCTCGACCAGGCGGTCGAGCAGGCCGATGAGGTTGTCGACGTCATGCATGTGCAGGCCCGAGGTCGGTTCGTCCAGCACGTAGACGGCCGCATCGCCGCTCATCTCGATCGCCAGCTTCAGTCGTTGGCGCTCGCCGCCGGACAGCGTGTTCAGCATCTGGCCCAATGAGATGTAGCCCAGGCCGACGTCCGCAAGGCGGTCGAGCATGACGCGCACCGGCTTCTCGGTGAAGAAGGCCTGAGCCTCCTCCACCGACATGTCGAGGACGTCGGCGATGTTCCTGTCGCGCAGCGTGTACCCGAGCACCTCATCGGTGAAGCGGCGTCCCTCGCACACCTCGCACACGCTCACGACGCCCGCCATGAACGCGAGATCGGTGTAGATCAGGCCGAGGCCCTTGCACTCGGGGCAGGCGCCCTCGGAGTTGGCGCTGAACAGCGCCGGCTTGACCTTGTTGGCCGATGCGAACGCCTTGCGGATCGGGTCGAGGATGCCGGTGTAGGTGGCGGGGTTCGAGCGGCGCGAGCCGCGAATCGCGGACTGGTCGACGACCGTGACGGCGGGATCGGTCCGCGGCAAGCAGCCGTGGATGAGCGAGCTCTTGCCCGACCCGGCGACACCGGTGACCGCGACCAGCACGCCGGTCGGCACGTCGACCGACACGTCCTGGAGGTTGTGGAGGGTGGCGTTGCGGATCGGTATGGAGCCAGTCGGCGTGCGCGGCGTCTCCTTGACGGTCTGCTGGACCTCGAGATGCTGCCCGGTGAGGGTGGCGGCGGCGGCCAATCCGCCGAACGGGCCCTGGTACACGATCTCGCCGCCGTGCGATCCGGCGCCGGGGCCCATGTCGACCACGTGATCGGCGACTCGGATCACCTCCGGCTCGTGCTCGACCACCAGGACGGTGTTGCCCTTGTCGCGCAGGCGCTGGAGGAGCACGTTCATCTGCTGCACGTCGTGCGGGTGGAGGCCGACGGTCGGCTCGTCGAAGACGTAGGTCATGTCGGTCAGGCTGGAGCCCAGGTGCCGAACCATCTTCGTTCGCTGCGCCTCGCCGCCGGACAGCGTGGAGGACTCGCGGTCGAGGCTCAGGTAGCCGAGCCCGATGTGCACCATCGAGTCGAGCGTCTCCCGCAGCGCGCCGACGATGGGGCCGACCCCGGGGTCGTCGATGCCGCGCAGGAACTCCGCGAGGTCGCTGATCTGCATCGCGGCGCAGTCGGCGATGTTGCGCCCATCGATCATCGATGAGCGCGCGGCAGCATTCAGCCGCGTCCCCTCGCAGGCCGGGCAGTCCTTGAACGTCGCGATCCGTTCGACTGCGGCACGAAGCGTCGGCTGGAGCGAGTCGGCGTCCTTGATGAGGTAGCTGCGCCGGATCTTGTCGACGAGCCCGATGTACGTGAGGTTGAAGTTTTCGAACTTGACCTTCGTCTCCTCGCCGTAGAGGAGCTGCTGCCATTCGTCATCGGTGAAGTCGCGGAGCGGCTTGTCCGGGTCGAAGAAGCCCGGAGTCCCGTAGATGCGGTGGTACCAGGTGCCGACCTGGAAGTTCGGGAAGATGATGGCTCCGTCGTTGAGGGATTTGTGCGGTCGACCAAAGCGTCGATGTCGACGTCCGAGACGCGCCCGAGGCCCTCGCACTCGGCGCACATCCCGCCGGTGATCGTGATCTCGCGCGTCTCGGTCTCGGAACGGCCGCGTTCGAGCGTGATCTCACCGCTGATCGTCCCGGCCGGCACGTTGAAGCTGAAGGCGCTCGATGGACCGATGTGCGGCTGCCCGAGCCGGCTGAAGATCACGCGGAGCATGTCGTACGTGTCGGTCGCGGTTCCCACCGTCGAGCGCGCGTTGGCGCCCATGCGCTCCTGGTCGACGACGATCGCCGCGGTCAGGTTCTCGAGCGAGTCGACGTCCGGCCGTGACGGCGTGCCCATGAATCCCTGGAGGAACGCCGTGTAGGTCTCGTTGATGAGCCGCCGCGACTCGGCCGCGATCGTCTCGAACACGAGCGAGCTCTTGCCCGATCCCGAGACTCCGGTGAAAACGGACAGCCGGCGCTTGGGGATGTCGAGGCTGATGTCGCGCAGGTTGTTCTCGCGCGCCCCTCGCACGCGGATCGAGCCCCAGTCGGGAGGCCCGTCGCCGTTCATGGGTGGGTCACTCGGTGGCTCTCCGCTCTTGGCATGGACTGTCGATGGTATGACCGACGAGGCCGCCTCCGCTCATCGGTGAGTGTCGCGATCACGCCGTCGCGAATGTCAGCGAGGCTTCTCGCGTCGAGCCTCGAGGCGCTGCCGGCGGAGGCGCTGCAACCGCTCGCCGATCTTGATCTCGAGCCCCTCGTCAGCGGGCTCGTAGAAGACCCGCCCCACCAGGCCGTCGGGCAGGTACTGCTGCTCGACATCGGCGTCGGCGTAGTCGTGCGGGTACAGGTAGCCCTTGCCGTACCCGTGCTCGCGCGCCAGCCGCCGATGCGGCCGATGGCCGCAGGTGCAGCGGGACCGGGAGGCGCCCGTGCTCCTCGACCTCGGCGAGCGCGGCGAAGTACGCGGCGCCCGCCCGGTTCGACTTAGGGGCCGACGCTATATAGGCAGCCGCTTGGGCAAGCGCGTACTGCGCCTCCGGCAGGCCGATCATCTCCACCGCCTGCATCGCCGCCACCGCGACCTGGAGCGCCCTGGGATCGGCGTTGCCGACGTCCTCCGACGCGGCGATCACGATGCGCCGCGCGATGAACGTCGGGTCCTCCCCCGCGGCCACCATGCTCGCGCACCAGTAGAGGGCCGCATCCGGGTCGTTGCCGCGCATGCTCTTGATGAAGGCCGACGCCGCCTCGTAGTGCTGGTCGCCGACCCGGTCGTATGCGAGAAGCCGCTGCTGCGCCGCCTCCGCGATCTCATCGGCTCCGACCTCGGCGCCGGGCTTTGCGGTGACCGATGCGGACTCGAGGACGTTGAGCGCCTGGCGTGCGTCACCGCCGGCGATGTCGAGCAGCGCCGCCATGCCGGCCTCGCCGAGCTTCACCGACGCCCCGAGCCCGCGCTCCATGTCCTTCATGGCGCGGTCGACGATCGCGCGCAGGGCGTCGGCGTCGAGCGGCTCCAGCCGATACACGCGCATCCGGGACAGGAGCGGCGAGTTCAGCTCGTAGTACGGGTTCTCGGTGGTGGCCCCGATGAGCGCAAGCGTCCCGTCCTCGACGTGCGGCAGCAGCGCGTCCTGCTGCCCCTTGTTGAACCGATGCAGCTCGTCGATGAAGGCCACGGTCCGACCGCCGGCCTCGCGCAGCGCCCGCGCCTCCGCCACGAGCGACCGAATGTCGGCCACGCCGCTCGAGGTGGCGCTGAGCTGGCGCCAGCTACCGCCGGCCCGCTCCGCGAGGAGCCGCGCGAGCGTCGTCTTGCCCGATCCCGGCGGGCCCCACAGCACCATCGAGGGGATGTGGCCGGGCTTCACGACGCGCGTGAGCGCACCATCGGGCCCCACGAGGTTCGGCTGGCCGACGAACTCGTCCAGCGTCCGTGGCCGCATCCGCGCCGCGAGGGGAGCCCCGCGGTCCGGCACGTCCTCGAACAGCGGCTCGGAGACGTTCGGCTTCGGGCGGCGTGCGGGCATGCGCCGATTATCATGCCGCCATGGAACAGAACCTGAGGACGCCCGGGCCGACGCCGATCCCCGCGGACGTCCGCGAGGCACAGGCACGCCCGATGGTCGACCACCGCGGCACCGAGTTCGAAACGCTGGTCCGCGAGACATCCTCGGGCATCGCCGAGCTCATCGGCACCTCCGGTGAGGTCTTCCTCCTCACCGGCTCGGGATCCGGGGCGATGGAGGCGGCTGTCGTCAACACGCTCTCCCCGGGCGACCGGGTCCTGGCGGTGAGCATCGGCTCGTTCGGCGACCGGTTCGCGAAGATCGCGACCATCTTCGGCGCCGACGTCGAAAAGCTGGACTTCGAGTGGGGCACCCCCGCGGAGCCGGATGCGCTGGCGCGCCACCTCGCATCCTCCGGCCCGTACAAGGCCGTGCTGCTCACGCACAACGAGACCTCGACCGGCGTCGCCAACCCGCTGCGGGAGCTCGTCGCGGCCGTCCGCGCCGCACCCGGCGAGCCGCTGGTGGTGGTCGACGGCATCAGCGGCCTCGGCGCCATGCCGTTCGAGATGGACGCGTGGGGCGTCGACCTCGTGGTGAGCGCGAGCCAGAAGGCCTGGATGGCCTCGCCCGGGATCGCGATCGCGGCCGTGGGGCAACGCGCGCGCGCCGCGGGCGAGACCGCGCGGATGCCGCGCTTCTACTGGGACTTCGCCGAGGCGCGGAGCTTCGCGGAGCAGGGCCAGACGCCTTGGACACCGGCCATCAGCGTCATCTACGGCCTGCACGTCGGCGTCGCGCGGCTGCGCGAGGAGGGCACCACGCGAACCTGGGCGCGCCACGCGGCCGTTGCGGCGGGCGTCGCCGCGGGCGTCGAGGCCCTGGGCCTGCGGCTCGTGGCCGCACCGGCCCATCGCTCGGCGACCGTCACCGCGGCCTGGCTGCCCGACGGGCTCGAGTGGGGCCCGTTCAACGCGGCGATGCGCGGGCGGGGCCTGGTCATCGCCGGCGGCCAGGGCAAGTGGTCGGGGCGAATCCTGCGGTTCGGGCACATGGGCGACGTCGGCATCGATGAGCTCGCCGAGGCGCTCGAGATCATGGGACGGACGCTCCCCGAGTTCGGCCACCCGGCTGACGGCGCCGCGGCCGCGAAGGCTGCGCACGAGGCATTCGAGGCGTCACTCGTCGCCGTCCCGTGACGGACGAGCGGCTCATCCTCGTTCGGCACGGCATCACCGACTGGAACCGCGAGGGTCGGTTCCAGGGTCACCTCGATCCGCCGCTCGGCGACGATGGTCGCCGCGAGGCCGCCATGGTGGCTGAGCGGCTTATGGGCGATCCCGACCTGCGCCCGCGACGCGTCATCTCCTCGAGCCTCGGCCGCGCGCTCGAGACCGCGGCGCCGATCGCGCAACGGGCGGGCGTCCCCGTGCAGCCCGACCCGCGCCTGATCGAGATCGGCCAGGGCAAGTGGGAGGGGCGCTACTACGCGGAGGTCGCGGTGAGCGACGCGCGGCGGTACGAGGCCTGGCGCCGGGCGAGCGGCACGCGGCGACCGCCCGGCGGAGAGCCCACCGCATCGGCCCTCGGGCGGGTGGGGTCGCTGCTCAGCGAGCTGACGAGTCGGCTCCGGCGCGTGGCCGGTGTGCCTGGTCAGCCACGGCGGGACGCTTCGCGTGCTCGCGCGGCTGCTCTTCGACCTGCAGCCGACGCGCTCCTGGGCGCTGGACGTCGACAACGCCTCGATCGGCGTCGCGCTGCGGCTGGGGTCACGTTGGAGGCTCGAGCGCTGGAACGACACGCTGCACCTGCTCGGCCGCGAGACGACGCACGTCGAGGAGGCTGAGGGGCGGCCGCTGGCCCTCTGAGCGCTACCGCCGGACGCGCACGAGGTTGCGGAACCGGCGTCGCACTGCGAGCCACAGCAGCGGTATCCGCAGCTTCGCCATCGCGGCTTCGCAGCCGCTGCGCTGCCGTCAGCGTCATCCGCCGGCCGGAATAGCTCTGCCAGACCTTGCCGTCGGCGACCGTTCGTATCGGCTCGATGTGCCGCGGAAGCTGATCCTCTAGCCAGCCGGAGTACTCGTAAATCGTCTCGGACGGTCGCGGGCCCACGCCCCGCTCGCCCGGCGGCGAGCGTGAGCTGCTGCCAGGCGCGCTCGCCCGCGGGGAGGAGCTGCCAGCGGCGGTGTATGCGGCGGAGCCGAACCAGTACCAGCAGGCCGCCGGCCGCGACCAGGGCCACGATCACCAGCGCGTTCCCCGGACGCGCATCCTCGGTCTCCGCCTGCCCGCCGCCGGCCGGATCGATCGCGCCGGGCACCGGCTGGAAGGAGGGCAGGGTGCTGATCGGGTCGCGCAGGTCCGGGTCGATCTGGAAGCGCGCGAAGGGATCGACGCCGACGGGCGGCGGGCCTGCCGTCGTCGGATCGCCGGCCGTCCGCGCGAAGCCCGGGTCGATCGACTTGGTGGCCTCGAAGATCTGCCATCCGTAGCCCGGGAAGTAGATCTCAGCCCACGCGTGGGAGTTCGCCTCGCGGACCAGGTACGTGCCGTCCTCCCCCGCCTCGCCCGGGGCGAACCCGGCGGCCACGCGCGCGGGAAGACCGAGCGAGCGCGCCATGACTACCATTGCGCTCGCGTAGTACTCGCAGTAGCCGATGCGACCCCGCTCCTCGTCGAAGAGGAAGAACTCGACGAGGTCCGCGCCCGCAGGCGGCAGCCCGGGCTCGGTCGAATAGGTGAAGCTCGGGTCGCTCGACAGGTAGCGCGCCAGCGAATCGGCCATCTGGTAGGGGTTCTGCGCGCCCGCGGTGACCTCGAGGGCGAGGTTGCGCACCCGTTCGGTGATGCCCGTGGCGTCGAGGTAGAGCGCAGTGATCGCCTCTGGGTAGTCCGTCCCCGCGGACTCGAGCTCCGCCTCTGTCGCCTCGGAGATCGCCACGCTCAGCTGGTACGCCTCGCCCGGCGCGAGGGCGCTCGCCGAGTACATCGCGCCGAGCACCGGCTGACCCGCCGTCTGGTGCACGACGACCGGGGCGTAGACCGTCAGCGGCGAGCCGGCGGTAAAGAGGTTGCGGCCGATCGTCTGCCGCATCTCGACGGTGATCGTTTCGACGCGGACGGCGGCCGCGACGGTTGGGCGCTCGGGCGTGGGCACGTCGAAGAGCGGCTCGCCGGCCGCCACGTGAAGCTGTGGCCCGTCGGCGCGGGTGAACCCGCGGCCGGTATAGATCTCGTACGTGGCGGTGCGCAGGTAGAGCGGCTCCGAGGCGGCAACGAGCAGCGCCTCGTCGTCGTTGCTCACCCACGAGCCCTGGACCGTGAAGCTCGATCCGAAGCTGTTGCCGCTGATGCGCGACTGGGGGTTGGTGAGCATGCCGAAGGCGCCGTCGAATCGGTCGCGGATCTCGGACCAGACCGGGTCGAAGCCGCGCCACGCGTCGGTCAGGGGAGCTGCGACCGCTACGGTGGTGAGCACCCATGCGAGTCCTACGCTGGCGACCGCGAAGATGATCCCCGACCGCATGATCGCGGCCGGCACCTCGAGGTTCTCGTTCACGCGACGCCGCTGCCAGCCCTCCTGCCGGTTTACGAGCGACGCGCGCAGCCACAGCAGCAGCGCCGCCGCCACGAACAGGAGCAGGGTGCCGAACAGGTTGGTGAGGGTGGCCGACATGTTCGTGATGAGGGCGGCGCCCAGCAGGACGATCGCGTCGAGCACCCGGTTGTGCCGATAGACCGCGTACGCCGCCATGAACGCGGTGACCCACATGAGCATGCCCAGGCCCACGGCGAACGGCGACAGCTCCGCGGGATACCCGGTGCGCAGCATGACCAGGATCCAGGTCGCCAGCTCGTCGCGCAGGGCGAAGATGCGCCCCGACTGGGTGAGCGCCGGGAAGTACTCCCCGCCGACGGCCCACAGCACCACGAGACCCCCGACGATGGCGCTCAGCGGTAGCGTAATGACGACGCTGAGCGGCAGGACGCCGAGGATCGCGCCCGCCAGGACGGCGTAAAGGGCGACCGGGGCGAGGTAGTCAAGGCGCGGCAGCCATTCGGCTCCCTGGATCGACCAGGCGAGGGCGAGCCCCATGACGGCGATGAGCCCCAGGCTCAGCCAGCCGGCACGCGGGTAGAGGAGGCGGTCCCTCAGGTCAGGCACGAGTGCGTACCCGTCCCCCGATCGCCTCGGCCACGTCGTCGCCACGGCGCACGAGCCGGTGCTCGACGTCGTACTCGGCAAGGGCATGGCGCACGGCCGCGAGCTCGACGCGCGCGCGGTCGTCCGGGTCCACGCCGATGAACGAGGCCCGGTCCAGCAGGATCACCAGCGCCGCCACGCCCCGCCGCCGGAGCGTGGCCAGGTTGCGCACCCAGGCGCGATCGGTGGAGCCGGTGATGATGCACAGCGTCGTCCCGCGCCGGAGCTGTGGCAGCGTCGCGTTGAGGACCTCGGCGAGCGGGTTCGTGCCGTCGGCCTGGACGTTGGCGAGGAGGTGGAGCAGCTTCTGCTCGACGCGCGGGCCGCGGTCCGGCTGGTGCAGCTGGAGGCGTCGCGCGGAGGCGGTCATGGCGACCGATCGGTTGTCGGAGAGCGTGCGCAGCGCGATCGAGGCGGCGATGGTGACGGCCGTCTCGACGGAGGCATCGGTCCCGATTCCGGCGTGCACGGATCGGTCGAGGTCCAGCAGGATCCACAGGTCGGCGGCCTGCTCGAGGTCGAACTCCTTCACGTGCAGCTCGCCGTGGCGAGCACTCGAGAGCCAGTGGATGCGGTTGATCGCGTCGCCGTAGGTGTACGGCCGGACGCCGGCGACGAGCGGTGTGGCGGCCTCGTAGCGGCGACGCGAGCGGGTCGTGCCATCGATCGGCGACGGGGGCAGGCGCCAGTTCGGCAGCGGCACGACCTCGGGGAAGACCACGATGCTCGTGGCCTGCGCCACCGTCATCTCGCTGCTGAACAGGCCGAATGGGTCGCCGGTGCGAACGCGGAGCGCCCCGAGCCGGTAGCTCCCGCGCCGCGTGAGGGTCACCTTGGCGAGCCATTGCCGCGTGCCGCGCGCCGGGATCCCCACGACGCGCCCCGGGAGGCTGGTCGGCAGCGTCGACTCGTTCCAGGCCTCGATCCACGGCTTGGGCCAGCGATCGTGGTTCTCGATGCGATACATCGCCTGGAGCACCTCGCCGACATGCGTCCGCGGGTTCATGACCCTGTAGTCGGCGCGGACGTCGCGCAGGCCGCGGCGCGCGTAGAGCCACGACCCGACGCCGATCGCCGTCGAGAGGTACACGAGGAAGAAGAGGAAGCTGATTCCGGTGCTGAACGCGGCGACGACGAGGGCAACCGCGAGGAAGAGGACGCGCAGGTTGCGGCTGATGAGTCCCATGGCTCCGCTGCTAGCCGATTCGGGTCTGCGGGCTCTCCGAGGTGACTGCGGCAGCCGAGGCGACCGGCACCGACGCGAGGATCTCGCGCACGATCTGGTCCGGGTCGACCTCGCGCAGCGACGCCTGGCTCTTCACGATGAGCCGATGCGCCAGCACGGCGACGGCGAGCTGCTTCACGTCGTCGGGGATCACGTAGTCGCGTCCCGCCAGCGCGGCGTAGGCCTGGCCGGACCGATAGAGGTTGAGAGAGCCGCGGGGAGATGCTCCGAGGTAGACGTCCGGGTGCTCGCGCGTCGCGGTCACCAGCCGCACGATGTACTCGGCCACGGCCTGGTCGACGTAGACCTCCTTGATCGCGGACTGCATCGCGCGCAGCTCGTCGACGCCGAGGACCTCCTCCACCTCGGAGAGCGGGTGCCGGCGCTTCTGCTCGTCGAGGATGACGAGCTCCTCCATCGGCTTGGGATAGCTGAGCCGAAGCCGCAGCATGAAGCGGTCGAGCTGCGCCTCGGGCAGGGCGAAGGTGCCCTCGTACTCGATCGGGTTCTGCGTGGCGATCACGAGGAAGGGCGACGGCATCGGATAGGTCACGCCGTCGATCGTCGCCTGGCGCTCCTCCATGCACTCGAGAAGCGCGCTCTGCGTCTTCGGGGTGGCGCGATTGATCTCGTCGGCGAGGACCACCTGGGCCATGATCGGCCCCGGCCGGAACTCGAACTCGGCGGTCTTCTGGTTGAAGATCGAGAGGCCCGTCACGTCCGACGGGAGCAGGTCCGGGGTGAACTGGATCCGGCGGAACTGGCAGCCGATGGACTGGCTGAGCGCCTTCGCGAGCATCGTCTTGCCGACGCCCGGCACGTCCTCGATGAGGATGTGCCCCTCGCACAGCAGCGCCACGAGCGCCAGCCGCACCTGGGCGTGCTTGCCGATGATCACGCGCTCCACGCTGGCGATCACGCGCTCCGCCGGCCCCTGGACGTTGTTCAAGCCTGACGTCTCCCCTGTCGGCGCCCGCGCGGGCGCTCGGTCACTCGAGCTGGGTCGCACTCAACAATAGCGCAGCGCCTTCGCTCCGGGTTCACCGCGCATTGGACGTACGCCGGACGTCACACCGTTGCGGTCAGTTCCCAGCGGACTCGTTCAGGCGCAGCCACTCGGCCATGACGCGTCCACCGATCGGCGCGGCCAGCCCCGAGCCGGAGCCACCCCGCTCCACGATCACTGCGATCGCGATCTCCGGCGTCGCCCCCTCCTGGCCCGGCGCAAAGCCGATGAACCAGGAGTGCGGTGCCTGGTCGCCGCTGAGCTGCGCGGTCCCGGTCTTGCCCGCGGAGCGCTCGTTGCCGATGCCGTACAGCGTCACGTCGGCCTGCCCGGCGAAGAGGCGGCCGAGGTCGCCGTTGACCGCGTCGACCATGGCGGCACGGGTCGCCGCCGCCGTCTCCCCGCTCACGACGCGAGTCCCGCCCCCCGAGCCGAAGGTGTCGACCACCGTCTCGCTCGGCTGGCCCGTCTCCGAGTGCGCGCGCACCTCCCTCACGACGAACGGGTGCGGCATCACGCCCCCGCCGGCGATCGCCGCGGCAACGAGCGCCATCTGGACCGGGGTCACGACCGCCTCGCCCTGGCCAAAGGCCGTGCTGGCGAGCTGCACCTCGCTGGCGAACGGCGCGCAGTCATCCTCGAACGGGGCGGTCAGGTAGCTCGGCGTCACCCCGAGCGCCCGGTTGAGCGGGCCGACCTCGAGCGCGTCGCAGAAGCCGAAGCGACGCGCGTACTCCAGGAACGTCTCCCCGCCCATCTCGAGGCCGACGTGGGCGAAGTAGATGTTGCTCGAGACCGAGAGCGCCTCGGAGAGCGACCACAGGGCGGGCTGCACGGCGCCGAGGTCGTGCTCGCGGATGACGAACCCGTCGACCACGAAGCCGTCGGCCTCCTCCTGCGGCTGGGTCTCGAACGTCGTCTGCGGCGTGATCACGCCCGCATCGAGCGCCGCGGCGGTGGTGAGGACCTTGAGGATCGAGCCGGGGACGTACTGCCCCTGCCGGGCGCGCGGCAGGAGCGGCTCCGCGGGGTCGTTGCGGAGGGCGTCCATGGGGCCCTGCGCCACCTCCGGGTCACCGGAGATCGACGTGGCGTCGAAGGTCGGCGACGACACCATGGCGAGGACCGCGCCGGAGATCGGGTCGAGCGCCACGATCGCGCCGGCACTGTCCCCGAGCTGTGCCGCGGCGAAGTCCTGGAGGCGGCGGTCGATGGTGAGCGTGAGGTCCCTGGGCTGCGGCTGGCGGTCGAGGACGTCGCGGATCAGGTCGCGCAACGGGTTCGGATCGGTCTGTCCGACCAGGAGGTCCTCGAAGGCGCGCTCGATGCCCGTCGTGCCGAAGCGGTGGCTGGCGTAGCCGATGACGTGCGTGAAGGCCGGATCGGTGTATGTGCGGATGGAGAGGCCGTCGACCAGCGCCGATGAGGCGAGCACCTGGCCGGTCGCGTCGAAGATCGTGCCGCGCGGCAGCGTCCGGCGGGCATGCAGCACCTCCGGGTTGTCGGCGCGCGTCGCCAGCTGCGACGCCTCGACGACCTGCCACCAGACCATGGACGCGGAGACGACCGCGAAGGCCACGATGAGGTAGAGCCCGAGACGCCGGACGTTGGTCGCGATCACTGCTCGGTCGGACCCGTCTCGTCCGCGGTTGCACTGCGGTGGCTGATGGAGAGCAGCAGGCCGACCATCGCGAAGCTCGCCACGACGCTCGACCCTCCGTAGCTCACGAACGGCAGGGTGATCCCGGTGAGCGGGATGAGCTTCGTGTTGCCGCCGATGATGATCAGCGTCTGGAGCCCGAGGCTCGCGGTCAGGCCAGTGGCGAGCAGGGCACCGAAGTCGTCGCGCGCGAGCGCCGCGATGCGCAGGCCGCGGAAGACGAAGACCGCGGCGAAGCCCAGCAGCGCGAAGGCGCCCAGGAGGCCGAGCTCCTCGGCGATCGCGGTGAAGATGAAGTCGGTGTGGACGTACGGGATCGTCAGCCCGGAGCCTAGCGTGACGAGGCCCTGCCCCAGGCCCTCGCCGAAGAGCCCGCCGCGGCCGAGCGCGTAAAGGGCCCGCACCGGCTGGAATCCGGCCCCGAGCGGATCCGCGAACGGGTCCAGCCATATGTTGACGCGCGTCTGGACGTGGCCGAACAGCTGGTACGCCACGAACGCGCCCGCCACGAACAGGATCAGGCCGATGAGCACGTAGCTGCGCCGTCCCGTCGCCACGAACAGCATGGTCAGGAAGGTGCCGAAGAAGAGGAGCGCGGTGCCGAGGTCGTTCAGCCGGACGACGATCAGCATCACCGCGCCGAACAGCACGAGCATCGGCAGGAAGTACGGCAGCGGCGGCAGGTGGATCGGACCGATGCGGACGCTGGCGCTGGTGAGCAGCGTCCGGGTCTCGGCGAGGTACGCGGCGATGAAGATGACCAGCACGATCTTCAGCGGCTCCCCCGGCTGCACGCTGACCGGGCCGAGGTCGATCCACAGTCGCGCGCCGTTCACCTCGTACCCGAGCAGCAGGGTGGCGCCGAGCAGAAGGATCCCGGCCGCGGCCCACGAGTACTTGTAGTGGCGCAGCACCCCGTCGTCCCGGAGCCCGACCGCGAGGCCGACCATCACCGCGAGCCCGACACCGAACCACAGCAGCTGGGTCTCGGCCATGCCGAGGAGGAATCCCGGAAGCGCCGTGCCGGCGAGGTCCTGAGGGAGCCGGTTGAGCATGATGAGCCCGATGCCGCCCATCGCCCCGACCGCCGGGAGGATGAGCTGGTCGCCGCGATGGCCGAACGCGACGAGGGCGACATGCGCCGCCACGAACAGCCCCACGAAGCCGAGGGCCAGCCCGAGCCCTCCCGGGTCGAGCGTGTTCGTGAGGGCGATGTTCGTGATCGCGAAGCCCAGCGGGACCGCGATCAGGACCGGGACGAGGAGCCGCAGCTCGACGGCGCGCCAGGTGATGCGCATCGGCCCCGTCGCTATCGGTCCAACCGCATCCGGACGCGGCCGACCATCAGCTCGTCACCGAAGCTCAGGGCGACCGGACGGTCGATCCGATGACCGTTGACGTAGGTGCCGTTCGTGCTGCCCTGGTCCTCCACGAACCAGCTGCGGCCGCGGAAGGTGAGCATCGCGTGGTTCGTGCTCACGAAGTCGTCCTCGACGTAGATGGTGTTGTTCACGTTGCGGCCGATGGAGTTGATCGGGCCCCAGCGCGATCGTCGTCCCCGCCGGCGGCTCGTCCTCCGGCGACTCCAGCACCGACAGGCGTCCGATGCCCGAGCGGGACGCGAGCTGCACCTGCTCGGCGCTGCGCAGGTCGCGCAGCAGCGTCCCGGCGAAGCGGGCGAGGATCACGTAGAGGAGCGCGACGAAGCCGAGCTGGAGGATGAGGAGCAGCAGCCGTAGGATGTCCCCGGTCACGTCCGCACCTGGAACTCGACCTCGGTGTCGCCGATCTCGATGACGTCGCCGGGGCCGAGGGCGATCTGGCTGACGGGCTGCCCGTTCACCATCGACCCGTTGCGGCTCCCGAGGTCCGCGAAGCTGTACGCCCCGTGCTGGAGCCTGCAGCTGGCAGTGGTGGCGGCTCACCATCGGATCGTCGACGATCACGTCGTTGTCGCTGGCACGACCGATCCCGATGAGGTGGCCGCCGAGGTCGAACTGCACGGGCCGGCTGCCGCGGGTGCTCACCAGGAGGTAGGCCCGCTGCGCCGAGTCGGGGGACGCACCGGGCGCCGGGCGGTCGAAGATCATGGTGTCGGAGCTGGCGGGCACCGGCTCGGCGTCGCGCGTCATGGTGGCCGCGCTCGTCCACGACGTTGGCCGCGACACGTATCTCCCCGCGCCGCGTCTCATCGTCCGACAGGATCTGGACCTGGGGCCGCGCGACGAGGGTGTAGCGCTCGCGGCGCGCGCGGGCCATCACCCCGTGCGCCAGGTCGTCCTCGAGCGAGCCCCGGTACGACGCGAAGGCGGCGTAGTCCCGGGGGTGGAGATGCAGCTCGAACTGGTTCGGGAACGATCACGCCGCCGTCACGGAACGTCTTGCTCGTGTCCATCGCGCGCTCGATGCGCTTCGCCAGGCTCACCGGCTGAATGGACGCGCCGAGACGGCCCGCGGGGGCCTCGAGGAAGCGCTCGAGGAAGGACTCGACGCGCGAGAGGATCCCCATGGCGGCCGATGCTAGCGCACGCGGGGTACGAAGGTCCGCGTTCGCGGTACCAATGCGCCGATGACCCCACGCGGCCCGGCGCCTATGCTCAAACTCGGTCATGACCCCCGATCCAGAGCGAGAGACCTGCCCATGTCAGAGACGCTGACCGCTTCCTTCTGCGAACGCTGTGGCACGCGCCACGAGTTCCGCGCGCCCAAGGGCCTGGGCCCGCATCCGGAAGACGCGCGGCTTCATCGGCGGCCTGAAGCAGTACCTGGTCAGCGACCAGGAGCTGTCCGAGGCCATGCGCGAGGGTATGAGCACCCAGGAGTCGGTCATCGCCGCCGCGCAGCTCGACGCGTTCCACTCGTCGGTCCACCTGTGCATCGGCTGCCGCCAGTACACCTGCAACGACTGCTGGAACGAGGTTGCCGGGCGTTGCCGCACGTGCGCCCCGGTGCCCGGCGTCGACGACCTTGCCGATCGAATCGCCGCATCGCTGGGCGCCCCGGCGACCCCCGTCGCCGACCAGGGCGCCATCCCGGTCTTCGAGCACTCGGCCGCGTGGAGCCCGTGTCGGCCGAGAGCTGGCCGCACGCGGACAGCGAGGTCTACCCCGTTTCCGCCGAGGCCGAGGCTCCACAGGAGTACTCGCTGGCGGTGGTCCCGCCCGAGCCGACATTCGGCGAGGCCGCCGTCGAGCTCACCGACGACGAGCGCTTCGCGGCCGACCTGGAGCCCGAGCCGGTCGAGGCCGAGCTCCACGAGGAACCGGCCGCCGAGCCCGAGCCGGTCGCGGCCGAGGAAGCCGCTGCCGGAACCCGATCGCCCGGCCCTGCGCGTGGTCGCCTGGGACGAGGACGCTCAGGTGGCGGCCGAGCCCGAGCCCGAGCCGATCGCCGCCGAGGCCCCCATGGTCGAGGAGCCGCAGGCAGCCGAGCTCGTGCCCGCCGATGTCGAGTTCGAGCCGACCCCTGCCGCCGCACCCGTCACCTACGAGCCCGAGCCGGTCGCCCCGGAGGTCGTGCCCGAGCCGCTTCCGGACGTCCGCCCCTCGCCGGCGACTCCGCGCCGGAGCGGCCCGATGCGAGAGAAGATCGTCCGCCTGCCGACGCAGCCGGCCGCGCGCCCGCGCCGCGAGCGCCGTGTCGCCGCCGACGCCGAGACCGAGGAGGTCGCCGCTCGCCGCGCTCAGCTCGAGGAGCTCGGCCTCGACGAGCCGAGCGAGGCGACGGTCGAGCCGGACGCGTCGCAGGTCCTGCCGTACCGATCGCGAGGCGCGTCCATGTCCGAACCGCGAGGTCACCGCGGCCGCGATGCTGTGGGAGGCATCGGCCCGTGAGGTCGGCGCCGCCGGCGTCACCGTCCAGAGCTGCGGAGGGTGCGGGCTCGCCCTCTCGGCGAGCGCACGGTTCTGCCGGCGCTGCGGAGAGCGCCAGGCCCAGTCGGCCTAGGAGTCGTTCCCCGGGGTCGAGGTCTTGCCGTCCGACGCGCCGGCCGGTGCGCCACCATCCTTCGCGGCCGGAGCCGGCTTTCCGTCGCGACGCGGAGCCTTCTCCGGATCCGAGCCGACGAGCCTGTCGCCTGACTTCGGCTGCCCGCGGAGGCCGATGCGGCCGCGCGGGAGTCGTTCCGGTAGAAGCCGGAGCCCTTGAAGATGATGCCGGTCGGGAAGAGCACCCGTCGCAGCTCGCCGCCGCATCGCGTCGCAGGTGGTCGGCCCATCGGCGAGCATCGAGTGGATCACTTCGGTGACGGTGCCGCACGTGCGGCACTGGTAGTCATACGTCGGCACGGGCCCGAATGATGGCAGACGCCCCGATCAGGGGTGCTGTGCGCGCCCCGCGTGCTCGGCCAGTCGCTGCGAGGCGCCGGGGCGAAGTCGCTCCCAGAAGCCCTGCCGCACGGGTTCCAGCTCGGTCGCGTCCTCGGGCTGCGAGACGAGCCGCGCGACGCGGTGCATGTCGTCGGAGATCTTCTCCTTCGGGAACATCGTGATGAGCGGGCGGCCCTGGTTCGCGGCCATCACGGCCTTCGGACCGTTGCTCACCACCGTCGCGGCGACCGGCATGCCGAGCGACGCGGCGAGGTCGTCCATCCTGATGCCGTGGTTCGCGCGGTTCACGATGACCCGGACGATGCCGGACAGGCCGATCTCCCGCGCGAGCTCGAGGAACTGCGAGCTGTTGCGGATGGACCCGACCTCCGGCGTCACCACGAGGAAGATCTCGTTCGCCACGGCAAGCATGGCCATGGTGCGCTCGTCGTAGCCGGGGTGGTTGTCGACGATCACGTACGAGTGGTGGCCGCGGGCCCAGCGCAGTGCCGACAGCAGCAGCTCGGCCGAGATCGACTGGCTCGGGCCGGTCCCCCAGCTGAGGACGCGCAGGCCGGTCTCGGCGTGTGTGCTGACGGCCTGGTCGAACGCGCTGTCGGTCCAGTCCTCCGGCCGCGCTGTCCGCGAGGTCGGCCAGGCCGAGGCGCGGCGGGACATCGAGCGCCGAGGTGACGTTCCCGACGCCGACGTCGGCGTCGAACAGGAGCACCTCGGCGTGTGTCTGCAGGCGCAGCGCGACGGCCATGTTGATCGCCACGGTCGTCTTGCCCACGCCGCCCTTCGGCGCGAAGACGCTCACCACGCGGCCCTCGCCGGCGATCGCCGCGGTCGAGAGGTCGCTCGCATCGGCCCACGTGCCGGACTCGCTCGGCAGGCTGCGGCCGGTGCGGATGAGCAGGGCCTGGAGGCGGTAGACCATCGCCTCCGGCAGAAGTGGCTTCAGCGCCACCTCGTCGCCGTGACCGCCGATGCCGGGTTCGAGATGGGAGCTCTCGCCGAGCAGGAGCAGGGTCGGAATGGCGGGATCGACGTGCATCACGTCGTACAGGTACCTCACCGTCGCCGGGTCCATGTCGCAGTCGATGACGCCCAGATCCGCGTTCCGGCCGGTCACCTCGAGGGCGTCAGGGTCGACCGGATCGAAGCCGGCGCGCTGCAGCGCGTCGACGTACGCAGCGCTCTCGCCAGCAAGCGCGAGCAGGATCACGGGTCGCTTCATTGCCAATCCTTCGGGTGGGACGGTGGTCCGGCACGGACAACACCAGTCTCAGACGGACCGCACCACCGGGCAATGGGACTGGGGCGCAGGAGGACTACCCCAAAGGTACTGGTGCCCTCAGGCGGTTCGGCTCATCCGCATGCCGCAGCGCGGGCAGTACATGGCGCTCTCCGCGCCCGCCTGGAAGCCGCAGTGCATGCAGCTGAGGCCCGTTCGCTCGCCCACGAGCGGCAGCCGCGCCTCGGCCGGGCCGAGCGCGAGCCCGGAGGCGAGGAGCTGCGCGTGGAGCTGGCTCAGGACCCTCTGACCGATGCGATCGGTGTCGCCCGCGCAGGCCTCGGCCGCCCCAGCCGACCACGGCGCGGACGATGAGCTCGCCGGAGAGCTCGTCCCAGTGGGAGGCGAGGCCGCCCACGATCGCCTGGTACTCGGGGTAGCCGCTCGTGTCCGTCTCGCCGTGGAGCAGCGCGCAGTAGAAGGTGTCGACCGTCATGTCGAGCGCGTCGATGAGCTCGAGCACCCACAGGCCGTGGCGGCCGACCGGACCGAGGTCGCGGCGCGCGACGACCCACTGCTGGAGCTCGTTGAAGCGCTCCATGGCGGGGCTTGCGTTCGCGAGGTCCAGGGGGAGCGGCTCGATGACGTCGACGCGGCCGGGAACGATCGCCTCGACGATGCTCGGCAGCGCCGCGGCCGTTGCCGGCCCGGCCGGAAGCCGAAGGGCATCGCTGCTCCGCCCCATCAGCGTCACGCGCTCGGAGTACTCGCGCGCCTCGACGTCCTCCACGGGCGGAGGAGGCGGCGCCTCTGGCTCTTGCTTCTTGCGTCGGAGGAACGAGATGCTCACGGTGCCCTTTCACTGGCTCGGATCGCGATTGTCGGGCCACCGCGGTACCAGCCGCTATGACCCGATTGGGCCATTCGGCGGTCCTGCCTCTCGGTTGCCTAGGCCTCGGCGAGCAGCTGTCGGCGCCGCTCCTCCAGGTCCGCGAGACGCTCGCGCTCGCGCGCCACGACCGGCTCCGGCGCCCGTCCCGAGAACCCGGGGTCGGCCGAGGAGGCGCCGCACGCGCTCAAGGTGTCCCTCGATCTCGGCGAGCCGCGCGGCGCGACGGCCGCCGGCCTCGGAGTCCGTGGCAGCGTCGACGCGAAGCCACGCGGCGCCGAACGGCGTGGCCGCCACCAGCTCGGGCCGGTCGCCCGCGGCGCCGACCTCGATCGGCCGCGCGCGAGCCAAAGGCTCGACGTAGCGGAGGCCGGCGCCCAGCGCCTCGGCGACGCTCGGGTCGGACGCGTCCACCACCAGCCCGGCCCAGGTCGCCGCGGGGATGCCGGCCTCGGTTCGCAGGTTGCGGACGGCACGGATGAGCGCGGCGAGATCGTCGAACGCGGACTCCGCCGCTTCGTCGCGCCCCGCCGGTGAGGGCCACCTCGCGGTGATGAGGAGCGGCTCGCCGCCAGTGAGCTCCGGGTCGGTCTCGCCGAGGGCCTGCCACAGCTCCTCGGTGAGGAACGGCATCAAAGGGTGGAGCAGCCGGAGCACCACGGCGAGCCCCTCCGCGGCCGCGCGCCAGGTCGCCGCGCGCTCCGCCGGCGACGCGTCCGCACGCCGCATGTCGACCTTGGCCGTCTCGAGGAACCAGTCGCAGTAGTCGCTCCAGGCGACGTCGTAGACGGTCGCCGCGTACCCACCGAGGTCGAGCGCGTCGAGCTGGCGCGTGGCCCGCTCGACGGCATCGGCCAGGCGAGATCGCAGCCAGCGAACCGGGAGCGACGGCTCGACGGAGGCATCGGCGTCGGATTCGTCGGCCGGACGGCTGCCCAGGACGAACCGCGCGGCGTTCCACAGCTTCGTGCTGAAGTTCCGCCCGCCGTCGAGCTTCGCGCGCGTGAGCTTCAGGTCGTGGCCCGGCGAGGAGCCGGCGACGAGCGCGAAGCGGAGCGCATCGGCTCCGATCTCGTCGATCATCGAGAGCGGATCGATCGTGTTGCCCTTGGTCTTGCCCATCTTCGCGCCGCCCTCGGCGCGAATCATCCCGTGCAGGTAGACGGTCTCGAACGGCTCGACGCCGGTGCAGAAGAGCCCGAGCATCATCATCCGCGCGACCCAGAAGAAGAGGATGTCGTACCCGGTCTCCATGACGGTCGTCGGGTAGAAGCGCTGGAGGTCCGGCGTCGCGTCCGGCCAGCCGAGCGTGCTGAAGGGCCACAGCCCCGAGCTGAACCAGGTGTCGAAGATGTCGGTCTCCTGAGTGAGCTCGCGTGGACGGGCGCCCGCACTCCGCGCAGGCGTCCGGCCCCTCCACCAGGTCGCTCACGGTCACGTGGCCATCCGGGCAGAACCAGGCCGGGATGCGATGCCCCCACCACAGCTGGCGGCCGACCGCCCAGTCGTGGATGTTCTCCATCCAGTGGGCGTACACCTTCTCGAAGCGCGCGGGCAGGATCGTGGTCCGTCCCTCGGTGACCGATGCGAGCGCCCGCTCGGCGAGCGGCTTCACGCGGATGAACCACTGCACCGACAGGCGCGGCTCGCTCACCGTCCCGCAGCGGTCGCATCGGCCGACCACCATGTCGTGCGGGCGCTCGTCCTCGAGGTCGCCCGACGCCCGCAGGCGCTCGACGATCTGCCGCCGGGCCTCGTACCGATCGAGCCCGGCGAACTCGCCGCCGGCCTCGTTCACGCGGGCCTGCTCGTCGAGGACGGTGATGGCGGGCAGGCCGTGGCGCTTCGCCAGGTCGTAGTCGTCCTGGTCGTGCGCCGGCGTGATCTTCACCGCGCCGGTGCCGAAGGCGCGGTCCACGTGCTCGTCGCCGACGATCGGCAGGCGCCGGCCGAGGAACGGCAGGATCGCGTGCCTGCCGACGAGGTCGCGGTATCGCTCGTCCTCAGGGTGCACGGCGACCGCGGTGTCGCCGAGCATCGTCTCGGGCCGCGTGGTGGCGACGGAGATCCAGGCGTCGGGATCCGGCGTGCCATCGGGCCGCTCGAGGTGGTAGCGGATCGTCCAGATGCTGCCGGTCTCGTCGTGGTGGACGTTCTCGAGGTCGCTGATCGTCGTGAGGCAGCGCGGGCACCAGGTCACCAGCGCCTCGCCGCGGTACACGTGGCCGGCGTCCCACAGTCGCTTGAAGGCGACGCGCACCGCACGCGCGCTCACCTCGTCCATCGTGAAGCGCTCGCGATCCCAGTCGGCGCTCGCACCCAGCCGGCGGTGCTGGCGTCCGATGACGTCGCGCGTCTCGTCGATGAACCTCCACATCCGCTCGAGGTAGCGCTCCCGGCCCAGCGACGCACGGCTCTCCCCCTCCTCGGCGATGATCCGATCGAGCACGAACTGCGCGGCGATGCTCGCGTGGTCGACGCCGGGCACCCAGAGCGTGTCGTCGCCACGCATGCGGTGGTAGCGGATGAGGGTGTCCTCGATCGTCGTCGTCAGCGCGTGGCCGATGTGCAGCGCGCCGGTCACGTTCGGCGGCGGCTGCGTGATCACGAACCGGGCGGCGCCCGGCGGCGGCTCGGCAGCGGGCCTGAAGGCACCGGACGCCTGCCAGCGCTCGTAGATGCCCGGCTCGACCGCCGCGGGGTCGTAGCGCGCCGGCAGCTCGCGTCTGCTCGGTGGTCATCGGTCCTGTCGCTCCTGAAGGTTCGCCCAACACAAAGCCCGCTCGTCGAAGGACGAACGGGCTCGTCGTGGTACCACCTTCGTTCGCGACCGATGCGGCCGCCTCTCGTTCCGCGATATCGGGCGGACCCGGCCGGCTCGCGTGCGACGTTCGCCCTCTCGCTCCGCGGCGGGCTCTCAGCCCATGGCACCGCGTCTCTGTGCGGCCGATGGAGGGTTACTCTTCACGGTCGACGCCGTGTCTCGAGTCTACCACCGGCCGTCATTCGGCCGGCGGTGCGTGGAGCTCTGCCTAGCGCGGCCGGCCCAGGGTGACGCGCAGGCCGCCCTCGGCGCGCGGCTCGATCTCCACGGCGTCACCCTCGAGCGCGGTGATCGCGGCCGCCATGTCGACGTTCGGCCGGTGCGTTGCGCGGAAGACGAACTCGCCGCTCGTCCCCAGGCTCAGGCCGACGGCATCGATGCCCTCGACGTTCGCCAGCTGCTGACGGAAGCCGGTGATCGCGCCGAAGCTGCCCAGCCCCTTGACGACGATCTCGGTCGCGACGGGCTCGGCGTAGGTCTCGGCGACGGCAGGGACAGCCTCCGGCTTCGCGTCGAGCTTCTCGAGCGTGGTGGCGGAGACATCGGCCCCCTCGGCGTCGGCGACGGGCGCGACGGGCGCCGAGCCGTTGGTGCCCGTGGACTGCGACTGGGTGGCCGGCTGCGGCTCCGGCTCGGCGGCGACCGGCTGCGGCTCGGGCGCGGGGGCGGGAGCGGACGCCGAGCCATCCAGGCGCGGGCGGCGGCGGCATGCGCTTCGCAGCGGCGGCGAACGCGGCCGGGTCGCTGGTGGCGGCGAGCTGATCGTGGTAGGCCTCGAGCTCTCGCTCGTAGGCCGCGATGCGCGAGCGAAGTGCCTCGGCGGCGGAGTCCACCTGTGCCGTCTCGGCGGCGAGCTGCCGGTCGAGCTGTGCGCGTCGCGAGGCGACGCGCTGCTCGGCGTCGGCCTTGATGCGCTCGGCCTCGGCCTTCGCCCAGTCCCCGACCGCGGCGACGTCCGTCTCGGCCTTCGCGCGAAGCTCGCCGCGACGACGCTCGGCGTCCTCCTCGCGCTCGCGGATCGCCTCGTCGACGCGCGATCGGAGGTCGGCCAGGGTCGTCTCGCGCGCCTCGTCGGCGACGCGCCGCATGGCGGCCACGAGGTCGCCGAGGAAGCTCGTCGCGGAGGAGTCCTCCGCGGGCTTGCTCGGCGGCGCGGTGGTTGCGGACATGGGTGCCTCCGGTGTCGGGTGGGTGGTGGTGTTCTTGGGTGAATCGGCGTCGGCCGGGCCTGCCTTCTCGGCAGTGGGGGTCTCTGGCTGGTCGCCCGCGTCATCGCCTGAGCGCGGCGGGCTGGGCATCGGATTCGGCGTTCACGTTCTGGGCGTCGGCCCCGGCTGCGGGATCGGATGCCCTCGGGATCGGCGGCGGAGGACTGCGCCTCGGCATCGGTCGAGCCCGCGTCGCCCTGGTCCGTCTCGGACGACCACGGGAGGCGAAAGCCCGGTCGGCGCTGGTGTGCGGTCATCGCTGTGCGATCGCTCCTTACCCTGGACGGCCACGCCGGCGGTGCGGCCAGCCCCAATCCTAGCGGTGCATCGGCGCAAACCCACCGTCCCCGGAAGTACTCCCACCCCCAGACAACGGTACCTTCCGGAGACCGGTGCGGCCCGACCTGCCGGAGGTGCGAGGCCCGCTACCATGCGGTCGAATGCCCACCCAGCCGTGGACCCACACCGCGCTGCTCATCGGCCTGATCGCGGTCGTGTCGGTGGCGACGTTCGCGCTCGTCCGGCTGGCGATCGGCGTCAGCCTTCGTCAGCTCGTCGAGCGCCGCAACGCCGAGGCCGGGACGCGGAACGCTGCCGGCCGCGGAGCTGGAGCGGCGCGTGGCGACCATCGGGCGGCTGGCGGTCCGGGTGGCCGCGACCGTCATCGCGGTCATCGCCGCGCTGATGATGCTCGGGCTGTTCGGGATCAACATCGGTCCGGCGCTCGCGGGCCTCGGCGTGGTCGGCATCGCCGTCGGCTTCGGAGCACAGAGCCTGATCCGCGACTGGTTCGCCGGCGTCTTCATCGTGGTCGAGAACCAGTACAGCGAGGGCGACGTCGTGCGCATCGCCGGCGTCGAGGGCGTCGTGCAGGACTTCAGCCTGCGGCGGACGACCCTCCGCGACCTCGATGGCACCATCCACAGCGTCCCGAACGGCCAGATCATCGTGGCCTCCAACCTCACGCGGCTGTGGGGTCCGCTGCGTGGTCGAGGTCAAGCTGGCCGACCGAGGCGACTCGGCTCGCGCGGGAGAGGTCATCAACCGGACGGGGCGCGAGATGAAGGCTGACGCGGAGTGGTCCACCCGCCTGACCGATGCGCCGTCGGTCGCGCGCGTCGCGGCCGATGCCGCCGACGGCGGCGTGCTCCAGGTGTCGGGTCACGTGAAGGCGGAGGACCGGGAGGCGGCGGAGAGGGAGCTGCGCCGGCGAATCCGGGCCGAGCTCAAGGACGCGGGGATCCGCGTCAAGACCTAGGCGGACTCTTCCTCGCGCTCGTCGTCGCGGGCGGCTCGCGCGGGGCGCGTGCGCCGGCGCGGCTCGGCATCCTCGGTCTCGGTGAGCAGCATCGGCGGCTGGCCGTGCTCGATCGTCTCGGCGGTGATGACGACCTTCTTCACGTCGGTGCGCTCGGGGATGTCGTACATCACCTCGAGGAGCGCCTCCTCGACGATGGTGCGCAGCGCGCGGGCGCCCGTCTTGCGCTCCAGGGCGAGCTTCGCGGTGGCCTCGAGGGCCTCCGGCGTGAAGACGAGCTCGACCTTGTCGATGCTGAGGAACTTCGTGAACTGCCGCGTGACCGCGTTGCGCGGCTCGGTGAGCACCTTCACGAGGTCCTCGCGGGCCAGCGCCGTGAGGCTCACGACGACCGGCAGCCGACCGACGAACTCGGGGATGAGGCCGTACTTGAGGAGGTCCTCCGGCATGAGCTTGTCGAGGAGCGCGGCGCGCCGCTCCTCCTTCGACTGCTGTGCCTGGGAGCCGAAGCCGATCCCCCGCTTGCCGACCCGCTCCTCGATGATCTTCTCGAGGCCCTCGAACGCGCCTCCGCAGATGAAGAGCACGTTGGTCGTGTCGATCTGGATGAAGTCCTGGTGCGGGTGCTTGCGTCCACCCTGCGGCGGGACGTTGGCGACGGTGCCCTCGAGGATCTTGAGGAGCGCCTGCTGGACGCCCTCGCCCGGAGACGTCGCGGGTGATCGACGGGTTGTCGGTCTTGCGCGCGATCTTGTCGATCTCGTCGATGTAGATGATGCCGCGCTGCGCGCGCTGGACGTCGAAGTCGGCGGCCTGGATGAGCCGCAGCAGGATGTTCTCGACGTCCTCGCCGACGTATCCCGCCTCGGTGAGCGAGGTCGCATCGGCGATGCAGAACGGGACGTCGAGGACCCGCGCGAGCGTCTGCGCCAGCAGCGTCTTGCCGGAGCCGGTGGGGCCGACGAGACAGCACGTTCGACTTGCCGAGCTCGACGTCGTCCACGCTCGTGCCCGGCGTTCACGCGCTTGTAGTGGTTGTAGACCGCCACGGAGAGGACCTTCTTGGCCTGCTCCTGGCTGATGACGTAGGCGTCGAGCTGGTCCTTGATCCGCCGAGGGCTGGGGAGCGGAGCCGCCTGCGCCAGGCTGGCGCGCGGGGACTCGAGCATCTCCTCTTCGATGATCTCCTGGCAGAGGTTGATGCACTCGTCACAGATGTACACGCCCTGGCCCGCGATCAGCTTGCGGACCTGCTCCTGGCTCTTGCCGCAGAAGGAGCAGCGGTACGGGACCTTGGACTTGGTGGTCATCGGATCGGCAGGATAGCACGCGTTTTCCACAGTCCCGCCCTGAACGATCGTCGTGGGATGCTCTGGTGATGAGCGGCGACCTGCGGTTCGCGCGCGTGCGGACATGACTTGGGCCGATGCTGGTGGCGGAGACCGATCGCGGCGTCGCCGCCGTCAGCCGCGCGGACGCGCTCCCGGCATTCATCGGGCAGCTGCGGCGGCGCTTCCGGGGGGTCGAGCCCGTGCCGGCGAAGCTGGCCACGGCCTGGGTCGAGGAGGCGCTCTCGGGAGGTCCCGTGCCCGCCGTCGACATGCGCGGCCTGTCCGCGTTCGACGTCCGTGTCTACGAGGTCGTGCGCTCGGTGCCCTCCGGGGAAACGCTCACCTACGGCGAGGTGGCGGCGCTGATCGGGTCGCCCGGTGCGGCGCGGGCGGTCGGCGGGGCGATGTCGCGCTGCCCACTCTTCCCGGCGGTGCCCTGCCATCGCGTCGTGCGGGCCGCCGACGGCTGGTCGGGCTGGGGCGGGGACGTCGAGGTCAAGCGCCGGCTGCTGACGAGCGAGCGCCGCGGCTAGGTGCCGGCCTGGGCCATGGGGCTTGGCTGCGGCGTCCAGGTCGGACCGTTGCAGCGCGGTCCGTCATCGGTCCACTGCAGGCGATCGATGCAGGGGCGCCGGGCCGTCCGTCCCGGGTCCCACGCGTGGTAGAGGAGCCAGTCGGCTCCGTCCGGCCCTGTGGTGACCGAGCAGTGACCCGGCCCGATCACGCGTCCGGGCACGGTGCGGAGGATGGCAGGCCCATCGGCGGCGTCGACCGGCTCCGTGAAGGGGCCCAGTGGCGAGTCGGCCACCGCGTACGAGACCCCGTAGTTCTCCTCCTCCCACGCGCCGCCGGAGTAGAAGAGGTAATAGCGTCCGTCGCGCTTGCGGACGAAGGGCCCTTCGAGCGTGTGCCAGTCGTAGACGGCTCCGTACATGGGTCGGGCGCGGCGGAAGATCTGCCAGTCGGCGCTGGCGCGCAGCACGGTCGTCGGTGAGCCGGCGAGCGCCCGCATGTCGACGAGCCGGTCGACCACGAGTGCGGTGCCGGCGCGCTCCCCGTCGAGGAAGTCGCGGGCGTAGTACAGGTACCAGGCGCCGTCGTCGTCACGGAACGGATGCGGGTCGATGGCGAACGGCTCGTTCGGGGTGAGGACGAGCCCCTCATCGTGGAAGTCGCCCGCCGGCGTCTCGGAGGTCGCGAGGCGGATCCGGTGGTTCGTGTCCTCAAAGCCGGTGGAGTAGTAGAGGAAGAAGCGTCCGTCCGACTCGGCCACCTCCGGGGCCCAGAACTGGTTGGACTCCGTCGGGGGCAGCGGCGGGCGCTCCAGCGCGGGCTCGATGGGCGTCCAGGTGACGAGGTCATCCGAACGGAGGCGGCCGATCACCCGCGGGCCGGCGCCGACCATGTCGGTCCCGAAAGCGTAGTAGACGCCGCCCACCCGCATGACGAACGGATCGGGAAAGGACCCGTCGTGCACCGGGTTGGTGTACTCCGCCGGGTGCACGAGGCGTGCGTCGCGCCTCGTGGCTACTTCTTGGCGGGCTCCGCCGCCTCCACCTTCGCGACCTCGTCCGCGGTCGGGATCTCGCCGCCGGCCTCCTTGGCGAGGCTGATGAGCGACTCGGTGGTCCCGGTGAAGACCTCGTCGATGATGCCGTAGGTCTTCGCGTCCTCGGCGCTCATGAAGTAGTCGCGCTCGCTGTCGCGCTTCACCTTCTCGAACGTCTGGCCGCTGTGCTCGGCGACGATCTGCATGAGGCGCTCGGTGAGGTGGAGCATCTCGCGCATCTGGATCTCGACGTCCGGCGTGTTGCCGCGGAAGCCGCCCGGATCCCTGGTGGATCATGATCCGGGCGTTCGGCAGCGCGTAGCGCTTGCCCTTGGCGCCGGCCGCGAGCAGCACGGCGCCCATCGAGGCTGCCTGGCCGATGCAGATCGTGCTCACCGGAGCGCGCAGGTAGCGCATCGTGTCGTAGATGGCGAGCCCGCTCGTCACCACGCCGCCCGGCGAGTTGATGTACAGGCTGATGTCCTTCTCGGGGTCCTCGGACTCCAGGAAGAGGAGCTGGGCGATGATCAGGTTCGCGACGTTGTCCTCGATGGCGTCGCCCAGGAAGATGATCCGCTCCTTGAGGAGCCGGCTGTAGATGTCGAACGCTCGCTCTCCGCGGGCGCTCGACTCGATGACCATCGGGACGAGCATCGGTTATGCGGGCTCCTTGGACTGCTCGGAAGGTTCAGTGGTCTCGGCTGGGTCGGGCTCGGTCGGCGGCGATCCGGCGACCGCATCGGTCCCCATGGCGCGGTCGATGAGCGTCTCCACCAGTGTACGGTTGCGAATCGTCATGCGCAGGTAACTCCGGCCCCGTCGCGAGGCGAGGTAGTCGCGCAGCCTCGGCTCGTCGTGGCGTGCCAGCTGCTCGGCGATCTCGGCGTCGATCTGCTCGTCGGTGGCGTCGATGCCCTCCTTCTCGGCGATCGCGGAGAGGACGAGCAGCGTCTTCACACGGCGTGCGGCCGGCTCGCGCAGCTCCGCGGTCATCTCCTCGGGCGTCTGCTTGGCGAGGGCGAGGTACTGCTCGAGGCCGATGCGCTGCGCGGCGAGCCGCGAGGTGAGCTCGTCCCGCAGGATCTCGATCTCGTTCGCCACCATCACCTCGGGGAGCTCGACGGTCGCGTTGCCGGCGGCGAAGTCGATGATGCGGTCGCTGAACGCGTGGCGCGCCTCGGCGGACGCGCGCTGCTCCATGGCGTCGCGGATCTCACGGCGCAGCTCCGCGAGGTCGGCCACGTCGCCGACGCTGCGCGCGAACTCGTCGTCGACCTCGGGCAGCAGCCGCTCGCGCAGGTCGAGCAGCTCGACCTCGAAGTGCGCCTGCTTCCCGCGCAGCTCCTCGACGCGGTAGTCGTCGGGAAACGTGACGTCGAAGCCCTTGCTGGAGCCGATCTCCATGCCGACGATCTGCTCCTCCCAGCCCTCGATCATGCGGCCCTCGCCGATGGCGACCGGCAGGCGGTCGGCGCTGCCGCCCTCGAACGGCTCGCCGTCGACGGTGCCGACGAACTTCACGCTGGCGATGTCGCGGTCCTGCGCGGGCCGGCCATCCACGGGCTTCAGCGTCGCCTGCTGCTCGCGGAGGTCCGCGATCACCGCCTCCACCTGCTCGTCGGTGACCTCGGGCACCTCGAGGCTGAACGGATAGCCCTCGTACGCGCCCAGCGTCACGTCGGGTCTCACCGGCACGGTCGCCGTGAAGGTGACCGACCGGCCCTCGGCGACCGCCGCCGGGTCGATGTCGACGTCGGGCTGGTCGATCGGTATGAGGTCGGTCTGGTTCAGGGCGGCGTCGTAGCTGGCGCTCACGAGGTGGTCGATCGCCTCGGCGACGACGCTCGGGCGGCCGACGAAACGGTCGATGACCTGCCGCGGCGCCTTGCCGGGCCTGAAGCCGGGCACCTTCGTCCGCTCGGCGACGTGCCGGTACGCGGTGGCGAAGTGCCCGTCGACCTCGGCCGGCGGGACCTCGATCTCGAGGACCATCTTCGAGCCGGGCTCAGGTCGCGTCGATACGGTGACCAAGGTGGATGCACTCTCCGATGTGACGGTGGGTGGGCGGATCGGCGACGTGGTGGGCGAGGCGAGATTCGAACTCGCACGTCTTGCGACACCGGCTCCTAAGGCCGGCGCGTCTGCCGTTCCGCCACTCGCCCGCTGTGCAGGGTGCGATCGAGCGGCAAGTCTACCGGACCGAGCTCGCGCCCTCGATCTGCACCCACGCCGGTCCGCTGGCGCTCAAGCCCCGAGCTCGGCCCCCGACCCGACCGGCGCACTGAACCGGTAACCGAGTCCCCGAACGGTCTCGATCGAGCTCGCGCGGTCTCCCAGCTTCCGTCGCAGCGACCGTATGTTCGCCTCGATCACGTTGCTCCGCCGGCGTATTCGTAGCCCCAGACGTCGCGTAGCAGCGCGGCTCGCTCCACGACAAGCCCGTGGTGCTGCTGGAGGTAGCTGATCACGTCGAACTCGAGCTTCGTGAGGTCGACCCGCCGGCCATCCAGGACGAGCTGGCGCTGGACAAGATCCAGAATCGAGTCGTCCTCGATCTGGAGCTCCGCGGCGACGAGCCTGGCGAGCCAGCCGTCGATCGAGGACGGACCGAAGTCATTCTGCGTGGCGTAGTACGGCACGCCGTCGAACTCGATCGGGTCGCCGGGAAGCAACACAAAGCCCAGCGGGCCAACCATCGGGCCGTACGTCGCAACGTCGTGGACGATCGAATAGATGCGCCGGAGCGTCGGCCGCATCTCCATGTAGAGCCGCTTGATGTCGAGCCAGCTTGCGGCCTGGACCGGCGACGGCGCCTCGCCGTGCTCGCGGGACAGCCAGGCCCGGCTGAACAGGACGCGTTGACCCGGTGGGACGGGATGCCGGCGGAGGTGATCCCAGCAACTCGCGAGCATGGGATCCGCTTCGACGAGCCGGTGGCTCGCGCGGTCGATCTCACACACGTTGTAGAAGCCGGCGACCGTGTCGGCGCGGTCGCGCAGGACCCGGAAGGAGTCGGGCGCCAGGCGCCACCACGTCTCCATCACGCTTGCCGAGGCCGGCGGCATATGTCGCCTCACGATCTCGGCGATCGCCGAGCCGTCAGCCGGGCGGGCGGCCTCGGCCGAGAAGAGGTGGTCCGTGGTCGGGAAAAACGCCTCCCGGACGATCGGGTTCTCGAGGATGTACAGCAGGTCTGCCGTATATCGCCACATCTCGTGCCTCGGTGCGTTGGCGACCTCCGCCCGAAGCTTCCGCCAGGCGGCCGCCCGATATCGTTTGGATCGCGCAGGATCTGAGGACCGGAGTAGGGCGGCGACCGACTCGCGAACCGTGTCATGGAGGATGAGACCGTCATCGCCGAGCTCCACGAACGGCAATGTCCGGAGACGCTCGAAGGCATCCTGCGGGGCGGTCTCCGGGAGCATCGCGGCAAGGAGCGACAGGGTCGGCCGACGCACGACCGATGCCGCGTCGAGCGCCAGGCGGGTCTTCGCGTCGAGGCCGCCAAGGTAGAGATCGGTGAGAACCTCGACGATCGCCCTGACGGTCACCGCCTCGAGACTGAGCTCGGGCCGCTCGGCCAGGGCCGACGCGGCGAGCCGAAGCGACAGAGGGTGCCCGCGCGCGAGACGGTAGATGCGGTCGACGTCGCCGCGATCGACGCCGGTCCGCTCGAGAAGGGCCTCGGCGTTATCGCGAGGAAGGTTTTCGAGCGGAAGCCCCCGGAACAGTCCACCCAACGCGCTCGGCCAGGCCGTCATCGGGGGCTCCCGCCCCGACAGCACGACCCGGAGGTTGTCCGGGAGGGCAGGCAGGAAGGCTTGGCGCAGCCATGGATCCAGCAGCCGCAGGAGCTCATAGGTGTCGAGCACGAGGACGACTCGCTCACTGAGCCTGCCCAGCCGGGTCGCGGCGGCCTCCAGGGTGGTCAGCCTGCCACCCGTCTTGCTCTCGAGCGCGGCGAGGAAGCCGCGTTCTGTCGGCTCGATCGAGCCGCAGTCCAGCCGGAGGACGGTTGCCCCGGCAGCCCGCGCCTCGACGCCGAACGCCTCGACCAGCGCCGACTTGCCGATGCCGGCGATTCCGTGCACGAAAACGACGAGGGGGGCGCCCTCGCCGAGCAACCGGCGGAGGACGTCCATCTCGTCGTTACGCCCTACCAGCCACGCCGCCTGCTCATCGAGCAGCTGGCTGATGGTCTGCGTCATGGGCCGAGTCTGCGCTCGGTGTCAATCAGGCCGCGACCGGGATCGCGGCGTGGGTGATCTGGCTTGGGCCCTCGAGGACTTCGAACACCGTCGAGGTGATGTTCGCGAAGCTCGGGTTCTTCGAGAACGCCCTGAAGAAGTCGCTCGCGGCGAAGCCGTCCAACGCCTGGCGGTCGACCCACGTGTACACGCCGCCGTAGGTGTTCGAGCCCTGGTCGGCCAGCCAGACCTTCGAGATGAGCCCCGGAACCTGGGCAAGCTCCGGGGCAAGCCCGTCACACACGCTTCGATACTCGGTGTCGCTGAGGTCGGTGAGGTTGAAGTTGACGATCTGGATGATCACCGTCTTCGCTCCTTTCGCGAGAGAACCGGTAGGTCAATTCATTTGCCGCGGCAGCGCGCGTCCACGTGCCTAACGTCAATTGGGCGGACTGAAGCCGTACGGCCCGACCCAGGAACAATTGGGGTAATCGTCTGGCCAGTCGCAGACGACCTTCACCGTCGCGTGAAAATGAGCGAACACGCCGGTGCCACCCGAGAGCGTAACGACGCCGGTAAGCTTCGAGAGGTTGAGGCGGACCTGCCCGTGCGCGATGCTCTCGCCGGAGAAGATGCGGATGTCGGAAATCAGAAACCCGACAGCAGGATCACCTGCGGCCGACAAGTAGACCACCTGCGAGCCTTCTTCGATTGCGCTGAGATTCGATGACGTGATCGTGCAGAAGGCATCGGCCTGACCGTCGTACGCGCTGCACTCCTTCGTCACGTGGAGCGTCAGGGGCGAAGCCGCCGATGCGGCGGCCAGTGGAACGAGCAGCGCCACCGTCGCAGTGATGGTCAGGAACAACCTGAAGATGGTCTTGACGTTGATCATGGCTTCCTCCTTGGTCATCGGTGTCATTGCTTCCCGCGCCGCCTCTTTGACCCTAGGGCCGCCATGGCCCCATCCGGTGAGCGTTCCCTGAAAAGAACCTGAAAATGACCTGGCCGACCGGCCGAAGGACGGGCCCACGCAGTGGACTACGCCGCGCGGGCTCGGCCCGTCGGCGACGTGGGCCAGCTCTCAGCGGTCGTCGGTAGGCGGCGATCCGAGCACCGGGTCGCGGACGAGCGCCAGGCCAATCCACACGCTCCAGGCGATCGTGAGTGGGATCTTGAATCCCCCGAGCGCATAGATGGGCAGCGGCGCGTTGACGGCGGTCAAGACGAAGTCCACCGCCGCGGAGGCACCCAGCACCAGCGTGAAGGCGCCGAGCCTCGGTCGGTCCGCTCCCAGGAGCCAGCCGATGCCGAGCCACCACGCGGCCGCGAGACCGATCCACCACGGCTCGAGAAGCGGGGCGTCGTAGGCGAATGCCCACAGGAGCGATGCGGTGAGCCCCGCGGCCATCGAGGCCGCGGAGGCGACGGCTCCGCGTCGCTGCAGGACGAAGCCCAGGTGGAGAGCGGTCGGAACGATGAAGAGGTTCCACGCGGTGATGGCGTGGTCGGCGACCGCGTCGTCGAGGACGAGATAGGCGAGGTACGCGATCGCGGACGCGAGCGCGAACCCACCCGCAACCCGCCCGACCGCGACACGCCAGGGTCCCATCACGACGACGGGACTCTATCTGAGGCCGTGCCCGGTGGCGCGGGTGTTCAGCGGCCCCGGCTGCTCATCCCCGAGTACTCGTCCTTCGCGTCGATGGCCGCCGCCTGCCGGCGCTCGCCGGGCGAGTTGGTGACGTCCTGCTTCGCCTTCGCCGGGTCCGGCTGGGCAGCGCCGCCGATGGTGCCGACCGCGTCGAGCGTGCCCACGCCGGTGGGCGGCTCTCCCGAGAGGAAGCGCTCGACGACCTTGCGCGCGAGCGCGGCCGTGAGGATCGCGGCGCCGGCCTCGAACGCGGTCCAGGCAGTGCGCTTCGGGCCGGCCGGCCCCTTGGCCATCTCCTCCGCGAGCTTCTTGCTGATCCTTGCCCTGCCTGGCGCGGATCGTGTCGCCAGCGAGCGAGCTCCTCGGCGAGCGACTGGCGAGCCTCCGCGGCGCGCGGCCCGACCGCGCCGGCCATCTGGTCGACCCAGGCCTGCATCGGCTTGGGCAGCGAGTCGTACGCCTTCTCGGGGGTGGTGCGCATCGCCCGGCGGCGGAACAGCTTGGCCACGCGCACGGGGCCACCGACGAGCAGGAAGACGGCGCCCGCGCCGAGCGCGACGAAGAGCGGCGGATTCTCGGCGAACCGCTTCTTCAGGTTGAGCGCGTCGCGCAGCGCATCGGCATCTCGCTCCATCTCGGTGCGCTTGGCGCTGATCGCTAGCCGCGTCTCAGCAAGCGGCTCTTCGCCCACTCGATCTCCTCCTTGACGGTTGCGATCGTCTCCTCCGGCGTGAACTTCGTGCTCGTCACGCGGCGGATGCCACTCCAGGCGAGGAGCCCGGCGACGACGAGCAGCACGACCAGCACGATGACCGCGACCCACCACAGCCCGATGACCACGAGCACGGCCATGATGAACGCGACGAGCGCGATCAGGAACGTGAGCACGAGGCCCGCCGCGATGGCGAGGAGCACGATGCCGCCCCGCAGCTGGCCGAGGTTGTGGGCAATCTCCTCCCGCCCCTGCCGGACGTTGAGCTTGGCGAGGTCGATTCCGCCCGCGACGAGTCGCCTCACCAGCGTGAAGGCACTCTCGCGACGGCGCGGCGTATCTGTTGTGGTCATGGCACCTCCGACGCCCTGGACGAGCTCACGGCGAGGCTCGCCGAGCGAGCGACGCATCACCCGCCGCAGGGACTGGGGATTCTACCAACGCAAATGGGGTGCCACCGCATGCGCCGAGGCTGTCGGCTATCCTCGGCGACCAATGAGCACCAGACGTCGACGCACATCCGGCATCCAGCGCCAGCGGGCGAGCAGCGAGGCGCTCAACCGCCGGCTGGACGACCGCGGGGCCGCCGCTGGGCTCCCCGACTGGCGGCTGCTCGCGATTGGCGGTCTCCTCCTCGTCGGCCTTCTCGTGGTGGTGATGGTCCTGATCTTCGGCTCCGCACCCAACCCGAGCGCTGGCACCGCCCAGCCCAACGACGGCCAGCTGCACACGGCGATCGGAGCCGACTGTCGCAACCCCGCACAGCAGAACGACGCGACGAACTGCGGAACCGACCCGTACTCGTCCCTCCCGGCGACCTCCGGGCCGCACTGGGATCCGAGCGGGATCGCAAACTGGGGCGTGTACTCCACGCCGCAGCCCGAGACGCAGCTGATTCACAATCTCGAGCACGGCGGGGTGGTCATCTGGTACGACCCGCAGGCGCTCGACGCGGAGTCGATCGACGCACTCACCACCTATGTCAACACCCAGACGGCGAGTGGCATCAGCGGCCGCTACAAGTTCATCCTCACCCCATGGGGCGGCGACCAGCCACTCCCCGCACCGGTCGTGGCGACCGCCTGGCGCTGGCTGCTCGAGCTCGAGACGGCCGACACCGGAGCCATCGACGAGTTCGCCCGGGAGCACTACGGCCAGGCGCCGGAGCCGAACGGCGGTCCGGGGCCACCGAGTTGAGCACGGCGGTCGCCATCGGTTGACCACCCTCGACGCCTGCCCCATCATCAATCGAGGGCGCCTAGCTCAACGGCAGAGCAAGTGACTCTTAATCACTAGGTTCAGGGTTCGAATCCCTGGGCGCTCACCATTACGCTCTTCCACCGCGGCGCGCCGTCGGGCGAGCTCGCGTCATCCAGCCGGTTCCGGGGGGCACGTGTCCGGATCGGTCCTGCCATCGGAGGCCTGCTGAGTGCCGGACGTCCCAATCGAGCGGCACACGCTCGACAACGGGCTGCGGGTGATCCTCTCGCGCGACCCGACCGCGCCGATCGTGGCCGTCAACCTCTGGTACGACGTCGGCAGCAAGCACGAGAAGCCCGGCAAGACCGGCTTCGCGCACCTCTTCGAACACATGATGTTCCAGGGCACGGCGACCGTGGACAAGGGCCAGCACTTCAGCCTCATCCAGGCGGCGGGCGGGACGCTGAACGCCACCACCTGGCTCGACCGCACGAACTACTTCGACACGCTCCCCGCGCACGAGCTCGAGCTCGCGCTGTGGCTCGAGGCCGACCGGATGGCAAACCTGCTGCCCGCCATGACGCAGGAGAAGCTCGACAACCAGCGCGACGTGGTGAAGAACGAGCGTCGCTGGAGCGTCGACAACCAGCCGTACGGGTCGTGGGACGAGAAGATGCAGGCGCTCGTCTACCCCGAGGCCCACCCGTACCACCACTCGACGATCGGCTCGATGGAGGACCTGTCGGCCGCCTCGCTCGACGACGTGCGCGAGTTCTTCGCGACGTATTACGCGCCGAACAATGCGGTCCTCACCATCGCCGGCGGCTTCGAGGCCGATGACGCCCTGCGCATGGTCGAGCGCCACTTCGACGCGATTCCGCGCAACGCGACGCTTCCCGCTCCGCCCGACATGACGGTCGAGCCGATCCTCGGCCAGCAGGTCCGCGAGACCGTCCCGGACCAGGTGCCGCTCCCACGCGTCTACCTGTCGCACCGCATCCCGGTCTTCGGAACCGATGCGTTCGACGCCCTCGACGTCGCCTCCGACGTGCTCGGCGCCGGACGGGCGTCGCGGCTGTACGCGAGCCTCGTCCGGGAGCAGCAGGTCGCCCAGGATGCCAGCGTCTTCGCCTTCCCGATCGTCGGCGGCGCGAGCATGCTCGCGCTGTGGGTCACCGCGCGGCAGGGGGTGACCCCCGAGCGGCTCGAGGCCGCGCTCCTGTCGGAGATGGACCGGCTCGCGTCCGAAGGTCCATCAGAGACGGACCTCGAGCGCGTCCGCAACCTCCGCTCGGCCCAGGCGGCGGGCATGCTCGAGCGCATCGGCGAGCGGGCGGATCGGCTGTCCATGTACGCGTGCCTCTTCGACGAGCCGGAGCGCATCCAGGGCGAGGTCGCGCGGTATCGCGCCGTGGACGCAGGCCGCGTGCGCGACGCGATGCAGGCATCCATCCACGACCGCAACCGCCTGACGCTCACCTACGTGCCGGCCGAGGCGGCGCCGTGATCGCGCGACCACTCGCCGCGGCCCCCCGGCCGTATCGGTTCCCGGACTTCGAGCGTCAGCGCCTGGACAACGGGCTCTCGGTCTGGCTCGTGCCGCTTCCCGACCGCGAGCTCGTCAGCGTCCACCTCCTCACCGATGCCGGCCCGGCGGCCGAGGATGAGGCCCAGGCGGGCATCGCCGCGTTGACAGCGCAGCTGCTCGTCACCGGCACGCAGCGGCTCGATGCGGCTGCGTTCGCGGAGACGACCGAACGCCTGGGGATCGAGGTCAGCAGCGAGTCCTCGTGGGACAGCGCGCGGGCTGGATTCGTGGCGCTCGGCGAGCACCTCGAGGCGGGGCTCGCGCTGCTGGCCGAGATGATTCGCACCCCGCGCCTCGACCCCGGAGAGTTCGATCGGCTCAAGGCGGAGCGGCTGAACGATATCCTCCAGTCGCGTGCCGATCCGGGCAGGCTGGCCGACGAGAGCTTCATCCGCGAGCTCTACGCGGAGGGCGTGCCCTACGGCCGGCTCTCGGCCGGCAGCCCCGAGACGGTCGGGAGCCTGACGATCGACGCCGCGCGCGCCTTCCATGCCACGCGCTACGCCCCGGACAGGGCCCATCTCATCCTCGCGGGCGCATTCGAGGAGGCGTCCGCCGTCGCCGCGATCGAGCGACAGATGGGCGACTGGCACGGCACCTCGACTGGTCACCGCACTATCGAGCCGCGGACGCGCGGCGGGCGTCGCGTCGTGCTCGTGGACCGCCCGGGCTCCGTCCAGAGCGAGCTCCGGGTGGGGCACCTGGGAATCAACCGCCACGACCCGCGCCTCTTCCCGGCCACCGTCATGGCGGCCCTCCTGGGCGGCGTGTTCGGCAGCCGCCTGAACCTGCGGCTCCGCGAGGAGCTGGGCTACACCTACGGCGCGCGGTGCTCCTTCGATCCGCGGCGCGCGGCAGGTCCGTTCACGGCCACCGCCGCGGTGCAGACCGAGGTGACGGCCGATGCCGTCCGTGAGCTGCTCGGTCAGCTCGATCGGATGCGGGACGATGCGCCGGGCGAAACGGAGCTCGCGGAGGTGCGCGACTTCCTCATCGGCGTCTTCCCGCTGCGGTTCGAGACGACGGCCGGCATTGCCGGCGCGATCGAGCCACTGGCCGTGTATGGGCTCTCGGACGACTACTGGCAGACGTACCGCCAGCGCATCGAGGCGGTCGGCATCCCCGACGTGCAGGCCGTCGCCCGCGACCTCGTTCGTCCCGAGGAGGCGCTCATCCTGCTCACCGGGGACGCGTCGCGCGTCCGGGACGATCTGGAGCGCGCGGCGTTCGGGCCGCTCGAGGTCATCGCGGCGCCCTAGGCCTTCCCCTCCGCGGCCTCCGCCTTCGCCGCCTCGGCGGCGGGCGCCTCACCCTGGCCGTTGCTCGCGTCCGTGGCCGCCGCGCCCGGGGTCAGCCAGCGGAGCGCGAACACGGCCTCCGGCGCGCGCTGCTCGAGCTCGACCGTTCCACCCATTGCCGACATCGTGGCGTGCACGAGATAGAGGCCCAGGCCGAGGCCACGGCCCGCCGCCACGCGGTCGCGGAAGAGACCCTCGGCAACGTCGTCCGCGACACCGGGGCCCGCGTCCCGGACGCGCAGCGTCACCATCTCGCCGCCGTCGACCTCAACGTGGATCGGCGTGCCCGGAGTGGAGTAACGGTCGGCGTTGGTCAGCAGGTTGGTGATCGCCTGCTCGCTCAGGTGCCGATCCCCCACCACCATCAGCCCCGCCGGCATGCTCACCTTCACGTCGCGGTCGCCGCCGCGCGCACGGAGCCGCTCGACGGCGGCGCCGAGGGCCGGTGCGATCGGAAACTCCTCGCGTCGCGCCTCCACCCGGCCGCTGTCCGCGCGAGAGTAGAGCTCGAGCCGCTCCAGGATGCCAATTGCGGCGTCGACCGACTCCAGCGCGCGGGAGACGTGGGCCTCGGCTCGCTTCGCCAGCTTCGGATCCCGGTGCGCAAGCTCCATGCGCGCCTTCGCCACCGCGAGCGGGTTGCGGAGCTCGTGCGCCACGAAGCTCGCAAAGCGGGACAGCCTGCGCCGCTCGTCCTCCTCCTTGCCGACGTCTCTCAGGAGCAGGACCGTCCCCCCGCCGGGAACCGGGGTGCCCTCCACGTCGACGATGAGGTCGCGGCCGGACATCGGCACGCGGAGCGTGAGTCGGCTCTTGAACGGCGCGGCCTGCCCACGTACCTGGGGCCAGAGCTCGCGCTCGAGGGCCTGCCCCTGCTCGTCCCGCGGCAGCGCCACGCGGCCCCAGTCGTCGAGCGCTCGCTCGACGAAGCTGCGGCCAAAGAGGCGGAGCGCGGCGCGATTCCCGTACGTGCCGTGGAGCTGGTCGTCGTAGACGATCAATGGCTCCGGGATGGCCTCGGCCACCTCCTCGAGCCGCTTCCGCTCCCGCTCCGCGGCGGCGAGCGCCACGTCCAGCTCCCGTCGCGCCGCCTCGCTGCGCTCGCGCTCGCCCGCGAGGTCCTTGGCCGAGGCATGGCTCGTGTCGAGCGCCTCGGTCACCTCGCGGCGGGTGTCCTCCAGCCGCATCACGAGAAAGACGATGATCGGCGAGCCGAGCATGAAGATGGCGAGGCGGAGGAGGTCGGCCACCCCCGGCCGGACGGCGTCGCCCCCTGCGATCGCGATGAGCAGGAGGACCACGGCGGAGGCCGCGTACGACCACGCCGCCGCTGCCGCGCCGAGGACGAGGCCGACGACGGCAACCGTCAACAGGAGGAGGACCGCAAAGGGCAGGTAGTCACCGCCCGGTCCGGAGAGCAGCGCGCCGACGACCGTTACGGCTGCGCCGACGACCCCGCCGAGCGCGGCCGACCGATCGGGGCGGAGGAAGATCATCGAGCGCGCCTCGGGTGCCAGAGGTTCAGGCACGAGCCTAGCACCGGGTCACGACTCGACACCATCGCCCCTGCGGCGCCGTGCCGCCGCCAGGCGCGCCCGGGCCGCGGCGATCCGGCGCCACGGGTTGTGGACGACCTTCGGGTCGAGGGCGCGAGGATGGTCGCCCCGCGCGATGGCCGCGAGCAGGATCGACGCGCGGTCCAGCTGGCCGGCCTCGGTGAGGAGCTGGACCAGGCTGAACAGCCGGCCGGGCTCCCTCAGCGGCGCGGCCATGACGCGCTCCACGAGCTCCGCTGCGCGGCCGACGTTCCCTGCGCGACGGTGCGCGACGATCCCCGCGCGATAGTCGGTGAAGCTGGGCTCGATCCCGATCGACTCGAGGAAGTTCAGGAGGAGCTCGGCGTTCTCCGCTCGCTGCGCGGGCCGGCCGCGCCGCACGTGGCGGTCGCGATACTCGCCGAGCAGGGCGCGCAGCTCTCGCTGCGCCCACCGACGCGCGGCCGATCCGTCCGGCTGGGTATCGGCGATCGCCGCGAACTGCATCGCCCCGCGCAGCTGCTCACCCGAGGCGACGTACGCGTCGCGCAGCCGCGCATCGACGATCTCGGCGAATTGTGGACGGAGGGCGACCATCCGCTCGAGCGCGCCGATCGCGTCGTCGGTCCTGCCGCGCTCCGCGTAATGACGCGCGGCAAAGCGGAGCCAGTAGCGCTCGTCGTGGGCACGCCAGTCCTCGCCGGCGATGTGGTTGTCGACGATCCAGCGCTCCGATGCCCCGGGGCCCGCCATGAAGACTTCGGCCGGCACGCGGAAGCCCGCGACGGATCGCCATTGCGGCTGGTGCCACTGGCTCGGCGCGGCCGGCTCGGTCCGGTGGAGCCTGGCGCGACGCGCGCGACGCGGCGCCTCGCCCTCGTCGAGCGGCCACTCGAGGGTCGCCTGCCGACCGCCCTCGACGTCGTAGTCGTAATGGAGCCGGCGAACCGGGTCGCGAAGCTCCGTCCACGCACGGTTGAGGATCGAGGTTCGCCGCGTGGCCACGTCCGAGCTCGGCGCGCGGTCGGGGTGGTGTCGCAGCACCGCCTCGCGAAACGCCGTCCGCAGCTCCGCGGTCGAGGCAGATGGCTCCGTCCCAAGCACCTCGTAGTAGTCCCGTCGTCTCGGTGCGCGGGCGTTCGACGGCGGACATACGGAATCGAGTCTACCGCCGTGGCTCGGCTGGGAGCGCAGTTCGCTATGCTCTCGTACATGCCTGCCACGCCCAACCCCGGGCAGGCCCGGGCCGGCCACCTGCTCGATGATCGGCGGGGCGGAGGAAAAGCTTCGCCAGCGCCAGATCCTCACTCGCTTCGTCGCGCTCGCCGGTGGGGCCGAGGCGCGCGTCGTCGTGATCTCCACGGCCTCATCTCTCGGCGACGAGGCGACCGAGCTCTACATCTCGCTCTTCCGCCAGATGGGCATGCATGACGTGCGCGGCATGCGCCCCCTCGTCCGCGAGGACGCCAACGACAGGCGCCTGGTCGCCCAGGTCGAGGACGCCACGGCAATCTTCATGACCGGCGGCAACCAGCTGCGCCTGTCGAGCGTGATCGGCGGCACCGCCCTGGGCCGCGCAATCATCGAGCGACATCGACACGGCGCGATCGTGGCCGGAACGAGCGCGGGAGCTTCGGCGATTGCCAGCCACATGGTCGCGTTCGGGACCAGCGGAGCGACGCCGAAGCAGCGCATGACCCAGATGAGCGCCGGGCTCGGGCTGCTGCCCGGCGTGCTCATCGACCAGCACTTCGAGCAGCGGAATCGGTTCGGACGGCTCCTCGCGCTCATCGCGCAGTCACCCTCGCTCCTCGGCATCGGCGTGGACGAGGACACCGCCGCGCTCGTGAGCCCCAAGGGGATCCTTGAGGTCCTCGGCAAGGGATCGGTCACCATCCTGGACCCGGCGCACCTCCATACCGATGCGTACGAGGTGAAGCGCCATCGGCCGATGATGGTCTCGGGCGTCGTCCTGCACTCGCTGCCGTCGGGATACCGTTTCGACCTGAGACGCCGCCGCCTCATGGCACCGCTGCGGGCCGTGAGCGCCACCGACCGGGAGCTCGCCAGCCTGCGCGCCGCGACGAACCAGACCCGCAGGCTGATCCAGCGCATCGCGGCGGAGGGCGCCGACGACATGGCGCCCGTGCGCGCGCAGCGACGCGCGTTGCGTGCCCGCCGCGTGGAGGAGGCGAGCGAGTGACGACCGCGGGCAAGCCGCGGCCTGCGGCCGCCCGCGCCAGGCGCTCCCGGGAGGCCCCTGCGGGCCTCGTTCCTCGGGCAGAGCTGAAGATCGTCGAGACGCGCGTCTACCGCGGCCCGAACTACTGGAACTACGACCCGGCGATCAAGCTCATCGTCGACCTCGGGGTCCTCGAGCAGTTCCCGTCCAACACGCTCCCCGGCTTCACCGGGGCGCTCCTCGACATGCTGCCGGCGGTCGGCCAGCACACCTGCGGCACCGGGCGCGTCGGCGGCTTCGAGGGCAGGCTGCGCGAGGGCACATGGCTCGGGCACGTGGCGGAGCACATCGCACTGCAGCTGCAGCGCGAGGCGGGCACGGAGGTCGGCCGCGGCAAGACGCGCGGCACCGGCGAGCCCGGCCGCTACCACGTCGTCTACTCCTACGCCGAGGAGTCGGTCGGCCTCGCCGCGGGCCGCCTCGCGGTCCGGCTCGTCAACCACCTCGTCGAGGTCGACCCGAAGTTCGACTTCCGCGCCGAGCTGGAGGCGCTCATCCTCCTCGCCGAGCGCGCGGCGTTCGGTCCGTCCACGCAGGCGATCGTCGACGAGGCCGCGCTGCGCGACATCCCGTACATCCGCCTCAACGACGAGTCGCTCGTGCAGCTCGGCCACGGCATCCACCAGAAGCGCATCCGGGCCACGATGAGCACGGGGACCGGAGCGCTCGCCGTCGACATCGCCGGGGACAAGAAGCTCACGAACCGGCTCCTGGCCGCCACCGGCGTGCCGGTCCCCCGCGCCGAGCTGGTCCGCGACGTCGAGAGCGCGGTCACGGCCGCCGGCCGCATCGGATACCCCGTGGCCGTCAAGCCGCTCGACGGCAACCACGGCCGCGGCGTGATCCTGAACCTGGCGGACGACGCTGCCGTGCGCGAGGGATACGGGCTCGCCCGCGCACAGAGCCGCGCCGGCGGCGTGGTGGTCGAGTCGTACCTCGTCGGGAACGACTACCGATGCCTCGTCGTCGGCGGCGTCCTGCGGGCCGTCGCCCAGCGGGTCCCGGCGCACGTCGACGGGGACGGGAAGCACACCCTCGCGGAGCTCGTCGAGATCACGAACGCCGACCCGCGCCGCGGCATCGGCCACGAGAAGGTGCTCACCCGCATCAAGGTCGACGACGAGTCGGTCACATACGCGCGCGAGCAGGGCTTCGAGATGGCGGACCGGCCGCCGCGTGGTCAGCGGGTGTACCTGAAGCGGACCGGCAACATGAGCACCGGCGGCATCAGCATCGACCGGACCGAGGAGGCGCATCCCGACAACGTCGAGATCGCCGAGCTGGCGGCACAGGTCGTCGGCCTCGACATCGCGGGCATCGACGTGGTCTGCCCGGACATCGGCGTCCCGATCCGGGAGACCGGCGGCGGGATCGTCGAGATCAACGCCGCCCCGGGCTTCCGGATGCACACCAACCCGACCGAGGGGGAGCCGCAGTACGTCGCGAAGCCGGTCATCGACATGCTCTTCCCGCCCGGCACCGCGGCCCGCATCCCGATCGTGGCGGTGACCGGATCGAACGGCAAGACGACGACGGCGCGGATGATCGCGCACATCCTCAAGGGCATGGGCCGCAAGGTCGGCCTCACCAGCACCGACGGCATCTACGTCGACGGCAGGATCGTGCGACGTGCCGATGCCTCCGGCCCCCGGTCGGCGTCGATGGTGCTCCAGAACCCGACCGTCGACGTCGCGGTGTTCGAGGTCGCGCGCGGCGGCATCCTGCGCGAGGGGCTCGGCTACGGCCGCAACGACGTCGCGGTCGTGCTGAACGTGACCGGCGACCACCTGGGCCTGGGCGGCATCTCGAGCATCAAGCAGCTGGCGGAGGTGAAGCGCGTCGTGGTCGAGGCCGTGCCGCGCGACGGCGTCGCGGTGCTCAACGCGGACGACCCGCTCGTGGTCGCCATGGCGCGCCACTCATCGGGCTCGGTCATCTACTTCTCGATGGACCCCGAGAACGAGCGGATCAAGTTCCAGGCGTCGCGCGGGCGTCGCGCCGTGACGATCGAGCCCGGCCGAAACGGGGAGATGATCGTCCTGCGCCAGGGCCGCAAGAGCATGAACCTGGTCTGGACGCACCTAATCCCGGCGACCTTCGAGGGCCGCGCGCGGATGAACGTGCAGAACGCGCTGGCGGCGACCGCGGCGGCATGGGCGGCCGGTGCCCACCTCCACGACATCCGCCAGGGCCTTCGCACGTTCACGACGAGCTACTTCATGGCCCCGGGTCGCCTGAACATGTTCGAGCTCGACGGGTATCGCGTCGTCGTGGATTACGCGCACAACCCGCCCGCGCTCCAGGCGCTCGGCGACTTCGTGGAGAAGCTCACCGAGCCATCGATGGGTGGCGCGCGCGCCCAGGTCACCGGGCGGCGCATCGGCGTGATCGCGACAGCCGGGGACCGGCGCGACGAGGACATCCGCGAGCTCGGCAAGACCGCGGCGCGCTACTTCGACGAGATCGTCATCCGCGAGGACACGAACAACCGGGGCCGACCGGTGGGCGGCACCGCAGCCCTCATCGACGAGGGGATCCGCAGCGCTCCGGCGGACGCGTCGCTCGTGAAGAAGGTGACGACCGTGCTCGACGAGCTCGAGGCCACGCGTTACGCGCTCGGCATCGCCCGCGAGGGCGACGTGGTGGTCGTGTGCGTCGACCACGCCAACCAGGTCTGGAAGGAGCTCCAGCGTCGGGAGCACGGAGCCTCGGCGGAGACCGATGGGCTGCGCGCGGTCATCGGCATCGACGACGCCGACGAGGTCGAGATCGAGACCTGATCAGCGCCGGCCGAGCACCGTCCGGAGGCGGTCCGACGGTCACCTTGCGGAAGCCACGTGACGCCAGCCAGTCGAACAGCTCGCCGCGCTCGACGTGCGCCATCACGGCGCAGACGTCGCCACGCTTCGCCCGGCCGAGCAGGGTCTTGAGGGCGGCGAGCTCAGTCTCCTCCGAGGCGATCTCGCCCTCATAGCCACCCTCCAGCGCGCCGCGCCGGAGGAGGTCGTTCATGTCCTCGAGGGTCCGGCCGCGGAGGTAGTGGCGCTTCTCGGCGATGACGAGGTCGTCAGCGGCCCCGGCGATGACCCCGATCCGATTCAGGATGTCGTCCGTCCGGTCGCCCGCGGTGCCGAAGGCGAGCCGGACCTTGTGGCGGCCGGCGACGGCGCGGGAGACATCCATGAGGCCCATGAGACCCGCCTCGTTGTGGGCGAAGTCGATCACGGCGAACGTCCCACGCCGCTCGAACAGGTTCAGCCGGCCGGGATTGGCCTCGGTGTCGGCGCCGAACGAGCGAAGGCCGTCCGCGATCTGCGCATGCTCGATCCCCAGCGCGTCGGCGGCGGCGGACGCCGCGAGCGCGTTGGCGATGTTGTATCGCGAGAGCCCGGCGAGCGTGACCGGCAGGTCGGCCGCCTCGACGAGGCGCGTCGAGGGGCGGTCAGCGGCGCGCAGCACGAGCCAGCCGCGGTCGAGCACCGCCGCCCGCCCGCCCGCGGCGAGCGCCTCCGCCAGCCCCTCGGCCCGCGGCGTCAGGCTGAACGCGTAGAGCTGCGCGTGGGTGCGGTGGCGCATCTCCCAGACCAGGGGATCCTCCGCGTTGAGCACAGCCCAGCCGGTCCGCCTGGTGATACGGACGATCGAGCTCTTCGTGTCCGCCAGCTCTTCGAGCGTGTCGATGCCCTGCAGCCCGAGGTGGTCGGCGCTGACGTTCGTCACCACGCTCACGTCGTTCGCCGAGTAGCCGATGCCCCGCAGCAGGATCCCGCCGCGGGCCGTCTCGAGGACCGCGAGGTCGAGGCCCGGCTCCGCGAGGATGCGGCTCGCGCCGCCGAAGCCGGTCCAGTCGCCCGCCTCCACCAGCTCGTCGCGCAGGTGGATGCCGTCCGAGTTCGTCATCCCGACGCTCATTCCCGCCGCCCCCGCGACGTGGGCGATGAGGCGCGTCGTGGTGCTCTTGCCGTTCGTACCCGTGATCGCGACGATCGGGATCCGCGGCCGCGGCAGGTCGGGCAGCGGGCCGAGCGCCACGGCGCGGAGCCCGGCGAGCTCGCGTCTCTCGTTCGAGCGGCCCAGGGCGAGGCGAGCGGCCGCCGCCCCGATGGCCTGCGAGATCGCTCGGCGGCGCCAGGGGAAGGCCAGGGTCGTGCGCCTGCGGTCGACCGAGTGGCGTGCGGTCGTCCGGGGCGAGGGGAGATCAAGCCGGACGTGCAGCGCGCGCACCGCCGCGGCGGCGGCACGGGCGACCGCGGCCGCTTCACGCGGCTCCGTCCCGCGGAACTCGATCTGCACCGCCGGGCGCGTGAAGAAGCGGTTCGGGCCGTCGAGGACGCGGAGCTCAACGAGCTCAACCTCCGACCCCGGGGCGTCGGCCTCGTGCGGCATGCGCGTGAGTATATTGGCGGCCATGCCCAACCTGACCGCCCTGCGCGAACGCGTCGAGGCGCAGCTCCCCGCGTACCTCGCCGCGCTCGAGCAGCTCGTGAACGTCGACTGCGGCTCATATACGCCAGCGGGCGTCAACCGGGTTGCCGACGTGGTGGCCGATGCGCTCGCCTCGATGGGCGCCGAGGTCGAGCGAGTCCCTCACCGTCCGACCGGCGAGGAGGAACAGCTGGGCGACCTCGTGATCGGGCGGCTCGCGGGAGCTGGCCCGCGGCTTCTCCTCATCGGCCACATGGACACCGTCTTCGACCCGGGGACCGCCGCGGCGCGGCCGTATCGGTCCGAGGCCGGCCGTGCCTTCGGGCCGGGCGTGACCGACATGAAGTCCGGCCTGCTCGCCGGCCTCCACGCGATCGAGGCGCTGGATGCCACGGGTGTGCATCCGGCGATCACCTTCGTCGCCAACCCGGACGAGGAGATCGGCTCGCCGTTCAGCTCGGGCCACATCCGACGCCTCGCGCCGGAGCATGACGCCGCACTCGTGCTCGAGTGCGCCAGGGCCAACGGCGACATCGTGAGCGCCCGCAAGGGGATCGCCGACGTCCACGTGACGTTCACCGGACGGGCCGCGCACGCCGGGGTCGAGCCGGAGAAGGGCCGCAGCGCCATCCTCGAGGCCGCCCACCAGGTCCTCGCGCTCCACGCGCTCAACGGCCGCTGGCCGTCCGTCACGGTCAACGCCGGGGTGATCCAGGGCGGCACGCGGCCGAACGTGGTCGCCGAGCGCTGCGAGATGCAGGTCGACGTCCGCGCCGCGACGGTCGACGAGTTCGAGGCCGCGAAGGCCGAGGTCGAGCGGATCGTGGGCGCGACGCACGTGGATGGCGTTCGCGGCGAGATGCGGCCCAGCGCCGGTCACCAGCCGATGGAGAAGAGCCCGGCCTCCGCGCGCCTGGTGGCGCTCGCGGTCGCCATCGCGGGCGAGCTGGGCTTCACGCTGCGCGATGCCGCGACCGGCGGCGCGAGCGACGCGAACACCACGTCGGCGGCCGGGCTGCCGACCCTGGACGGCCTGGGGCCTATCGGCGGAGACGACCACTCGGTGGACGAGTGGCTCGACCTCGAGAGCGTCGTGCCACGCACCACGCTCCTCGCGGCGCTCATGGCGCGCATCGGCGAGGCGCTCTAGGATGGCCTCCCTTGACCGATGAGTTCGCCCACCGCACCACCCTCCAGGTGCGATTCCGTGACATCGACGCATTCGGCCACGTGAACAACGCGGTCTTCTTCAGCTACGTCGAGCAGGCCCGCATCCGCTACCTCCTCGACGTGCTTCAGCCCGACGAGCCGTTCGACCGCCTCCCGCTCATCCTCGCGCGAGTCGAGCTCGACTTCCGCTCCCCGATCTACTTCGGTGACGAGGTGACGGTCGAGACGCGGGTCGACCGCATCGGTCGCTCGAGCATCGGCATGAGCCACCGCATGACTGCTGGTGCCGATGGCCGGGTCGTGGGAGAGGTTGGCACGGTGCTCGTCACGTATGACTACGCCGCCTCCGCTCCGATCCCGGTGCCCGACGAGTGGCGCACCCGCATCGCGGGACACGAGGGCCGAGGGCTCGAGACCGATGCGCCGCGGCGAGCCGCGGCGGCGGGCTGACGGACCGAGCGATGGCCGACCAGCAGCAGTTCGACGTCCTGATCCTCGGCGGCGGCATGAGCTACGTCGGTGCCATTCGCGCGGCGCAGCTCGGCCTGTCGGTCGGCCTCGTCGAGCGCGACAGGCTCGGCGGCACGTGCCTGAACCGCGGCTGCATCCCGTCCAAGGCGCTGCTCGAGACGGCCGACCTCCTCCACCGCGTCACCGAGCAGGGGGCCGAGTTCGGCCTCGCCGGCAACAAGGGCGTCAGCCTGGACTATGCCGCGCTCGGCAAGCGCCGGGACGCCGTCATCGAAAAGCACGTCTCGGGCGTCGAGTTCCTCATGAAGAAGAACAAGGTCACGGTCATCAACGGCCACGGCGTGCTCACCGGACCAACGACCGTCCGCGTGAGCGGCGGACCATCCGGAGACGTGGAGGCCAGCGGGAAGCACCTCATCCTCGCCACCGGCTCGGCGCCGCGCTCGCTGCCAGGGCTGGAGCCCGACGGGAATCTCATCATCACCTCCGACGAGGCGCTCACCCGCAACGACGTGCCGGGCCGGATCGCGATCGTCGGCGCCGGCGCCATCGGCGTGGAGTGGGCCAGCATGTACCGCGACTTCGGGGCCGAGGTCACCCTGATCGAGTTCGCCGATCGCATCGTGCCGCTCGAGGACCCCGAGATCGGCAAGGAGCTCTCGCGCGTCTTCCGCAAGCGGGGCATCGCCATCTACACCGCGAGCACCATCGACCCCGAGACGCTCGACCGGACGCACGACGGCGAGGTGCGCTTCCAGGTCGCTGCGAAGGACGGCTCGAAGCGCACCGACGTCGCGACGGACGTGATCCTGGTCGCGGTCGGCCGGCGGCCGCTCACCGACGGCATCGGCCTCGAGAGCGTCTCGGGCGTCGAGCTCGACCGTGGCTACGTGAAGGTGGACGAGTTCATGCGCACCGGGGCAGAGCGCGTCTACGCCATCGGCGATATCGTCCCCGGCTTCGCCCTCGCGCACGTCGCCAGCCACGAGGCGGTCGTGGCCGTCGAGCACCTCGCGGGTCACCACCCCGAGCCGGTGCGGATGGACCTCATGCCGCGGGTGACCTTCTGCCGCCCGCAGATCGGCTCAGTGGGCCTCTCGGAGGAGGAGGCGACGGCCGCGGGGCACAGCGTGAAGACCGGGTCGTTCCCCTTCCGAGCGCTCGGCAAGGCCACGATCGTCGGGCGAGATCGACGGCTTCTGTAAGTTCGTCGCCGATGCCGACACCGGGGCGCTCCTGGGCGCCCACATCATCGGTCCGCATGCCGGCGATCTCCTGGCGGAGCCGACGTTGGCACGCCTCGTGGAGGGAACGGTGGCGGAGATCGCCATGAGCGTGCACGCACACCCGACGCTGACCGAGGTGCTGGCCGAGGCCGCCCTGGCGGTGGACGGCGCGGCGATCCACGTGTGACGCTTGCCTCAGAGGAGGAGCAGGTGACAGAGGCGAAGACGACGACGAGGCCGCGCCACGAGGAGCTCGGGCTCTCGGACGAGGACGTGCTCGCCATGTACCGCGCCATGCTCCTCGCGCGTGGAGTGGACGAGCGCATGTGGCTCATGCAGCGCGCCGGCAAGATCGCCTTCATCATCTCCGGCCAGGGCCATGAGGGTGCCCAGGTCGCGACCTCCTGGCCGATGCGGAAGGGCCAGGACTGGATGGCGCCGTTCTATCGGTCCATCGCCAGCGCCATGACCTTCGGGATGAGCGCCGAGGACATCATCACCGCCCACCTCGCGAAGAGCGACGACGTGAGCTCCGGTGGCCGCCAGATGCCCGGGCACTACGGTGGCGCGCCGTTCAACATCGTGAGCCTGTCGAGCCCCGTCGGGACCCAGGTCCTGCACGCCGTGGGCATCGCCATGGGCGCATGGGTCCGCGGTGACGACGTCGTGACCATGACCCAGTTCGGTGAGGGAACCGCGAACCAGGGCGAGATCCACGAGGCGATGAACTTCGCCGGCGTCCACAAGCTCCCGGTCATCTTCGTATGCGAGAACAATGGGTACGCCATCAGCGTGCCGCTCGACCGCCAGGTCGCCGGTGGCTCCGTCTCGGCCCGCGGAGCCGGCTACGGCATGCCGGGCGTCGACGTCGACGGCGGGGACGTCCTCGCGTGCTTCGCGGCGGCGCGCGACGCGCACGACCGCGCTCGGCGGGGCGAGGGACCCACGCTCATCGAGGCGCATGTCGTCCGGCTCACGAGCCACTCCTCCGACGACGACCAGCGGCGCTACCGGGATCCGGCGGAGGTGGACGCGCTGAAGGAGCGGGATCCGATCCCCCGCTTCGCGAACGAGCTGCGGGAGGCCGGCGTCCTCACCGACGAGCGCGAGGAGCAGCTGCGGGCCGAGGTCAAGGCGGAGGTGAACGACGCGTCGAAGCGGGCGGAGGCACGCCCCGACCCAGATGCCCACGATGCCCACGAGCGCGTGTACGCCGAGCCGATCCCGGGCGGGGGCACCGCCGAGCCGATGGCGCCGATGCCGACCGAGGGCCACTGACATGGCCGAGCTGAACATCCTCGAGGCGATCCGCGGCGCAATCGACGAGGAGATGGAGCGCGACGATCGCGTCATGGTCCTCGGCGAGGACGTCGGCCGGAAGGGCGGCGTCTTCGGCGCGACCGAGGGCCTGTGGGCGAAGTACGGCGACAAGCGGGTGCTCGACACGCCGCTCACCGAGGGGATGATCGCCGGCGCCGCGATGGGGGCCGCGGTGTATGGCATGCGCCCCATCGCCGAGATCCAGTTTGCGGACTTCGTGTACCCGGCCTTCAACCAGATCGTGTCGGAGATCAGCCGCATCCACTACCGCTCGAACGGCACGTTCACGGTGCCGATGGTGATCCGCATGCCGTACGGCGGCGGCGTCCACGGCGCGCTGTATCACAGCCAGTCGAACGAGGGCTACTTCGCGGCGACAGTCGGGCTCAAGGTCGTCGCGCCAGGCACGCCCGCCGACGCGAAGGGGCTCCTCAAGGCGGCCATCCGCGACCAGGACCCGGTGATGTTCTTCGAGCACAAGAAGACGTACCGGCTCTTCCGGGCGGAGGTGCCGGACGGCGACACGGTCGTGCCCATCGGCAAGGCGAGCGTCGCCCGCGAGGGGAAGCACCTCTCGATCTTCTGCTACGGGTTCATGCGCACCTGCGCGCTCGAGGCCGCCGAGACGCTCGCACGCGAGGATGGCGTGGAGGCGGAGGTCGTCGACCTGCGCACGCTGCGCCCGCTCGACACCGAGACGGTGCTCGCCTCGGTCGCGAAGACCGGCAAGGCGCTCGTCGTGCACGAGGCGAATCGCTTCGGCGGGTTCGGGGCCGAGGTCGCCGCCACCATCGCCGAAAAGGCGTTCGAGCACCTGGACGGCCCGGTGACTCGCCTGGCGGGGCCGGAGGTGCCGGCGGTGCCGTATCACCACGCGCTCGAGGACTGGTTCATGATCAACCCCGCGCGCATCGTCGCCGCGGCGCGTACGCTTGCCGCGTACTGAAGGAGCGTCACCCATGGCAACCACGATCAAGATGCCGCAGCTCGGCGAGTCGGTGACCGAGGGGACGATCGAGCGCTGGCTGGTCAAGGAAGGCGACACTGTCGAGCAGTACGACCCGCTCTTCGAGGTCGTCACCGACAAGGTGAACGCCGAGGTGCCTGCCGAGGTTGCCGGCAAGGTCACCAAGATCATCGTGCCGGACGGAGAGACGGTTGCTGTCGGCACTCCGGTTGCCGAGATCGACGCCGATGGCGCCGGCGACTCCGCCGGCGCCGAGCCCGCTCCCGAGGCGCAGCCGGCGCCGGCCGCCGAGGCAGCCCCAGCCGAGGCAGCCCAGGCCGTCGAGCAGCAGGAGAGCGCTCCGGCGAGCGCCGGCGAGGCCGAGACCGCCCAGGCGGCGGAGCCGCAGCCGTCCACGGAGGAAGCACCTGAGCCGGTGTCGGCGCCGGCGCCCGCC
>CAWIXZ010000008.1:0-136854 GCA_963840205.1 uncultured Chloroflexia bacterium
AGACGCCTGGTCCGAAGTGGCTCGGGTACGCCATCGGGCAGGCGTAGTCGACGTACGGCATCACCACCTCCGGACGCTGTCCGATGCCCTGGTCGTCGGCGAGGATGAAGCTGATCGGGAAGACGTCGGCCGCCAGGAACGCCCGCTTCGTCGCCAGCGCCTCGCTCACCACGCGCAGGACGCGCTGCATGGCCGAGAGCCGGAACGACTGGCTGTTCGGCAGGGTCGTATCGGCCTCCGCGTACGGGCCGTCGCTGTAGAAGCGGACGTAGTCCAGCTGGACCTCGTCGAAGCCCTTGTCGGCCAGGTCGACCGCGATGGCGGCGACGTACTCGGCCACCCCCGGCGCGGAGGGGTCGAGCCATGCGCCGCCGATGTAGTCGCGCCACGGCTCGCCGGTCACGACGTTCTGCACTGCGAGCTCCGGCCGTGCGGCGGTCACGGTGTTGTCCTTCATCACGACCATCCGCGCGATCGTGTAGATCCCGCGGTCGCGAAGCATCGGCAGTAGCTCGCCGAGGTCGAAGATGGGCGTCTCGCGCACCGCGCCGACTTCGACCGCCGCCTCCAGGTCGGTGGAGTAGTAGAGCTGGCCGTCAACCTCCTTCACATCGATGACCAGCGCATTCACCTCGGTCGCGTCGACGAGCGCGAGGAGCTCCTCCAGCCCGTTCGTGGACTCGAACACGGACGACGGCGCGTACAGCGCCCGCGCGTCGAAGCGCTCGAGGGCGACGTCCATGGCCACCTCTTTGCCGATCGGGATCTCTCCGAGGCGGTACCCGGCGCGCTTGAAGATCACGACGCCGCTATCCGGAATGCCGGGCAGCTCGTAGGCGCCGGCCTCGTCCGTGCGCACCAGCGTGTCCGAACCGTCCACGAAGACGCGAACGTCGGCGAGCGGGGCGCCAGTCTCGTCGGTCACGGTCCCGCGCAGCACGTTCGGGCGCAGCTCGGCCTCGAGCGGCCCCTCGTCGGGGACCTCGACACTGGCGGGCTCGTGCTCGGGGGCGGACACGCTCACCGTGGATCCACGCATCGCCGTGAAGGTCGCGCTGCCGGCCTCGTCGGTCAGGACGCGGGCCTCCCCCGCCTCGACGAACGCACCGGCGATGGCGTCGCCGGTCGAGCGGTCGACGACGGTGATCGCCACGTCACGCGGCTGCTCGGGCGTCGGCTCCGGCGTTGGGAGGAATGGGAGGCCGTCCCGGGTGCATGCCGCCACGAGCGCGAGAATGCTCAGGAGCATCGCCGCGCGCCGCGCGCCCACTGACATCGTCAGGTGCTCGGCGCGGTGGCGGCGGAGCGGAGCGCCTCCACGGTCGCGGTCAGGTCGCCATCGGTGGAGTAGAGCGCGCTGCCGGTGACGAGCACCTCGCCGCCCGCGGCGTGGGCCGTGCCGATCGTCTCGAGGTTCACGCCCCCGTCGACGCCGATCAGCAGCCCCGATCCTCGGCGGTCCACCTCGTCACGCAGCTCGCGGAGCTTCGGCAGCACCTCCGGCATGAACGGCTGACCGCCCCAGCCGGGGTGGACGGTCATCACCAGCAGAAGGTCCACGCGGTCGAGGAACGGCAGCACGGCCTCGGCGGGTGTCTCCGGATTGAGCGCGATTCCGGGCCGCCTGCCGCGGCGCTCGATCGCGGCGATGACGGCATCGGGATCGTCATCGGCCTCGACGTGGAAGACGATCAGGTCGCTCCCCGCCTCGGCGAACCGCTCGGCCAGCGCCAGCGGGTTGCTGATCATCAGGTGGCTGTGGAACGGCAGGCGCGAGTGGCCACGTACCGACTCGACCACCACCGGACCGAAGGTGAGGTTGTCCACGAAGTGGCCGTCCATGACGTCGAGGTGGATGGATTCGACGCCGCCGGCGTCGGCGCGCCGCACCTCCTCGCCGAGCCGGCTGAAGTCGGCGGTCAGGATGCTGGCGCTGATGTGCGGGGCGCCGCTCATGCGCTGGCGACCGGCGCCGCCGGGAGCGACCCGCGCCTGCGCGCGCCTCGCGCAGCGATCGGCCCGAGAGCTGCGCGTGGAGCTGGCCGCAGGCCGCCTCGATCTCGCGGCCGCGCGTGTCGCGCACGGTGACCGTCACGCCGCCGGCGCGCAGGATCCGCACGAAGCGCTCGATGCCGGACGGCGGCGTGCCGCTCCAGCGCGACCCGGGCGTCGGGTTGAGCGGGATGAGGTTGACGTGGCAGCGCCAGCCGCGCGCCAGGTCGGCGAGGCCGGATGCCTGCCCGTCGCCGTCGTTCAGGCCGTCGATCATCACGTACTCAAGGCTGACCCGACGACCCGTTCGCTGGGCGAAGCGCTGCCCGGCGCCGAGGACCTCGCTGATCGGCCACTTGCGGTTGATCGGCACCAGCTCGTCCCGCAGCTCGTCGGTCGCCGCGTGGAGGCTGATGGCGAGGTTCACCTGCGGCAGCTCGTCGACCATCCGATCCATGCCGGGCACGACACCCGAGGTGCTCACGGTGATGTGCCGAGCGCCGATGCCCAGGCGCTGGGGATCGTTGAGGAGACGCACGGCCTCGAAGACGCGGTCGGCGTTGTTCAGCGGCTCCCCCATGCCCATGAAGACGATGTTGTAATGACCGCCGGCGTCACCGAGCGCCCGCCACGGCGGACGGTGCCAGTGGAGCACCTGGTCGACGATCTCCCCCGCGGTCAGCTGGCGGCCGAAGCCCGCCTGCCCCGTGGCGCAGAACGGGCACGCCACCGCACATCCCGCCTGTGAGCTGATGCAGATCGTCGTGCGCCCCGCGGCGGACCCGCGTCCCGGATAGCGCATGAGGACCGATTCGATGCGCTGGCCATCCGCGAGCTCGTGGACCGCCTTCGCGGTGAGCCCGCCGTCGGCGCCCACAACGTGCGTGTCGCGGATGGAGCTGAACCGAAAGGCGCTCGCCAGCGCGGCTCGCAGCGGATTCGGAAGGTCGGTGAGGTCGTCGAAGGAGGCGACGTCAGGCCGATGCGCCCCTCGCAGCAGCTGGTCGGACCGATACGCAGGCTCGCCGCGGGCCTGAAGCCACGCGGCGAGCGACGCGGAATCGATCTCGCTGATCGCCGGTGCGGGGCCGGCGACGGGTAGCTCAGTCACGACGCCCGAAGACGAGCCACGCGTAGTACAGGAAGGTGAGCAGCGCCGTGAGCGCGCCGGCGACGTAGGTCCAGGCGGCGGCCTTGAGCACGGCCCGCGCGCCGTCCTGGCGCTCCCCGGTCATGCCGAGGCCGTTGACGAAGGCGAGTGCCTTGCCGGAGGCGCCGATCTCGACCGGCAGCGTCGCAAAGGTGAACACCACGGCGCCCGCGAAGGCGAAGAGGCCGACGAGCGCGAGGCCGGTGAGCTGGAACCAGACTCCGGCGATGATCAGCCACGGCGCGACTCCGGAGCCGAACTGCGCCACCGGGACGATCGCCTGCCGGAACTTCATGGCGGGATCGCCCTGCGCATCCTGGAGGGCGTGCCCGACCTCGTGCGCGATGACGGCCGCCGAGGCGACCGACAGCCGGCCGGCAGTCGGAACCGCGATCTGCTGCGCTGCCGGATCGTAGCTGCCGAGCTCCGGCCGGCCGGAGACGGAAGCGCTGACGCGGAGCACCTTGCCACGCGGGTCGTAGTGGTCGGTGAGCTGCCCGGGCGTCGGCTCGATTCGGACCTCGGTCAGGCCCTGGCGATCGAGCAGCTGCCGGGCGAAGTCGAAGGCCTCGAGGTTGATGCCCGAGTCGACCTTCGCCCACTTGGCGTACGTGGAGCGAACCCGCAGCGCCGCCCATCCGGTGATGGCGAGCGTGGGAATGAGGACGACGAAAATGTAGAGCGGGTCGAAGATCATGGTGTTGAGAGTATAGGCAACGCGTGTTGCGGGCCGGATGCGGCGAGGTGAAGCGCCGACAACGTGCCTAGCGGCCGAGGTCCCCCGGTCGCCGCCCGCCCAGGAGGACGTGGTCGCGGTCCAGCCCCCGCCGCCATGCCTCGGCTGGCATCGCCGGCCGCCCCTCCGGCTGCACGATCTCGAGCGCCAGCGCGCCGACACCCGCCGCCACGAAGGGCGGGTCCCCCGGAAGCAGCGCGCCGATCGGCACGTCGTCAACTCCGGCCACGGGCGTGGCGCGACGCACGTGGATCCGGCGTCCGTCGACCATGGTCCAGGCCCCCGGCCAGGGTTGGAGCGCCCTGACCTGGCGGTCGATCTCGACCGCGGGGCGTCGCCAATCGATCCAGCCGTCCGAGCGGGTGAACGGATGCACGTGCGTGGAGAGGGCGTCGTCCTGGGGCACCGCGGATCGCTCGCCGGCCGCCCATCGCTCGAGCTCCGGTGGCACGGCCTCCGCCGCGAGATCCGAAAGTCGCGCCTCGAGCTCCGGCGTCGTCTCGCGCCCCGCGAGCGGCACGCGCCACTGCGCGACGATCGGTCCGGCGTCGAGCTCCTCCGTCATCACCATGAGGGTGACCCCCGCCTCCGCGTCCCCCGCCAGGATGGTGCCGGCCACCGGCGCGGCCCCGCGGTGCCGCGGAAGCAGCGACGGATGGACGTTGAGCGGCGGCCGCTCGGCGAGCTCCAGCACCTCGGTCGGGACGAGCTGCCCGTAGGCGGCAAGCAGCAGGCCATCCGGGGCAAATCGCCGGAGCTCCTCCCGGGACTCGTCCGAGCGCAGCCGATTCGGGCTCATGACGTCTATCCCGTGCTCGCGCGCGTAGGAGGCGATCGGCGAGGCGCGCATCTGCAGCTTCCTGCCCGCCGGGCGGTCTGGCTGCGTGACGACGAGCAGCTCGTCGGTGACCTCACGCACCCGGCGCAGCAGCGGAAGCCCGAAGGCGCCGGACCCGAGGAAGACGATCCGCCCGATGCCGGTCATCAGATGCCGGCCGGCGCGTCTTCCTCCACCTCGCGCGTCGCGGCCTCGCTCACACGGACGAGCTCGTCGAGCGAGGCAAGGTGGTCGATGTAGAGATTGCCGTTCAGGTGGTCGATCTCGTGCTGCAGCGCTCGCGACATGAGCTCCGTGCCGCGCACCCGGAACTCCTTGCCGTGCCGGTCGCGCGCCTTCACGGTGACCTTCTCTGCCCTGGTGACCTCGGCCACGTAGCCCGGGATCGAGAGGCAGCCCTCCCAGTCGAGCTCCTCACCGGCAGAGCGCGCCACCTCGGGGTTCACGAGCTCGATGACCCGACCGTCGACCTCCACCACCGCGACCCGCAGGGGAACGCCAATCTGGTTCGCGGCGAGGCCCACGCCCGGCGCGTCGCGCATCGTCTCGAGCATGTCGTCGAGGAGCCGGTGAAGGCTCGCGTCGTACCTGGAGACCCGCTTCGTGCGCTCCCGGAGGACCGGCTCCGCGGCGGTGAGGATGGGGCGGATGGCCATGGCCGCGCATTGTAGAGAGGTCAGAGCAGCGACTCGGGGTCGACGTCGATCGCGACGCCCGCGGGCACGCGTTCGAGGGCGGCTCCCCTCGTCTCGGCATCCGGCGCGCGGAGGACCACCTGGAACCGATACCGCCCGGCGCGACGAGGCACGTAGGACGGCAGCGGTCCGAGCACCTCGACCCCCGGGGTCGCGACCACGCCGGCCGCCTCGCGGCCTCGCGCCTCCGCACGGCCGCGATCCGCGTCGGCGATGAGCAGCCGAGCCAGCACGCTGAACGGCGGGTAGCCCAGCAGCCGGCGGCGGAGGAGCTCCTCGTCCGCGAACCCGTCGACGTCCAGCCCCGCGGCCGCGCGAACCGCGTAGTGGCCGGGAGCGTAGGTCTGGATGATGACCCGGCCGGGCTGTGGGCCGCGACCCGCTCGCCCCGCCACCTGCGCGAGGATCTGGAACGTGCGCTCCGCGGCCCGGTAGTCGGGGAGGTTGAGGGTGACGTCGGCGGCGACCACGGCGGCCAGCGTCACGGACGGCAGGTCGAGTCCCTTCGCCGCCAGCTGCGTGCCGACCAGCACGTCGATCCGGCCGTCGCGGAAGTCGTCGTACAGCGTCTCGAAGCCGCGGCGCGCGGCGAGCGCGTCGGAGTCCAGGCGGCCCACGCGCAGCCCCGGGAAGCGCATCGCGAGCTCCGCCTCCACCCGCTGCGTGCCCGCGCCGAAATAGCGGATCCGCGGGCTGGAGCAGTTCGGGCAGCGCTCGACCGCCTCGGCGGTGCGCCCGCAGTGGTGGCAGCGCAGCGAGGCGCCGGAGAGGTGGTGGACGAACGGCAGCTCGCACTCCGGGCAGCGGAGGCTCTCACCGCAGTCACGGCACAGGATGAACGTCGCGGCGCCGCGGCGGTTGATGAGCAGCACGGCCTGCTCGGCGCCGACGCGCAGCGCCCCGAGTGCGTCCGCGAGCTCCGCGGAGAAGATCGAGCGGTTGCCCGCGGCGAGCTCCGCGCGCAGGTCGACGACGTCGATCGCGGGCGTGCCACCCACGCGCCGCTCGACGAGACGGGCGCGTTCGGCGTGGCCTCCTCGCACCCGCGCCACGCTCACCAGGTCGGGCGTGGCGCTGCCCAGCACCACCCGCGCGCCGCTCATCGCTGCTCTGCGACGGGCGACCCATCGCGCGTCGTAGCGCGGCGTTCGGTCGGACTTGTAGCCGCCGTCGTGCTCCTCGTCGAGCACGATCAGCCCGAGGCCGTCGAGCGGCGCGAACGCCGCGGTGCGAGTGCCCACCACAACGCGAGCCTCGCCGCGCAGGATCCTCCACCAGCCATCGTGCCGCTCCCCCGCCGACAGGCCCGAATGGAGGACGGCGAGCTCGTCGCCGACGAGCGTCCGGAGCCGGTCGGCGATCTGCGGGATGAGGCTCGTCTCGGGGACCAGCACGATCGCCGTGCGACCTGCGGCGAGCGTCTGCTCGACGGCCGCCAGGTACACGTCCGTCTTACCCGAGGCCGCCACGCCTTCGAGCAGGAGCTCGCCACCATCGGGCAGCCGTCGGATGGCCTCCAGCGCGCGTGCCTGCTCGGGCGCGAGGTCGTGGACGAGCCCGGGCAACGCCCGGCGGTGCGCGAGCGGATCGCGCTCGACGCTGCGCCACTCCAGCTCGGCCAGCCCGAGCTCCGCGAGGCGGCGTGCCGGCGACAGCAGTGACGACTGGGCCGCGCCAAGCTCCTCGGCGAGCTCGGGGATCGTCCGCTCCTCGCGCACCGAGCGCCTCGAGCAGCGCCCGCTGCAGCGGCGCCCGACGCGGTGGCTCTCCGTCACCGAGGCGTCGGAGGACTCGGACCCGGCGCGGCGTGACCTCGGGCGGCTCAAGCGTCCAGTCCGCCCGAATGACCCCCGTCCGGCGCAGACGGTCCAACCAGGCGGCCTTCCCGCGGCGCGGCGCGTGGCGCTGGAGAGCGGTGTCGGAGACGCGGCCCTCGGCGTCCACGTTCGTCGCAAGCTCCGGCGGCAGCTCCTCCCCGCGCAGGACGAGCCAGCGTCGCGTCAGCCTCGACTCGAGGCCGGGCGGCAGCATCGCCGCGAGCGTGGCCCCGATCGGCGCCCGGTAGTAGGCCGAGATCTCCTCGGCGAGCGCCAGCAGCTCCGGTGTGAGGATCGGCGCCGAGACGACCGCCTCCACCTCCCGCAGCGCCGCCGCGGCTTCCTCGGGCGGCCCACCCATCAGGTAGCCGAGGGCCGCGCGCGGCCCGTACGGCACCAGCACCAGCGACCCGGGCTCCGCGGGCTCGAGGGACTCGGGCAGGAGATAGGTGAAGGTTCGCTCCGGGCGGTCCGCGAGCGCCTCGACGGCGACCCGTACCGCGCGGCCCGCCACGTTCAGCGTGCTCACGGGCTGGAGAGGATCAGACGCGGGGTCGGCGCGGTGGCTCGCGACGCGCTTCGGCCTGGATGATCTCCCAGATGCGCTCGGCGGCCTGGTCGGGCTGCCCGGTCTCGTTGACGACCACGTGGTCGTAATCCCCCGCCTCGGCGATCCAGCGCTCGGCGTCCGCGCGGCGACGCGCGAGGCTGGCCTCGGACTCGGAGCCCCTCGCGCGAAGCCGCTCGGTGAGGTCGTCCATGGACGGCGGCATCACGAAGATGAGCAGTGCGTCCGGTACGAGCTCGCGGACGCTCCGCGCGCCCTCGGGGCTGATGGTGAGGATCGCGTCCCGGCCCGCGGCGAGGATGCCGCGCACCTGGTCGACCGGCGACCCGTACCAGAAGCCGTGGTTGTCGGCGTGCTCGAGGAGCGCCCTGCGCTCGATGAGCTCACGGAAGGCCGCATCGGTCAGGAAGTGGTAGTGCACGCCGTCGATCTCGTCGGGGCGCCTGGGGCGCGTCGTCGCGGTGACGATGGGCACGACCTGCGGCCGACGGCGTGCGAGCTCGGCGACGATGGTGCTCTTCCCCACCCCCGGCGGTCCCGACACGACCACCAGCATCGGGTTCGGGAAGGTCATCCGCTTCTCGGGGATCGCCTCGGGGATCACGTCGGGACCACCTCCGCTCCCACACCGATCGGCAGCACCCCGGCGGCGACCCGAACGCCGGACGCGTCCAGGCTCTCAGCGAGGTCGGACGGCAGCTCGCTCCAGGCGTGAAGCCGCGCCCCGTCGAGCGGCCGGTCGAGCCGCAGCCGCGCGGCATGCAGGAACTGGCGTGACAGGTTTGAGGGACCCGGTCCCCCGCCGTAGCGCAGGTCCCCGGCGATGGGCAGCCCGAGGTACGTGAGGTGCGCGCGAATCTGGTGCGTGCGCCCGGTGAGCGGATGGAGCGAGAGGAGCGCGTAGCCACCACCGGTGGCGAGCACCTCGTACGCGGTCACGGACTCGCGGCCTCCGGCGGTCACAGCCATGCGCTGCCGGTCGCGCGGGTCACGGCCGATGGGTGCCTCGACGCGTCCGCGGGACGACGGCGGCTCCCCGCGGACGAGCGCGAGGTACTCCTTCTCGATGGTCCGCTCCCCGAACTGGCGCATGAGGCTGCCCTGCGCGAGATCCGACTTGGCGACGACGATGAGCCCGCTCGTGTCCTTGTCGAGCCGATGGACGATCCCCGGACGGCCGACGCCGGCGATGGACCCGAGCGACTCGCCCCGATCGACGGCGCGTCCCAGCAGCGCGTTGACGAGCGTTCCTCCGCTGTGCCCGGCGCTCGGATGGACGACGAGGCCCGCGGGCTTGTCGACAATCAGCATCGTCTCGTCGTCATAGGCCACGCGCAGCGGAATGGACTCCGCGGCCAGCGACTCGTCCGGCGGCGCGCTGAGCTCGACCGTCAGCCGCTCGCCCCCCAGCAGCCGATCGCTCGAACGGCGTCGAGCGCCGTCCACCAGCGCCCGTCCATCGCCGATGAGCCGCTGCGCGTGCGCCCGGCTGATGCCCGCGACGGCAGCCACCGCCATGTCGACGCGGCCGGGCTGCGCGGAGCCTTCGACGCTGCGGTCCGCCACCGGGCTCATGCCGCGGATGGGCTGCCGCGGCGATCGTCGACGAACGAGAGGTACAGGACGAGCAGGCCGATGCCGATGACGAGCGACGAGTCCGCCACGTTGAACGTCGGCCATCTGATGTCGCCGATGCCTACGCTCACGAAGTCGACGACGTAGCCGTAGCGAAGCCGATCGGTCAGGTTGCCGAGGGTTCCCCCCAGGATCGCGCCGAGCACGACGTGGATCCAGGTGCCGCGCGTTCGGAATGCCCGATAGAAGTAGACGATCATCACGAATGCGCCGATGGCAACCGCGAAGAAGAGCCACGTGACGCCCGGGAAGAGGCTGAACGCGGCGCCCGTGTTGCGAACGTGCCAGAGCTGCACGAGATCACCGACGACCTCCTGCCGAGCGCCGAACGCGACATTCGCCACCACCAGTCCCTTCGTCACCTGGTCGGCGACGTACAGCACCAGCGCGGTTCCGGCGAGAAGGAGCGCGGGCCTCAACGACGCGTCGCGAGCGATTCCAGCCTCCACGATCCCACTCTAGCCGACCACCCTCAGGCGCGGGCCACCGCGATCTCGACCGTTGCCCCATCGAGGACGACGGCCTCGGTCCGGTCGGCATCGGGCATGGTGACCGTTGGGCCGATGGAAAGGTCGGTCGCCAGCAGCTCGGACCGCAGCCACTCGGCATGAGGCTCGATGCGCTCGAGCACGCCGACATCGCCGCTGATGGCGACGCGCACCCGATCGCTGATCTCGTAGCCGGCCGCGCGCCGCAGGGCCTGCGAGCGCATGTGCCACCTCGCGCGCGAGCCCCTCCGCCTCGAGTTCCGCATCGAGCGTCGTGTCGAGGGCGACGAGCAGGTCGCCGTCCTCCGCGACCTCCTGGCCCGGGCGCGCTCGCGCGGTCAGCTCGAACTCGTCTGGCTGAAGCGTCACGCCGCCTACGGTCGCGGTTCCGTCGGGCTCGACGCGCCACTCCCCGCTGCGCACCGCCGCCATCACCTTGGCGACATCCCCGCCGTGGCGCGGCCCGATGACCGGCAGCAGCGGATAGAGGCTGCGCTCGACGAGGTCCGACTCGTCGGGGATGAGCTCCAGGGCGCGGACGTTGAGCTCCTCCAGGATCTGCTCGGTGAGCTCATCCGCCACGCGGTCGTCCGGGCTGATGCGTCCTCGGGCGGTCGGCGGCAGCTTCACGCTCGCCGCGCGCAGGGGCTGCCGGGTGCGAAGGCCGGACGCGGCCCTCGCCGTGCGCCCGGCGGCGACCACGCGGCGCGCGAGCGCCACGGCCTCCTCGACCGAGGCGTCGCTGCGCCCCGCCACCGGCTGCGGGAAGTCGGTGAGGTGCACGCTGTCGGGGGCGGTGCCATCCACCGCGACGACGAGGTTCTCCCACATGGCGTCGGCGAGGTGCGGCACCGTCGGCGCGAGGAGCCTGGCGAGTGTCACCAGCACCTCGTGGAGCGTCGCGTACGCCGCACGCTTGTCGTCATCCAGCTCGCCCTTCCAGAACCGCCGGCGGTTGCGGCGGACATACCAGTTCGACAGGTCGTCGACGAAGGCCTCGATCGCGCGCGACGAGCGCATCGCGTCATAGCCGTCGAACGCGCCGCGCACATCGGCAACGAGGCGGTCCAGCCGAGAGGATCCATCGGTCCAGCAGCGTGCGCGCATCGGTCCCCCCGTCGCCGTCCGGGGTCCATCCGTCCAGCCGGGCGTAGGTGACGAAGAAGCCGTACGTGTTCCACAGCGGGAGGAAGAAGCGGCGCACGACCTCGTGGGCCGGCCCGTAGCCGAAGTTCAGGTTCACCGCGGGGTTCGCGGCGGCGAACATCCAGCGCATGACGTCGGAGCCGATCTCCTCGGCGGCCTCGTCGAACGGGATGGAATTGCCCTTGCTCTTGTGCATTTCCTCGCCGTGCTCGTCGCGCATCAGTGCATAGGCGAAGAGCGTGCGCATCGGTGCCTGCTCGGTCATCACCGTGCTCATCGTGAGCAGCGCGTAGAACCAGTTGCGGAACTGGCCGGGGAAGGACTCGCTGATCCAGTCGGCCGGGTACCACCGCTCCCACTGGGCGCGGTCGGTATTCCAGCCCAGCGTCGACAGGCCGACGATCCCCGCGTCGAGCCACGGGTTGCCTACGTCCCTGATGCGCTGTGACCGGCCGCCGCATGAGCTGCACGCAATCTCGACCGCGTCGATCCATGGCCGATGCGGCGAGTGCCCGTCGAACTCGTCCCAGCCTGCCACCGCCCGTTCGCGAAGCTCGTCCCGGGAGCCCATGACCTCCCAGCCATCGCAGTCGGCGCAGACCCAGATCGGCAGGGCGAGGCCGTAATAGCGCTTCTTGGAGATCATCCAGTCACTCATGTTCCGGAGCCAGTCGAGCTCGCGCTCCTCCAGGCCGATGCCCTCCGGCAGCCATGTGACGGCGCGCGTCGAGGCGGAGATCGGCGCGCGCAGCGGATCCATGGTGATGAACCACTCGTCGACGAGGCGGAAGACGAGCTGTGTCTGGCAGCGCCAGCAGTGCGGGTAGGAGTGGGCGTAGCTCTCCTTCGCGACCAGCAGCCCGCGCTCGTCCAGGTCGCCCACGACGTCGCGCGCGACGTCCTGCTCGTGGTCGGGCGAGGCGCCGGCGTATCGGCCCGTCTGCCAGCCGTAGCCCTCGTTGAAGATCCCGAACTCGTCGATCGGGTCGAGCACCTGGAGATCGAACGCCTTTGCGAGGGCGAAGTCCTCCTGGCCGCAGCCCGGGGCGATGTGCACGATGCCGGTCCCCTCGGCGTCCGACACCTCGTCCCACGGGATCACCCGGTGCGCCACGCCGGCCGCGATCGGGAGGTGGTCGTACGGGCCCTCGTAGGTCAGGTCGACAAGCTCCGCGCCGCGCGCCTCGCGCAGCACCGCGGCGTCGCCCGCGACCCGTGCCCGGGAGCCACCGCTCACCCACCAGCGTCTACCGTCACGCCCCTCGACCAGCTCGTAGGTCAGCCCTGGATTCACCGCCGCCGCCACGTTGCTCGAGAGGGTCCAGGGCGTGGTGGTCCACACCAGCAGGTCCTCGCCTTCGTGCCCCGGGGTCGTCAACGGAAGGCGCACGACCACGGAGAGGTGCTTCACGTCGGCGTATCCCTCGGCCGCCTCCATGTTGCTGATGCCGGTCCCGCAGCGCGGGCACCACGGCATGACGTCGTGGCCCTTGATCAGCAGGCCGCGGCGGTGGCACTCGGCCAGGAACGCCCAGATCGTGTAGTTGTTCTCGTCGGAGTTCGTGTAGTAGCTGTGGTCCCAGTCCATCCACATCCCGAGCCGCTTCGACTGCTCGGTGATGAGGGCCGCGTACTTGTCGACCCGCGCCTTGCACAGCTCGACGAAGCGGTCGATCCCGTACTCCTCGATCTGGCGCTTGTTGTTGAACCCCAGCTCGCGCTCGACGTTGACCTCGATCCAGAGCCCCTGGCAATCGAAGCCGTTCTGGTAGCGCTGCTTCTCGCCGAGCATCGTGTGATAGCGCTGGTAGAGGTCCTTGTAGGTGCGGCCCCAGGCGTGGTGGACCCCCATCGGGTTGTTCGCCGTGATCGGGCCGTCGAGGAAGCTGTAGCGCCGCTCGGCGGCATCGTTGCGCGCGAGGTAGCGCGACATCGTGTCGCGCTCGCGCCAGCGCTCGATCACCTCTCGCTCGAGGGTCGGCACGTCGAGCTTCGTTTCGACCGGCTTGAACACGTGGGCCCCAGATACGACAAATCCCGCCCCGGAATCCGGGACGGGAGGGCTCTCCCGCGGTACCACCCGCGCTTGACCGATGCGCGCCTGCGGCGCGATCGGCCCACTCAGCTTGCCACTGATATCGGGGTGGCAACCCCGGGACGCGTTACGCACGGCGCGGGCCGCTTGGCGCATTCGGCTCGGGAGTGATGACGGGCCGCCCGCGATGCCGCCCGCTCACACCGTCCGGGCTCGCTCGTGGATCGCGCCTGGCAGCCGCCGTGGCTCCGTCGACGCCGCTCTTCGACTGCGTTCGATCGTGGCAGCCGCCGCCGCGAGTGTCAATCGAGCCACGGTCAGATGGGGAGCAGCGCCCTTCCGATGAACGCCGTCGCCGCCAGGCCGCCCATCACCACGACGCCGACGGTTCGCGGCCACCACGTCCTGGCCATGAGTACGCCGATCGCCGTCCCAGGCCCCGCGAGCACCAGGGCCAGCGCCGTGAGCCGCGCGGTGTCGGACCCGGCCTCGGGCATCCGCCCCAGGTACACCCCGGCCGCCCACGCCGCGCCCGCGGCGACGAGCGGCACCAGGGGCAGGAGCCAGCTCGGGCGCGGCCGGGAGAGCGGGATCGCGCGAACTCGCTCCGGCATACCCCGCCTCGCGGCGGTGACCGAGGCGGACGACGCCGGTGCCATCGCCGGCATGCCGGCGGACGCCCCGCTGGGCCGACGGCGTGCCCAGGACGGACGCCTGAAGATGCCCCGCGGCTCCGCGGAGGGGATCGGCTGCGGTGCGGGCTCCACCTCGGGAATCGGCTCCGGTTCCATGGCAGCCGGCGAGGGGGCAGGGGCCTCCGCGGCCTGGCGCGCGACCGACTCCTCATAGAGGCGGCGCTCGATACCTGTGAGCAGCCGCGGATCGAACACCTCGACGCCGGCAGGCGCCGGTAGCGTGGGTGCCTCCTCGGTTTCCTGTGCCTCTTCGAGCGCCTCCTCCTCGGCCCGGGCCCTCGCGTGTGCCGCGCGGGTGAGCGCGTCGATGAGGTGCTGTTCGTCCGAGGTGGCGATGCCCAGCCTTCCGCGCGCGGTCGGAATGAGGATCACGGTCTCGGTCGGGGCGAGCCGCACGACGTGGATCTCCTCCACGTTGCGAAGGATCGCCGGGCCGAGCGCCCACCCGAAACGGAAGCCGGATCGCAGCGGGGTTGCACCCTCTCCATGGAGATGGATGCGCGTCAGCGACCCGGGCGTGAGCAGGTATACCCGCCGACCGAAGAGCCACCGCACGCGGACGATCGACTCCTCGATGTCGACCCGCACGCTGAGCGGCACCGCCGCCCCGACCAGGCCCAGCACCCCGAGGGCGATGCCGCCGGCGGCCACGGCGATCCCGGGCGTCCCTCCCAGGAGCAGCAGCCCCATCCCGATGAGCACCCCGCCGAACACGATCGCCAGGAGCGGCGCCGCGAGGAGGCGCGGGAGGGATCGGGCCAGGCGGACCCGGTCGATGGCTCGCGCGTCCCGGGCCATCAGTTCAGGCCTTCTCGGTGACGCGGTACTCGAGGTATCGGCCGGTGAGCAGCCGGGTCTGCGCGTCGAGGGCTGGCAGCGTGCTGAAGAAGATGCCGACCAGGGGAAGCGCGAGCCACTGGAGGTAGCTCGTGATCCGCTGGACCTTCCCCCAATCCGCCGGCCGCGGCGGAACGATGCGGTGCTCGACGATGACCAGCACGAAAAGGCTCGCGAGGGCAAGCGTCAGCATCCCGCTGGCGAACAGCGGCAGGTTCTGGCCGAGCGTCGTCTCGGCGAACGCCGGGTTGATGATGAGGGGCACGGTGGCGCCGAACATGACTACGAACGGCGCGATGGCCCAGTTGATGTGCTCGCCGAACAGATTCGCCATGCGCCAGAAGCGCGACCAGAACGGGATCTCGCGGTGGCGGATGGCGTTCTGGATCACGAACGGGATGTCGGTCACGCCCCAGGCCCAGCGGCGGGCCTGGAGGTATTGCTGCGCCATCGTCCGCCAGTAGCCCTTGGCGCGCACGGCGTCACCGTAGATCGGGATGAAGAGCGGAACGGCGCGGAACCGATCTCCGTAGCGGAAGTAGCTCTTCCAGTAGAAGCGGCTGTCCTCCGGAATGGCGTCGGTCGCCCAGTACCCGACGTCGTGGACGAGGTGGAGCGTGGTCGAGTAGCTCCCGAAGCTCTGGAGCTTCTCGGGCAGCGCGCTGCGCCACATCTGCAGTTGGGTGAGCAGCGCGGCGAATAGCCGCTGGAGCATCGGTGCTTCCCAGATGTTGTTGTGGAAGTACGGGATCGGCTGGTACAGCTGCGTCTCGCGATTCGGATCGGTCAGGTGCACCCAGGTCAGGTAGGTGAAGTACTGGTGATGCACGCGATAGTCCGCGTCGAGGTCGGTGACGATGATGCGTCGCGGGTCCATGCCGCGCTCGCGTACCAGGAGCCGGTAGAGGTATCGGCCGCCCCAGGCCATCGCGCTGCTCTTGCCGACCACGATTCCGGGCTCGAGCGGATCGAGGATATGAATGAGCTCGGCGAACTCGGCGCTGAACTCCTCCTGGAGCGCTTTGACGTTGGCGATGCCGCCCTCGTCGGTCTCGCGGGTGATGATCGCGCAGATCTTGCGCTCGCGCGGCCAGTAGGCGGCCGCCAGCGCTCCCACCGTGTGGCGAAGCTTCTCGAGCGACTCGGTGTACGTCGGGATGAGGGCGAGATGGACGATCTCGTCGACAGAGGGCGGCGGCTCGGGTAGCGCCTCGACACGCCGCAGCTGCTCGATCTCGCGCCGCAGGCGTCGCCGCTCCGAGCCGTCGGGCCGCGCAAGGGCCGAGAAGCCGAACGCGCCGCGCGGCATGTCCGTGCCAAGGCCCGCCAGGCGGACCTCGAGCGCGGCGCGGCGTGTCGCGGGGTCACGCAGGCCGGCGAGCCGGTCCGCCCAGTCGGTGGCGATGACGTCGCGCACGCGCGAGAAGGCGATGAGGACGGCGCCGCTGAACCACAGCGCTCGGCAGAGCCAGTAGAAGTCGAACGATAGGACGAAGTACGCGACGAGCCACGGATAGCTGAAGCTCAGCCACAGGGGCAGGATGAGGATCGCCCACGAGATGGTGCCGGGCACCATCTCGAGCAGCCGCTCGAGCCAACGGTAGCGGTCGCGATCCTCGGTGGTGGTCGACATGGTCCCTCGCCTGGCCGGCCGCGCGGCCCGGTGGCGATGATCGCCGAACCTCCGCGCCGCCTCTGCTAGTAGACGGGTGTGAGCCAGTCGCGGTACGCAGGCAGCCTGCCGCGCACCGCGTCGAAGTACGTCTTGGAGAGCTTCCGGGTCAGCTCACCCGGACGCCCGGAGCCGACCGTCCGGCGGTCGATCTCGATGACCGGGCTGATCTGGGCGCCGGTGCCGCACAGGAAGACCTCGTCCGCCCCGTACAGCTCGGTGCGGTCGATGCTGCGCTCGACCACCTCGGCCCCGTGGTCGGCGCGCGCCATCTCGATCAGCCGACGGCGGGTGATGCCCTCCAGGATGTTGTCGGTGACCGGCGGGGTGATGAGGACTCCGCCCTTGACGATGAACAGGTTCTCGGCGCTGCCCTCGCTCACGTGGCCGTCCGCCGTCAGGACGATGGCCTCGTCGAACCCGTTGAGCTGCGCCTCGCTCTTGGCGAGCGCGCTGTTCACGTAGGCGCCGGTGATCTTGCCGCGCGCGGGGATCGCGTTGTCGTCCACGCGCCGCCACGAGCTCACCTGGGCGCGGATGCCGGAGTCCGTGTCGATGTACTGCCCGAACGGCACGCCGAAGATCGTGATCTCGGACTCGAGGTTGTGAAGCCTGACGCCGATGAGCTCGGAGCTCTTGTAGACGATCGGCCGGATGTAGACGTCCTCGCGCAACCCGTCGCGGCGCAGGAGCTCGACAGTGAGCTCCGCGAGCTCCTCCGGCGACTGCTTCACGTCCATCATCAGCAGGCGCGCCGAGGAGTCGGATGCGTCGGAAGTGCGGGATGAGCTCGAGCGCGAAGAGCTGCTCCTCGTCGGCGTTCCAGTAGGCGCGGATGCCCTCGAACACCGCGGTGCCGTAGTTGAAGCCGTGGGTCATCACGTTGACGTTCGCCTCGCGCAGAGGGACGAACTCCCCGCGGAAGAACGCCCACAGCTCGGCGGTCGCGGCCACCGGCGCGGTGCGTGTTCGCGGCTCCTGCTTCAGCACTCGGACCTCCAGTTACGACCAGCCGGCGCGTGCCGGCTCGCCCGACCGCGAGGGTGCGGCGAGCGCAAGAAGTATACCGGTGAGCTCGACCTTGGACGCTCGGCGAGCAATCCGCCGATGCGCTCGCGACGTGCTCAATGGACCGGCGCGGCGGACGCGCCGAGCGGCGTGAAGAGCGCCAGGTAGAGGTAGAGGAGATAGAGCGGGCCGCCGATGAGCAGCGCCCATGCGGTCAGCCGTCCGCGCAGCACCATCCCGCCGAAGATGAGGACCGTGGCCACGAACGCCACTCCGGCCGACGCGAAGGTGATGGCGCTTCCCTCGGAGAAGGTCCAGGTCGTGAACAGCAGGCCGAGGACCGTCGGCAGGCAGCTCTGGAAGACCATCGCCCCGGTGATGTTGCCCATCGCCAGGGTGTCCTTGCCGGTGCGGACCCAGAGGACGCTGTTGAACTTCTCGGGCAGCTCGGTCGCGATCGGCGCGATGATCAGCGCCAGGATCGTCGGGTCCAGCCCGATGACGGTCGAGAGATGCTCGACCGCGCCGACGAAGACCTGGGCGCCGACGATGATCAGCCCCAGGGCGAGCACGACCTGCGCCACGACGATGGCCATGCGAGGCTCGCCGCCGGTCACCGAATGCGCGCCGTGCAGGGCGTCGATCTCGAGCATCCTGGGTCCGCTGAGGGCCGGCGCCCGCGTGAGGTGCAGCCGGTTCAGGTGCTCGGCCTCCCCCTCCTCCGCGGTGTCGGTGAAGTGGAGGCGCACGTAGACCGCGTACAGGACGAAGAGGAACCCGGCGGCCACCCACTTCAGCCAGGCGAGCTCCTGCGGGGAGGAATGCCGTGCCGATCGCGACGCCATACCCGACGATGAAGAACGCGACGTCACGCCCGAGCACACGGGTGTTGACGCGCATGTCGGTGCTGCGACGGCCGCGGCGCGCGTAGATCACGACGGCGATGCCGGTGACGAACATCGCCAGCGTCGAGAGCATGAACGGCGCGCCGAGGATCGCGCCGACGCCGACCGCGTTCGAGCTCTCGGTGGCGGTGCCGCCCGAGGAGCACCGGCCCGAGGATCGCGATGACCGGGATCAGCGTCTCGGGCATGGCCGTGGCCACGGCCGCGAGGACGCTGCCGACGGCGCCCTCGGCGAGGTTCAGCTTGTGGCCGAACCACTCGATGCCGTTCGTGAAGAGCTCGGCGGCGACCAGGATGATCGCCAGCGAGACGATGAGAAGAACGATGTCCAACGTCAGCCCTCGGTGTTAGGTACCCGGCGGCGCGGCCGCGGGGGTACCGGAAGCAGGGTTACGGGCGCAGGTGCTGCGGGGCGTACGGCAGCAGGGCGACCTGCCGGGCCCGCTTCAGCGCGGTGGTCAGCATTCGCTGGTGGCGCGCACACGTGCCGGTCTTGCGACGAGGCTCGATCTTCGCGCGCTCGGAGAGGTACCGGCGCAGCCGGTTGACCTCCTTGTAGTCGATGCTCTCCGCCTTGTCGACGCAGAAGTTGCAGACCTTGCGTCGTCGGCGGTCGCGGTAGTAGTCGGCCGACTCGCGGCGCGATCGTGGACTTGCCATTGGTGAGATGCGTTCCTTTCGGGTCTCGGTGATCTAGAACGGGATGTCGTCGACGTCCATCTCCTCGCGGGGAGCGGACGACGAGCCCTGGCCGGAGCCGCGCGGCTTGACGGCGGGCGGCGCATCGGCGCCCGGGCCACGCTCCTCGTCCAGGCCTCCGGCCGCCTCGTCACGCGGCCGGCGCTCGAGGTTCACGACCCGGGCGAACGCGAGCTCGAGCGACGTGCGCTTCTGGCCGTCGCGCGCCTCGTATTCGCGGGCCCGCAGCTGGCCCTCGGCGTAGATCTTGTTCCCCTTGCGCAGCTGCTCGGCCATGCGCTCTGCCTGCTGCTCCCAGACGCTGACGCGGAACCAGAGCGTCTCCTCGATCCACTCGCCGTCCGGGCCCTTGCGGTTGTCGTTCACGGCGACGCGCAGCTCGGTCACGGCCTTGCCGCCGGGCGTGTATCGCAGCTCGGGATCCGCCCCCAGGTTGCCGATGATCATGATCTTGTTGAGCGTCATTGGTGGCTCCTTGTGCCGTGCGTTCGGTCAGGCCCCGGGCTTGTCCGGATCGGCCGGCGCATCCTCGGCCGGCTCTCCGGGCTGGTCCTCGCTGGTGTCCTCGGACGTGCCCTCGCTCGTCCCTTCGCTCGTCCCTTCCGAGGTTCCCTCGCTCGTACCCTCGGAGGTGTCGCCGTCGTCGGACGCATGGGCGTCCACGCCGGCGTCTGCCTCGGCGGGATCGCCGGCGCCGGGGCGGTCATCGGCCTCGTCGTCGTCGATCGAACGTGGCGTCGCGGCGGGGGCGAGCTCGTCGGCCGGGCCTCGGTCCTCGAGCACGGTGACGAGGTGACGCAGGATCTCCTCGCTGATCAGCAGGCCGCGCTCGATCTCCCGGACCTGGCCGGGCTCGATGTCGAAATGGATCAGGAAGTAGCTCGCCTCGCGATGGCGGTCGATGTCGTATGCGAGGCGTCGCTTGCCCCACGGCGAGACCTTCGAGAGGCTGCCGCCACCATTCACGATGGCGCGGGTGACCTTCTCGACCGCCGCCTGGAGCTTGTCGTCCTCCAGGTCGGGGCTGAGCAGCAGCATGAGCTCGTAACGGCGCATCGAAGCGTCGTCCTCCTCTCTATGGGTGTGCGGCGCGGGTCGAGTGCTCGAGCCGTGCGGCAGAGGGATTGGACAAAGATGAACCTCCCGTCGGGGAGGCGGAGGCAGAGTATAGCCCGCGCGTCGGGGCTTCGCAGGAGCCGATGCGGTCGCTCACCGATCGACAGTGGTGCCGGAGGAGGGATTCGAACCCCCACGCCTTTCGGCTGCCGGGTTTAAGCCGGCTGCGTCTGCCGTTCCGCCACTCCGGCGCCGTCCGCAGGGTAGCGCACGGAGGTCGTCTCGCCGATCAGGCGAGGAGGAGCAGAGCCACCACGTTGGTGAAGGCGCCGAAGGCGCCGACGGTCGTGCCGGTCGCGCCGCCGATGTAGAAGATTCGCGGGGCACGCGGCCAGGCCAGCAGGAGAAGGCCGATGGTCGCCACGATCGCGGCGCCCTTCAGGGCGAGCACGCCGCCCATCCCCTGCCAGTGATAGAACATCGCGGCGATGCCGTTCGACTCGACGCCGATGCCGAGGACCGGGATCACGACCGAGAAGGTCGCGGCGTCCAGCAGCTGGGCGACGAGGAGGATTGCAAGCAGGATTCGGGCACTCATCGCGCCGAAAGTACTACACGTCGGCCGCCAACGGTACTACCCGACCTCAGATTCCATTGACCCCGCGCAACACGCGTCGCCCGTCAGCGCTCGTATCGCGCCGACAGCCACCAGCGTTCCCGCCACGGCGCCGAGGCGACCAACCGAGCCGCGCGCGACAGGGTGCCGCCCGCTCCCCCGCCGGTCGAGGTGGCGCCGGGCTGGCGGTACTGGCACTGGGGGCAGACCGCACCGGCCTGTGCGGGCCATCGGCCCAGGAGCCGCCGCCGCACGACCCACTCGACGGAGCGATGGCGCGCCTTCCAGGGGCCTACCTGCTCGAGCTCGGCGAGGCGCCAGCCGGGCAGCAGGTCCCGGAGGACGGCCTCGTCGAAGCGCCGGACATGGCCGTGGATCGAGTAGGTGCAGCCGCAGGCCGGGCAGCGCGTGGAGGCGGACTCGAGCGACTCGGCATTCGGGACCGTCACGACGATCGCCGTGCGGGCCACGCGGGCCATCTCGCCGCGCGACCGCTCGAAGACCTCCACCGGGAGGTGCTCGAGCACCTCGCTCGCCACGACGGCATCGAACGAGCCGTCCTCGAATGGCAGCGCGTCGATGCTCGCCACGCGGTGCGGCGCCTTCATCCGCTCCATCAGCGCCTCGTCCGTGTCGACGCCGGTGACGGCGTAGCCGCGGCCGGTGAGCCAGTCGCTCAGAACGCCCACGCCGCAGCCCACGTCGAGCACGGTCGCGGGCACCGGCGGGAGGAGCCGCGCGGCACTCCGGAAGCGGGCGACGTCGTCCGCGTTGAGGCGCTCGTGGCCCGCCTGGCGGTGGTCGGTGAGCAGCTCGTCCAGCGCGGCGGGGTCTGCCATGACGGCTCCTCGGATGTGTGGAGGCGACGACGGGAATCGAACCCGTGTACGCGGTTTTGCAGACCGCTCCCTGGACCACTCGGGCACGTCGCCACCGGACCGTCCGGCCTGGCTGCCCCGCGAGGATTCGAACCTCGGTTCACGGATCCAAAGTCCGCTGTCCTACCACTAGACGACGGGGCAACGCCTCGTAATCACGCTAGCAGGTCCAGCCTTTCGCGAGCCAGCCCGGACACGAAAATGGAGCGGAAGACGGGACTCGAACCCGCGACCCTCACCTTGGCAAGGTGATGCTCTACCAACTGAGCCACTTCCGCCCGCTGTCGCCGATGATACCGCGTGGCTGGTGCCGAGGGTCAGAATCGAACTGACGACACCCGCCTCTTCAGGGCGGTGCTCTACCGACTGAGCTACCTCGGCGCGCGGCACCTTACGGCGGGCCAGAGGATACCCACCCGGTCCGTGGGTCGCAACCGAGAACGGCGTCAGATGGGAGTCTGCCGAGCCGCGGCTGGGTCGCCGAACTGGCCCGCGACGGCGTCGAGGGTGCGGATCCGCTCACCGATCGGCGGGTGCGTGTCGAAGAGCGACTTGGATCGTTCCTCGAACGACTTGATCGGGTTTACGATGTAGAGGTGCTGCGTCGCGCGGTTCGCGACCTCCAGGACCTCGGGATCGTCGGCGATCTTGCGCAGGGCCCTGGACAGGCCACGCGGGTTGCGAGTGAGCTCCACCCCGGTGACGTCGGCGAGCGACTCGCGCGTGCGGCTCACCGACGCCTGGATGATGCGCGCGATGAGCGGCGCGATCACGGCGAGGACCAGCGCCACTACGAGGATGATCGCCGCTGCCCCACCCCCGCCGCCGCGGTCGTTGTCGCCACCGCCTCGCCGCCCGCCGCCCCAGAACGTGAAGCGCAGGAAGAAGTCGGCGAGCAGCGCGATGGCGCCGACCAGGACGCCGAGGAGCAATGTGAAGCGGATGTCGTAGTTGCCGATGTGGCTCATCTCGTGACCGATGACGCCCTGCAGCTCCTCGCGGTCCAGCTTGTCGAGGAGGCCGGTAGTGACCGCGACGCTCGCGTGCTTCGGGTCCCGTCCGGTGGCGAACGCGTTCGGCGCGCTGTCGTCGATGATCCAGACGCGAGGCATCGGCAGGCCGCCCGCGAGGCTCATCTCGGTCACCACGTTCATGAGCTGCTTGTGGGCCTCGCCCGGGTTGGCGCGGTCGAGCTCCTTGGCGCCGCTCGTGGCCATCACCAGCGCGTCCCCGGCGAAGTACGAGCCGATGCTCATCAGCGCCGCCACGACGAGCGCGATGACCAGCCCTCCCCAGCCGAAGCCGGTCGCGTAGCCGATGGCGAAGCCCAGGGCACCGAGCACCAGCCCGACGGCGATGACGAGCACCCAGCTTCGCCGACGGTTTCGGGCGATCTCGCGGTAGAACGTCGTGGGCGCGACGGCGCCCGATACGCTCATCGGCCTACGCCGAGCGGAGGTTCACCTCCGGAACGGCGGCGTCGGCCTCCTCGATCTGGAAGTACTCGCGCTCCCTGAAGCCGAGCGGGCCGGCGAGCAGCACGTTCGGGAAGGTCTGGATCGCGGTGTTCAGCTCCCGGACAGTGCTGTTGTAGTGCTGGCGGCTGAAGCCGATCTGGTTCTCAGTCGTGGTCAGCTCCTCCTGGAGCGCGAGCACGTTCTGGTTCGACTTCAGATCGGGGTACGCCTCGACGAGGGCGAAGAGCTGGCGCAGGGCTCCGGTCAGGAAGTTCTCGGCCTGCGCGGTCTGCGCCGCGTTGGCGGGGCCACCGGCCTGCGCGGCCACCGCCGCCTGGCCGGGCTTCGACGACGCGCGTGAGCGTCTCCTGCTCGAAGTCCATGTAGCCCTTGACGGCGTTGACGAGGTTCGGGATCAGGTCGTGCCGCCGCTTGAGCTGCACGCTGATCTGGTTCCACGCCTCGTCGACCTGGTTCCGAAGGCGGACGAGCGCGTTGTAGGTGAAGACGGCGAGAAGCGCGAGAAGGACGACGACGCCGAGGACGATCCAGCCCCAGATTGGCATTGCGGGCTCCTGCTGCTCGGGTGAGAGACGCGGCCATTATCGCGCCCGCGAGGGGTGGTGGGCGGTGAGGGACTCGAACCCCCGACATCCTCGGTGTAAACGAGGCGCTCTGACCAGCTGAGCTAACCGCCCCCGGGGCGACCATGCTAGCCGAGGGGCAGTCCGCGCGATCAGGTCCGGGCGAGAGCCGGCGCGTTGCGGTATTCGGACGGAAGTGGCGTTCCGGTCTCGTCCGAGTCGACCTCGACGATGTCGGCCTGCATCGGCCCGAGCATCCCGAGGAGCTCGTCCTGCTCTGCCTTCGGCACGCCGAACTTGTCGAGCGTCGCGACGAGATCCTCCACCAGCGCACCGAACTCGCCTCGCGTCACGCCCATGTCGGCATGCGACTCGCGCATGTCCCGACCGTTGTACGTGCACGGCCCGCCGGTCGCTTCGCAGACCTGGTCGATCAGCATCTGCCGGAGCCGCGGGATGTCGGTGCGCGCGAACTTGCCGTTGATCCGGGCGTCCGCGGCACAGCGCCCCGAGAAGTCCTCGACCACTGCGCTGATGGCGTCGATACCGCCCAATCGGTCGTAGAGCGAGCGCGTCGTCTGCATCGTGCTGCCTCCCCTGACGTGCGACCCAAGTCGGTGAGTTCTACACCCGAGCACGGAGGGTGTAAAGGTCCCGGCGCGAAGCGAAACGCCGCTCCTGGAGGGAGCGGCGTCATCGGTCAGCGAAGGTGAAGTGGTGCCCAGGCCGGGACTTGAACCCGGATGAGTTGCCTCATACGCCCCTCAAACGTACGCGTATACCAATTCCGCCACCTGGGCAGGTGCTGGTACCGAGGGAGGGACTTGAACCCACACGACCTTGCGGCCACTAGGTCCTGAACCTAGCGCGTCTGCCTATTCCGCCACCTCGGCACGGCGGCAGATGATACCAGAGGCCCCTCGGCTCAGGCCCTCGGGACGAGGTTCAGCAGGCTGAACGCGACGAACAGGACGGCGAGCACGACGGTCAGACGGAAGAGGGTGCGCTCGATGCCGCGGCGGCTCCGATACGCGGTGACTTCGCCGCCGAACGCGCCGCCCAGGCCGGTCCCCCGCTGCTGGAGCAGGATCGACGCGATGAGCGCCATAGCGAGGATCATCTGGGCGAGAAGAAGGGGGGTCTCCATGGCCGAGGGAGTCTAGCAGCCGATCCGCCACCGGTGTCAGCACGCGTTTGTGCAGATGTGCCCTCGTGCAGTCGTGCCGCACAAAGGACCTCTGACGCGGGTCAGCCGGCCCGCAGCAGGCTGGTGCCGGTCATCGCGGGACCCGGCTCGATGCCGAGCAGCTCGCACAGCGTGGGCGCGACGTCGGAGAGCGCACCGTCGCGCAGCGTCGCCCCGGCGTGGCGGCGGTCGACGAGCACGAGCGGCACGGGCGACGTGGTGTGCTTGGTCTGCGGCCTCCCGTCCGGGATCACGCATCTCCTCGATGTTTCCGTGGTCGGCGGTGATCACGAGGGGCGCATCGGCGGCCAGGGCAGCGTCTGCGAGCCGGCCGAGACAGGCGTCCACGACCTCGGCCGCGCGCACCGCCGCATCCCAGACGCCGGTGTGGCCGACCATGTCGGGGTTCGCGTAGTTCGCCACGATGAAGTCGTACGAGCCGCGACTCGATCGCCGCCACGATCGCATCGGTGATCGGCTCCGCCCGCATCTCCGGCGCCAGGTCGTAGGTCGGGACCTCCCGGTTGGACGGGATGAGGATCCGATCCTCGCCGGGGAGCTCCTCCTCCACGCCCCCGTTGAAGAAGTAGGTCACGTGCGCGTACTTCTCCGTCTCGGCGATGTGCAGCTGCCGCTTCCCCAGACGCGCGAGCAGCGCCGGGAGCGAGTCGATGACCAACGGGCCGAAGGCGACCGTCACGGGCAGCTGGTCCGGTGCCTGGTACTCGGTGAGTGTCACGACCATGAGCCCGCGGGGATGTGCGCCGCGGTCGAATGCCGAGAACGCCGGGTCCGCCAGGGCATGCGTGAGCTGCCGCGCGCGGTCCGCGCGGAAGTTGAGGTGGATGACGACGTCGCCATCCCCCATACCGGCGTAGGAGCCGATGACGGTCGGCGCGATGAACTCGTCGTCCTCGCCGCGCTCGTACGCGGCCGCGATGGCCGCTGCGCCGCTCGGTCCGCGCTCCCCCACGGCGTGCACGATGGCCTCGTACGCGCGGGCAGTCCGCTCCCAGCGCGCGTCGCGATCCATCGCGTAGAAGCGGCCGATGACGGTGGCGTGGCGTCGCCATCCCCTCCAGGTGCGCGAGGAGCGCCGGCAGGAAGGCCACCGCGGAGCGAGGCGCGGTGTCGCGCCCGTCTGTGAAGGCGTGCAGAAGCACCCGATCGGGCGGGAGGCCGAGCTCCGCGGCGAGCGCCGGCGGTGGCCACGATGTGCTCGTCGATCGCGTGCACGCCTCCCGGGCCAACGAGCCCCATCAGGTGCACGCGGGTCCCCCGCTCGAGCGCGGTCCGGCATGCCGCCCGCAGCGCCGCGTTCTCGCGGAATGAGCCGTCGGCGATCGCCTGGTTGATGCGCGGCAGGTCCTGGAGCACGCGGAAGCCGGCTCCGAGGTTGAGGTGACCGACCTCGCTGTTGCCCATCTGCCCGGCGGGAAGGCCCACCGCCTCGCCGGCCGCGTCGAGGCGCGCGGTCGGCCAGTCCGCCACGAGCCGCGTCCAGTTCGGCATGTCGGCGTCCAGGAGGGCGTTGCGCGCGGGGTCGTCGTTCAGGCCGAAGCCGTCGAGGACGACGAGGGTGAGAGTCACGCCCTCGATCGCGCGGCGTTGAGCGGCCGCGGCGCGCAGGATGGCGGCGAAACGCGTCCGGCTTGAGCGAGGCCCCGCCGACCAGCGACCCGTCCACGTCGGGCTGCGCGAAGAAGCTCGCCGCGTTCTCGTCGGTGACGCTGCCGCCGTACTGGATCGGGATCTCGTCCGCGCCGTCGGGGTCCGCCTCGCGCAGGATGGCGCGGATCTGCGCGGCGGCGGCCTGGGCGTCGTCGGGCGACGCGGCGTCACCGGTGCCGATCGCCCACACCGGCTCGTACGCGACCACGAGCCCGGAGCCGCGGATCGCGATCCAGCCCGGCGATCGCGGCGCGCAGCTGGCGATCGATGACGGCCTCGGTCTGACCCGCCCGGCGTTCGTCGGCGCGCTCCCCCACCGCGGCGATCGGCCGCAGGCCGTGCGCCACGGCGCTCGCCACCTTGCGGCCGACGGACTCGTCGGTCTCGCCGTCGTACTGGCGCCGCTCGGAGTGCCCGAGGATCACGAAGCTCGCCGACCGAGGCGAGCATCAGCGGGCTCGTCTCGCCCGGTATAGGCGCCGCGCTCCTCGTGGTGCATCGTCTGGGCGCCGATCGGCCAGCCGGCCGCTCGCCGACCGCGCGCTCGACCTCGGTCAGCCAGATCGTGGGCGGGCAGATCACGGCCGTGACGTCGGTCAGGCCGTCCGCGGCGTCACGGACGGCGAGCGCGAGCTCGACCGCCTCCGCCAGCGTGGGCGGGTTCATCTTCCAGTTGCCTGCCACGACCGGGGTCCGCATCGGCCTTCTCCTCGCTGCTGCCAAGCTCCACCAGTCGCCGGAGCCGATGGTTCACCGCCGATCGGCTCACGCCCATCGCCGTCGCAAGCGTATCGAGATCGGCGTCGGGCATGCGCCGTCGACCTGCGGCCGTCTCACGCAGCGCGATCGGCAGGCGAGCCAGCGTGCCCTGCGCCTCGAGGCGCCCGATCGCCAGCAGCTGGCGGTCCGCCGCGCGCACGGTGCGATCGAGGTTCGCCTCCTCCGCGTTCAGCAGGCGGTTCAGCCGCGCCTGCACGTCGCGCCCGACGCGCTGCGTCTCGAGCTCCAGCAGGCCCCGGTTGGCGCCGACCAGGCGGAAGAGCGCGGCGATCTCCTCCTGGCCCTTGAGGTAGACGACGTGCCGGCCGCGGCGCCGGCTGCGCAGCGCGCGGACGTCCAGCGCCGCGAGGAGCGACCGCAGGGTGGTGGCGGCGCGTGCGTCGCGGACGACGAACTCGACGTGCGGCCCCGACGCGCTGAAGGAGATCGAGCCTGAGCCGAGGAGCGCCCCACGCAGGAACGAGCGGCGGTCGCAGGCCGGCGCCTCGCGCCAGTCCCACGGGCCTACCGCGCCGGCGTCGAGTGCGACGACCAGGTGGTGCCTGCCGGCGCCCGAGGAAGCGGCAGGCGCGCGCGGCGGCGCAACCGAGATTCCAAGCGACGACGCCAGCTGGACGGCCGTCCGCGCGGTCGCGTGGTCGAGCGTCTCGGAACGTCGAGCGGCCGCGGCCGTGGAGCAGGCCGGCGAGCTCCGCGCGGCGGCAGCAGGCGCGTGCGGGATGGATGCGAGCGAGCTCGCCCCGGACCTCGCCGGCGAGGAGCACCGTGCTCAGGAGGCGCGCTGGGCTGGCCGCCGCATGCGTCGCTGGCGTGGCCGCTCGCCCGCGGTCCTCCTGCTGGAGGCGCATGAGGGCGGTCGCCAGCTTGGCCGGGTCGTGGCGGTGCGCGTTGCTCGCGTCGATGACGTCCTCCTCGACGATGACGACCGGCAGCTCCTCGAGGCGCCGCTCGTCCACCTCCACTGGCTCAGCGGTGTAGCCCGGCGGCCGGCGCGCGCCGCGGTTGCGGTTGAGGACGACGACGTCGATGAGGTCCTCGCCGACGTGGTTGAACAGCACGCGCAGGTGGTCGGACGCGCTGAGCCCTGCGGTCTCACCCGGCTGGGTGGCCACGTTGCAGACGTACACCTTGAGACCCGGCGCCGCGGCGAGCGCGTCGCGCACGTCGCTGATGAGCAGGTTCGGCAGGACGCTGCTGAACAGGCTGCCCGGGGCCGATGACGATCAGGTCCGCCTCGAGGATGCGCTCGAGCGCCTCCGGCGTGGCGCGCACGTCGGCCGGCTCGATGCTCAGCTCCTCGATCGGCTCATCCGCCTGGGCGATCCCGACCTGGCCCTGCAGGTGACGGCCCGACCGCAGCCGCGCCGAGAGGTTGAGCGGCACGCTCGTCACCGGGAGCACCTGGCCGCGGACGGCGAGGACGCGGTTCGACGCGCGGATGGCCTCCTCGAAGTCGCCGGTCACCGCCGTCATCGCCGCGATGAACAGGTTGCCGAAGGCGTGACCGTCCAGGCCGGAGCCCGCGGGGAAGCGGTACTGCATGAGCTGCGTCATGAGCGGCTCGGCATCGGCGAGCGCGGCGATGCAGTTGCGGATGTCGCCGGGTGGCACGATCCCCAGCTGCTGCCGCAGCTGTCCGCTGCTGCCGCCGTCGTCGGCCACGGCGACGACGGCGGTGATGTTCGCGCTGTAGCCCTTCAGCCCGCGGAGCAGGGTCGAGAGGCCCGTGCCGCCGCCGATCGCCACGATCCGCGGCCCTCGGGCGAGGTAGCGCTTCGTGTAGAGGACCTCCATCACGCTGCCGCCGCGCGCGACGAACGGCGAGATCACCGAGCGCATCAGACCCCACACGCCGATGCCGGCCAGCGCCAGGCCGAGGATGGCGACGATCGCGGCACGGGTCTCGGGCTCCAGCCAGGCGCCAGTGACCCAGTACACGATCGGGATCTCGGCGGCGTCGACGGACCGATACAGGTCGCGGATGAAGATCGCCGCACCGAGGCCGAGGATGGCGATGCCCACGAACAGCAGCAGCAGCCACCGCTTGAGGTGCATGCCGGGGTACATCCAGCGCGGAAGGCGGGGTCCCCTCATCGCTTCAGCTCCCTGTGGAAGGTCGAGACGGTGGCATCCGGAAGGTCGGCGAGCCGCGCGGCGAGCTCCTCGCCGAGGACGATGGAGCGGTGGTAGCCGCCGGTGCAGCCGAGCGCGATGCGCAGCTGCTCCTTGCCCTCGGTGCGATACGCCGGAGCGGTGATCTTGAGCATCTCGACCACGAGATCGAGGAACCGCGTGGCGGCGGGCTGGTCGAGCACGAACTTCCGGACCGGCGCCTCGAGGCCGGAGAGCGGCTTGAGCTCCGCCTGCCAGTAGGGGTTGGTAAGGAATCGGACGTCGAAGACGAGATCCGCGTCGAGCGGCATCCCGAACTTGTAGCCGAATGTGACGATGCTGATCTCGAGCGTGCGTGCGGCGCCCTCGAGCGGCACGATCGAGAGCAGCCGCTCCTTGAGCTGGCCGATCGAGAGGCCGGTCGTATCGATCACGTGGTCGGCCATCTCGCGCGTCCGCGTGAGGCGGCGGCGCTCTTCGGCGATGCCGGCCTGGACCCCGCCGCGGCCGGTCTCGAGCGGATGCCGGTGCCGGGTCTCGCTGAATCGGCTCACCAGGCTGGCGTCGGTCGCCTCGAGATACACGAGCTCCAGCCGCGAACCCTGCGCCCTGAGCTCGGTCGCGGCACGCTCGATCGCGGGCGCGGGATCGCCGGCGCGGATGTCGAGCACCAGCGCCGCGCGACGGTAGCGCTCGGGCTCGGTGCGCCGGAGCTTCAGATAGCCGTCCAGGAGCTCCGGAGGGAGGTTGTCGACGCAGGCGTAGCCGATGTCCTCGAAGAGCTTGCTCGCCTGGCTCTTCCCGGCGCCGGAAAGGCCGCTGATGACGAGGAAGTGCTCCGTCGTGACGGCCGGCGGCGCGGCGGCGGGCGTCTCCTTCACCGCCGGCGCGTTCCTGCTCCGGCGGGAACGCTCCGTCGCGATGGCTCCGCTGCGTGGCACCCGCGTCTCCCGTGTTCGACCGTGGCGAGTATACCCGCGCTCACGCACGATTCGGGGCCGTTGCGACCCTCCAGCAGGCCGCGAACCGTCGCCCCGGCGGAGGCCCGCAGGGCGGCAAGGTCGTAGCCGCCCTCCAGGGTGAGCGCGACTCCCGGCAGCCCGAGGCGAGCGCTGAGCGCTCCGACCAGGCGGGCCACGTCGCCGAACCCCTCGTCGCTCACCTCGAGGTGCGCGAGCGGGTCGTCACGGTGCGCGTCGTAGCCGGCCGAGACGAGGATTGCCTCGGGCCGGAACGCCTCGATCGCCGGCAAGAGGTGGTCTCGCCACGCGGCAACAAACTCGCCATCGCGCGGCGCCCGGCGGCAGCGGATGGTTGTGCTTGGTGCCCTCCGCCGCGCCGCTCCCCCGCTCCGCGGCGGACCCGGTGCCCGGGTACAGGGGCGACTGGTGCGTTGACGCATAGCAGAGGTCCTGATCGGCATTGAAGATCGCCTGGGTGCCGTCTCCGTGGTGCACGTCCCAGTCGACGACGGCGATCCGCTGCGCGAGGCCGTCGCGGCGCAGCACGGCCGCTGCGAGCGCCACGTTGTTCAGCAGGCAGAAGCCGGACGCGCGACCCACGTCGGCGTGGTGGCCGGGCGGCCGCACCACGGCAAATGCGACCTCGGCGTCGACCGACGCGACCGCGCGCGCGGCCTGGACCGTGGCTCCGGCGGCGAGTCGCGCGGCATGCAGCGAGCCGGGGACGACGTACGTGTCCGGGTCGAGCCACCCGCCGCGGACCTCGACCACCGCGAGCAGCGTGAGGTATTCGGGGGCATGCACGAGGTGCACATCCGCGTCCCCGAGCTCCTCGACGGCCGGCTCGACGAGCTCGGCTGCGGCCGCGGACGCCCCATCCCGGACGCCGTCGGCCACCGCCCGGCGCCGGTCGGGACGCTCGGCGTGCCCGGGAGTCGCGTGGCGGTCCATGGCCTCATCGGTCAGCAGCCAGACGCTCACCGCCGCGACGTGCGCATGAGCTGGAGCGTCGCCTCGAACAGCGCGTACATCACCAGCGAGAGGACGGCGGAGCTGAGCGGGTCGCCGCCGGGGGTCGCGATCACCGCGAACAGCACGATGAGCAGGACTGCCTGCCTCCGACGTCGCGAGAGGAACGAGTAGCTGAGGATCCCGGCCCGCCCCAGGAGCAGAAGGACGACCGGGAACTGGAACGCGAGCCCGAAGGCGAGCATGACGGTGAGGGTGAAGGTCACGTAGTCGGTGAGCCGGAGCAGCGGGTCGACGCCCGGCAGGGTGAGCGAGAGCAGGAACTGCACGGCAAAGGGCATCACCAGGTAGCCGAGGCCGATGCCCAGCGCGAACAGCGCGATGGCGCCACCCAGGAGCGGCCAGACGAACCGGCGCTCGTGCCGGGTCAGGCCCGGCGTCACGAATCGCCACAACTCGTACAGGATCACCGGCACCGACAGGGCGATCCCGACGTACAGGGCAACCTTCAGGCGGACGCCGAGCGACTCGCCGATCCCGAACGCAAAGAGCGTGTCCTGGTCGTCCGGCAGGGGCGCGCGGAGGAGGCCGATGATCGGCTCGGCGAGGAAGAAGCCGATGATCCCGGCGACCACCACCGAAATGGCGATGACGATGACCCGGCTGCGAAGCTCGTCGAGGTGCTCGACGAGGCTCATCGTCGCGGCTTCATCGCGACTGAGCGCTCGGGAAGGCTCCTCCGACGGTGGGCTGCTGGTCACGCGCTCGTGAGGCGTGGCCGCGCCGGCCTAGTGGTTCGGAGTCTCGCCGGTGGGGCGATCGTCGCTGGTCGTGCGCTTCGGTTCGCCGCGCACCGTGTCCTCGAGCTCGTTCGACGCCTTGCGGAACTCGCGGATGCCCTTGCCCAGCGCGTTGCCGATGTCCGGCAGCTTGCCTGGGCCGAAGAGGATCAGCACGATGACGAGCACGAGAATGAGCTCAGCGGGACCGGGGACCGGCATGGGTCAGAACCTCCGATGCGCGCCGCGTCAGCGGCGCTGCGCCTCCGAGTCTAGCACCAGCTCCCGCATGCGACCTCGCAGCTGCTCGGCCGCTGCGGCCGCGGCCTGACGCCAATCCGACCCGGCCGACGCGCCGGCGATTCCGCGGGATATCGCGACCAGGCCCGGCGCCAACCCACCGTGACACGCGCGCACCGCGCGGGCCAGGTCGCCGCCCTGGGCGCCGACGCCCGGGACCAGGAAGGCGGGTCCCGGAACCAGCGCCCTGAGGCGTTCCAGCTCGTCCGCCGCCGTCGCTCCCACGACGAGCCCCACCCGACCGTCTCGCCACGTGGCGGCCACCCACCTGGCGACGGCGGCGTGCAGCGGCTCGCCGTCCACTTCCAGGTCCTGCAGGCGCCCGGCCGACGGGTTGCTCGTCCGCGCCAGCACGTAGACGAGCCGGTCGGGGTAGGCGAGGAACGGCTCGATCGCGTCCTCGCCGAGGTACGGCGACACGGTGACCGCATCGGCTTCCAGGTGGCCGAACAGGCCGGCGGCGTAGCGCTCGGCCGTCGTCCCGATGTCGCCGCGCTTCGCGTCAAGGACGCAGACCAGCTCAGGCGGCACGTCGTGCCGCACGCGCTCGAGGGCGGCCCAGCCGGCGGATCCCAACGCCTCGAAGAAGGCGACGTTGATCTTCACCGCCACCACGTGCTCGGCGGCGGCCTCGATGAGGCCACGCGCGAACACCTCGACCCCGGCCACGTCGCGCGTCAGCTCGGCAGGGAGCTGGTCTGGATGCGGATCAACGCCCAGGCATAGCGGCGCGCCCAACAGCTCGAGACGCGCGCGGAGCCGATCGAGCGGGGCGGTCACCCGGTCGGGGCGAGGTCCGGGGCCGGCAACCGGCGAGCGAGGAGCGGGCTGGCGGCCGCCTCGGCATAGTCGAGGAGCCGGAGCCTGAGCCGCGGCAGCCCGCCGAACGTGTCTCGCTCGAGGGTCCCCACGAGGTCCAGCTCGGTGCCCGGCTCGGGCAGCGTCCGGCCGGCGTCCAGGCCGAACGCGATCGCGTCGAATGTCTCGATCCCGCGCCGCATCCGGAAGCTGGCATGCGCTTCACGCGCCCCCACGCGTCTCACCTCCGCGACCCGCATGCCGGTGACCGCGAGGACGGGCTCGACATGCCCGGGCCCGTACGGCGCCAGCCGCTCCAGCTCGCCGGCGAGCGCCCAATCGACGTGGCGCGCGTGGAGGACGAGGTCCACGGGCACGCGACCCGGACGTTGCGGATCCCCTCCCGACGTCGTCGGAAACGGGCGCCCGAGCACGCTGAACGCGGCGACGAACGGGTCCCACGCCTCGGGCGCCAGGCTGAATCCGCCGGCGCCGGCGTGGCCGCCGCGCTTCAGGAGGTGCTCGCTGCACGCCTCGAGCGCCGCGGACGCGTGGAAGTCGACGGGTGCCCGCACTGAGCCCCGCACCTCTTCGCCGACGAGCGCCGCGGCGACCACCGGCCGGGCGAGCGAGTCGGCGAGCCTGCCGGCGATGAGCCCGAGCAGCCCCGGCACCCACGCGTCGTCGCGCACGACGAGCGGAGTCAGTCCCGGCGTCTCCGCGGCCAGCAGCATCGCGGCCTCCACCGCGACCTTCGTCATCTCGCGGCGCTGCTCGTGGATGACCTCCAGCTCGGTGGCCAGCGCCTCCGCGCGCGCGGCGTCGGTCTCCAGGAGGAGTGCCATCGCGAGCTCGGCGTCGGCGATGCGGCCGGCCGCGTTGATGCGCGGGATCAGGCCGAAGCCGAGGTCGCGCGCCGTGGGCTGACCCGGAGCCTCGCACGACCGCGTGAGCAGCGCGCGGAGGCCCGGATGCGACGTGCGCGCCAGCTCCTCCAGCCCGAGCCGGACGATCGCGCGGCTCTCCCCGGTCATCGGCGCCATGTCCGCGACCGTGCCGATGGCGGCGATGGCGGCGAGCCCCTCGGTCGACGCGCCGTGGCGGGCAAGGAGGGCCGCGGCGAGCTTGTAGGACAGGCCGGCGCCGGTGAGGTCGGGATCCGGATAGGCGCAGTCGGGTCGGTGGGGATCGACCACGGCGATCGCGCGCGGCAGCTCGGCCGGCGGGAGGTGGTGATCAGTGATGACCACGTCGATTCCGAGTGACCGCGCCACCTCAACCTCGGCCCCATTGCTCACGCCGCAGTCGCACGTGACGACGAGTCCGACGCCCTTCGCCGCCAGAGTCCGCAGGCCGGACGCCGACAGGCCGTAGCCCTCCGCCAGGCGCGACGGCACGTAGCGGATCGGATCGGCGCCGAGACGTTGGAGAGCCAGGACCCAGACGACGATGGCGGTCATGCCATCGGCGTCGTAGTCGCCCCAGATGGCGATCCGCTCCCCCTCCTCGAGCGCCGCGTCGATGCGGTCGAGGGCGCGTTCCGCATCGGCCATGCGCGAGAGGTCGTGGAGGGCGCCGGCGCCGGCGGTGAGGAAGCGGGTCAGCTGGTCGTCGTCGCGGAAGCCACGGCGACCGAGCATGGTGGAGACCGGCCGGCCGAAGCCGATGAACGCCGGAGGGTCGAGCAGCGGCTCCGGAAGCAGCCACTCGAGGCTCGGGACGATCACCGACCCATGCTAGTCCGCGCGGATGGGCCCTCGCCTTACCGTTTCGTTACCGGGCGACGGACGGGTCGGGCCCTGCGCTTCGCGTCCCACTCGTGCCACGCGACCAGGATCTGGCTCGCGTTGAAGATGGACGAGTACGTCCCGCTGACTACGCCGAGGAGCAGCGCGAGGGCAAAGGTCCGGATGGTCGCGGGGCCAAGGAGCAGCAGCGCGCCGAGGGTCACCACCACGGTGAGCGACGTGATGATCGAGCGGGCCATGGTCTGCAGGATCGAGTGGTTCACGATCGCCCCGAACGTCTCGCCGGAATGGCGGACGCGGTTCTCGCGGATGCGGTCGAAGACGACGATCGTGTCGTGCACGCTGAAGCCGATGATGGTGAGGAGCGCGGTCACGAACAGCGCGTCGAACTCCAGGTTGAAGAAGTAGCCGAGGACCGCGAAGGTGCCCACGACCAGGATGACGTCGTGGAGCAGCGCGACGATCGCCGCCGTGCCGAATCGGAAGCCGAACCGCATCCACAGGTAGCAGCAGGATGAAGAGCTCGCCGATGCCGATGAGGATCGCCGAGCTGCGGATGAGGTCGGCGCCGATGAGCGGGCCGACGGTCCGGACCAGGCGCGGGTCGCCGGTACCGAATCGAGCATCCAGCTCCTCCTCGAGGTCGGCGAACTCCGTGCCCGCCGCGATCGGCGCAGGGCTCGCATCGGGCGACGCTGACGGCGATGCCCCAGCCGATGCGGACGCGGAGGCCGATTCCGATGGGGACGGCTCGCCGCTCGCGCTTGGCTCGGCGGAGGCCGATGCCGACGCGGACTCGCTGGCGCTCGGTGACGCCCCCGGCTCCTCGGCCGGGATGAGGTCGATCGGCTCAGTGCGGATGCGGAGGAAGCCATCAGGCAGCTCTGTGATGATCGCATCGGCGTATCCGAGCTCCGCGAGCGCGACGCTCATCTCGTCCGCGGACGGTTGATCCGCGTGGCGGACCTCCCACTCCGTGCCTCCGGTGAAGTCGATGGACGGCTTGAGGCCGCCCAGGAAGATGAAGATCAGCCCGGGGATGGTGAGGAGCGCGCTGATCGCGAACCACAGGTTGCGCTTGCCGACGATGTCGTACATCGGTCAGCGCTCCACGTGATAGAGCTCGAGGCGGCGGCCCCAGCTCGTGCGGGTGACGAAGCGCAGCATCGTTCGCGTGACGGTCACCGCGCTGAACATGCTCACCAGCACGCCGATGATCAGGACGAGCGCGAAGCCGCGCACCACGGTCGTCCCCTGCCAGTACAGCCAGCTCGCCACCAGCAGGCTCGCGACGTTCGAGTCGAGGATGCTCGACCAGGCGCGGTTGAACCCGGCCTCGATCGCCGGCCCCAGCGTCTTGCCCGAACGGATCTCCTCCTTCATGCGCTCGAAGATGAGGATGTTCGCGTCCACGGCCATGCCGATCGAGAGGATGAAGGCGGCAACGCCCGCGAGGGTCAGGGTGACGCCGATGAGGCGGAAGATCGCGTACACGACGAGCGTGTAGAAGATGAGGGCCAGGGCGGCGAGGACGCCGGGCAGCCGGTAGTACGCGATCATGAAGAGCAGCACCAGCGCGAGGCCAACTCCGCCGGCCACGAGCGCCTGGACCAGGAAGTCGGCGCCGAGGGTCGGGTCGACCTCCTCGAAGCCCTGCTCCGAGAGCGAGACGGGCAGCGCGCCGAACCGCAGCGTGTTGTAGAGGTTCGTGCGCTCGACCTCGTTCTCCGGGGTCTGCGGGCCGATCGTGATGATCGTGGTGCCCGCGCAGATGGCGCTCTGGATGTTCGGGGTGGTGATGACCGTCTCGTCCAGTGCGATCGGCCCCGGCCGGTTCACGTTCGCGGTCGTGAAGCTGCACCAGATGTCGCGGCCCTCCGGCGCGAGGTTGAACGAGACGCCGATGACGTTCCCCTGGGCGTCGGGCGCGACGCTGCCCTGCTCGATCTGGCCGCCGGTGAAGAGCTCCCGCACGGCTCCCGTCGCGAGCAGCTCCGAGATGTCCTGGCCCTCCTGGAGCTGCTGGCCCAGCGGGTCGATGAACTGAAGCTGCCCGGTCGAGCCCACGAGCTGACGGATCTGGTTCGGGTCGTTGACGCCGGGGACCTCCACGACGATCCGCCGCGACCCGTCGCCGGCGGTCTCGGTGCGGACCTGTGGCTCGGTGACGCCGATTCCGGCGACGCGGCGCTCGATGATGTCGCGCGCGGTCTCGACGTCCTCCTCCGTGATCTCCTGGTCGGAGCGCGGCTCGATCTCGAGCGTGACGCGCAGGCCACCCTGGAGATCGAGGCCGAGGACGGTGCGGAACTCGACGCCGGCCACCTCGCGGGGCAGCCAGGAGAAGGCCGGGACCGATCGCGGCAGGTCGATGAAGATGGCCACGAGGGTGATGAACCCGATCACCCAGGGCGCGATGCGACGCCAGGTCATGCTGTGGCTGTACGGTCCTCGATCGCTGGAACGTCGCGGCGCGGAGCCCGCTGCCGCTGACACGAAACGCGCCGCTCACCGGCGGCGGTCGGCCGGATTATGCCACGCGGGACGCCCACCCTAGGCGAGCATGCCCTCGCGGGCGAGGTGGCTCTTGAGCCGCTCGGCGAGGGGACGGCTGATGCCGGGGGTGTCCGCGACCTCCTCGACTGATGCCTCCCGGATGCGTCGCACGCTGCCGAAGCGCTTGAGGAGCGCCTTCTTGCGGCCGGGGCCGATCCCCTCGATGTCGTCCAGCTCGCTGCGCAGCGCGCGCTTGCCCCGCACGTCGCGGTGGTATGTGATGGCGAACCGATGCGCCTCGTCGCGGATGCGCTGGACCAGGTAAAGCGCCTGGGATCGCCGCGGAAGGACGATGGGATCGGAGCGGCCCGGCACGTACAGCTCCTCGAACCGCTTCGCGAGGCCCGCGAGCGGGACGTCGGTCAGGCCGAGGTCCCTCATCACCTGCACGGCCGCCGACAGCTGCCCCTTGCCGCCGTCCACGATCACGAGGTCGGGCACGGCCCAGCCGACGTCCCGCGGTCGCTCCCCCTCCTCAGGCGCGTCGGTGTCGAGCGGCGCCTCGTCCGCGCCGACCGCCGCGAGCGACAGGGCGCCGGTCTCCGCACGGATCCGCGCCGCGCGGCTGAAACGGCGTCGCAGCACCTCGGACATCATGCGGAAGTCGTCGGGCGTCTCGCCGGAACGGATCCGGAAGCGGCGGTACTCGCGCGGCTCCGGCTTGCCCTCCACGAACACGACCATGCTGCCGACCGCGCTCGTGCCCTGGATGTTGCTCATGTCGAAGCACTCGATCCGCTCGGGCAGCCGCGGCAGACCGAGGGCGTGGGACAGGTCGCCCAGCGCCTCGTCGCGCTTCGCCGTGTCGGCCAGCCACTCGGCCCGTTCCCGTGACAGCGCCTCGACCGCGTTCTGGCTGGCCATGGCCACGAGACGCCGCTTCTCCCCGCGCTCGGGGACGGTGATCGTCACGCGCACGCCGCGCCGGTCGGCGAGGTATGCGGCGAGGTCGTCGGCGTCCGCCGGCATGAGCGGGACGAGCAGCGCCCGCGGTAGGGCATCGGTCGTCGCGTAGTACTGCTGAAGGAAGGAGCCGAGGACCTCCGCATCGGTCACGTCGCGTGCGCCCTCCACGATGAAGTGCTCGCGGCCGATGAGCTTCCCGTTGCGGACCTGCATCACCTGGAGGCAGGCCTCGTCCTCCTCGCGCGCCATGCCGATCACGTCGTGCTCGGCCCGGCTGAACGCGGCCATCTTCTGCTGCTCCATCGTCCGCTCGACGGCCCGCAGCTTGTCCCGCGTCACGGCCGCCTGCTCGAAGCGGAGGGCGTCGGAGTGGGTCTCCATCTCGTTGCGCAGGTCGGCGGCGATCGGCTCCTGCTTGCCCTCCAGGAAGTCGACGATGCTGTCGATCGTGGCCCGGTACTCAGGCTTGGGGATGGCCTGGATGCAGGGGCCCTGGCATCGGTTGATGTAGTAGAGCAGGCAGGGCCGCTCGAGGACCCGCTTGCCCTCCGGGATGTCGAGATTGCAGGTCCGGAACGGGAAGATCTTCCGGAGCAGCTTCAGGGTCTCGTCGACGCTGGAGGCCGATGCGTACGGCCCGAAGTATCGGCTCCCGTCTCGGTTGAGCTTGCGCGTGCGCACGATGCGCGGGAAGTCCTCGCCCAGGGTGATCTTCACGAACGGGTACGACTTGTCGTCGCGCAGCCGGATGTTGAAGCGCGGCCGGTGCTCCTTGATGAAGTTGCTCTCGAGGAGGTACGCCTCGCTCACCGTGTCGGTGACGATGTACTCGACGTCAGCCGCCTCCGCCGCCATGCGGCTGATCCGCGCGTCCTCCGGCCCGCGGGCCGTGAAGTACGAGCGGACGCGCGAGCGCAGCGAATCGGCCTTGCCGACGTACAGCACCCGGCCCGTGGCGCTCTTCATGAGGTAGACGCCGGGCTTGGTGGGGAGCTGACGCAGCACGGCCTGAAGCTGCGGCGAGATCTGAGGGGCGGGGCTCACTGAACCGATTCTAGGCTCGTTTCACGCTCCCCCCTGCGGCGATCTCAGCGCGAAAGGTGCGGATTCACACCAGGCGTGCGTTATGCGGATCAGGTGGCCTGTGAAGGTGTCGAATTCACACAGGGCGTGAATTTGGACCGCCGAATGGGCCGTCTGCGCTGATAACGGTTACCTGGCGTGAATTTGGACGGCTCGCACGGGCGACGCGGGCGCCAGTCAGCCCGACGGGCCTCGATAGGCGATTCCCTCCCCCGCCGCGTCGATCATCTCCAGGAGCCGATGCAGCCGACGCGAGCTCCCCGCGAGCTCCTCCCGGCTCAGCCACCCCACCTCGGCGATCTCGCCGAGCTGCGGGTCCAGCGTCCCACCGACCACGCGCGCCCCGAAGACGAAGCTCACGTCCTTCGGCCGGTAGGCCTCGACCAGGAGGAGCCGATCCACCGCCACCTCGAGCCCCGTCTCCTCCCGCGTCTCGCGCTCGGCGGCGGCCTGCGGCGTCTCGCCGCGCTCGACCCGGCCGCCCGGCAGCATCCAGCCCGGACCCATGTACGTGGAGCGCACGACCAGGATGCCGGCGCTCGTCGTCCTCGACCAGCACATGGGCGCCCTCGACGCGCTGGTAGCGCCCACCGAACAGCGCCCCGAGCTGGACGATGCCGCCGACCAGCAGCCGCGGCACGTCGGCCAGCCGGACGCGGCTCCGGCGCCGAAGGCCGCCGTGCGTGGTAGCGTCCGCCGTCCGCTGGGTCATGGGCGCGGAAGGATAGCCGCGGCGGCGTCGGGCTATTCGATCGTCACCGGGTTGGGCGCCGAGAAGTTGATGCTCCGGGCGCTCTGCATCGACTGGATGACCGCCGGCTCGGCCGTGTACTCACCGGTGCCGACGACCCGCGCCCAGTACGACGCTCCCTGGTTGGACGGATCCTTGGAGACGCAGAAGCTCACACGCTGGCCGTCGATCCGATACGGGTAGTTGACGGTGGCCTGGTGGTACCACGCATTCATTCGTGTCACCGGCCGCAGCCCGGACGGCAACAGGTCGGTGAGCTGGTAGCAGCCGTCGAGCGCCTGCGGACCGAACTGCGCGGTGAGGAATACCTGCACCAGCTGGCCCTCCTGGAACGCCGCCGGGTCGGTGCCGTAGCTGCGCAGCACGGTCACGTCGGGGTCGACCTCAACGGCCGTGAGATCGAGCGGCGCCGTGTAGAACGACGCCACACCCGCGGATCCCTCGATGGGTTCCAGCCGAAGGCTCGCCAGCTGCTCGGCCGTGAGCATGACCGCATGCGAGTCGCCGCTCTCCAGCGATACCTCGGTTCGCTCGCCGTCAACCGTGTAGGCGAGGCGGACGGGCGCGGACGAGAGCCGAGGCAACGCCTCTACCAGGAAGGCGATCTGCTCCAACTCAACGAGGGTATCCCTCGTCGTGTTCGCGGTCGTGTAGTCGAAGAGCTGAGGGGCGCGTGGGTCGCCCAGCCCCGCGCCGAGGATCGCGGCCAGTGAGGTGGCCTCCAACGTGTCGTCCTGATCGGTTCCGATGCGAAGACGGTAGGCAGGCTCCACGCTCTCGCCGAACTCGTCGATCAGGGCCTCGTGCACGCTACGCGCGCCGGCGTCGTCGCCCACCTCCATCAATGCGAGGCCCGCGTACAGCCGCTCGCGCCACGTCAGGTCCGCCTCCGTGAGCAGGGATTGGAGTGGCACGAGGACCGGCTCGCCCATGGCGGCGAGTCCATAGAGCGCGATCACCTGGCGCTCGCGGGTCTCGCCCGGATCTCCCAGCACGCCGAGGAACGTTCGGACGAGGCCAGCGCTGCCGAAGCGGTCTGGGGCGATGGCGGCGACGCGTGCGCTGAGCGTGAGGTCCTGCCCCGCGTACGGGAAGAGCGCGATACCGCCCTCCGGTGCCTGGTAGGCCGAGGCATCGAACGCCTCGCCACCACCACCGCCTTCCTCGTGGTAGAAGGCCGCAAGCAGCTCTATCGCCACGTCGCGAGCGAGGCGCTGGTCCAGCCGATCGCCGTACCCCCAGGTGAGCTGCTGGAGCGTGGCGTAGTGGCGGCCGCGTTCGTGGTCGGAGAACACGACGCGGGTCGGCCCGCTCTCGCTTCCTTCCACGAGCAGACCGCTCTCCAGCTCATAGAAGCGCGTCGCCGCGGCCAGGAGCCGAGACTGGACGACCCGAACCGTGCGGACGAGGCCGTCCTCGTAGTTCCCGGAGAGGGCCTGGATCACGATCTCGTGCTCGCCCTCGCGCAGCTCCGGCAGCGGGACCCGCACAGCCTCGAACCCCGCCGCGCTCACCTCGACGGGTTCGTCGAGACCCAGGGAGGGAGCGCTGACCGAGAACGTCACCTCGTCGCTCGCCTCGAGCACCGTGCCGAACGAGCGCAGCCGGATCTCCGGCTCGTCAGTCACGAGGTACTCGTCGCTCAGGGTCGCGTCGACGAAGAACGGCAGCCCCACCGGGACCCTGCCCAGGCCGGTGCCCGCGAGGATGCGGTCGGTGAACGCCTGTGCCGTCACGCGCCACGAGGTGAGGTTGTCAGGCAGCGTGAAGCTGACCGATGCGTGCCCTGCGGCGTCGGTGGTGACGGTCCCGTAGAAGGCGTTATCCGCGAAGTCGGTGCGGCGGCCACCGCCGGTAGTCGCGCCACCGCCGGTCTGCGGGACGTCGGTCGGGTACTGGTGCGAGACGTAGGTGCGCAGGATCCCGCTGCCGACACTCGCGTAGACGGCCGGCAGGACTTCCTGCGAGAAGAGCCCGCCGCCCTGCACCAGGAACAGCGCCTCGTCAGCCACGGCGAGGTTGACCTCGGTGTCCGGCTGCACCTCTCCGTTCACGTCCGTCACCGTGATCTCCAGCGTCGCTTCGGCGCCCGGCTCGTAGCGCTCCCTGTCCGGGGAGATCTGAATCTCGAGCCCGCGCTCGGCGGGGTCGAACCTGATGGGCTGGAAGCTCGTCGCCTCTAGGTAGGTGCGGCCGTTGAACCAAACCCCGATCACGCTGACGCTCGGGACGTCGTCCTCCCCGAACTCGAGCTCGTACGTAGAGTCTCCCTGGACGACGTAGTCGTGGACTCCGCGCTGCGCCTCAACGAAGAGGTACCGATTCGCCCCGCCCGACGGAAGCTCGCCCGCGCCACGGTGCATCGCCACCGAGACAACTGTTCCGAGCGTCGGCTGCAGGTCGAACCCGCTCAGGTACACGTAATCGTGCGGCGTAAAGAAGGCGCTCTGCGGGCCGGACAGGTAAAGCTGCTGTGCCTCGGTGCGGCCCTCGGCATCCACCGTGCGCATGTCGATTTCGTAGGTACGCGCAGGATCGAGCGGGAACGATGAACGGAAGGCGCCGTCCCCGTCGGTCACCGCGGTGAACGTGCCGAGCGGGGCCCGGACGACGGTGTACTCGTACTGCTTGCGCACGATCTTGGCGATGAAGTCGTAGTACTCGCCCACCTCGCTCTCGAGGTACGAGACATCGGTGACGTCGAACGACACGGTGACGCCCTCCGCCGGGGCGCCGAGGACGTCCTCCTGGCGACCGGTCGTCGCAGTCCCCTCGTTGATGCCCGACAGGTCGACGAAACGGACCGTCCCGGTGATCACGCCCTCCGCGCCCTCCACGTCGGTCTCGGCCAGGCTGGTCACGCTTGCCGGATACACCGAGACCGGTGCCTCACCGATGATGTCGCCCTCCTCGGCGAGCACGGGAGCCACCGAAAGGTACGCCTGCCTGACGCCAAACTCGGCACCGTCGCCTTCCCCTGCCGTCAGGGTGACGCTGGCGACGCCATTCTCATCGGTCGTCACCTGCCCCGTTGATGAGCCGCCGTAGGTGAGATCGAGCCCGCGGACGGGGCTGCCTTCGAGGAAGGTGGCCTCGATGGAAAACGTGATCGGCTCGCCCGCGAATGCCGCGAGCCTGTCGGGGACCACGCGGAGCTGATACGCCGGCTTCGTGTACGTCTGGACCTGCACGAACGTTTGACCGATCACCTCGCCGTCGACACTCATCGTGAGGTCGTACCCCTCGGGCGAGAGTCCCGCGAAGGCCAGCTCACCGGTGAAGGTGCCGAGCGCGTTCGTCTCCACGTCGGTCTCCACCACGACGACCGGCTGGTAGTCGTAGCCGATGTACGAGTAGCTCCTGAGCTGGACCGTCACGGTCCTGGGGCCTGGGTTCTCCCGTTGCCGGGCGATGCCCCAGAACCGGAGCGTGTCGGTCGGAAGGTAGAGCGGTCGGTCGGTCGACAGGTGGCGCCAGTAGGCGTCGCCGTTGAACTGTGCGGGAAGCGAGTAGCCGAAGAAGAAGTAGCCATCGGTGTAGCCAAGCGGCACGACGGCCACCCGTCCGTCCGGGGCCGTGACGAGCAGGCTGCCGCGCACCTCGGAGTTTGTGCCGCCGGAGAAGCCATCGATCGGCCGCGTCTGAACGGACTCGGCGGGCGTGTCCAGGGTGAGGGTTCCGTCGCTGCCGGTCTGGCCAGAGCTCTCCGCGCCGATGAACTCGACCGTCGCGTCCGCCAGAGGCCCCTGCGTCAGCACGTCGTTCACCCACACCAGAGTTCGGTCTTCCGCGACCGCGGCGTATGTCGCGAGGTCCGTCACCTGCAACCACGCCTGGAACGGCTGACCGTCGAACTCGGATTGGACGACGTAGAAGCCTGCGGGGAGTGGCGCGGGGAACTGGATGTAGGCCTTGCCGGACGCACCGATTCGCTGAACGGCCGCGTCGAAGGCGGCGACCTGCTCCAGGCCCACGGTGTCCGTGACGAAGCCCTCGCGCGTGGCGCCCGCCCATTCCGGAAGCTGCTCGTACTCCTCGAGCGAATCGAGGAAACCCTCGGCGCCGTCGAAGCGAAACACCTGCACCGAAAGCGTCACCTCGACCTCCGCGGTGAGGTAGGTCTCCAGCGCGGGGGCCTCGCTTGTCGAGGACTCCGCCGTCCTGCGCGTGAAGTTGAGGTACGGCCGGCCGATCTCGCCCGTGCGCCTCTCATCTGCCGTCTCGAACCGGAAGACGAGGTCGTCCGCCATCACCTCGTCCGAGCCGGCGACCGTCAGCCCCCCGGTGACGGTGACGGTGTACAGCGTGGCCGGGGCGAGGCCACCCTGCGGGACGAACACGATGGTCCGCCGATGGATCTCGAAGGTGCCGGGAACGGCGGGCTCGATCCGGAAGTGACCCTCGATGTCCTCGACGCCCTCCTGCGTGAACGTCAGCTCGATACCGGTGTTGATCGGCACGCCCGTGGACTGGTCGCGAGGGATGGTCTGCACCACGCCGACCGGCGTCCTGGTCTGGAAGGCGAAGGACGCGAGCACATGCGGAGTCGGAGCACCCACGTCCTGAAGTACGAACCTGTAGATCTCGCCGGGTTCCAACGCATCCTCCGCGCGAATGCGGTACTGCCCGGCGCTCTCGCGCGCGACGTTCAGTGGCACCTCCGGCTCGACGCGGAGCAGCGCAAGCACGGTGTCCACCGGCAGGTCATCCGCGCTGGTGAGCACGAACTCCGTATCAGGGTGGACGCCCGAGGCATCGACCATCGTGGCCGACATCTCGAACGTGACGTCCCACGGGAACTCAATTGGAGGGCGGGGGCTCGGCGAGACGCCCGCGACTCCCTGGTCGCTCGGGCCGGGCGAAGCGCCCGGGGCACCACCACGCGGGCCCGCAACGAACATGATGGCGAGCACGACGGCTACCCCGGCGGCCAGCGCCGACCCGCCGAGGACGGCGCGCCCACGTGGCGTCGCCGCCGTACGCGCGAACCAGCCCCGCAGCCGCAGTAGCCAATTCGTGCCCGCCTGCCCTGGCTCGTTCTCGCTCACCGCCGAGTCCTCCTGGCACCCCGGATAATACTTGGTGCGCTCGGCCGCCTACCGAGCAACCACTTGCCGAGACCGATAGCGAGCGCCCCGGCCACTGTCACGGCACGACCTCGAGCACCGTCATCCGGTGCGGCGGGACCCCCGGCTCGGTGCTGCCGATCAGGAACGCGTAGTTCCCCTCAACCAGCGTGAACGTCGAGTATTCCCCCCACCCAGCCTCGATGGCCGTCCCCTGGTAATCGCCCTCTGCGAGGCGGTCCACATCGTCGTCGCTGAGGGGATCTGGCGTGTCGCAGCATTGCGACCCATAGCCTGAATGGACGAACGCGAACCCGGCTTGTTCCGCATCGGTTCCCTGCAACACGAAGTAGACGTCCCCGGCATGCACGGTCGCGGGCTCGAGGCGCACCTCGGACGAAGCGACCACGATGTGCACCGTTTGGGCAGTAGACGCGATCCTCGGAGGGTCGCCCCAGACTGAGACCAGCACGGCCACGAGGGCCAGGAGGCCCACTGTGAGGCCGACGCCGAGGGCGATCGCGGCTCGCGCCGCGCGCTTGGCGGCCACGACGGTCAGTGCCACCGTCGCGACGGCGGCGATCGCAAACGCGACGGCGTACCAGAGCTCGGGCCGCTCCGACACCGGGGTGGAGTGCCCGACTGCCTCCCGGACCCACAGCAATGCCACGCCCGCATGCCACGCCGCCAGGGCGCCGCCCGCCCAGCGGAAAGCTCGCCCCCCGCCGAGCCTGCGACCGGCCGCTCGGAGCGCGCGGAGCGGAATGACGAGGAGGAGCAGCGAGATCAGCGCCGGGACCCCGACAAACACATACGACATGCCGACGACCGATACCCACGCCACGACATCGCCGCGCATGACGGATGCAATCACCGACATCGTGAAGCCGAGCAGCAGGACCGGAAGGAAGAGCAGCACCCCGGCTGAGACCCCTGCCAGTACGGCGTATGCCATCCCGGCACGCGAGTCAGTCGTTCCATGTCCAGGTGCGCTGGCGTGGGTCGTCATCGGCCGATTCTCGTCCGGCCGACTGCGGTGTGACTGCGGCGATGCATGGCAAAGCTGTGAGAGCCCGGTAAGCCGGCGGTGAGCGGCGCGTAAGGGCATGCGGCGCAGGCTGCGGCCGTGACCGTCGTCGCGACCTCCCCGGCCATCGACGCGATCGTCGAATCCCTCGATCCGGAGCAGCGCGCCGCGGCGACGCTTCCCGACGGGCCGGCGCAGATCATCGCGCCCGCCGGCAGCGGCAAGACCACCACGCTGGTCGCACGACTCGGCGTGCTGCTGTCACGGGGCGTCGCGGCGGACGGCATCTGCGTGGTCACCTTCAACCGGGACGCCGCGGTCGACCTCTCCGCGCGCGTACAGCGCAGGCTCGGAGCCGCGCCGATCGAGATCCGGACGCTCCACGCCCTCGCCCGCCAGGTCCTCCTGAGCGCCGGCGAGGGTCGCAACATCGTGGCCGACCGCCTGCCCATGCTGCGTGCGGCGCGCCGGGTGGCGGCGACAGGGTCCGAGGACGCGCCGCCGGATCCCGCGCGGCTCGACACGCTGCTGTCCGCATGGAAGGTCGAGGGTCGCGAGCCGCCACCGGAAGCCGTCGCCGCCCTCGCGGCATACGCGGATATGCTCCGTGCGCGGGGGGCGGTGGACTTCGACGACCTCGTCGTTCGCGCCGCGGAGCTGCTGGAGACGGACCCGCGCGTCCGTCGCGCGTGGCAGTCCCGATTCAGCCACGTGTGCGTCGACGAGTTCCAGGACGTGGACGCGGCGCAGCTGCGGCTCGTTCGACTGCTCGCTGCGCCCGAGGACAACCTCTTCGTGGTCGGCGACGACGACCAGACGATCTACGCCTGGCGCCTCGCAGACGTTCGCCGCATCCTGCGATTCAGCGACGACCATCCATCGGCCAACCGGGTGATGCTGGCCACGAACTACCGATGCCCCGCCGAGGTCGTCGAGGCTTCCGCGCGCATGGTCGCCGTCAACCGCGAGCGGTTCGAGAAGCCGATACGCGCGCCTGCTGGCGCCACGGCCTCAGACGATGACATCGTCGCAGTGAGCACGTCCGATCCGAGCTGGACCGATGCGCTGGCCGCCTTCGCGGCCCGCGAGGCAGACGCCGGCCGAACGGTGTGCTTCCTCACGCGAACTCGAGCGGAGCTCGCACCCGTGCTCCTGGCGCTCGTGCGCGGCGGGATCCGACATGCGGCCGCCGTCCCAATGGCCATGGACTCGGAGCGCGTCGGCTCTCTCGTGGAGGGGCTCAATGGAACCCCGTCGGACCGGCACCCCTTCGCCGCGCTCCACGAGCTGCGGGCGGCGCGCGACTGGAGCCGTGGCGACGACGGCGCCGACGAGCTCACCGAGGAGGACCTGTCCGCGATCGACGCGCTGCTGGGGTGGTCGGTCGGCTTCGATGACGTGCGGGAGTTCGTGGCCGCCTTTCACGCCGCCCGGAAGCGCATCGGCGCCCTGCGCGACCCATCCGCCGTGATCGAGCTCGCGACGGTGCACGCGTCGAAGGGCCGCGAATGGGAGACCGTGGTCCTCATCGGCTTCGAAGCCGACCGGATGCCGAACCGCCGCTCGCTCGTGGATGCCGCCGACCCCGACCGCGCCATGGAGGAGGAACGCCGGCTCGCCTACGTGGCGCTCACGCGGGCGACGAGGCAGCTCGTCCTCGCGTTCGATCCCTCGCGCCCCTCCCCGTTCCTCGCGGAGATGGGCTTCAGTCCGTCACCTCGAACGGGACAGTGACGCGGTCCCCGCTCTCCTCGAGCTCCAGGACGGCCTCCCAGTCTCCGGGGTCGAACCCGCCCGAGCCCGGGTCGAGATAGCCCCATGCGTAGGCGGTCTCATCGTCGTAGTCGAGGGTGCTGGCGTCGGTCGCCGCCTGTCCCTCGAAGTACCACGTGAGCAGGACGGTGTCCGTGACACCGTCGTCGAGCTTGTAGACGAGCCAGATGCGGGCGTCGGGGTCGAATGAATCCTCCGACTCGGACTGCGGCGGTGGCGCGCCCGGCCAGTCCGACTGGTCGAAGTCGCTCATCACGACCGCGGCGTCGAAGTCGGTGTCGTCGAGCTGAGCGCCCACCTCGCCCGCGTCGCCCGTCCCGCCGCCGTCGTCTCCTCCGCCGCTTCCTTCGAGCGGCTCGGTCCACTCCCAGGTTCGCAGCACCTCGGCGAAGACGTCGCTTCCCGACTCGTCCTCCGCCGTGATCTGCGTCTCGTAGATCTTCCCGTTGCGCTGGAGGAGGTAGACCTCGATGTAGCGGTTGCCGTCAGGGAATGCCCAGGTCGACGAGAAGCCAAGCGCCTCGGACCCGTCGATGCAGGTCTCCAGGCTGTCGTCGAGGACCTCGACGATCTGCGGCTGGTCCTCGAGCCAGGCGAGCTCGTCGGGGAACAGCTCGTCCGTCGGCGTGTCGATCCGCGACTCGATCACCCATGCGCTCACGCCCCCGGAGCCGTCCGGCGCCGCCCACAGGTCGACCGGCATGACCGCGACGTCCGGGAAGCCGATCGTGTCGAACGTCGTCGGGCTCACCGCGGTCACGATCTCGAGGCTGGTCCCATCACGCGTGATCCACTCGGAGGGCGTCGAGAACCGGTAGTCCGGCGTGACGCCTGTGTGCTCGGTCCAGTCGTCCGACTGGGCGGTCGGAGGGTCGGACTCACACTCGGCGTCGCGTGCGGCGGGCTCCGAAGGCTCCTGGGTCGGGCTGGCTGAGGCGGTCGGTGACGGAGAGGCGGTCACCTCGGCGGTCACCGCGGCGGTGGCGGTTGGCGTCAGTTCGGGGGTGGCGGACGGCGTGGCCGCGCAGGCCGCGACGAACAGGGCGACGAGGCAGATCCCAAGTGCGCGCGACTTCATGCCGTTTCCTCCGTCGAGCCGATCCAGACGCTGTCAGATGGTCGCCCGGCGTCGTAGCGGACGAGCGCGCGCGAGCCGACCGCGAACCCATGCGCCTCGCCCTCGCCGAGGTAGTTGCTCCGGCCATCGTGCGTCGCGCCGGCGGCGTCCTCGTACCGATACGTGGTGTGCCACAGGTAGCGCCCGTTGAAGCGCACGTTCGCCGACTCGTGGCCGGTGACGGTCGCCCACGCAGGCGTGCCGGACGTCCAGAGCCGCCTCTCACGCCGAAGGCCCCGCATGCCCGGGATGACGAGGGCGGTGCCGATTGCGGCGGTCAGGGCGCCGATACCGAGGAAGAGCCAGGCGAAGAACCAGTCGTCGCCGGCCATGCGGCTCGTCAGCGGATCACCCTCGAGGTACTGCACCGTGATGGGGCCGCCCTCGACGAGCGCGTCCCAGGCGCCGAAGTCGAGCTGGTCGCTCGCGTCGTGCGTGCCCCCGCCCGCGTCGGTGAAGCGGTAGTTCACGAAGTACTCGGTGCCGCGGTCGCTCGTCGCCTGGTTCAGCGACTTTCCGAGCACCGTCCCCTCCGCCTCGACAGACTCGGAGGCGAAGCGCGACTCCTGCCACAGCATCCCGCCGCCGATGAAGCCGATGAGGAGCCCGGCGATCAGGAAGATGCCACCGAACAGCAGCCAGAAGTTGCGTCGGAGCAGCGCGAAGAAGGAGGGAGGTCTGGAGACACTCGCCGCGGCCGCCGGGGTGGGAACGTGGGACACGCCAATCCCCGAATGAGGTGCTTGCCGGGCGTGATCGTAGCAACCGCGTCAACGAGACATTTGTCTCAGAAACCGAAGACGGTACACATGGCGTCTCGGTGTCGTGCGCACACGCCCATCTATCACCACTCGAACAAAGAAGGATCTCCACATGTACCTCCTTTCCTCACTGCGGCAACGCGTCAGTCGTACCGCGGTCGCGTTCCTCCTGCTCGCCGTCGTGGTCCTTGGGACGGCCGCGGTCGCAGCGGCCAATTCACCCGACGTGCTTCCGGTCGAGCCCGACGGCGGCATCGGTGGCGAGGTCGTCCTCCCGGTGGAGCCCGACGGCGGCATCGGAGACTGACGGTCACGACGACCACAACGCCCCCGACCGAGTCGGGGGCGTTGTTGCGTCTTCCGATCGCCTATGGGGTTTACCGCTCCACGTCAGCCGGCGACGGCGATCGGCTGGCGACGGCGAGTGCGCGGGGGAGCCGTCGCGGCCTTGCGCATGCCGAGGACGGGGCGGAGGTATCGGCCCGTGTGCGACTCGGGATGGCGGCGATCTCCTCCGGCGTGCCGGCGGCGATGAGGTAGCCGCCCTTCTCCCCGCCCTCCTGCCCAGGTCGATCACCCAGTCCGCGGTCTTGATCACGTCGAGGTTGTGCTCGATGACGATGACCGTGTTGCCGGTGTCGACGAGGCGGGAGAGCACCTGGAGCAGCCGAGAGACGTCGTCGAAGTGCAGGCCGGTGGTCGGCTCGTCGAGGATGTAGACGGTCTTGCCCGTCGCCCGCTTCGACAGCTCCGTGGCGAGCTTCACCCGCTGCGCCTCGCCGCCGGAGAGCGTCGTCGCCGGCTGCCCGAGGTGGATGTAGCCCATCCCCACGTCGTGGAGCGTCTCCAGCTTCCGATGGATGGACGGCACGGCCGAGAAGAACGTGAGCGCCTCGTCGACGTTCATCTCCAGGATCTCCGCGACATTCTTGCCCTTGTAGTGGATCTCGAGCGTCTCGCGGTTGTAGCGCTTGCCCTTGCACACCTCGCACTGCACGTAGACGTCGGGCAGGAAGTGCATCTCGATCTGGACAATGCCGGCGCCCTCGCACGCCTCACACCGGCCGCCCTTCACGTTGAAGCTGAAGCGGCCGGGCTTGTAGCCGCGCAGGCGCGCCTCGGGCACCGCCGCGAGAAGCTCGCGCAGCGGCGACCACAGGCCGGTGTACGTTGCCGGATTGGAGCGCGGAGTGCGACCGATCGGCGACTGGTCGATCTCGATGACCTTGTCGATCAGATCGATCCCCTCGATCCGGTCGTGCTTACCCGCCGGCTCCCGCGCCCCCCAGATGCGCTGCGCCAGCGCCGGGTAGAGGATCTGCGTCACGAGGCTCGACTTCCCGGAGCCGCTCACACCGGTGACGGCCACGAACCGGCCGAGCGGGAACGACACGTCGAGGTTCTTCAGGTTGTTCTCCCTGGCGCCGCGGACGACCAGCGCGTCCGGCCGCCCGTTGCGGCGGTGCTCGGCGGCACCGGGATCGACTTCTCGCCGCGCAGATAGGCGCCGGTGATGGAGCGCGGGTTCTCGAGCAGGCCCTCGAGCGACCCGGAGTGGATGAGCTCGCCGCCGTGCTCACCGGCCTTCGGACCGATGTCGATCACCCAGTCCGCCGCGCGGATGGTGTCCTCGTCGTGCTCGACCACGAGCAGGGTGTTGCCCAGCTCCCGCAGCCGCTCCAGCGTCCCGATCAGCCGCGCGTTGTCGCGCTGGTGGAGGCCGATGGACGGCTCGTCCAGGATGTAGAGGACGCCCATCAGGCTGGAGCCGATCTGGGTCGCGAGCCGGATGCGCTGCGCCTCTCCGCCCGACAGCGTCCCTGACGCGCGGTCGAGGGTGAGGTAGTCGAGACCGACGTCCACCAGGAACCCGAGCCGCGCCCGGATCTCCTTGAGCACCTGCCGCGCGATCTGGTTCTCGCGGGCGTTCAGCTTGTTTGGCAGCTTGTCGTACCAGGCGAGCGCATCGGTCACCGATCGGCGCGTCGTCTCGATGATGTTCTTGCCGGCGACGGTCACCGAGATGGATTCCGGCTTGAGGCGCATGCCGTTGCAGGTCGGGCACGGCTTGTTGGTCATGTAGCGCTCGAACTCCGCGCGCATGGCGTCGGAGCCGGTCTCCTTGTGCCGCCGCGTGAGGTTCGGGATGACGCCCTCGAAGGTCGTCCGGAAGGTGTGGGTGCGCCCGTTCCGTGCCGTGTAGCGGACCCCGACCCGCTCCCCCTTGTTGCCGTAGAGCAGGATCTGGCGGGCCTTCTCACTCAGGTCGCGGATCGGGCGGTCGGTGCGGAAGTGGTAGTGCTCCGCGACCGCCTCGAGGATCTTGCTGAACCAGCTCTCGGTGGCCGCCATGCGGCGCCACGGGAGGATCGCGCCCTCGTCGACGGACAGCTCGTCGTTCGGCAGGACCATGTCCGGGTCGATCTCGAGCCGCGACCCCAGCCCGGTGCAGTCGGGACACGCCCCGTGCGGCGAGTTGAAGCTGAAGTTGCGTGGCGCCGGCTCCTCGAACGAGCCTCCGTGCTCGGGGCAGGCGTACTTCTCGCTGAAGAGCCGATCCGCCTCCTTCGGCGGCGCATCGGGCAGATGCAGGAGGAGGAGGCCCTCCGACATGCGCAGCGCCGTCTCGATCGAGTCGGCCATGCGGCTCGCATCGGGCCGCGGGTTGCCGTCCTCATCGGCCTGGCGCACGACCAGCCGGTCGACCACGACCTCGATGCTGTGCTTGAACTTCTTGTCGAGCTCGATCTCCTCGTCGAGGTCGTGCAGCTCGCCGTCCACGCGGACGCGGACGAACCCGGCCTGCTTGGCGCCGGCGAGCAGCTTCTCGTGCTCGCCCTTGCGGTCCCGGACGAGCGGCGCCATGAGCATGATCCGGGTCCCCTCCGGCAGCTCGTAGATCTGGTCGACGATCTGCTCCACGGCCTGGCGGCTGATCTCGCGGCCGCAGATCGGGCAGTGCATGCGGCCGATGCGCGCGAACAGCAGGCGCAGGTAGTCGTAGATCTCGGTGACGGTGCCGACGGTCGACCGCGGGTTCTTCGACTGGCGCCCTTCTGGTCGATGCTGATCGCCGGGCTGAGCCCGTCGATCTGGTCGACGTCGGGCTTCTCCATCTGCCCCAGGAACTGCCGCGCGTAGGCGGAGAGGGACTCGACGTACCGGCGCTGGCCCTCGGCGTAGATGGTGTCGAAGGCAAGGCTCGACTTGCCGCTGCCGGACAGCCCGGTGATCACGATCAGGCGGTCGCGCGGCATCTCCACGTCGATGTTCTTGAGGTTGTGCTCGCGCGCGCCGCGTACGACGATCTTGTCCGAGGGCATCGGTCTCAATGCTAGCAGGAACGAAGCCGATGCGAACGCCTGTTCGGTTTGCGAATTCTCTCCGGGCGGCTCATTTGGAGGCTCGATGGCCGCGATTGCCGTGTGATGGCAGGTTCGGCCAGGGACCGGGCTTCAGACGCGCCCTTCGTGGCTCCGCCTGCCGCGGGGCGGGAATATCGGCCACTCATGCGCCGAATGAGCCGCTGGGTGGGAAAGTCGGCGGGAGCTGGAGGCTACGAGGCTCCCCGCTGCGCGTGGGCTGCCGCCGTTTTCGCCAGCTCCGCGTACCACTGGCCGCTCGCCTTGACGGTCCGCACCTGCGTGTCAAAGTCGACGTGGACGATGCCGAAACGCTTGGCGTAGCCCTCGGCCCACTCGTAGTTGTCCAGCAGCGACCAGGCGAAGTAGGCACGCAGCGGCGCTCCCTCGTCGATCGCAGCGGCCGCGGCCGCCACGTGGCCCTGGAAGTACGCCAGGCGATCCGCATCCACCACTGAGCCGTCCGGCGATACGACGTCGGCGAAGGCGGCGCCGTTCTCGGTGATCGCGAGAGCCTTCGGATCGTAGTCGTGGGTCACCCGGCCCAGGATCCGGCGAAGGCCGTCCGGGTCCACCTCCCAACCCATCGCCGTGAGGGGCAGCGTGGGCGGCGCGCTCACCATCTGCAGCGGCCAGACGGCGGGCCGCTGCTCGGTCGGAGCCATCATCCGGGCACGGCTGTAGTAGTTCACCCCCAGGAAGTCGAGGAGCGGGGCACCCTCGTCGAGCTCGCGGGCGTCAACGCCTCGGAGGAGCGGGCCGAACGCGGCGATCATGTCGCGCGGATAGCCCCGGCCGAAGACCGGGTCGAGCCACCAGCGGTTCTGCATGCCGTCGTTGAGCCGCGCGGCCACCACGTCGCCGGCGGACTCGGTGGCCGGCTCGGTGGGATAGAGGTTGAGGGTGATTCCGACGTCGGCGTCGGCAACGCCGGCCCGGATGGCGGCCACCGCCTCCCTGTGCGCAAGGTGCGCGTGGTGAGCGGCGAGCAGTGCCGCGGGCCAGTCCCGGCGTCCGGGCGCGTGCCGTCCATCGCCGTAGCCGATGAAGGTGAAGACGTACGGCTCGTTGAGCGTGATCCAGTGCCGGATGCGATCTCCGAGTCGATCGACGACGAGCCGCGTGTACTCGCCGAAGCGTGCCACGACCTCCCGCTCGGGCCACCCGCCGCGGTCCTCGAGCGGCTGAGGGAGGTCCCAGTGGTAGAGGGTCAGCCACGGGTCGATCCCCCGCTCGAGCAGCCCGTCCACCAGCCGGTCGTAGAAGTCGAGCCCGGCGCCGTTGGCGGGGCCGCTGCCCGTCGGCTGCACGCGGGGCCAGGCTACGCTGAACCGATACGCGCCAAGGTGCATGGCCCGCATCAGGTCGAGGTCCGCGTCCATCCGCGCGTAGTGGTCGCACGCGACGTCGCCCGTTTCGCCCTGGAACGTCCGGCCCGGCGTGTGCGAGAAGGTGTCCCAGATGCTCGGGCCGCGGCCGTCGACGGCGACGGAGCCTTCGATCTGGTAGGCGGACGCCGCAGCGCCCCACACGAAGCCCGGTGGGAACCGCCCTGCCAGGGACTCCACGTCGTCTGCCATCTACGCGACGGGAGCCGCGGCGCGCGCGCGGCGGTCGAAGAACGCCCCGTTGCGCGCGAGGGCAATGGCCGCGATCAGGTAGCCGACCACGAATGGACCGATGAACACCACGGTCGTGATGATCGTGGCGGTCATCAGCTCGCCGACCGAATAGGCACCACCTGCCTCCTCCAGGAATGCGGGGTCGTTCATGACCGACGACGCCGCGCCCATGGATGCCAGCGTGCCGACGAGGGCGAGGAGCGTGACCAGGAAGCCGAGGATCGAGACGACCATGCCGGTGACCCGCGCCCAGCCCCTGCCCGCCAGGATGCCGACGCCTGCGGCGACATGTGCCGCGGCCCACGCCAGCGTGATGACGCCGATCACCACCATCGCACCGGTCATGACGCTCGACATCGCCTCGATGTCGACGTCCGTGGGCATCCCCGGCTGCTCGGTCATGAGATCCGTGAATGCCGATCCGCCCGCCAGCCCGAGGATGAGGAAGATCAGCCCGAGGAGCCCGCTCAGCGTGCCCACGACGAACAGCACGACGGCCGCGGTCGTGACCCAGCCGGACCGGCGCGGGACCGCGATCGGCTCGGGGGCAGGTGGCATCACGTAGCCCGTCGTCATGTGGTGTCACTCTACGCAGTCGGGGCCGTCGGCGCGGCGGATTGGGCGGTGCGGTGGCGTCCGGGGTGGATCGGGGTACTTGTCGAGCGCGGCGTCGGCGGCGAGCATCGCGTAGTACTCGACCCGTACTTTCGGGGGCGGACCGGTTGTTCTCGGTGGGAGTCAAGGGTTACGGCATCGTCGTGTGGGACGACGGGCAGTGGCGCACGTTCAGTGCGTCCGAGTCCCTGTCGGCGATTCTGGCCGCTCGCGTGGAGAACGCGCTGCGGCCGATCGCCTACGGGTACGAAGAGGATATCCGCGACGCACTGCTGGCGATGGCGGGCACCGTCCTCCTGGCCGATGAGTGCGAGCACGGCGGGCGCTGCTGCGGCGACGAGGGCGACCTCACCCTGAGCTGACGCCGGCACGTTCACCGCGGCCCGGTCCCCTGCTACCATCCGCGACCCCGGCCACTCCGTCGGTCCATTCGAGGCCGTCCCGCCATGCCCGTCGAACCTGCCATCCACGCCCGCGGTGTGACCCGCGTCTACAAGGCGAAGCCCGAGCCCGTGACCGCCCTGGGCGGCGTCGACCTCGACGTCGAGCCGGGCGAGTTCTTCGGGCTGCTCGGACCCAACGGCGCCGGCAAGACGACCCTCATCAAGATCCTCACGACGCTTCTGCTGCCGACGAGCGGCACGGCGAAGGTGGCCGGCTTCGACGTCGTGACCGAGACCGCCAAGATCCGCCGCGTCATCAACATGGTGTCGGGCGGCGAGCAGTCGGGCTACGGGCTGCTGACGACGCGGGAGCAGCTGTGGATGTTCAGCCAGTTCTACGGCCTCCCGACGCGCGAGGGCTGGCGCCGGGTGGACGAGCTCATCGAGATCACCGGCCTCCAGGAGCAGCGCGACCAGAAGGTCCGCACGCTCTCGACCGGGCAGCGGCAGAAGCTGAACTTCGCGCGCGGCATGCTCAACGACCCGTGGGTCCTCTTCCTGGACGAGCCGACACTCGGCCTGGACGTGGGCGCCGCGCGGGACCTGCGCGAGCACACCCTCGCGTGGCGCGCGGCGGCTCCCGGACGAACCGTGCTGCTCACCACGCACTACATGGTGGAGGCCGAGCAGCTCTGCGACCGGATCGCCATCGTCGATCGCGGCAAGATCCTCGCGCTCGGCACGCCGGAGGAGCTCCGGCGCCGCGTGCAGGCCGAGTCGATCTTCCGAATCGAGCTCGACCACCTCCCGGCTGAGGGCGGGCTCGCCGGACTGGCGGCGCTGCCGGGTGTGCTCTCCGCGGTCCCGGCCGACGGGGACGGCAGCGACGGCGCCGGCGCGGACCGCATCGCGCTCAAGGTGGCGCTCGCCGACGACTCGGCGCTGACCACTGTGGTCACCGCGGTCGCCGAGCGCGGCGTCGCACCTCATCGGCCTCGCGAAGTCCGAGCCCAGCCTGGAGGACGTCTTCGTGGAGCTGGTCGGACGCGGCTTCGGGGACCAGGCCGGCGACGAGAAGGCTTCGTGAGCGGCTACCGCGGCACCCGCGCAAGGAACGCGCAGGAGGCGGCCGACTGGTCTACCGGGATGGTGGTCGCGAACAACCTGCGGTCGATCATGGGCCGGGCCTTCCCGCGGGTCATCGGCCTCACCCGGGAGCCGTCGTGGATCTTCTTCGAGATCCTGCTGCCATTCCTGGCGGTCAGCGCGTTCGTGTTCGTGTACCGGGCGCTCGAGGCGCCCGAGGAGTACATCGGCTTCGTGGTCCTCGGTGGTGCGGTCACGGCCTTCTGGCTCAACGTGGTCTGGATGATGGCCGCGCAGTTCTACTGGGAGAAGGACCAGGGCAACCTCGAGCTGTACTTCACGGCGCCGATGCACCTCATGAGCATCCTGGCCGGGATGGCCATCGGTGGGCTGGTGCTCACGAGCTCGCGGGCGATCGCGGTGATCGGCATCGGCACGCTGCTGTTCGGCGTCACCTACAACGTCCAGGAGCCGTTCACTCTGGCCGCTGTCTTCCTGCTCACGATGGTGCCGCTCTACGGGCTCGGCATGCTCTTCGCCAGCCTCTTCCTGCTCTGGGGCCGCGAGGCCTTCCACCTCGCGCAGCTTCTCCAGGAGCCGATCTACTTCCTGGGCGGCGTGAACTTCCCGATCCGGGCGCTCGGCGCGGTCGCCGGGCTGGTCGTCGCGGTGCTTCCGCTCGCCGTCGGCCTCGACGCGATGCGCCAGCTCGCCTTCCAGGGCGCGGAGACGAACGGCCTGCTGCCGGTGGGCGTCGAGATGCTGATCCTCGGCGCGATGGCGGTGATCTTCCTGGTGAGCGCTCGATTCGCGCTCGCCTACCTCGAGCACCTCGCGCGGCGCGAGGGACGCCTGACGCTGCGATGGCAGTGACCGAGCACGCGCCGCGGACGTCCGCGGCATGACGCTGCCCGATGCGTGGCGCAGCTTCCGCACCGCCATCGGCCTGGGCTGGGCGATCGAGTCGAACTGGTCGGACCCGTTCCTCTTCGCGGTCTACACGCTGGCGAAGCCGCTCGCCGCCGCGATGATCCTGGTCCTGATGTTCCAGGTGGTGACCGGGGGCAGCAACCCGGAGTTCCTCCAGTTCCTGATCGTCGGGTCCGCGCTCTGGAACGTGGTGTTCGGCGTGATGGCGGGGCTGGTGCAGTCGATCCTCGAGGACCGCGAGCGCTACCGGATGATCAAGTACGTGGTCGTCACGCCGACCGGCCTCTTCCCGTTCCTCCTCGGCCGAAGCCTCGCGCGCGTCCTCATCTCGTTCGTCGCGGTGGCGCTCACCCTGGTCGTCGGTGTCGTCCTTCCTCGGCGTGGAGCTGCAGCCGAATCTGGTGATCCTGGTACCCGCGATGGTCATCGGCGTGCTGGCGGTCCTCGCGCTCGGCATCTTCATGGCCGGCTGGTGCCTCCAGCTCCGCCAGGAGGCGTGGTCCTATCCCGAGGCGATCGCCGGTGGGCTGTACCTCGTCTCGGGCGCCATCTTCCCGATCGACATCCTCCCGGCCTTCGTCCAGCCGATCGCCTACGCCCTGCCCACCACCTGGTGGCTGGAGGCAACCCGCCGCGGGCTGCTCGGCCACGGCTCACCGGGTCAGCTCGGCACCATCCCGGACGGCACGGTGATGCTGATCCTCGTGGCGACGACCGCGATCACCGTCCCACTGGCGCTCGATCGCCTTCGCCTGGTTCATGAAGCGCGCCCGCCAGGCGGGGCTGCTCGACATGACGACCGGGAGCTGATCGCTCAGCGGAACAGCTCGTCGTAGTCGGTGACGACGAAGGTGTTCTCGCACCGCTCCTGACGCTCCGGCACGCACCGCGCGGCGTCCTCGATCGCGAAATGGCCGACGAAGACCAGCTCCTGGGCGCGCGTGTTCGGACCGCCCGGCTCCGCGCGTGACGGGAATCGGTTGCCGAGCGGCGCCGCCAGCCGGAGACCGTCCCGCTCCAGCTCGGCCTGCGGTGACGTCGTCGGCCGGCTGCTCCGGCAGGAGGACGCGCAGTGGGCACTCGCGCTGAAGCCAGGCGACCGTCTCGTCGGCGCCACCATCGTCGCCGACGCAGTCACCGTCGAGCTCCGCGTACCAGCCCACGACGTGGAGCTCGTCGCTCCCCCACCGCTCCGCGGGCGTGGGCGAGCCGGCCAGGACCTCCGCCACGTCCAGCGGATCCACCTCGGGACGCGGCGCGCCCAGGTTCCCGATGAACAGCATGAACGCGACGAACGCCCCCAGCGCCACGACCACCGCCGACCCCGATCCGGGCCTCGCGATTCATGTACCCAGCTCGCCCCAGCGGTCCCGCAGCAGGCCGATGCTCCGCCGCCACAGCTCAACCCGCTCCGGTTGGTTCAGCCAGGTCGAGGCACCCGACGGATGCGGCAGGCAGATGACCGATGCGCCAGGCGCGCCATCCCATTGCAGCTCGCGACCGACGAGGTCGTCGAGCTTCGCCCCATCGCCGAAGGCGAACCGATGCGCCAGGCCACCGACGAGGACCACCAGTCGCGGCGAGACGAGTCGCAGCTCCTCGCGCAGGTACGGGGACCAGAGCTGAATCTCGGTACGCGACGGCGGCTTGTCGACCGAGGAGCCCGGGGCGCGGCCCGGATAGCACTTGCCGATGCTGGTGACGTACCAGCGCTCCCGGAAGTCGTCCACCGTGATGTCCGCGGCGGCGAGCCACCCGGCCAGTCGCTTGCCCGCGTCCCACGCGAACGGGACCCCGGTCTCGATCTCGCGCCAGCCGGGCGCCTGGCCGATGAGCATCGCCCGCTCGCTCCCGTCGCCGGACAGGACCGGTGAAACGTCGCCCGCGCATCGCGGCATCGCGTCCTGGAGCGCGCGCAGCTCGCTCCCGGGTGCGGCTCGCCGCGGCACGGGCGTCGGCCACTCCCCGGTGTGGCGCAGCCGCTTCGGGGCCGCGGTCGCGAGGTCCGTCACTCGGCGGCGTCGCCTCGCAGCGCGGCGGCCGCCCGCAGGTCGTCGGCGATCGCCAGGCGCAGGATGCGCCGGACGCCGTCGTGGTACGGACCCGCGGCCTCGAGCGCATCGGTCAATGCGTCCCGGGCGGCGTACAGGCGATCGACCGGGTCTTCGGGCGCGGCTGCGTCGGATTCTCCCAGCTCGGCCAGGAAGGCGGCGTCCTGTCGCGTGAGCCCGGCGAGCACGTTCCGCGCCTCCGCGGGGTCCACGGTGTCGAGCGCCGCGGCGAGCTCCTCGCGCGCGAGCTCGAGCCATCGCAGCCACGTCGCGAACTCGGTGTCGGATGGCGGCAGCTCGTCCAGGGTGAAGGACGCCCGTCGACGGCCGGACTCGCCATGGGTCGCAGCTGCGCGCTCCACCTCGTACCAGTTGTCGCCCACGAAGTCCGCCATCTGCTCGCCGTTTTCCCGCAGCCACGCGGCGAACTCACGGACGCGACGCGGCATGCCCCCGGCAGCCTCGTCGTCGCTCGCCGCGAAGACGGCGCAGCCCGGCAGCTCGGCTGCGTAGGCGGCGACGAGACCCCGGCCATCGACGTCGGTCTCGACGAAGATCGCGTGCGGCATCGTGCCCGCCATCAGCGACCGCCGATCACGGCCGTCGGCGGCGGGGAGGCCGGCGCAGCGTGCCCGCGGGGATGATGTTCGGCTTCGTCTGCACGCTGAACACCTGCGCCGGCTCGCGCCTCGTGCGCCCGGGGCCGCCATCGCCGGCGACGTCATCGGCCGCTGCGGCGGCGTAGACATCGGCCGGGATGGTGCCGGGCGCCGCGTCGAGCTCCTCTCGCAGGCGCCGGAGCTGGAGGATCTCGTCGCGGTAGGCCGCGGCGCGCTCGAACTCGAGGTTCCGGGCGGCCTCCTTCATCTGGGCCTCCAGGCGACCCATCATCGCGGCGACCTCCTCCGCAGATGACCCGCCGACGTCGAGGGTCGCGCGCTCCTCCGCGACGCGGCGGAGGCTCTCGTGGATCGCGCGGATCTCCTTGATGATCGTCTCGGGCACGATCCCGTGCTCGGTGTTGTAGGCGATCTGCTTCTCGCGGCGCCGATCGGTCTCGTCCATCGCCTTGCGCATGGAATCGGTGACCCGGTCGGCGTACATGATCACGCGGCCGCCGATGTTGCGCGCCGCCCGGCCGATGACCTGGATGAGAGAACCGCCCGAGCGCAGGAAGCCCTCCTTGTCGGCGTCGAGGATCGCGACGAGCGTCACCTCCGGCAGGTCGAGGCCCTCGCGCAGCAGGTTGATGCCGACCAGCACGTCGTACACGCCCAGCCGCAGGTCGCGCAGGATCTCGACGCGCTCGAGCGTGTCGACCTCGGAGTGCAGCCACTGGACCTTGATCCCGAGCTCGGAGAGGTAGTCCGCCAGGTCCTCGGCCATCTTCTTCGTGAGCGTCGTGACCAGCGCGCGCTCGCCGCGCTCCACGGTCGCGCGGATCTCGGCCAGCAGGTCGTCGATCTGGCCGTTCGTGGGCCGGACGGTGATGGTCGGGTCGACGACGCCGGTCGGACGGATGAACTGCTCGGCGACGCGATCGGCCCGCTCCGTCTCGTACGGTCCCGGCGTGGCGCTCATGTAGACCGTCTGGTTCATGTGGTCCTCGAACTCCTCGAAGGTCAACGGACGGTTGTCGAGGGCCGACGGGAGCCGGAAGCCGAAGTCGACCAGGATCTCCTTGCGGGTCCGGTCGTTCTTGTACATGCCGTGGACCTGCGGGATCGTGATGTGGCTCTCGTCGACGATGAGCAGGAAGTCGGTCGGGAAGTAGTCGATCAGCGTCCACGGCCTGCTGCCCGCTTCGCGGCCGGCGAGGTGGCGCGAGTAGTTCTCGATGCCCGAGCAGAACCCGAGCTCCCGCATCATCTCGAGGTCGAACTGGGTCCGCTGCTGGAGCCGCGCGGCCTCGAGGTCGCGCCCCTGGTCGTTGAGCCAGCGAACGCGCTCGTCCATCTCGGCCTCGATCTTGTCGATCGCCACCAGCAGCTTGTCCCGCGGCGTGACGTAGTGCGTGGCCGGGTAGAAGTTCACCTCGTTGCGCTCGGCGAGCACCTCCCCGGTGAGCTCGTCGATCTCGACGATCCGCTCGACCTCGTCGCCGAAGAAGTCGACTCGCACGACGTACTCGCCGTGCGGCGGCTGGACCTCGAGCACGTCGCCGCGCACCCGGAACTTCGACCGGCCCAGCGCGGCGTCGTTGCGCTGGTACTGGAGGTCGACGAGGTGACGCAGGATCCCGTCTCGCCGATACCGACCGCCGCGCTTCAGCGCAGATGACGGTCGCGCCGTAGTCGACCGGCGCACCGAGCCCGTAGATGGCCGATACGGACGCCACGATCACCACGTCCCGCCGCTCGAACAGCGCGCGCGTGGCGTTGTGCCGCAGCCGATCGATCTCGTCGTTGCGGGACGAGTCCTTCTCGATGTACGTATCGGACCGGGGCAGGTAGGCCTCCGGCTGGAAGTAGTCGTAGTAGCTCACGAAGTACTCGACCGCGTTGTCCGGGAAGAACTCCTTGAACTCCTGGTACAGCTGCGCGGCGAGCGTCTTGTTGTGCGCCATCACCAGGGTCGGCTTCTGGACGGCCTCGATCACCTTGGCGGCGGTGAACGTCTTCCCGGTCCCCGTCGCCCCGAGCAGCACCTGGTGCTTCAGCCCGCCCTCGACACCGTCGATGAGCTGGGCAATCGCCGTCGGCTGGTCGCCGGTGGGCTCGTACGGGGCATGGACTTTCAACGGGGGCATGGGAGATCGATTCTAGCCGGCGATGGGCCGCCCTCAGGCGGAGAGGGCGGCGAAGGCGTTCTGGACCTGCCGCTGCGTCTCCTCCATCGGCGCGGAGCCGTCGATCACGACGTCGGCCTTCGCCATCTTGTCGAGCTGCGAGCCCTGGCTCGCCATCCGCGCACCGTGCAGCGGCCTCGTCCATGCCGCGCGACTCGGCCAGGCGGCGGATCGCATCGGCCTCGTCGCAGTGGACGACCCAGACCTGGTCGACCTCGGCGGCGAGCGGCGACTCGATGAGCTTGATCGCCTCCACGCACGCGAACTCGACTCTCGCCCTTGATCAGCTCGGCGAGCCGAGTCCGCACCTGCCCGCGCACGAGCGGGTGCAGGATGCGCTCGAGGTCGCGCAGCGCCTCCGGATCGGCGAAGACGATCTTGGCGAGCTCGGCGGCATCGTACGTCCCGAAGCGCCGGATGATCGCCGCACGCGCATCGGCGTCGTTGTAGCGAATCTCGCGCGCCACGGCATCGGCGTCGATCGTCGCCACCCCACGCTCGCGCAGCATCTTCGCGACCGTGCTCTTCCCACAGCCGATGTTCCCCGTGAGCCCGATCACCTTCACGGTCGCGATGCTACCGGCTCGGGCTGGCAGTGCGGGCAGAAATGGGTGCTGCGCTGGCCGACGACGATGCGGCGGATCGGACGGCCGCATCGGTAGCAGGGGCGCTCCGTTCGCCGATAGACCGCCAGCCGCCCGGCGTTCGCGCCGCGCCTGCCATCCGGCCGAACGTAGTCGCTGAAGCTCGATCCGCGGTTCGCGATCCCCTGCCGCAGGACCTGCCGCAGCGCGCGGTGCAGGCGCCTCACGTCCGCGTCATCCAGCGTGTCGGCGGCGCGCAGCGGGTGCAGCCGCGCCAGCCACAGCGCCTCGTCGGCGTAGATGTTCCCGACCCCGGCGATGAAGCTCTGGTCCAGCAGCAGCGTCTTGAGCTTCGCCGATCGCCGCTGGAGCCGTTCCGCCAGGCGAGCCGCCGTGAAGCCACTCGCGAGCGGCTCGGGACCGTGTCCGCTGAACACCTCGCCGATGCGGTAGCGGCCACGCCCCTCCTTCACGCGCCGCGACCGGGATCCCTCGCCCGGCCCCGACGCTCCGCAGTCCCCCACCCGGCCACAGGCCGATGCGCCCGAACTTCCGCACGTCGCGGTACCGCAGCTGCCGCCCGTCGGCCAGGTCGAATACGACCCGCGCGTACGGGTCGTCCGGGGTGCCCGGCGGCGCCACGATGAACGCCCCGGTCATCCGCAGCGCCGCCGTCATGACGCGGCCGTCGTCGAGATGGATGAGCACCGTCTTCGCGCGCCGGCCCACGCGGCGAATGGTCGCGCCGCGGATCTCGACCGCGAATCGCTCGGGCGGCTGTGGGTGGCGGATCGTCCGGTCCCAGTTGACCGTGGCGCCGGTGATCGTCGCGCCGGCCACCTCGCGCTGGAGGTCGCGGGCGACCGTCTCGACCTCGGGAGCTCCGGCATCCGGGGAGTGTGCCCCATCCCCAGGCCCGCCGGCTGTCAGAGGCCTGGCGTGCACTCGTGCGGTCGTGCAGCCGTGCAGCCGTGCAGCGCATTCGGGGGCTGACAGCCGCGAGCCGGCCGCCTACGACACCAGTTCTGCGGCGACCTCCTCCTCGGCCTCCAGACGCGCGACCTCACCGGCGGTCTTCGGCACCCGTCGCCAGGCGCCGGACGCGTCAGGCTCGTATCGGTCCATCTCCTCCCAGTTCTGGCCGACCTTCAGGTCGACCTCGAGCGGCACGTCGAGCGGCAGCGCGCTCTCCATGATCTCGTCGGCCAGGGCGGCGAGGGCGGGCAGCTCGTCCTCATCGGTCTCGAAGACGAGCTCGTCGTGGACCTGGAGCAGCATCTGCGATCGGAGGCCGCGCTCCCGCATCGCGGCGTCCAGACGCACCATGGCGATCTTCATCCCGTCGGCGGCGGTGCCCTGGATCGGCATGTTGATCGCCATCCGCTCGCCCGGCCGAGCGCAGCGACATGTTGCGGGCGGAGAGCTCCGGCAGGTACCGGCGGCGACCGAGCAGCGTCGTCACGAACCCCTGGTCGCGCGCCAGGATCTTCATCTCGACGGTGTAGCGGCGGATGCCCTCGTACGCGGCGAAGTAGTCGGCGATGAACTTCTGCGCCTCCTCGCGCGGGATCTTCAGCCGCTCCGCGAGGCCGAAGTCGGAGAGCCCGTACGCGATCCCGTAGTTGATCATCTTCGCCACGCTGCGCTCCTTCGGCCCCACGTTCTCCGGCGCCAGGCCCAGCACGCGGGCGGCGGCGGCGAGGTGGATGTCCGAGTGCGCGGCGAAGTCGGCGCGAAGCCCGGCGTCGCCAGACACGTGGGCGAGGATGCGCAGCTCCTGCTGCGAGTAGTCGGCCCCCAGCAGCAGCCGGCCCGGCGGGCGCCACGAACGCCCGGCGGATGCGGCGGCCCAGCGCGGTGCGGATCGGGATGTTCTGGAGGTTCGGATCGGTGCTCGACAGGCGCCCGGTGGCGGCGACCGCCTGCTGGTAGTTCGTGTGCAGGCGCGCATCGGCCCCCACCAGGGTCGGCAGCGCATCCACGTACGTGGACTTGAGCTTCGAGACCTGCCGGTGCTCGAGGATGAGGCCGATGACCTCGTGCTGCTCACGCAGCTCATCCAGGACCGATGCGTCCGTCGAGAACCCCGTCCGCGTCCGCTTCGTGGCCGGCAGCCCCAGCTCGGTGAACAGGATCTGCTCGAGCTGTTTCGGCGAGCCGATGTTGAACGGGTGCCCGACCAGCTCGTAGATGCGCGACTCCAGCCCGGCGAGGGTGGCGCCGAACTCCTCGCGCATCGCGGCCAGCGCCTCGAGGTCGAGCGCCACGCCGGCGAGCTCCATGCGGGCCAGCACCGGCACGAGCGGCATCTCGACCTCGCGGAACAGGCTCATCAGACCGCCCTCGGTGAGCTCCGTCTCGAGGGCCGGGCGGACCAGGAGCGCGGTGAGTGCCTCCGCGGCCGCGCGGCGGGCCTGCGTCCCCTCCTCCGCGCCGGTCTCGGGCGTCAGCGCGCGATCCGGCAGGACGCCCCCGTATCGGGTCGAGACGACGTCCTCGAGCGTCTGCGCGCGGAGGGCCGGGTTCACCATGTAGCTCGCGACCATCGTGTCGAAGACATCGCCGCGCAGGTCCGTCCCGCGCGACGCGAGCATCACGATGAGCTGCTTGAGGTCGTGCCCGACGAGGTCGCGATCGTCGCGGCCGAACCACGCGGGCAGCGGCCGGTCGTCGCTCCACGGGACGTACCAGCTGCTCCCGTCGGCGGCCGCCAGCGCGACGCCGAACAGCGGCCGCTCCAGCGGACGCCCGGCACCCGTGGACCAGCCAAGCCCTACCGAACCCTCGTGCGCCTCCAGCCACGCGTCGAGCTCGGCGCGGTCCGCATCGGAGCGCACGATCGCGCGGGTCGACGTGCTCGATCGCGCCGCCCGGATCCGCCAGCGGGTCCGGCTGCTCGCGGCGGCGGCGCCGCGGACGCCATCGGTCTCCGGCGGCGTTGCGTCCGCCAAGCAGTTCCAGGCTGAGCTGCAGTCCGCCGCCGCTCTCCTCCGGGCCGTCGTAGCCGCGTCGGCGCGATGCTCGAGGCCGGCAGCCGGTCGATCAGCGAGCGGAACTCGAGCTCGCGGAAGCGCTGGGCGACCGCCCGGCGGTCGTATCGGCCCGTGCGCGCCTCGTCGAGGTTCAGCTCCAACGGCAGGTCGGTGACGATCCGGCCGATCTCGCGCGACATGAACGCCGACTCGCGATGCTCGGCCAGCCGATCGCGGAGCTTGCCCTTGACCTCGTCGAGCCGGTTGTAGATCTCGTCCAGCGTCCCGAACTGCTGGAGCAGCTGGACGGCGGTCTTCTCCCCGACCCCGGGGACGCCCGGGATGTTGTCGGACGTGTCGCCCTTGAGCGCCTTGTAGTCGAGCATCTGGTCCGGGCGCAGGCCGTAGCGCTCCATGACCCGCGCCTCGTCGTAGATGACGGTCGCCGCAACGCCCATCCGCGTCGTGAGCAGCCGCACGTGGTCGTTCACCAGCTGCAGGCCGTCGAGGTCGCCCGACACGATCATCGTGTCCACGTCCTGCGCCTTTGCCTTCTGCACCAGGGTGCCGATGACGTCATCGGCCTCGAAGCCCTCGAGCTCGACGATCGAGATGCCCATCAGCTGCGCGATCTCGCGCACGATCGGGAACTGGGTGCGCAGGTCGTCCGGCATGCTCGGCCGCCCCTGCTTGTACTCGGGATACGCGTCGAACCGGAACTGCGGCTTCCCGACGTCGAAGCTGAGGATCGCGTAGTCCGGCTTCACGTCCGCCATGCCGCGCAGCACGATCTGGAGGAAGCCGAAGACGGCGTTCACCAGCGTCCCGTCCGCCATCGTGAGGGGCGGCAGTGCGAAGTAGCCGCGGTACACGAGGCTCGGCCCGTCGATGAGCATGAGCAGGGGGCGTCGGTCAGCCATCGGTGCTTCGGAGTCTAGACCGATGGCGGCCTTGCGGGCCGCCCACGCGGATCGCTCGCGGGGCGCCGTAGAATCGGGGTCCGATGCCCACCACCCGCCGCGCGCTCGATCCCTACGCGATCCTCGGCGTGTCTCGCGACGCCTCGCCGCTCCAGGTGGCTCGCGCGCATCGCATCCTCGCGAAGCGCCACCATCCGGACCTGCACGAGGGCGCGACCGATGCGGCCGAGCGCATGCGCCGCATCAACGAGGCGTGGAGCATCCTGTCGAACCCGATCCAGCGCGCCGAATACGATCGCGCGCATCCGCTGAACGGGATGCTCATGCCCGGCGGGCACTGGGTCGGCTCACGCGCGCCGATCCGCACCTCGCCGCCGAGCTCGACGCGCACGTGGGCGACCTGGCGAACGACCGCCGCGGAGACGCGCGCGGCGCCCGCGCACGGTTCGTCAGCCCGGGGAGGTGCCCACGATTCGCACGAGGCGGCCCCCACGTCCGGAGCCCGCGGAGCCGGTCTTCCGCGACTCGGGCTGGGCGGCGCTCATCGCGGCCGGCGCGATCATCCTGCTGCTCGCCTTCGCGATCGTCGCGGGCCGCGCGCTTGTAGGCCCGGCGGCTGCGGCCCGCCGCAGCGCACGCGCCGCCGGAATCCGGACGGTTCGCGGGACTCGCGGCGTCAGCCGGCGCGCGGCACCAGGATCCAGCGCAGGAGCGCCGCGCCGATCATCAGCGCGATGCCGGCGAAGAGCACCATCGGCCACGGCGAGCGCTCGGCGAACAGCGCGTCCTCGGCGGAGTCGCGCGCGAAGTCCTCTTCGACCGCCTCGTCGTCGTCGACGCCGAAGGTCGTGCCGCCGGCCCCGTCACCTTCGCCGTTGGCCGCGTCCTCGGTGGCAAATGGCGCGGCGATCTCCGGGACGTCGGAAGCCGCAGCTTCCAGGGCGGCGGTTCGCTCGCTGGCGGCGGAGTCGGCGCCTCCGGACCGCCTGCGCCACCGAGTGACGGCATCGCGGTCCCGATCACGCCGACCATCGCCAGCGCGGCGCCGGCGGTGAGGGCGGGTGCGAACAGTCGACGCGCCCACAGGCCCAGACGGTCGGCGGCGCCGGGTGCTTCGGCCTCGACCGGCGGCAGGAATCGCAGCGGTCGGTGCGGCGCGATATCGGGAAGGTCGGCGAGCGCGGCGCGCAGGACGGTGAGCTCGCTCACGGCGTCGGCGCATCGGTCACAGGAGGTGACGTGCGCGCGAAGCGTGGCGTCGGAGGTCGCCTCGGTGTCGCCTGCGGCGAGCGCGGAAAGGCGCTCGTCGTCCGGATGGTCCTGGTTCAGCATGCTGCGGGTCCAGACGCGCTCATCGGAGGAACAGTTCCTTGTGCTCGGCCATCAGCTCGCGGAGACGAAGCCGCCCGCGATGGATGCGGGACTTCACGGTCCCGAGCGCCGATTCGGTCATCGACGCCACCTCGTTGTAGTCCATGCCGTAGACGTCGCACAGCACGACGGCGACCCGCTGGTCGTTGGGAAGCAGCTGCAGGGCGCTCTCCAGGTGCCGGTACAGCTCGCTCTTCGTCGCCTCCTCGAGCGGGTTGACGGCTCCGGCATCGGGGAGCTCGGGGGCACCCTCCTCCGGATCCGGCAGCGGGCTGGAGGGCCGCCGCTGGGCGCGACGCAGGATGTCGTAGCTCGCGTTGGCGGTGATCCGCAGCAGCCACGAGCGAAAGATCCCGCCGCGGTAGCTCTTGATGGCCTTGTACGCGTGGATGAAGGCGTCCTGGGTCGCATCGGCTGCCTGGTCCGGGTCTCCGAGGATGCGCCAGGCGAGGCCGTAGGTCGCGCTCTGGTAGTGCTCCATGAGCTGCGTGAAGGCGAGCCGGTCCCCCGCCGCGGCACGCACAATGACCGCCGCCTCGTCGGGAAGCGGCGGCGTACGCGCGGCTGGGGTCGTCCTGGGGGCCTCGGCCATCAATTCCTATAATGACGGGTGCCCCGGCCGGAGTGGCGGAACGGTATACGCTGCGGTCTCAAACACCGCTGAGCGCAAGCTCTTGTGAGTTCGAGTCTCACCTCCGGCACCACACCTGCCCTCGGGGCCCTGCTGGTCATGCTGCTCGCGGGCTGCGCGCGAGCTTGCCGATCTCGGCCAGGCGCCTCAACAGGACTGGGACGGCCCCACGCCGCTCGGCGATGAGCAATGCGTCTCCGAGCGCTACGACTTCGTGGGCGAGGCGACGCTCGCCGGGCTCGGGCTGCAGGGCGCAGTGCCGGCTGAGCTGCCCGAGCCCAATCGGCCGGCGATGATCTGGGTCACCGCCGACCTGTACCCCATGACGCCGGCCCCGAGGGCGGCCGGTCGTCATGACACGCATGCTGTGCTTCGAGTTCGACGATGGAAGCGGGGGCTCCGCTGGCCGGTCGATCCCGCGTGGCAGCCGCCGGGGCAAGCCGCAGTGACCGCGGCGGAGGCATCTCGGTGCCGCCAAGCCTCCTGCTCGTCGCTATCGGTGGGCTGCTCGCGATAGGCGTTTCGGTCGTCGCCTTCCGGAGCCGCGGCTGATTCAGGAAGCGCTGAGGGAGCGGCCCGCATGACATCGGCCGGGATCCGATGGGATGACAGCCTGCCTTCGGCGAGCCTCCGCCGCGGCCTCCGCGACGGTGGTGGTCGGCGTCGACATCACGGCGAGCTGCACGGAGCGGCTGACGCTCGTGATCGTGGCGCCGTCCATCTGATTCCTCCAAATCATCGGCGGGCAATCGCGCGCCGATGCACCGAATCTTCGCCGCGGCGCGAGCCCGGTCCATCGACCAGCGTCGGGGGGCGACATGGAGGTTCGGCAGACGGGCGGCGGCTGGATGACGTACGCGGTCGGTCCCCTTCCCCATCGTCGGCGCTTGGGCCAACATTGAGCCGACATGCCGCGAAGAAGAAGCCGAAGGTCGCGGCTCCGCCCGATCCCGACAAGCTCGTGCGGCAGGCCGATGGCGGCTACCGAACGGGCGACGAGCGCTTCGGCGTCGCGCAGGCCAACGGCAGCTGGTTCCTGACCGACGCGCAGACGGCCGACGACTTCGGGCAGCCGCGCGTCACCGGTCCCTTCGCCACCCTCAACGCCGTGCGCGAGGCAATTCCCGGGGCCCGCGCCGCGCCCACCTCCATCCGCAAGCCGATCAAGGCCACGAAGCCCACGGCCAGGAAGCAGGCCGCGCCGCCGCCCAAGCCGAAGACGTGGCTCGATCGGCTCTCGACCGCCGATCGACGCCGAGCCCAGCGGATGATCGAGACGCTCGCGGAGCTCGGCCTGACGGACGCGGAGGATCTCGCCCGTGCGCGCATGGAGGGCAAGTCCGATCGGAAGCTCGCCAGCCGAATCCTCCGGGCCCGGCTCGACGGCCTCCTTGATGGCGCCGACGACGAAGGCCGCCGCCTGGTGGCCGATGCCGTCCGGCTCCTCACGGACGGCGGGCGCATCGGTTCCGGCCTGCCCGGCTGGGCGCTGTTCGAAACCGATCCCGACGGCTCCCCGACGGACCGACGCATGGACGTCGACTGAAAATTGCGGTCGTCATCCGCGGTCATCGCCTATGCGCAGGGGGCCATGGTCCTCATCGGCGTCGTGCTGCTGGCGGTGCTCGGTCTGGCCTGATCAGGGGAGCGCTGCGAGCGCCTCCGCGGCCACCTGCGGATTGAACGCCTGGACCACGAGGAGGGTGTCGTCATCGGCGTATAGGTGGAATGTGCCGATGCGGCCTGCCGCGCTGGGTGCGCTCACCCGCACCACGTCCTTGCCGGCCACGGATTCCTGGCTCGACGCAGCGTCCTCGACGTCGGGCGCGTATGCCACCGCGACCCACGCCTCGACCAGTCCCGAACCGGTCGCTCCGGGGACGCGCAGCGCATACATTTGGAGGAAGCGAGCGCCGTGCTCGCTTGCGTAGCGGACCTCCAGCTGCTCGATGCCCACCCCCAGCCGAGCCACGAGGCGTTCGAGGATGTCCTGCCCGACCGCAAAGGTGTGCAGCTCGACCCCGCCCAGCGTCACGGGCAGCATGCTGTCGATGGGGGGCGGGGCTATGGGGGCTTGCGTGGACGGGACGGGACTCGCCGTCTCCCGCGCCGTCGCGTCAAGCGTCGGGGGAGGCTCCGAGCTGGTCGACCGCGGAGGTGCGGCGGCGCAGCCCACCAGGACGAGCGCCACCACGACTGGCGCCGCCAGGCAGACGAATCGACCCATGCTCCCTGTACGGCGGGAGTGACGCCTCAGTGATCCCGGGGCCGGCTCCCCAGGTGGTAGGGCACGTCCGCGACGATGGTGTTCGGGCGGGTGAACAGCCGCAGCTTCAGGCGTAGCGCCGTCTGGTTGTGGAGCAGGTTCTCCCACCAGTGTCGCGGCACGAACTCGGAGAGGACCACCAGCACGGGGCGTGACGGGTCCTGGCGCTGGAGCACGTCGAGGTACGCGAGCAGCGGGCCGATGAGCGCCCGGTACGGCGACTCGATGACCACCAGCTCGGCGCCGCCCGACCACTCGGCCCACTGCGACGCGAAGCTCGTCGCCGGCGTCCGAGTCGTTCGTGACGTGGACGGCGGTCGCGTCCCTGGAGATCGAGTTCGCGAAGGCGATCGCCTGGCGCGCCGGCTCGTCGAGCCGCGCGATCGGCACGATGACGATCGGCTGCTGTGCGGAGCGGCCGCCCAGCCGGAATGCGGCGCAGCGCCAGCCCCTGCTCGACGGACCGGTAGTGGCCGCGGATGGCGAGCATCAGCATGACGAGCAGCGGGATGGCGATCACGACCATCCACGCGCCCGAGAGGAACTTGCTCTCGACGACGATGAGCGCGATGACGCCGGTCGTGAGCGCGCCCACGCCGTTGATGACGAGGCCCGCGACGCCACCCCTCCTCGCGCCGCCGCCACCAGCGCACGACCATGCTCGACTGGGAGAGCGTGAAGGCCAGGAACACGCCCGAGCGTGTAGAGCGGGATGAGCGCGGTGACGCTGGCGTCGAAGACGACCAGCAGCAGGGCGGCCAGGCCGGACAGCGCGACGATCCCGGTCGTGAAGGCCAGCCGCTCGCCGCGGAACGCGAACTGGCGCGGCATGAAGCTGTCGCGCGCGAGGAACGAGCTCAGGCGCGGAAAGTCGGCGAAGGCGGTATTCGCGGCCAGCGCAAGGACCAGGACGGTGGCGACCTGGATGACGATGAAGAACGCGCCATCTCCCACCAGTAGCCGCGCGATCTGCGAGAGCACGGTCTGCTCCTCGGTCGGGTCGGGAATGACGCCGAGGGTGCTCGCCATGAAGCTGATCCCCAGGAAGAGCACCCCGAAGATGCCGGCCGCCCAGAGGAGCGTGACACGCGCGTTCCGCCACTCGGGCGGCTTGAAGGCCGGGACCCCGTCCGAGATCGCCTCGACGCCGGTGAGCGCGGCGGCCCCGGAGCTGAACGCCCGGAGGATCAGGAGGATCCCCAGAGCCTCCCCTCCCCCTTCGGCTGTGAGCCACTCGGTCGGTGGCGAGTAGTCGGGCAACGTCCCGGTTGCCAGCCGGAACAGACCGATGCCGACCATGCCCAGGATCGCGACGATATAGAGGTAGGTCGGGGCCATGAAGATCGTGCCCGACTCTCGGATCCCGCGCAGGTTGCCGAACATCAGCAGGAAGACGATTCCCACCGACAACAGGACGCGCTGCCCGAAGAGCTCCGGCAGGACCGATGTGATCGCCGCGACCGCGGCCGATACCGACACCGCCACGGTGAGCGTGTAGTCGATGAGGAGCGCGCCTCCCGCCACCAGCCCCGCGGTGCTGCCGAGGTTGTCGCTCGCGACGAGGTAGCTGCTCGCGCCGTTCGGATACGCGCGGATCGTCTGCCAGTAGCTGGTCGCGACGATGGCGAGGACCACGCAGATCGTGATCGTCAGCGGCATCGTGAACGAGATGGCGCCGATCCCGGCCAGCACCAGGATCCGCATCATCTCCTCGGTCGCGTAGGCCGACGAGCTGATGTTGTCGCTGCTGAAGATCGCGAGCGCCTTCGTCTTCGTGAGGCGCTCGTGCTCCTCGCGCTCGCTGCTGATCGGGCGGCCGATGAGGACCGTCCGGAGCCGGCGGAGCGCCTTCGTCCATCCGGGTCGGTCGAGGACCGTCCGTTCGGTGGCGATCAGCTCGCCCTCGTCGCCTCGCTCGAAGAGCTCCTCGTACGGACGGACGATTCGGACGTATGAGTCGCCGGGCCGCCTGCCCTGCCGTTTTTCACGAACCTCGAGATGCGGATCTATCCGCCTGTCAGCCACTCCCGGTCAGGCGCCCTGCTGGGCGACCGGCAGGACGACAAGGTCGGACCCGGAGCCGGACGGGTCGACGAGCTGGACCGTGACGCCGGAGGCCCGCGCCAGCTGCCGAGCCGCGGGCATGACCTGGAGAGCCACCGGCGTGTGGACCGTGACTCGCCGTAGCGGCTCCTTCGGCGACGACGAGGATTGCGGCGCGGATCGTGTCGAGGGAGCCGTCGATGTGCGGCAGGTTCGCCGCCTCTGAGTGCTCCATGACTTCACCGTGGCACCGCGCACCAAGAGGCAGCGGCCCTCCGACGGGCCTCGGTCGCTCAAGAGTGGCTCAAGAACGCTCGTTCCACCCCAGCTCCTGGGCGTCCCGCACGCGGTAGCCGACTCCCGGCTCCGCGACGATCAGGCCGGTCAGCTCCCCGTCGGGGTCCGCGGCGGCGAGCTTGCGGCGAATGGCGGCGACGTGGACGTGGAGGTAGTGGCCTTCGTTGGAGTACTCGACTCCCCACACCGCGCGGAGCAGGCGCCCGCGACTCGCCACGCGCCCGACGTTCGCCACGAGCGCCTTCAGCAGCTCGTACTCGCGCGGCGTGAGGTGCACCTCGCGATCGCCCACCGTCACGTGGCGCCGGACGGGATCCAGTCGGAGCGGACCGATGCGCACCGCGCCCTCCCCGTCCGCTGCCGGACCGAGGGCCCGGCGCAGCGCGCTGCGGATGCGGGCGTGGAGCTCCTCCATGCCGAACGGCTTGGTGAGGTAGTCGTCTGCGCCGGCATCGAGCGCCGCCACCTTGTCGCGCTCCTGGTCGTGGGCGGAGAGGATGATGATCGGAGTGGTCGAGTCCCGACGGATGCGGCGCACCACCGCCTCGCCGTCGATCCCGGGCAGCCCGAGGTCCAGCAGGACGAGGTCCGGCCGGTTCTGCTCCCAGAGCCGCATCGCCTCCTCGCCGTCCGGTGCCTCGCGTACGCGGTATCCGTGCGCGGCGAGGTTCGTGGCCACGGCTCGGCGGGTGGGCTCGTCGTCCTCGACGAGGAGGAGCTGGGCGCCGTCCGCTCGCTTCATTGATCGATCGGTCGTTCGAGCGCGGTAGGGAGGTCGAGAGTGACGGCCAGCCCGCCGAGCTCGCTGCGATCGGCGCGTGCCGTCCCACCGGTTGCCTCGACCAGCCCTCGCACCACCGCGAGCCCGAGGCCGAAGCCGCGCCGCGCGCCAGACGGGGCGCTCCGCGGCCCGGTAGAAGCGGTCGAAAATGTGCGGCAGCTCCTCCGAGGCAACGCCCGGCCCGCCGTCCTCGACGACGAGGCTCACCCGGCCGTCGGCATGGCGCGCGCGGACCGCGATCGGGCCGGCGGGCGCGTGGCGCGCGGCGTTCTCGAGCAGGTTCGCGAGCGCCTGGGTGAGAAACGTCGCGTCGACCTCGACGCTGGGCAGGTCGTCGGGGATCTCGACCGTCACCGGCGGACCGCCACGCGCCGTGGTCATGCGTGCGACCGGCTCCACGAGCTCGCCCACAGGGATGACCTCGAGGTCAGGCACGAGGACGCCACCCTGGATGCGGCTCATATCAAGCAGCGAGCCGACGAGCCGATTCAGCCGCTCCGCCTCCTCGTCGATCGATCGGGCGGCGGCGCGGCGCTCGTCTGGATCCAGGTCGATCGACGCATCGGCGATGCTGCCTGCCGCCGCGCGAATGCTCGCCAGCGGGGTGCGCAGATCGTGCGACACCGAATCCAGGAGCGCCTTCCGCAGCTCGTCGCTCCGGCGGGCGATCTCCGTCTCCGCCGCGGCCGTCGAGAGCCGGTCGCGCTGGACGGACTGCGCGATCTGGTCGGCCGCAGCGGCGAGCAGCCGGGTCTGCTCGAGGTACGGATCGCCGAGCGATGGATCCCGCTGGGACCACAGCGAGCCGATCGCCTGGCCCTCGACGCGCAGCTCCGCGCGGTAGAGGGCTCCCCCACCCGCCGGCCTCTGACCGCGCGCGCCCGGCTCGGTTCCGGCATTGATCCTCGTCCACGCCGCCGATCCCTCCGCTCGATCGCGGCGCAGCAGCGAGTGGATCCCCAGCGACGGGATCGGGGTCGTGGCGTCCGTGTCACCGACGATGCGCTCCTGTGCCACGGTGGCCCCCAGGCCGGCCCACATGCGCGCCGTGTCGGTCTCGTCCCGGAGCCGCGCGAGGACCGTGGCGATCACGTCCGGGGATCGGCCGCCGGTGGCGAGCTCGCGGGTGATCGCGAAGAGCGCCCTCGCCTCGCGCTCGCGCCGGAGGGCAAGCCGCTCACGATCGCGCTGGCTGCCGGCGAGCTGACCGATGACGGCGCCGACGACCAGGAGGAGGAACAGGGTCACCCACTCCTCCGGGCGAGCCACGTTGAGCGTGAAGCGCGGCTCGACGAAGAGCAGGTTGTAGACGACGAATGCGCCTACCGCGGTCGCCAGGGCGGGCGTCGTGCCGCGCGTGATCGCGACCGCACCAACCGCCAGGAGGTAGACGGACGAGGTGTTCCGCAGGTCGAGACCGTACTCCAGCAGCGCGACCAGTCCCGGTAGCGATGGCGATGGCGAGCGCGACCGTCGCCACGCTCCGTATCGGCCCATCCGCCCTCTCTCCGGGGATCCTCACGCACCGATACTACGAGCCGCGCGCCGCGCGCCCATCGGCGGCGAATCGAATCGGTCGCTAGACTCCTCGACGGTCGCCCGGTTGCGCGGGAGGCCACCCGGCCGTCGGCGCTTCTCACCGCCGGCGGCCACCTGCGTACTGCTAGGCTTGCCGGCCATCGGGGACGCGACAGGAGGGCACCCCAGCACCCCATGAACGACGAGCTCGTGGACTGCTTCAACTGTGGCCGCTCGAACCCCGAGTGGGCGCAGGTATGCCGGTCATGCGGCGTCCCGCTCCGTCACGGCGAGCCGCTCCTGGCGCCTGCCGGCCGCGTCCCGACGGATCGCGATTCGCTCGTCTCCATCGGCGCCGTCATCGGCACCATCCTGCTCGCGGTCGTGCTCGGGCTGATCGTCTCGGGACTGAATCCCACCGATCCGACCGTCGGCCGCGGCACTCCGAGCCCCAGCGCCTCCCCCACCCCGGAGCCCTCGGAGTCGACGCTGCCCAGCGAGACTCCGGTGCCCACGCCGACCCCCGTCGCCGGCCCGCCCGGCACCCTCGTCTTCGGCACGGAGCTCGACGAGAACAAGCAGAACGTCACCGCCCCAACCGACACGTTCACGCCCGGCATGAACTTCGCGCACGTCGTCACCGTCCCGGAGCCGTGGGGGGTGACAAACATCGGCGAGCAGGTCGTGCGCCTCCTCGAGGACGGCACGGAAGAGGAGGTCCAGGGCGGGGCCCCGATCTTCGCGGTGGTTGCAGACCTGAACTACGCGGGCTTCCAGGTGCCGGTCGACAACCTCTTCACCGACTGGGGGCCGGGGGTGTACGTCATGCGCGTGTATGCCGGGGGAGTCCTCATGGCACAGCAGCAGTTCACCCTCGCCGAGGGCTGACCTCCCCGTCCTTCAGCCGTCGCGCCCCGCGATCTCGGCCCAGGCATCGGCATAGAGGCGAGCCCTCACCGGCAGGTAGCCCGGATAGCCGGCGCGGGCCTCCTGGACGACTCGCTCATCCAGCGTGACCAGCGCCATCTGCTCCGTGGTCTCGACGATCGGCTGCCCGTTCGGGTCGATCGCGACGCTCGGCCCGCCGATCAGCACCCCATCCTCCGGGTGCGGCCGGTTGACCGACAGGATGTACAGGCAGCTCGTCAGCGCGTTCGCGCGGAAGACCGTCTTCCAGCGCTGGTACGAGCGCTCCTCGGTCGCGCGAGGGATGACGACGGCCATCGCGCCGTCGGCGCCGAGCAGATGCGTCCCCTCGGGCCGGTTGTTGTCCGAGCACAGCTGCACGCCCAGCGGCAGGCCCAGGCCGTCGATCCGCCTCGGCGGCTCCGTCCCCGGCTCGTAGTGGCTCGTCTCCCAGAAGCCAGGCTCCTCGGGGAGGTGCAGCTTCTCGTACGTCGCGACCACCTTCCCGGACCGATCGATCACCAGCGCGCGGCTCGTCCTCCGGCCCGTCTCTCGATCCCGGTGGATGATGCCTCCCACCAGACCGATGCCGGCCTCGGCCGCCGCCTCGGCCTGGATGGTTGCGCGGCGGCCGTCCATCGGTTCCGCGTCCTCGTCGACCGCGTTCTTCGTGCTCGGCCGCCACGAGTTGAGCGGCAGCTCGGGTAGCACCGCGACGTCCGCCCCGCGGTCGACCGCCTTGCCCAGGCGCTCGCGCAGGCGCGCGACGCCATCGGCTTCCCAGAAGACCTCCGAGATCAGCGCGACGGTCAGCCGCCCATCCTCGCGCACAACCGCCATGGCGCGAGCCTACCGCAACGGAATGCCCGCGCGACCGAACCGTCCGGATTCACACCAGGCGTGCATTGAGTCTCGCGGAGGGGCCGCGAACCGTTCAGATTCACGCGGCGTGTGAACACCACCCAACCATTAGCCGCGGTAGACGCGCTCCGAAGCGTCCAAGTTCACACGGCGCGTGAAATTGGACGGCTGAGGGCCCCTCACGGCGCATAACGCACGCCTCATGTGAATCTGGACGACTCGCTGTCTGCCGCGAGCAGCACGCCAATGAGATAGGACGCGTTGCGCGTGACGCCCGAGTAGTCGCCGGGGCGGAGGCTGCCTGTCTCGTTGTAGCGAGCAAGAAACCGCTCCGTGGCCTTCCGGCCATCGGCCTGGCCGAACCCGCTGGAGGCAGGCGTGAAGAACGGACTGTCGAGGTAGACCCCCACCGTGAACTTCTTGCCGGTGACGGTCTCGAGGGTCTGGCCCTCCAAGCGGCGCGCGAGCGCGAGCAGCTCCTCGTATGTCATGGGCGCGCGCGGACCCTACTCCCCGAGGAACTCGCGGACGAGGTTCTGGAAGTGGTAGACGCCGTTCTCGCGCTTGGCGGAGAAGCGGCCGGCCTCGTAGGCGCGCGAGCGGAGGCCGCGCTGGACCTGCTCGCAGATGGCGATGTCCTCCTGCTGGATCTCGTCGGAGAAGGCGATGGTCTGCTGCATCGACTCCCACCCGGGGCCGGTGCCGGGCTCGGAGAAGAACCACTCGAAGATGGTGAGCGTGCGATCAGGCCCGAGAGGCAGGATCACGTTCGAGGACATGTTGTCCTGGTAGATGTTGAACATCGTGTTCGGGAAGAGCCAGTAGTAGAGGGCCGAGTCCTCGACGCCCGGCTGGCGCAGGTAGCGCCGATCGACCCCGATCTCCTCCCCCGGCTTGAGCTCGCGGATCGGCGCGTGCTGCTTCGAGTAGTAGCGGAACTCCTCGACCCGGTAGGCGTCGTAGTCGAGCTCCTTGAAGAGGCCCGGGTGCGCGATCGGCAGGTGGTAGCCCTCGAGGTAGTTGTCGACGTAGACCTTCCAGTTGCACTCGATCACGTACTCGCGCCGCTCGACCAGGCGCATGTGATCCACGTCGTAGCCCGCGGCGGCGACCTCGGCGGGGATCGCGCCCATGACCTCCGCGAGCGGTGGCGCGTCGTCGGAGAGGTTGACGAAGACGAACGGGCCCCATCGGTCAACGCGGACCGGCACGAGGCCGAAATCGGCCTTGTCGAAGTCCTCGGTCTCCTCCATCTCCGGGCGCGGCGCGGAGGCGCGCCGTCGAGGCCGTAGGTCCAGCCGTGGTACCGGCACTGGAGCGACTTGCGGTTGCCGCGCGTCAGCGCGACCTGCCCCGCCCGATGCCGGCAGACGTTGTAGAAGGCCTTCAGCTGGCCGTCGAGGCCGTGGGTGATCACGATCGGCTCGTCGAGCACGGTTGCGGGCACGAAATCGCCAACCCGCTGGAGCTCGTCGGCCCGGGCAACCAGCTGCCACGTGCGGCCGAAGATCGCTCCTTCTCCTGTTCGAGCACCGCGGGATCCAGGTAGTAGCGCTTCGACAGCGTGGACGCCCGGCTGAGCGGCACGGGCGTCGCGATCGGTCGCTCGGTCGTCGTCATACAGAGAGTGTACCGAAGGCGATTTCTTGCCCGACAAGGCGGCGAAGTGCTACAACGTGCCGACCGAATGAGCCGATGGCGCCGCATGGCGGCGCGGCACGCACCAGAGGAGACCCAATGAGGAACATGCGACGCCTTGCGATCCTGCCGATCGCAATGCTCGTGCTCGCAGCCTGCCAGGCCGGCTCGGGCGATGGCGACACGTTCGACAGTGTCGAGGACCTTGCCGGGCAGACCGTCTGCGTCGGCGAGGCGACCACGTACCTGTTCTGGATCGACGGCACGCTGAACCTGCCCGAGGAGGCCGGCGAGATCGCCGATGTCCCGGAGGGCCTGGAGGCCACCACCCTGCCGACCGACATCGACTGCGCTGAGGCGTGGCGCGGCGGCCGGACCGATGACTTCCAGGGCTGGCTCACCGCCCTTCCGACCGCGCAGGGCGCGATCGACGAGGGATACCCGGTGAAGCTGGTCGGCGAGCCGGTCTTCTACGAGCCGCTGGCCGTGGCGCTCGACGCGAGCGTCGAGGACAACGACTCGCTGGTCGAAGCGATCGACGCGATCGTCGCCGAGATGCACGCCGACGGCACGCTGACCGAGCTGTCCAACGAGTGGTACGGCGCCGATCTCACCCGGCAGGAGGGCGGCGAGGAGCCCGAGGCCCCGGCCGACGTCCCGAGCTGCGACGACGGCGAGCAGGACGGCCACTTCGCGGCCGTATGCGAGTCCGGCGAGCTCGTCGTCTCGACCGACCCGGCGTACCCGCCGCAGTCGTTCCTCAACGAGACGACCGGCGAGTACGAGGGCTTTGACATCGACGTCGCGACCGTGATCGCCACCCGCCTGGGCGTCGAGGTCGTGTTCACCGACCCGACCTTCGACGCGGTGGTCGCGGGCAGCTGGGGCGGACGGTGGGACGTGAGCGTGGGCTCGGTGACCGTCACCGAGGAGCGCAAGTCGAGTCCTCGACTTCACCCGGCCGTACTACTTCACGCCGGCACAGATCTCCGTGTTCGACCCGGATGCGGAGCCGGCTCCATCGGGGTCCGCGGCCCCGTAAGGGCATTCGCATGAAGGGGCGGGGCGCGATGCCCCGCCCTCTTCGTTTCTAGAGGATCGCGATGACCGTCGGGTTCGGATCCGAGGCGGCCAAGGCGGCGCCGATCGTCGAGCAGGTCGCGGCGGCCCGACGCGGGGCGCGTCGCCGATTCAGCGTGACATTCACCGTCGTCTGGCTGGTCATGGTTGCCATCGTCGGTGGCGGCGCGTGGATCGCATCCGGTGCCGACTTCGACTTCGTCGTGCGCTCCGGCCCGGTGATCGTGCTCCAGGGAGCCGGGATCACGATCCTCGTCTCGGCGCTGTCGATCTTCTTCGCCACGATCCTCGCTGTGCTCGGCGCGCTCGGCCGACTGAGCACGAACCCGATCCCGAACGCGGTCGCCTCCTTCTACGTGTCGCTCTTCCGCGGCACCCCGCTGCTGCTCCAGATCTACTTCATCTACTTCGCGCTGCCCGCAGCTCGGCGTCGTCCTGCCGGCCATCCCGGCCGGGCGTCACTCGCGCTGAGCCTCAACTACGGCGCCTACATGACCGAGATCTTCCGCGCCGGGATCCAGGCCGTTCCCGCAGGGACAGCGCGAGGCGGCGGAGGCGCTCGGGATCCCCGAGCGTCTGGTGATGCGACGGATCGTCCTGCCGCAGGCGGTCCGGATCGTGATCCCGGCCATCGGCAACGACTTCATCGCGATGCTCAAGGACTCGTCGCTGGTCTCGATCATCACGGTGCACGAGACCCTGTTCATGGCCCAGCGCATCGGCCGCAGCGCCTTCGAGCCGGTCGCCGCCCTGATCGTCGCGGGCGCCGTCTACTGGACCCTGACCATCATCTTCAGCTTCTTCCAGGAGAAGCTCGAGAAGCGTCTGGCGAGGGGAGACCGATGACGGACACCCCACTCCCCGACCTCGGGAAGCGGCCGGCGCCGGAAGGCAGCGGCTACGCCGATGCCCTGCCCGCGCACCTCGGCGAGGTCATGGTGAAGCTCGAGGGCATCGAGAAGTACTTCGGCGACAACCACGTCCTGCGCGGGGTGAACCTCGAGGTGCGGCAGCGCGAGGCCGTGATGCTCATCGGCCGATCCGGCTCAGGCAAGACCACGCTGCTGCGCTGCGTCAACTTCCTGGAGGAGCCCACCGTCGGCTGGGTGGAGGTCGACGGGCTTCGCCTGAAGGCCGATCCGCTCAAGGCCCGAAGCCGAACCCACCAGGAGCAGATCCGCCAGATGCGGCTGCGCGCCGGGATGCTGTTCCAGGACTTCAACCTGTTCCCGCACATGAGCGTGCTCGCGAACTGCATCGAGGCGCCGACTCGCGTGCGCGGAGTCGCACGCGACCAGGCCGTGGCGACCGCGGAGAAGTTCCTCGACAAGGTCGGCCTGCTCGAGAAGCGCGACGAGTACCCGGCGCGGCTGTCGGGCGGTCAGAAGCAGCGCGTGGCGATCGCCCGGGCGCTGTGCATGGAGCCGAAGGTGCTGCTGTTCGACGAGCCGACGTCGGCGCTCGACCCGGAGCTCATCGGCGAGGTGCTGCGGGTCATGGAGGACCTCGCGCACGAGGGCACGACGATGATCGTCGTGACCCACGAGATGCACTTCGCGCGTCAGGCCGCCGACCGCGTCGTGTTCATGGAGCAGGGCGTCGTGGCGGAGCAGGGACCGCCGGAGCAGATGCTCGACGCGCCGCGCGAGGAGGCGACCAAGCGCTTCCTCCGGCGCTTCCTGAACGCCTAGGGGCGGACGCGGCACTGGAAGTTGCGCCAGGTGCAACCAACTGCGATGGTGGGGCCCGGACCTGGTCGCCAGTTGCTGTCGGTGCAACCCATGAGGAGACAACGGGCTGAATGAGGCCCGCATCGGCCTCATCTTCGTAGTTGGTTTCGCGTGGCGAAACTCGCAGGCAGGAATGCCGAGCCTAGGCGCCGGTCCCGCTGGCTCCCAGGAGCGCCCCCCGCCGTGCCTCGCGCGCGCGCCGGAGCGGGAAGACCACGTCGCGGATGACGACGTCGGCCACGGCCACGATCGGGATGGCGATGATGGCGCCCACGATCCCGCCAAGGCTTGCGCCCGCCAGCACCGAGAGCAGCACCACGACCGGCGAGAGCTGCACCGCGCGGCTCTGGACGATCGGCACGACGACGAACCCCTGGAGCTGCTGCATCACGACGAGCCAGATCAGCATCAGCAGCCCGGTGAGCGGCGACTGGAGCAGTGCCAGAAGCACGATCGGTCCGCCGGCGATGAAGGCGCCGGCCATCGGGATCGCCTCGCCGATGAAGGCCAGCAGCGCGAGCGGGAACGCGAACGGCACCCCGAGGATGTACATCCCCAGGAAGGTCCCGACGCCGGTGATCGACATGATCAGGAGCTGCGCCCGGACATAGGAGCCGAGCTTCAGGAGCGCGTTCCGCGAGACGTCGACCGCGAGCGGCCGATCCTCCGGATCGACGAACTTCAGGGCCCACTCGCGGGCGTTGTCGCGCTCGAGGAGCATGAGCGCGCTCAGGAAGAGCACGAGCACGATGTTGAGCAGGATCCCCGCGACGGTGAGCGGCAGCGCGATCAGCGCGCTCCAATCCGGCGAGACCTCCGCGGCCCCGGCCGTGATGGCGTCCACCACCTGCGCCCCGGAGCCGCTGCCCGCCACGGCATCGATGAAGCCGATGGACCCGGTGCGCAGGTCCTCGACGAGCCGTGGGAGGTCATCGGCCAGGCCGACCGCCTCGTTGATCAGCGGCGGGAAGATCACGGCCACCACGATCGTGAAGACCGCGATGAGCAGCAGGTACACCGCCAGGACCGACAGCACGCGAGGCCAGCCCATTCGCTCGAAGAATCGCGTCGGCCCGTGGAGGGCGGCGCCGAAGAGGATGGCGAGGAAGGCGAGGATCAGGAGCTGGCGCAGCTGCCAGCCGAGATAGATGGCGAACGCCACGGCGGCCACCACGAGCGTCACCCGCAGGGCGATGCCCGCGATGCTCCGCGGCTCGCGCGGCTGCGGCACCACGACGGGCAGGCGCCTGGGCTCCGGTGAGCGGAAGAACCGACCGAGCGTCGCGTCCCAGACCGCCCGGAACGGGCCGCAGGACGAAGTCGATCACGCCGATGAGCCGCGCACGAGGCCGTAGACCTCGGCGCGCGGCAGGCGAGAGGCCTCGTCCTCCGGCCGGACGCGCTCCTTCGCCGGCTTGAGCGCCGACCGGCACGTCCGACGGCTTCCCGCCCTCGCGCGCGATGAGCCAGCGCAGCCCGACCTGCGTGAGCGTCGCGCCACCCGCAGCGCCCGGCTCGATGAACGGCGCGACGACCATGCGACGGCGGTGGAGGTTCTCGACCGCCAGCTGGAGCCGATACGGATCGGTCCCGAGCTCCACGGCCAGCGGCGCGAGGTCCACGGTCTGGTTCGGGAAGCGACGGAGGAATCGCAGGATCGCCGCGTCGAGCTGGCCGCCGTCGACCGGCGCCTCGGTTGCCTTCGGCACCGCCACCGATGCGGCGGCCGCCTTCGGCTCCGGGGTCACGGTGGAGTCAGGGTCCCCCGGCTTGACCGGCCGGCGCCTGTGCTTCTTCGCGCTCTCGGACGTCATCGGCGCAGGATATCGTGTCATCGGTCCTATAGGTGGTTCGCAAGGCGTGGCGCACAGTGATTCCCCATGGACACGATGCGTCGCCGGCGAGCGGCACTCCTCGCGGTCACCTGCCTGGTTGGCTGGGCAGCCGCTGGACCCGCGGCCGCGGGAGGCGACGGTGCCGCGCTCGGGCTACGCGCCGTGGGCCAGTCGGCATCGCACTTCGACGTCACGATGCGGCCCGGCGAGGCGCTGACGCTCGAGCTCGAGATCACCAACAACAGCGACGCGCAGGCATCGGCCTACACGTATGCCGCCGATGTGTACACCACCGTCAACGGCGGCTTCGGCGGGCGCCTTCGGGAGGAGCCCACGTCCGGCGCGACGCGCTGGCTCGACTACAACCCGGAGACGCTCCTGCTGGCCGTGGGATCGCAGTCGATTCGCCCGTTCACGGTCAGCGTCCCCGACGACGCGGGACCGGGCGAGTACATCACGAGCATCGTCCTCGAGACCGAGCTGATCGACCAGCGCCAGGCGCTGGCGGTCGTCGTGACCGTCCCCGGCATGCGTTCGCCGGCGCTTGAGATCGGCGAGGCTACCCACACCGTGGTCGAAGGAACGTCGGTGCTGTCTGTCGCGGTCTCCAACCCGGGGAACGTGCGCCTCAGCCCGATGGTGGAGCTCGACCTGCGCGACGCCAACGGCGCGCACGTCACCGATGCGAGCCTGCACATGGACAGCTTCTACGCGCTGACCGATACGTCCGTGGAGCTTCCGCTGGACGTGCTGCTGGTCGAGGGCACCTACTCGATCGAGCTGGTGGCCGAGGACGTCCAGCAGGAGATCCGGTCGAGACGCACGTCTGAGCCTCGTCGTCGGGGGCGATGGGATCGCCGGAGCCGGCAACGGCATCGTCGCCATCCTCACGGCAGACATGGAGATCGGGGCCGCGAGACTCCCGCTGATCCTCGTCATCGGCCTGCTTGGCGGCGTCGTGATGGTCGCCGGCACTATGCGGGCGTCGCTCCATCGGCGGAAGAAGCGCTCGAGCCGCTGATCCCGTTGCCACGCCACGTCGGTTTGGACGGCGATAGGCCGAGCTGCTAATACGCTGCCATCCCGATCAGTGGGGCGATTCGAGGCGCTCGGAGCCGCGGAAGCAAGGATGCCTCGAGCCGGACAGAGGGTGCCAGGCCCGAGGCTCCACTAACAGGACTCAGCCTCGTCTTGAGCGGATCCGCTCAACGACGTCCGAAAAGCGCACGCCGTTTAGCTTGCTGATGAAGTCCGGCCGATGCGCATCGGCGTGCGTATCGATCAGCGTGCCAGTCCTGCGCCGCCGTTGTTCCAGGCGACCGCCCGCAGTACGACAAGGCGGTAATAGTCTGCCTCCGCGGCCACCCCCTCCGGTCCCCACCCAAGCCTTTCGGCTTCAGTGCCCTTGTGTCTAAGGAAGAACACGGTCTCAACGGACGGGAACTCCGCTTGAAGCGCGTCGAACGCCGTGGGATCGGGGAGCAAGATTTCCAGAGTCAGTTGCTGTCGATGGCGTTCCGGGACCGATCCCGCTAGCACCTCGTCAACAGCGACGAACGCGGATGCGTAATGGGCTTCTCCTTGCTCGGGGTTGCCGAATACGCGGCCGCGTTCGAACCCAACAATGCGGCCGCGAACGACTGCGTCCGCTGCGGCGATCATGTCGGCGAGCGATTCGTAGTGTTCCGCTTCGCGAGCGACGAGAAACGTCCGGCTCCAGAACTCCCGAGGGGAGGCGACGTTCGCCGACAGGAGTGCCAGACCTGAGGCTAGGACCACAACCGCGGCAGCTATCACTACCAGGATCGTCGTGCGGATCGGCTGCGCCGGACGTGAAGTCAAATAAGCGCGTTGCATGGTGAATCCCTCCGCGCTAGCGTCGGCTAGTACTGAGCGTTGATGTGTGAGTTGTCGTGCGCGTCTAGGTAGTTGCTCGTCGCCACATTTGCGTACATGCACGACGCGGAGTTGCCGGAGTGGCGGAGGCCGACGGTGTGACCCATCTCGTGGCATGCCACGTACCTCCGCTCGAAGTCCGTATCGAACGCTCCACCGTATGAGAGGTTGTACTTCAGTGTTTGCCCACGGCACCACCGATTCGGGTGCACCCCGCCTATGCCGGTGTTGTTCGGAGGACAGTGGACCCAGCCCCAGATCCCGTTCAGGCCGTATGTGTAGTCATAGACACCCACGTCGGCCGTGCCGCCATAGGTCGTCTCCTGCACCGTGAGGTCAGTGGGGTTGTAGTTGTTTGCCATCGACCACAGCGTCGCGTTGTATTGATTCGCCTCGACGCTGTAGAAGATCACCAGGTGGCCGGCGTTGTTCGCGAGATTGACGCATGTGTCCACGCCGTTCACGGTTCCACACTGCGACCCCCAGTTGCTCGCGATCGTTCGTGGCACCGCCACACTGAGCAGGAGCGTGAGTACGAGCACAACAATGCCAACCGTCTTTTGTCGGCTTATGCCAAGCATCCGTGTCTCCTCTAACAACGGCACGCAGCGCTCCGCAATCCCGCTAGCCAGAGATTTCCTCAGGGCTAGAACAGTCGTCAGGGACGAAGATCGGCGTGCCGATTGGGTCGGATCCGATAACCCGTAGACCGGCGCACTCCGTGCGCGTCCACCCCGCCGTAGACCCGGGATCGTCGCTCGTGTCGCGGAACACCTCGAGCCTGCCCGACGCGTAGACCCGGATCACCTCGATCACGGTCCCGCCCTCCGCGGTGCGCAGCACTCGCTGATCATTTCTGCCTCGGCGCCTCGATCACGCGCGTCGAGGAAGCACGTCCGTACACGCGCGTCATAGAAATCGCCTTCCGCGGTCCGCCGTATTCGCTCGCGGCCGCATGGCGGGAAGCTCGGGGCGGTTCGCGACCGCGGGTGGCCACGAGCCGCTGTCCGCCTCAGGTCGCCCGGAGGGGTGGGTGAGTGTGGGGGAAGGTCCCGCCGGCGCTCCGCAGGAAGCAATCGCAACGAGTATTGCGACGCTGGCAATGAGCCTCGGAATCCCGACGCGGCCTCTGAACCGTGAGCCCACACCAGGCGTGCGGTGCGCCGCGACGAATGGACGGCATCTCTCCCACTTGTCAAGCATTTATTGCTCCTCTCGCGGTCTCGACAATGCCCTTGTGCGGCAAGACGCACGCGCCCGCCGCAGCTCCCGCCGATGTTCGTTCGTTCCACGCGGCAGTGCTGCACGGTTCCCGAGACGTGAATTGACCGCCCCCGGAGGTTCCGATTGCACCTTCCCAGCGGGTGAGCTATGGCGACGCAGCATCTAGGGTTTGGCGCGATGGTCCTGGCGTCAGCTTCCCAATGGAGACCGAGAAGCCGGCGGGCGACCTAGGGGAGGGCGGCCGACGGCTGGACCTGGGCGTCGAGCTCGACGCGGAGCGGCGATCCCGGTGGCGTCGCGCAGGACCTCGTTGAGCCGCTCGTCCCACGCCACGGCCTCCTGGAGCTTGACGTTCCACGGGGCGCCCGCGACGGAGACGTAGACGCGCAGCGGCCCGGGTCGCTGGCCGAGCGCGGTACGAAGGAGCTCGAGCGCGCCGTATAGCGCATCGGCCGCCGCGCCCTCGGGGAAGGTGATCTTGATCGCGGGTGCGGCGGCTTCCGGCGAGGTGAGCAGATCGGCACGGCGTCGGCCGGGGCCGGAGTCTCCTCGGGCGGCGTCGGGTCCGCCGATGTCGGCGGCGCGAGCTCCACGGGATGGCCGCGGCGAGAGGCGCCTCGACCGAGATCGCGCGGCGCGCGTCGGGCGCGTGCCGTTCCCGTTGCCGTTCTGGCGCCACTTGCGGCCGCCGTTGCCGCGGACCGCGAGAAGGCGGTCGCGCTCGGCGGCGAAGGCCGAGCGCGCCCATGCGCACCGCGTCGTCCCAGGCGTGGACGGCCTCGCACAGGATCTGCGGCGACTCGTCGCGCCGGTCGAGACGGCCGGTGATGAGCACGATGTTGTCGTTCGCCCAGGCGTTGGCGGTCTGCTCGAAGACCTTCGGGAAGACGACGACCTCGATCGAGCCCTGGAGGTCCTCGAGAGTGGCGACCAGCATGGTGGAGCCCGCACGCGTGATCACCCGGCGCGAGCTCACGATGATCCCGCCCAGCGTCACCTTCGCCTGGTCGGCCTCCTCCGCGAGGTCGCCGGTGTAGGCGGTCACGTACTCGGGCAGCTCCTCGACGATGTCGCCCAGGGGGTGCTCCGAGAGATAGAGACCGATGAGCTCCTTCTCCCAGCGCAGCCGCTCCCGGCGAGGGATCTCCTCTCCCCCATCCAGGAACTCGATGGCCGATGCGTCCGCCGCCGGCGCGAAGAGGTCGAACAGCGTGGACTGCCCCGCCGCGACGTCCCGCTGGTGGCGCTGGCCTGACTCCAGGGCCATGTCGAGAGCCGCCAATAAAGCGCCGGCGGTGCCGAGGGACGCCAAGCGCATTCGCCTTGATCAGCGACTCCACGCACGCGCTTGTTGACGGTCCGCGTGTCGACGCGGCGGCAGAGATCGGCCAAGGGAGCGGAATGGACCGGGCTCCTCGCCGGCCTCGCGGGCGGCGACGATTGCCTCGATCGCTCCCTCGCCGACGTTCTTGATGGCCGTGAGGCCGAATCGGATGGCCTCGGGGGCGCCGGAGGCATCGGTCTCGACGGTGAAGAGCGCCTGCGACTTCTGCACGTCGGGCGGGCGAACCTCGATCCCCAGGCGGCGGCACTCGGCGATGACGGCGGCCACCTTCTCCGCACGCTCGCGGAAGCCGTTCATCACCGCGGTCATGAACTGGAACGGGTAGTTCGCCTTGAGGTACGCGGTCTGGTACGCGATCAGCGCCGTAGCAGGTGGCGTGGGCCTTGTTGAACCCGTATCGGGCGAAGGGCTCGAACTCGTGGAAGACCTTGTCCACGATGTGCGGCGGGATGCCCTTCTTCTTCGCGCCGGCTTTGAACTTCGCCTCGTGCTGGCGGAGGACGTCCTCCTTCTTCTTGCGGATCGCGTAGCAGAGGTTGTCGGCCTCGGGACCGGTGTAGTCCGCCATGGCGATGGCGGCGGTCATGATGTCCTCCTGGTAGACGAAGATCCCGTACGTGTCGCGGAGCGCGGGCTCCAGCGAGTCGTGCAGGTACGTCACCGGCTCCTCGCCGTGCTTGCGGCGGATGTAGGCGGGGATGTTCGCCATCGGCCCCGGGCGGAAGAGGGCGACCATGGCGGCGAGGTCGCGCACCTCGGTCGGCTTGAGCTCCTTGACGTATCGGCGCATGCCCGACGACTCGAGCTGGAAGATGCCGGTCGTCTCCCCCGTCCCGAGCAGCTCGAAGGTCTTGCGCGTCGTCCAGCGGCAGCGTGTCGACGTCGATCCGCGTCCCGGTGGTCGCCTCGATCAGCTCGACCGCATCGGCCAGGATGGTGAGGTTGATGAGGCCCAGGAAGTCGAACTTCAGGAGGCCCAGCGCCTCGCAGGCGTGCATCTCGAACTGGGTCATGGTCGTGCTTGCCGTCGGTCGCGCGCTGCAACGGCATGATCTCGGTCAGCGGATCGCCGGCTGATGACGATCCCCGCGGCGTGGGTCGAGGCGTGACGCGCGACACCCTCGAGCTGCTTCGCGATGCCGATGAGCTTCTGGACCCGGTCGTCCCCCGCCATGAGCTCGCGCAGCGGCGGTGAGGTCTCCACGGCACGGTCGAGGGAGATGTTGAGCTCGTTCGGGACCGCCTTCGCGACCCGATCGGCCTCCGCGTAGGTGAGGCCCATGGCGCGCCCGACGTCCCGGATGGCCGCCTTCGCGCCCAGCGTCCCGAAGGTGATGATCTGCGCCACCCGGTCGTCGCCGTACTTGCGCGTGACGTACTCGATCACCTCGTCGCGGCGCGAGTCCTGGAAGTCGATGTCGATGTCCGGCATCGTCACGCGGTCCGGGTTGAGGAAGCGCTCGAAGGGCAGGCCGTAGGCGAGCGGGTCGACCGGCGTGATGCCCAGCGAGTAGGTCACGATGCTTCCCGGCGCCGAGCCGCGGCAGGTGGTCATGATCCCCTGCTCCCGGGCGAACCGGGTGAAGTCGGCCACGATCAGGAAGTACGCGTCGTACCCCATGCGGGTGATGATCCCGAGCTCGTAGTCGAGCCGATGCCGGATCTCGTCGGTGACGCGTCCGTATCGGTCCTGGAGCCCTCGCTCGCACTCCTTGCGCAGCCACGAGGCCTCCGACTCCCCCGCCGGGACCTCGAAGTGCGGCAGGCGCAGCCCCTCGAACTCGAGCTTGAGGTCGCACATCTCCGCGACGCGCAGCGTGTTGTCCATGGCCTCGGGCAGCTCGCCGTTGAAGAGCCGGCGCATCTGCGCCGCGTCCTTGAGGTAGTGCTCGTTGTGCTCGAAGCGCATCCGCCCCGGCGTGTCGAGGTTCGACGCGGTCTGGATGCAGACCAGGAGGTCGTGCGCCTCGTACTGGTCGGGGGTCGTGTAGTGCGTGTCGTTCGTCGCGAGGAGCGGGATGTTCTGGCGCCTGGCGAGCTCCACCAGCTGCGGGTGGAGGCGCTGCTGGTCGCCGATGCCGTGGTCCTGGACCTCGATGAAGAAGTTCTCCGCACCCAGGATGGACCGATACTCATCGGCCGCCGTGGCCGCCCCTCGTTCGTCGCCTTGAGCGAGCCGCTTGAGGACTTCCCCGCCCAGGCAGGCCGCTGTGCCGATGAGGCCCGCGCTGAGTGCCGGGCCAGCAGCTCCTTGTCGATGCGGGGCTTGTAGTAGTAGCCGTCGAGGTGCGCGGCGGTGGTCAGCGCCAGCAGGTTCCGGTAGCCGACGTCGTCCTTGGCCAGCAGGATCATGTGGTGGTAGTCGGCGTCCTGCTTGCCCTCCTTGTCGGCCATGCCGCGGGGGGCCACGTACGCCTCGATGCCGATGATCGGCTTGATCCCGGCCGACTTCGCCGCGGCGTAGAACGGGATGACGCCGTACATGCTGCCGTGGTCCGTCAGCGCCATCGACGTCATGCCCAGGTCGGCCACGCGCCTCGTCATCTCGCCCATCCGCGACAGCCCGTCGAGCAGCGAAAACTCGCTGTGGACGTGCAGATGGGCGAAGGAATCGGCGCCGTCAGGGGGTCGCAGGGTCACCCCGTCGATGGTAGCGACGCCCAGCCGGTATCGGGCCTTCATTCTGCGGCCGCACGGATACCGGACGGCGGTCGGTGGCCTCCGGCCGGGCCTGCGACGGATCGGCCAGCGGCGGACCCCTAGGGCAGCGAGCGGTTCTTGATGTCCGTAATCGCCTCGAGGAGCTTCATGGCGGTCTCGGCGTCGAGCGTTTCGCCGGCATACCGCACCTGATAGAGACCCTGCATGTTGGACGGCAAGCTGACCCCTTCACGTACGAGCAGGACGAACCGCTCGCCGTACAAGCCCATCGCAACGCCAATCTCGATGAGGACGTTTTCGTTCAGGACAACGTGTTCCGTGCCGTCCTTGTCAATCAGGGTCCGTTCCGCATCCACGTGAATGATCGCCGCGCCACAAGTCCGCATGTCACCGATGACCTTCTGCGGAACGGGAACGGCAGACGTCTCCCGCTCGACGGCGACGACCGCCTCAAGTTCACCGAATTTCAGGAACTTCTTCAGCAGCTCCACAAATGCGGTGTTGGTGCCGTGTGTGACGAACACACGCGACAGCCGCGGATCCGGTACGGGCGATGGGATCTGCGGCTCGTCGCCGGTCGACTCCTCTGACCAGAGCGACTCCATCGACCCGGGCACTTCGCCCACTGGGATAGCGGCGCGGGCCGCGACAGCGACAGCGTTCTCAGTCGTGGCAGGCATGCGCACGCTCGCGAGTTGGACGTACTCGGCGCCCTTGATGTCAACGAGGAGCGAAAGCGCGCGAGCATCCTTGACGATCTGACCGAAAACGCGCTGCGCCTCCGCAACTGGCACGTCCATTTTCTCGATGAGGACATTCTTAGCGAGATCTTCGCGCGGCACCTTGCCACCGTCGAACTGCTTGAGGAACATCCCGATGACCCGGGGGCGCAGAAAAGCCTCACGTTTCGCGGCGAGTTCCTCGCCTTCAGCAGTCGGACGTACGACGCGGCGGCCCAATGGCGTCACGCTGATCTTGTCCGAGCGCGCACCGCCTTCCGTCAGGCCGTACGAGTTGGACGCTCCGATGAGCATCCGGAAGGTACCCGACCCCGGTTGCATCCGAATCGCACGGGCAACGTCGAGAGGTGACGCCGGCTGGAGGTTGTATTCCTCGGCGAGCGCGGTCACGACCCGGAGTGTGTCGCCAAGCGAAAAGGCAGGCACATCCGCCTGCGAGACGTTTTGCTTCTGTGCGCGCTTGCCCACGGGGTCGGTGGTCCCAACCGCCGTCGCCGGGGCACCCTTGGTTTCAGTTGTCACTGCTAGAAACTCCTGCGCGCCATTGGCGCTGTGGGATCGCCTCTTTTGACTGGTGATTGGAATGACTCCGACGGGGAAGCAGCGGCTAACCCCCAATGCATCACCCTACCGGATTGAACGCGCGCCCGTAGACGATTTCTGCAAGAGCTGGCGCCCCCACGACGATCATTCACGGACCCTCCGCCCGCTTCCAAGGACCTGAGTTGTCAGGCCGCGTCATCCGGGGCTAGTGCTTCACGTGGTGCTCCGGCGAGGCTACTAATAGCCTTCTCGGCGGTCAGGTGTGCAGCCCTGGCGCTTCGGGGTAGCCTTCGAACTCGTCCACCACAAATCGATATGCGGCACGAGCCTTACCTACGCGGACGCTGAGTTCATATCCACCCGCGCGCTCAATGGAAAGGGCGGTGAGTGGCACCTGAGCCGTCCAGGTCAGTGGGCGTCGGGAATCGAAGCCCTCGCGCTCTTCAAGCTCAATCATGCCTTCGATGAGACTTTGCGGGCGGCCCGCCGGACCCTTGAGAGCAAACTTGATAGGGTGTGAGCCGAGTTCCTCGATGGACGCCTCCGCTTGGACCAAGACGACGGCGTTCAGGAGAGTCGGGAATGTCGGTGCCAAGAACCGCCGAACGCCCATTCCCAAGGCGTTCACTTTCTCGGGACCAGCGGACGTAGCCGCCTCTGCCAAGGTGAGATATGCGATCCGCACCTAGCTTGGCAGCGCGTAAATATCGCGCCCCTCCACTTCGGCGTCCGTCGTCGGCACGGCCGACGTCACGAGTCCGTGAGCGCGGCCGTACACGATCCGGTTCGTCTCGAAGTTCATTGGCATCGTATGTGTCTCGAACTTCAAGAAAGCACTGCGGTTCGTCAGCTCGGCCCAATACCAGTTCTGGACGCGCTGGGGCCGAACATCGGCGACCAGCGGCTTGCTGCGGGCCTCCACAGCGCCTGCCAAGAGGGTCGTGCAATAGCTGTTCAGGCTGACGCCGTCCGCGTACGCACCCTCGGCAAGACGCCGATGGAGAGACTTCGCCATCCGGAAGAGAAACTTGCCGCTGTATTCGACCTCTTCGCGCGAAGGTTGTGGGATAGGCAGGCCCGCCTCCTCAGCCCCCTTAATCCAAGAATCAATCGCATCAGGCAACCGACGAGCTGCTGCCGCCAAACTGCGTCCGGCGGCGACCATCCCCGGAAGATCCGGGGCGACGATCGTCCAACTGCCGTCATCCTCCTCCGTCACGCTAAGACGGTATCCGCGAGACTTCATACCCAATGATCCTTTGATGATTCGCTCGTGCGATGCCTTATCACTCTGCGTTGCTGTTCTCCGCTGCTCGGATCGCCTGCCTGACGTATCCGATACTCAATGTCCGCGTTTTCGGGATTGTCACGATCTCGTAGTGGCCCTCCCTCTTGTAGTTGGTGTGACTCCCTTTACCGGGCGTAGCGGTGAAGCCGGCGGCGCGGAGCAAGCGCCCGACGTCCGCGGGCGTCCGATTTCGAGGACTTGCCCTGAGATCGTCGCGGAGGGATTTCCAATCGTCGTTCGGCGAACAGTCGGACCTGATACTACGCCTGATATCACGAACAGCCACCTTACCATAGTTCCACCGCCCCTCCTGCGCGGACGATCAACGCCGGCGACCCGCCTTGCTGTGAGGTGAGTTCGACTCGGCACCAGCTTGCCGCCGGCTGACGAGCAGCCCGAACCAGTAGCCGCGCACCACGTCGTGCGTCGCGATGAGCCGGTAGCCGGCGGCGGTCATCTCGCGGAGGATCCGTCGGGGCGACGACGCATGGCGGCCACGCCACCGGGCGAGCAGGCCCTCGCGGCGCGACTCGAGGATCGCCAGCCGTCCGTCCGGCCGAGGTACGTCCGCGCGTCCGCGAAGTACGTCGTCGGGTCTCGCAGGTGGTGGTAGGTGGCCGAGACGAAGAGCAGGTCCACGCGGCTCCGGGATCTCGAGGCGGTCGCGGCGCACGAGCACCGGCCGGAGGTTGGTGATCCCACGGTTCATCGGCGGCCTTGCGCAGCTCCTCCAGCGTGGCCTGGCTCGCGTCGAGCGCGTAGACGACGCCGTCCGGCGCGACCGCGCGGGCCATGCGCAGCGTGAAGTGCCCGTAGCCCGGGCCGAGATCGCCCACGATCATCCCGGGTCGGAGATCGAGGACCGCGATGACCGCGTCCGGATCGCGCAGCCGGTCCTGGCGCGTGCCGCCGGCGTAGAGCAGGCGGCGGATCGGTCCGGGAAGCCGGTCGAGGATCACGCGTCGGAGACGGTGATGACCACCTTGCCGCGTGCGTGGCCGTCCTCGACCCAGCGGAGGCCCTCGACGACCTGGTCGAGCGGATAGCGCTTATCGATCCGCGGCTTCACCTTGCCGGCCGCGATCAGCTCCTTTGAGGGTGTCGACGTCGGGCCGATGCATCGGCTTCCACCACAGCATCAGCCCCGACCATTGATCCGAGAGGCGCGACCAGATGAGGCCACCGAGCGCCGAGAAGATGGCCTTGACCTCAGGAGTACGTTGGTCGGGAAGGCGCGACAGGCGTCCAGTGTCGAGCAATTGGCAAGACCGCCTCGCGTCAGGAGGATGAGCCATGAAGCGGATACGCAAGCTTGTCGCGGTGAGCATCGCAGTCGTCGCACTCGGCGTCCTCGTTTCAGCCGGCTTCCGCGGCGTCGCAGAAGCCGTTCCACCTCGAGAAGGTCTGCGTGGGGTTGGTTCGCGAAGTGACCGCGTCCGACTTCGCGCCGATACCGCCGGGGACCATGATCACCTACACCGGCACCCCACCAAACGACCTCGTCCCGCTGCTGACGATCAAGAACGGCACCGCGACCGGCCAGTGCGCGATCGGGAGCATCTTCGGAGACCCGTCGGTGCCTGGAACGTGCGTCTTCGCGGAAGGAACCGGGCGGTTGACCCAGTTCCACCTCGACGTGGAAGTCACTCTCGACTGAGCATCAGCCCCGACCATTTGTCCGAGAAGCGCGACCAGATGAGGCCGCCGAGCGCCGAGAAGATCGTGCCCGTGGTGCCGCCCATCGTGATGTAGACGCCGTTCGGCTTCAGCGCGCGCCGGGTGGCGCGGATCGGGTAGTGGGCGTCCACCGCGATGATCCAGTCGTATCGCTCCCCCGCCTTCGTGTAGTCGACCGCCTGGTAGTCGATCGCGTGGTCGGCACCGAGGGAGCGGACGAAGTCCAGCTTGTCGCCGCGCGCCACGCCGGTCACCTCGGCGCCCATGGCCTTGGCGATCTGGACCGCGAACGGACCGACGTTGCCCGACGCGCCGTCGATGAGCACCTTGGCGCCGGGCTCGAACGTCCTCCCGTTCCGCATGCGCATCCCCTGGAGCGCGAGGACCGCGGAGTGCGGCAGCGTGGCGGCCTCCTCGAACGACATGCCGGTCGGTATCGGCTCGAAGGCCTTCTCCGTCGGCGCAGACGTACTCGGCGAAGGCGCCGAAACGCCCGGCCCTGAACAGGTCGGTCATGACCTCGTCGCCGGGCTTGAAGCGGGTCACGTCGGGACCGACCGCCTCGACGACACCGGCCGCATCGGTGCCGACCTCCTGGTTGCGCGGAGCGCGGATGCCCATGAACAGCGCGCATGAACCCGGGCTTCGGCTTGAGACCATCGAGGTCCGCACGGTTGACCGATGCGGCTCGCACCCGCACGAGGACCTGGTCGCCTGTCGGCGTCGGTCGCTCGACCTCCCGGATCTTGACGACGTCGGGCCGGCCGTACCGGTCGGCGTACGCCGCCTTCATGCGTGGGTGTCTCGGGCATGGCGCCGATGCTACCGGCGGTGTCTACATCGACGAGTAGGGCGTGAAGAGCTCGGGACCTTGCTGCCGGCCAGGTTCGCTCTCAGCTCCGGGCTCGCGTCGCCGAGGACTTCGCCGTGGACGACGGTGACCAGCGACAGGATCGGCTCCATCAGCTCGGACATGTTGCCGAAGTGCTCGATGAGCGCGTTGGAGTCCGTGTAGCGCTCGATGACGACGCACTCGGACTCGTCCTCGTTGAAGTAGGTGTCGTATCCGAGCGTCCCAGGTTCCTTCGCCCGCACGATCTCCATGGCCTGAGCCGCCAGGCGCTTGAACTCCTCGACCTTCCCCTCGTGGAACCTGAACCGTGCGATACCCAGAATCTCACTCACCGGTGCTGACTCCGGTCGCGAGGCCGCAATAGTGGTGCGCGACGCCGGCGGCATCGGCCTCTCGCCGATCCTACCGCGGTGGATGCCGTTCCATCTGCCGCACGAGCTTCGCGACTGCGTTGACCCCGCGGCGCACAATCAAGCCCGCCACGACGCGGGAGTGAGGGATGGATTTCGGGATACTTGCGATCGTTCAGAGCGGTTGTCTTTCTGATCGTGGGCGGCGCGTTCCGGATCGCACCCAGGCAGTGGGTCGCGCCATTCGAAGTGCGGCGGCTCAGCCCGGAGGCGGTCCTGCTTGCGCGCCTGTTCGGTTCCGCGTTGCTGTCGCTTGCGGTCCTCGACTTCCTCGGCCGGGACGCGACCGACAGCGCGGTTCCAGTGATCGCATTCGCGAACGCCACGGCGAACGGACTGAGCGCCGTGCTGCGACGCCGCCGATCAGCTCGGAGGCCGCGTGCTCAACGCGCTCGGCTGGGGCGTGGTCGTACTGAACGGCGTCTTCACGATCCTCTGGCTGTTGGCCGGTCTCGCGTAGCTGGGACTACTTGACCACGCGGTACTTGAGGTGAGAGACGCCGGGCGCCTCGATCGTGCGGATGAGCTCGAGGTCGAGCGGGCCGACGCCCTCGAACAGGCGCGCGCCGCCACCGAGCAGGATCGGCGCGACGTGGAGCTCCACCTCGTCCACCAGCCCCGCCGCCAGGTACTCGTTGATGGTCTTGGCGCCGCCGCCGATGTAGACGTCCTTGTCGCCGGCCGCCTCCCTTGCCTGATCGAGGGCAGACTCGATTCCATCGGTCACGAAGGTGAAGGTCGTGTCCGCCAGGGTGAGTGGCTCGCGTGCGTGGTGGGTGAGGACGAAGACCGGCTTGTGGAACGGCGGGTTCTCGCCCCACCAGCCCTGCCATGGATCGTCGCCCCACGGGCCGCGGGACGGCGGACCGAACTTGCCGCGACCCATGATCTCCGCGCCGACGTTCGCCGAACGACTCCTCGACCACGGCGGTGTTCTCGTTCTCGGCGCCGCCCTCCATGCCGCTGGGCTCGCGCCACGCCTTCAGCTCGACTATCCAGTCGTGAAGCCGTTCGCCGCCCTCGCCGAGCGGTTCCTCCATGCTCTGGTTGGGGCCGGCGACGTAGCCGTCCAGCGACGTCGAGATGTGCACTCGTACCTTGCTCATGTCACTCCAGACAGCTCGTGGCCTGAGAAGTCATCGGTCGGTCGCTCGGACGTACCATTCTGCAGCGCATGAAGATCACAGTCGTGGGGGCAAGCGGGCTCATCGGCACCAAGGTCGTCGAGTCCCTGAAGAGCGACGGGCACCAGGTTGTCGCCTCCTCGCGCTCATCCGGCGTGGACGTCCTGACCGGCGCCGGTCTGGCCGATGCGCTCGCCGGCGCCGACGCCCTCGTCGACGTCACGAACTCGCCATCCTTCGAGGCCGATGCGGTCATGGCCTTCTTCACGACATCCGCCACCAACCTCGTGGACGCTGCCAGGCGCGCGGGCGTGGGGCACTACGTCGCACTGTCGATCGTCGGCGTCGACGGGCTGCCGGACAGCGGCTATTTCCGCGCCAAGGTCGCCCAGGAGAAGGTCATCACCGAGTCCGGCATCCCCTACTCGATCGTGCGCGCCACGCAGTTCGCCGAGTTCGCCGACGCGATCACGGAATCGATGACCGCCGGCGACGAGGTGCGCGTGCCCGACGCGCTGATCCAGCCGATCTCCGCCGATGACGTCGCCGCCGCGGTCGCACGCGCCGCGGCCGGCGAGCCGCTGAATGGCATCCGGAACGTCGGCGGGCCGCAGAAGATCACGTTCGAGCAGATGGCTCGCGATGCCCTGGCGCGGAAGGGCGACGACACGAAGACCGTCGTCGTCGACGCGGAGGCCCGTTACTTCGGGGCGCTGCTGGAGACGCACAGCCTGGTCACGCCCGACTAGCGGGCGGAGCGGATGAACATTGGCCTCTCGGTCACCGCGCTGGGACTGCTGGTCGTGGTGGGCGCCGTGACGGCGTACCTCGGCCTCCTGTTCGTGATCCACGGATTCACGTACCGCACCGTTATCTTCCACGCCGCAGTCGCCACGGGGATGGTGCTCGCGTTGCTCGGCTGGCTGGCCGGCGGCAACGGAGCCCTGGCGCTTGCCGCGCAGCTCATCGGCATCGTCTGGTTCCTGGTTGCCTGGCGCGAGCTCCGGCTCGTGGGGTCCACGGGGCTCAGGGTGCGGGCGGGTGATGCGATACCGCCGTTCGTCGCGTCGACAACGGATGGTCGCCGCATCACCGAGCAAGACCTCGTCGCATCGGCTCCGGTGCTGCTGGTCCTCTACCGGGGCTGGTGGTGCCCGACGAGCAAGGTCCAGCTGAACGAGGTGATCGGCACCCACGACGAGCTGCGCGCGGCCGGCGTCACCGTGTTCGCAGGCTCGGTCGACGCGCCGGCGGAGGCAGAGCCTCTGCAGCGGCACGTGGGTGACCGGATCACGATCCTCTGCGATATCCCGCTGTCGCTGCTCGACGCCATCGGCGTCAGGGACACACGCGGCGCGCCGTGGTACGACCGACTTCTCTTCGGAGCGCAGCAGCGCGACATCTCGATGCCGGCGGCGGTCGTGATCGATGCCTCGGGACGGATCGCCTTCGCGCAGCGATCCATACGCGTGGACGATCGCCCGCGGCCGAGCGAGGTGCTCGCGAGCCTCCCCCAGGACCGATGAATGGGCCGCGCGATGGCGGTCTAATGGTCGGCGACATGCCGAAGCAGCGGATGAGATGAGGAAAACAATGAGCAAGGTCTACCCGTGTCTCTGGTTCGACAAGAACGCGGAGGAAGCGGCGAACTTCTACGTCTCGCTCCTCCCTGACAGCCAGATCGACAAGGTGTGGCTCTCCCCTTCCGACAACCCGAGCACGAAGGAAGGCGAGGTCCTGCTGGTGGACTTCACCGTCGCCGGGCAGAAGCTGCAGGGCCTGAACGGCGGTCCGGACTTCAAGTTCAACGAGGCCCTCTCGCTCGTGATCGAGTGCGAGGACCAGGCCGAGATCGATCGGCTCTGGGAGACGCTGTCCAGGGACGGCGGGGAGCCAGGCCCGTGCGGGTGGGTGAAGGACCGATACGGCCTCTCCTGGCAGATCACCCCGCGAGAGCTGAACGAGATGCTCGCCTCCCCCGACAGGGACGGCGCGCGCCGCGCCATGGAGGCGATGCTCCAGATGGGGAAGATCGACCTCGAGGAGTGCCGGCGCGCGTTCCGCGGCGAGGCGGTCACCGCGTCCACCTCGTGAGCCAGGTCCAGCGCCAGTCGCTTCAGCCGATGCCGGCGCCCGGATGCAGCTCACTATCACCGTGGAGGACGTCGACGCCATCTGTGCCGAACTGGCAAAGCGCGACGTCGAAGTACTCAACGGGCCGATGAACCGGCCGTGGGGTGTGCGCACTGCCGCCTTTCGGGACCCGGGCGAACACATCTGGGAGATTGCGCAGCCGATCGGCCGCTAGGCGGCATCGGCTTCGCACAGCTCGTCCTTGACCTACGTAGGGATATACGTATACTCATGCGCATCCAGGGAAGTCCCCTACCCGAGCGGGAGATACGATGCGCGCGTGCCAAACCGAACGATCTACGTCTCAGACGACGATCAGGCGCTCTTCAAACGAGCACAGGAGCTGGCCGGGGACAATCTCTCCGGCGCAATCACCAACGCCCTCAAACGCTACGTCGCCGTCGAGGAGGGGCGCCTTGCCGGCTTCGACGAGATCACGCTCAAGGTCGGTCTGGGCGCGCGGCGCAAGGTTCGCTTCGCCGGCGTCCTCCTCGGCGAGTGGGTCAAGACCGAGGGCGAGCGCGCCGAGACTTTCCGCGTCTACCGCGGGCGGACTGGGAAGTACGCGCTGCATATCGAGCACATGCCGTACTACGAGATGCGCGACGCCCAGGGAAATGTGCTCAGCGGCTGGCGCGCGTGGACCGGCATCGGCATGGCCGCCGGAGGCGGCAAGGGCGCCGAAGCGACCCTGGATGTCTTCGAGACACTCGAAGAGCTGCGCGACCGCATCCCGGCCGAGCTCTACGACATGGTCGCCACATCGGCCGACCAGCCCTTCGTGGAGGACCTCGACATCTGACCCGGTCGCGGCGCTGACGGCGGCGGCGCGGTCATGAACGCGTCCCCCACCGCCATCCGCGTCACGGGCCTCCGCAAGTCCTATGGCGAGAAGCTGGTCCTCGACGGGATCGACCTCGAAGTCGCCCCGGGCACCGTGTTCGCGCTCCTTGGGCCGAACGGGGCGGGCAAGACCACCACGATCCACGTCCTCACCACGCTGCTGACGCCCGACGCGGGCGACGTGCACGTCGGCGGTTACGACCTTCGAACCGATCCCGCGGGCGTCCGATCGGCCATCGGCGTGACCGGCCAGTTCTCCGCCGTCGACGACCTCCTGACCGGCGAGGAGAACCTGCGGCTGATGGCGGACCTCCACCACCTGCCACGGGCCGATGGCCGGCGACGGATCGCCGACCTGCTCGAGCAATTCGAGCTGACCGATGCCGCCGCGAATTTCGTGGCCACCTACTCGGGCGGCATGAAGCGGCGGCTCGACCTGGCGATGACGCTGATGGGCAGCCCTCGGATCGTGTTCCTGGACGAGCCGACCAGCGGCGTCGACCCGCGCGGCCGGCGCACGATGTGGCAGATCGTGCGCGATCTCGTCGCGAACGGGATCACGATCTTCCTGACGACCCAGTACCTCGAGGAGGCCGACCAGCTCGCCAACCGGATCGCGCTCATCGACCGTGGGCGCATCGTGGCCGAGGGCACGCCTGCCCAGCTGAAACGCCTCGTCCCCGGTGGCCACCTTCGGCTCGAGTTCCCGGACTCCGATGCGCTCGAGCGCGCCGCCGGTCGGCTCGCATCGGCTCGGCGGGATCCCGACGACCTGGTCCTCCACGTCCCGACCGATGGCAACGTCGCATCCCTCCGGGCGGTCCTCGACCGGCTCGACGGGGCGGCGATCGACGCCGCGGAGGTCTCGCTCCACACCCCCGACCTCGACGACGTGTTCCTGTCCCTCACCGGCCAGGACGACCCGCGAAAGGCGGTCCCCTCATGACGGCACTCCCGCTCATCCTCGCCGACTCGGCGACGATGCTCCGACGCAACCTCATCCACGCCCGCAGATACCCATCGCTGACGCTCATCGTCGCGGCCATCCCGATCGTGATCTACCTCCTGTTCGTGTTCGTCTTCGGCTCGACGCTGGGCGACGGGCTGGCCGAGGCCTCCGGCGGACGCGAGGCGTACATCGCGTACGTCACGCCCGGCATCCTCCTCCTGGCGATCGCGGGCGGCTCGCAGGGGACCGCGATCTCGATCTCGATGGACATGACCCAGGGGATCATCGCCCGCTTCCGGACGATGTCGATTCCCCGCAGCGCAGTCCTCGCCGGCCACGTGATCGGGAGCGTCATCCAGACGATGGTCGGCCTGGCCCTCGTCATCGTCGTGGCGGTCGCGACCGGCTTCCGGCCAACCACCGGGGTCGTCGAGATCCTCGGTGCGGTCGGGATCCTGGCGCTTGCGTCATTCGCCCTGACCTGGCTGTCGGTCGCGCTCGGGATGGTGCCGAAGAGCGTCGAAGCGGCCAGCAACCTGCCGATGCCCCTCATCCTGCTGCCGTTCTTCGGGAGCGGCTTCGTCCCGACGGACACGATGCCCGGCCCGGTTGCCTGGTTCGCCGAGTACCAGCCCTTCACGCCGATCATCGAGACGGTGCGCGGGCTCCTGCTCGGCACCCCGATCGGTTGGAGCGGGGCCATCGCCATCGGCTGGTGCCTGGCGATCTCGCTCGTCGGCTACCTGTGGGCCATGCGCCTGTACAACCGCGACCCGATTCGGTGATGGGCGGCCACCGGAGCCTCGCGGTCCGGTACTGAGCCGCGACCTGTGGGGCTCGAGCCGCCTTACTCGTCGAGGAAGCTGATCGACTCGACGACATCCAGGAGCTGCTCGATGTCCGCGTCGGATGCGTAGGGCATCGAGAAGGCATCGATCACCAGCCGCGCGCCATCGAGGTCGACGATCCACAGCCGGTCGAGCTGACCGGCGCCTTGGTGGTATCGGTTGGTTGCCCATCCGTTCGCCGTCCAGCTCTGGAAGGCGGTACCGCCCGAGTCGCTGTCGCATTCCTCGTCAGGCTCCGGGAAGCCGGGGCGGGAGAAGGTCAAGTCGGCGGGCACGCTCCACTCGAGGTACTTGCCGACGTGGCCGTCGATGGTGACGTCGACCGGCTGCGTGGCGTTTCGCAGTGGCACGTCGACGAGCGCCTCCGCCAGGTCATCGACCGTCGGTCCGGGCTGGAAGAGTGTCCCGTCCCATTGGCACGGATGCCCATAGACCTGGTCGACGTCCCAGAACTGCACGGCGACTGGTGGAACCTCTTCGCCGGATCGTGGTCGGTCGAGAATCCAGCCGTCGAAAGTGTGCCAGCCCTCCGGCACGGTCACGAGAAACGCCGGAAACGCCGTGCCGCCGCCGGCACGCTCATCGAGGTCGAGCCTGTACGTCCCTGCATCGAGCGCCAGCTGTCCACTTCCGAGGGTGGTGATCGTGGCGGCAGCGCTGGGATCGGCCACGGCAGTAGGTGCGGCCGAGGGTCCGATGGTCTCGGTGGGCGAGCCGGCCGCCTGGCAGCCCAAAGTCAGTGCCGCACAGGCCAGCGCGGATGAGCCGATGCGCAGGTTGATCACGGTTCCACCTCCAGCTCCGTTGGCTGCCACGAGACATCGCCGTGCCCCGGCCACGATCGCCCGTGATTCACCGCGACGGAGGCGATCGTGACCGTATCGAATGGCTCATCGACCGAGGTCGCGAACATCGTGAAATCACCGCCGCTCACGTCCTGCATGTACAGGATTCGTCGGCCATCGGGGGACCACGTGCCGAGCGCGTAATAGCAGCCCTGCGCGACGACGCGAGAGTCGGAGCCATCCGCATTGGCCACGACCACCCGACAACCATCGAGGCGGGCGACGCGGTCCCCGGCCGGCGAGAGGAGAGGGCCGTCGTGGTCTCTCTCAAAGTCCCCGCTGACAGGGTCGCCCTCGGCGCCTGCTGGCGACGACCCGTCGAGTCCGCGCACGGCGACCGTCGAGCCGTCCAGGTACCCGACCCGCGTGCCATCTGACGACCAGCGCGGGCACGGTGCCCGACCCCGCGGCCCCTCGATGCGGACGCTGTCCACGATCGAGCCGTTCCCGTCCAACTCCATCACGACGACGGCACTCCCACCGCTGCCGAACTTGCCGTACGCGAGCCTTGTCCCGTCGGGCGAGAAGGCGGGACAGACGTTCGTCGAGAGATCGCCGCCTCTCGTCGCGATCAGCCTCGGCTCCTCGCCCGCACGCACGATGTAGATGTCGCTCCCGCCGTCCTGCTGGTCGCCTGGCATCGTCGAGTAGGCGATCCAGCCGCGCACGTCGGTGGGTGGTGCCGTCTCGTGCGTGGGGCTGGGGGCAGCCGGCGGACCGACGTCCGGGGACGGTCGCACGAAGAGGCCGATGCCGATCACGAGGATCACCAGACCTGCAGCCGCGGCGAGAGCAATGGGCACAGCGCGGTTCATGGCGGGGAATCTCCATCCGGCGTGTTGCGGAGTGACCGCTGCGCGCTCGGCCGCCTCCAGCCACAGGTCCGGGGCACGCACCCGATCGAGGCTTCGGAATCGGTCGTGGAGATCAGTCACGTGGGTCACCGAGAAGCTGCTTGAGCCGCTTGCGGCCGCGGCTCAGATTGGCGCGCACAGAGAGCTGCGACATGCCGGTGCGATTGGCGATGTCCCGCACCGAGGCATCGGCGTAGTAGAAGAGGACGACCGCGGCACGCTGCTTTGTCGGGAGATGGGCCAGCGCCTCGAGCAGTACGGTGTCGACCTCGGGATCGCGATAGCTGCCCTCGGGAAGCAGCGAGCTGGTTGACGCGCGTCGCTGCAGCTCGCCGGCGACGATGCGGAATGCGGCCTTCCAGACCCAGGCCTGCGGATTGGTCAAGGCGTCGCCTCGGCGCAGGGCCTGCGCAAAGGCCTCTGCCACGGCGTCGCTGGCCACCTCCGGATCACCGGCAAACGCGAGAAGGGCCCGCCAGAGGCGATCGCCATCCTCGCGGTACAGCGCTTCGAACCGCTGAGCCCCGTGGGTCGTCGCCGCCACAACCATCATTCTGGTGCTATAGGGACCAGAAGCGGCGAAAAGGTGACGGTGCGCGAGGTTGCTCGCGGTCCGCTAGGGTGCCGCCATGAGCGAACGAGGCTGGCGGGAGTTCCTCGCCGCGGAGGGTGTCGACGACTGGGTGGTGCTGCACGGTGGAGCGACGGCGGTGTTCCGCGCCGGATCGCTCGCGCGAGGCGGCGCGGCTGGCCGAGGCCGTCGCCGCAGGTCGCGGGCCTCGAGGGCTCGGGGGCGCTGCTCACGATCGCGGATGCCCGCCTCACCGTGCGGTTGACCCGCGACCTCTGGGGGCTCGAGCCGCGGCACGTCGAGCTCGCGCGGGCGGTCTCGGCGGTCGCGCGGGACCCACGGCGCGGTCGCCGACCGCGCGGCGGTCCAGGAGGTGCAGCTCGCGATCGCCGCGAAGCCCGACGCGGTCGACGTCGGCTTCTGGCGCGCGGTGCTCGGCTACGCGCCGATGGCCGACGACAACGCCGTCGACCCGCTCGGTCACGGATCGACGGTCTGGATGCAGGAGCTCGACGAGGCCAAGCCGTTGCGGCACGCGATGCACGTCGACGTGTCGGTCGCGCGCGAGCAGGTCGAGGCGCGGCTCGCGGCGGCGCTCGCCGCGGGCGGCCGCATCGTCGACGACTCGAAGGCCCCGGGCACTGGACGCTCGCCGACCGCGCCGGCAACCGCGTCTGCATCACCGCGTGGCCCGACGGATCCAAGCGGCCTCCGGACGAGCTCCCCTAGCGCTAGTCCCTACCGCTGAGAGTCGCGATGTCGGCCTGGTTGCCGAACGGATCCTCGAGGGTCCACCACGACGGTGCCTGCGCGTCGTAGACGATGCGACCGCCGGCGGCGAGCGCCGCGTCGATGCGCGACTGCGCCTTCTCCGGAGGCAGCCAGACCGCCACGTGGATGGCTCCCTTTCCGTCGGGTCGCGGCTCGTCCATGTCCTCGAACCAGAACGCCGCGTCGCGGTCGTGCGGGTCGACCAGGTCCTCATCCGGGCTATCGATGCGAGGCTCGTAGCCCAGGACTGCGCGCCAGAACGGCATGATCGCGGACCGATCCGGAGCGCCGGGAATGACCAGCAGCGACTGGATGGCGGATGGATCGGCCGTGAGCCCCTGCTCGGTCGCGACTCGCTCGACGGCGCGGGCAAGCTCCAGGTCCTGGCGCGTCAGGCCGTAGCTCTCCACGCTCTTCGAGAGGAAGCGGACCGTCACCCCATCGTGACGCACGTCGACGTTGGGCGGATGCGCGCCGACGCCATCGATGCCGCCGATCGCCTCCACCAGCTGAGCCGATGCATGGAACGATGCCGTCGGGTAGAAGGCGCACGCGCCGTCACTGATGACACGCCAGCTCTCGACGCCCTCGGCGGCGAGGAAATCGGCGATCTTGAAGTCATCGGCCATGTCGTCTCCCCTTCTGCGTCGTGGAAGTCTCCTTCAACCTGACCCTTCCGCGGCCGAGTCCGGGCGCGCGGGGACGCTGCGGAGGGCGAACGCGGCGCCGACCGCGGTGAGGATCGCGCCGACCGCGGCCACCGCGGCGACGAAGTGGATGGCGTCGACGAACGCGGTGCTGGCCGCAGAGGCGAGCGCCGCCCCCAGTTCGGCCGGCAGCGTCGCGGCAATTTCAAGGGCGGCACCCAGCGTGTCCCGGGCGGCATCCGCGGCCTCCGCTGGGATGCCTGCCGGCAGCGACTCCCCGATCCCCGACCGGTACACGGCCGTCCCGAGGCTGCCGAGGAGCGCGATCCCGAGTGCCCCGCCGAGCTCCCCGCCCGTCTCGGACATGCCAGTCGCAGCTCCCGCCTGCTCGGGCGGGGCGCTCCCCACGATGAGCTCCGTCGCCAGCGTGATCACCGGCGCCAGCCCGAGCGAGATGACGATCGAGGCCAGCGTGATCAGGAGGATGCCTCCCTCACCGTCGACCCTCAGGCCGAGGAGCACCGCGGTCCCCACGGCCGCGATGGCCATGCCCGTGCCCATTACCACCGACGGCCGGAAGCGATGGATGATCCTCGGCGCCGCAATGGACCCGACGATGAAGCCGGCCGCCGACGGCAGTGACCAGACGGCCGCCTCGATCGGCGAGAGCCCGAGGATGAGCTGCAGGTACTGCGCGATGAACAGGAAGTAGCCGACGACGACGAAAATGCCGAGCAGGTACGTCCCGAGCGAGGCGCTGAACGCGCGGTTGCGGAAGAGGCGCACGTCGATGATCGGCGACTCCAGGTGCAGCTGACGGCGCACGAACAGGAAGCCGATGAAGAGCCCAACCAGGATTGCAGCAACAGGCAGGAGCTCAATCCCGTCCTGCGCGACCTCCTTCAGCCCGAAGACCACCGCCAGGATCGCGAAGAGCGACATCCCCGCGCTGAGGAGATCGAGGCGGCGAGCCTTTGGGTCTTTGTACTCCGGCAGCGCGCGGGGCCCGAGCAGGAGCAGGAGCCCCATCACGGGCACGCCGATCAGGAACACGGAGCCCCACCAGAAGAACTCGAGCAGGATCCCGCCGAGCACCGGACCGATGGCACCGCCGGCGGAATAGGCGGCGATCCAGAAGCCGATGGCCGTCGAGCGCTGCTTCTCGTCGCGGAACATCGTGAAGATCAGGGAGAGGGTCGAGGGCGCGATCGTGGCGCCCGCGATGCCCATGACCGCGCGGCTCGCGATGAGCATCTCCGAGCTCTGCGAGAAGGCCGCGAGCAGCGAGGCGAGCGCGAAGCCCACGGCCCCACCGAGCAGGAGCTTTCGCCGGCCGATGCGATCCCCGAGCGTGCCCATCGTGATGAGCAGCCCCGCCACCAGGAAGCCGTAGATGTCGATGATCCAGAGCAGCTGCGCGCTCGACGGCCGCAGCTCCGCGCTGATGCGCGGGACGGCGAGGTTGAGCACGGTCAGGTCCATCGCGTAGACGAGCGCGGCGAGCGTGAGGACCGCCAGACCGATCCATTCCCGCCTGGTCGCCTTCTCCGGGATCTCGTGCTCGCTGCTCACCTGGCCGATGCCCTCCTCGCTCTGCCTGCCCGCGCGCTACCCGACAAACGCGCCGGACGAGTTGTATCGACATAGACCGTCGAACCTCGCGGCACTCATCGGTCGCCGCGCGGCGTCAGCCTGACGATCGTGCCGCTCTATGGCGAGCGAGTCTCGCGGCCGACGTCGCTGACGGCCCCCGTCCTCGCGTCGATGGTTGCGACGAGCGCCTGGACAGGCTCGACCTCGGTTGCCGATGCCTTGAAGTACAGCGCGGTCTCCCATCGGCCGTCGGCGAACTCGATGTCGGACTGAAGCCAGCGCCTCAGGGGGGCATCGGCGAGTTGGGCCTGATAGGCCGGGTCGGCCAATAGCGCGTCGACTGCCTCACCCGGGCCGAGGTAGTCGACTTCCGGGCCATCGATCGCGAGCGGGACCGTGAGGTGGACCGAGAACGCATCGGTCCCCACCTCCCCTCGAGGTGGCGCGGCGCGTGACATGAAATGGAATGTGGCGTCGACGGTGTAGCTCCCAGGCGGCGGTGGCATCTCGTAGTGGCCGAGTGTGTCCCACCCCAGCTGCTGGGGTAGGGACTCGCCGGGCGCCAGCTCACTCACCTGAAGGTCGCTTGTGCATGCGAAGTTTTCGTCGCTGTCGAGCCACTCTGCGGGGAGGAAGCTGAATTCCGGATCGGAACCGGTCGTGCGCTTGTCCACCATCACCTGCTTGAGGACTCCGCTATCGCCCGGCCAGTCTTCGCGTCCGTAGGAGGGACTCTCCGGATCGTCCGGCCGCACCCGGATGGAAACGGGGTGGACGCAGCTGCTCGAGTGGCCCCAGAAGACGACATCGCTGCCGATGTTCTCGACCATCGTCTCGGCGACGATCCGCTCACCGAACTCGGTTCTATCGCGATCGAGTGTGACCGTGAGGCGAATGCCTTCCTCCTCCACCTGCTCCGTGACCGGTCTGGCGAGCGGCACCGAGGGCGACGGCTCGGCGGTGGCCGAGGCCGAGGCCGCGGCGACTGAAGGGCTCGGTTCAGCCGATGGCGCGATTGACGCGCTCGGAGATGGTTCCCGCACGGCGGTGCAGGAGACCAGGAGCACGAGTCCAGCGGCGACCCCCGCGTGCCAGCTCCTCATGGGCGCCACAGGTCGATCTGCGCCAGCCCGTGGATGCCGAGGGTCTGGGACAGCTCGCCGCAGTGGTACGCGTCGTGGCTGAAGAGGCGCTGGAGGATCGAGCCGCGGGTGTGGACCTGCACCGTGTCGGCATACTCGCGACGGATCTCACTCGCCAGCATCTCCGGCGTCCATCGGTCCAGGCAGCCCTCCAACAGGCGCCACGTCGAGTCGAGGGCCTCCACGAGCTCGCCCGCACCACGCGGGTGATCGAGGTCGTCCTCCCAACCGCCGTCGGCGAGGTTCGTGAAGGGCAACATGTCGGCGCCGGGCTCGCCGATGACCTCGCACAGCCAGTACGCCCGTGCGCCAGCGGTGTGCGCGACGGTCGCCCACACCGGCCACAGCTCGGGGATGGCCGGACGGCGAGCTGCTCATCGGTCATGGCCGCGACGACCTCGCGCAGCCGCCGGTTGTACTGCGGCCACATGTCGTAGGCGAATCGAATTGTCACTGGCCGCTCGACTACGCCCGAACCAGCCGTCCGGGTTCGGCAGGGCACCCCGAGGCTCCCCCGTTCGGACCCACGCTGATGTGGAGCGGCAAGAGGCCGCGGCGTCAGATGGGACGTCCCGGCGAGGATGAGCGGGCCACGATCGGCCGGGGTCGGCCCCGGGATTGACGAAGATCGCCCACCCGTCACCGGGTGGCACGGTGAAGGTCACGCGCTCGGTCGCTCCCGCGGCCGGCTCGGCGCTCAGCGTTCCGACGGGATCACCCATCGTCGACTCAGCCGGCGGCGAGGTCGACGGGCTGCGGCCGGCCACGGCGCCATCCCGCGACGGCTGGCCTTCATGGTCGCCCGAGCTGGCAGAGAATTCAGGAGCCTCGAGGCTCGAGGATGACGATCGCGGTCTCGCCCGGGCGGCGCGTGGCATAGCCGTCGACGTCGCCCCACTCGCCCTGTCCGCGGAACCGTTTCCAGAGGCGCTCGCGCTCCTCGCCCACCGCGGCACGACCGTGGACCGCGCGCTTGCCGTCCTTCAGCTCGATCTCCACATCCGGGTGCGCCTGAAGGTTGAGCCACCACTTCGGCTCAGGCGCGGCCCAGCCGTTCATGGCCATGGTGACCAGGTTCGGCCCGTCCTCGTAGTAGCCGAGGATCGCGGCGCGCTCCTTTCCCGAGCGTCGGCCGACCGTGAACAGGCGGAGCGTCCCCCACTTCTCGCCGTTCGGCTTCCACAGGCCACGCCGGCCACCGGCTGAACCGATAGATCGCTCGGTGAATGACCCACGCCGAGCGGACGAACCAGCGCGGAGGGAGAAATGGAGACTTCCTGGGCTCTGCAGTCATAGGGAACCTCTCTCTGGAGTTGAGTATCCGCCTCGGATCAAGGATCAGCCGGTCTGCGTCAGGCCGGCGATGGGCTGGGCCCGCGGCGCGCGACGGGCGTGCCGGAAGGCATCGAAGATCTCCCAGGCGGTCACGAGCGTCACGCCTGCGGCGAACAGGAGCATCACCGGGCCGTCGCGCTCGGCGAGGGGCGGCCAGCCGATCTCCGACGCGAAAGCCGGATTGATCAGCGTCCCGTTCAGGGCGAGCGCGATGACGGGCAGCCGCGAAGGCGACCTCCAGGATCGTGAAGCCGATCGCCAGCGGGATCGTCCATCGGCCGACCATGTAGACGATCACCTGGTAGACGGCGAGCGCGGCGAGGATCGCGATCAGCACCGGGAACCAGAAGTCGGTGAGGGCCGGATCGAAGAGCGGGACCACGTCGCCGCTGGCATCGCGGACCACGGAGAGGTTCCGGAGGAAGAGCAGGCCGCCGATGCCGATCAGCGTCGAGACGATCTCGCCGACCGTCCCGGCTACGGTGAGCTGGTCCGCCGTCGGCTCGGGAAGCATGTCGACCGTCCAACCGCGGGTAGCGCCGGCGATCTCGGTGCGCGTCTCGCGCGCCGCATCGGCTCGCTCGATGACGGCGAAGACCAGCGTCACCCAGAAGGCCAGGTGCACGCCGGCCGTCAGCGCGCCCCCGATGCCGCCGAGAATTGCCCCCGCGTATCCGGCGCCGTTCAACAGCTCGACCGCGATAAGGACCACGAACACGATCGGGATGACGACGACGGCAAGGCGGGAGAGCAGGTGGAGCTAGACGAGGAAGAGCTCCGGGCCGATGAGATGCAGCGGCTGCCCGGCGTACTCCGCGGCCAACCTCGCCGGGTTGCCGAGGCCTTCCAGCACGGCCTTCTCCGCGGCCGCCGGGTCTTCACCCGCCGCGACGCGATCGTCGACCGCATCGGTGATCGAGGAGCGGAGCTCGCCCTCGACGTCCCTGCGCTTTGCCTCCGGGATGCCGCGGAGCGCCGCCGCGAGGTAACGCTCGGTGAGCGAGATCATTCGATTCCTCCGTTGTTCAACTTCTTCAGCGACGCCGTCAGCGCCGACATGTCGCCCATGAGCTGCGTGGCGAGCTCGGAACCCGCCGCGCTGGTGCGGTAGAACTTGCGCGGACGCGAGTCGTCCGTGTTCCACTCGCTCTCAAGCAGGCCGCGCTCCTCGAGCCGGCGCAGCAGCGGGTAGATCGTGTTGCCATCGCTCGGGATCCCGGCCGCGTCCAGCGTCTTCAGCAGCCCGTAGCCGTACCCCGGTGATCGAAGGGCCAGGAGGCACGCGAGGACGATCGTCCCGCGACGAAGCTCCTGTCGGTGCAGCCCCAGCCCTGTGTCGTCTTGTACCATCGGCGTGACATTACTGTGTGTCGCACACTACTGTCAAGTGCCCAGCCACGACTGCCTCGGTCCATCTGGCCGGTCGCGACGCAGGTCCGAGGGGCTAGCGCCCTTCGTCTTCGGGGTGCATCAGCTGGTGGAGGCGTTCGGCATCGGCCGCGAACTTGTCACTCCGGGTCCGATAGCCCTTGGGCTTGATGAATCGGCTCCTTCGGAGCGGCCGGAACGTGCCAAATTCACATGGAGTGAGCGTTACGGTCGGTCGGCGGATGCGAACGGTCACTTCGAGGCCCAAAAGCGCGCATTACGCACACCTGGTGTGAATTTGGACGCTTCGAGGCCCAAGAGCGCGCATAACGCACACCTGGTGTGAATTCGGACGCTTCGAGGCCCAAAAGCGCCCATGACGCTCACCTGGTGTGAATTCGGACGCTCGCCGGCGCACCACTTGACACACACCACATACAACCGTATGGTTGTATCAATGCAGACCACCCAGGACGTCGACTCCGTCCTCGCCGCACTCGCCGACGCCACCCGGCGCGACATCGTTCGTCGCGCCATCGCCGGTGAGGAGGGCGTTGCCGAGCTCGCCGAGCCACTACCCCATGAGCTTCGCGGCCGTGCAGAAGCACGTCGCCATTCTCGAGCGGGCGGGCCTCGTCACCAAGCGGCGCATCGGCCGCCGAAAGGTGGTCCGCACCAATCCCGCCGGCCTCGCGACCGCGCGACGGCTCCTCGACGAGTACGAGGCCCTGTGGCGCGGACGCATCGACCGCATGACCGACCTCATCACCGACATGAAGGAGACCAGACGATGACCGTCACCGCAGTTCGCAAGGATCCGCGAAGCCCTGACCATGACCCTCGAGGCGGAGTTCGACGCATCGGCCGATCGCGTCTGGCAGCTCTGGGCCGATCCGCGCCAGCTCGAGCGCTGGTGGGGACCGCCCACTTACCCGGCAACCTTCACGAAGCATGACCTGACGCCCGGCAGCCGCGTCCAGTACCACATGACCGGGCCGGAAGGCGACCAGCCGAAGGGCTACTGGGACGTACTCGAGACCGATCCTCCACGCTCGCTCGTCGTCCGTGACGGCTTCGCGAACGAGGACGGCTCGCCGAACCGGGACTTCCCGGAGGGGGAGATGCGTGTCCGGATCGAGGAGATCGGCGACGGCCGATCGCGGATGTCGATCGAGAGCCTCTTCCCGAGCGCCGAGGCCATGGAGCAGGTCCTCGGCATGGGCATGGAGGAGGGTATGAAGCAGGCGGTCGGCCAGATCGACGCGATCCTCGCCGAGCAGCCGGTCCGTTCGTAGTCCCCTACCGCCCGTACTCCTCGTCGGTGACGTGCTCGGCCCATTCCGACTCGTCACCCTCGAGGGGCGCCTCCCACATGGCGAGATGGGTCATGAAGTGATCCGGCGCGGCGCCGTGCCAGTGCCACTCGCCCGGCGGCGTGTGGATCGGTGTCGCCCGCGCGGATCTCGAGCGATCTCGCCACCGCGCGACTGGACGCGGCCGATGCCCTCGGTCACGTGGAGCGTCTGCCCCACCGCGTGGGCGTGCCAGGCGTTTCGGGAGCCGGGGGCGAAGCGGACGACGTTCACGCGAATGCGCGAGGGCGGCTCTCCGCTCGCCAGACGGTCGATCCAGACGTCGCCGACGAAGCGGTCGGGCGTCCCCTTCGACGAGGGCTCCTTCGGCCGGATCTGCATCCGAACGATCTCCTTCGCTACCGATGACAATCCCGGCCGACGCCGGGTCCAACCACCAAGACCGACTCCTCAGGAGCTGATCATGACCGTGACTGAGGCGACCACGCGTACGCTCAAGGCGCCTGGCGCCACGCTGACCTACGACGTCCGACCGGGCGGATCGGCCGATGCACCGCCGCTCATGCTCATCGGCTCACCCATGGGCGCCGCAGGCTTCGGTACGCTGGCGAGCCACTTCCCCGATCGCACCATCGTGACGTACGACCCGCGCGGGGCCGAGCGCAGCATCAAGGACGACCCCTCGACCGAGTCGAATCCCGAGCAGCATGCCGATGACCTGCATCGGATCATCCAGGAGGTCGGCGGTCCGGTCGACCTGTTCGCCAGCAGCGGCGGCGCGGTCAACGCCCTGGCGCTGGTCGCGAAGCATCCCGAGGACGTCCGCACGCTCGTGGCGCACGAGCCGCCGCTTGCGACGGTCCTGCCCGACAGCGAGAACGCCAAGGCGGTCGTGCGCGCGATCCAGAGCTCCTACCAGCGCGGCGGCTTCGAATGCCGGGATGGCCCATTTCATGGCCGTCACCAGCCACCGCGGTGAGTTCCCGGACGACTTCGCGAGCCAGCCTGCGCCGGATCCGGCCATGTTCGGGATGCCGACCGATGACGACGGCACGCGCAACGACGTGATGCTCGCGCAGAACATCATCGGCACGACGCACTACGAGCCCGACTTCGACGCGCTCCGGGCGGCCTCGACCCGCATCGTCATCGGCGCCGGCGCAGAGTCGGAGGGCGAGATGGCGAACCGTGGCGGCCATGCGGTGGCCGAGCGGCTCGGGCAGCAGCCGGTCGATCTTCCCGAGCCACCACGGCGGCTTCCTGGGCGGCGAGTACGGCTGGCCCGGCGAGCCGGACGCGTTCGCGGCCAAGCTGCGCGAAGTCCTGGAGGGCTGACACTCTTGGGCAAGCTGATCTACCTCCTGAACACCTCGCTCGACGGGTTCATCGAGACGCCGACCACAGCCTCGACTGGGCGACCGTCGACGAGGAGCTGCACTCCTGGTTCAACGACCAGACGCGAGCCGTGGACGCCACGCTGTACGGCCGCCGGCTATGGGAGGTGATGGCGGCCCACTGGCCGACCGCCGAGAACGATCCATCGTCCACCGATGTCGAGCGCGAGTACGCGCGCATCTGGAACGCGATGCCCAAGGTCGTCTTCTCGACGACCCTCGAGCACGTCGAGCACAACGCGCGCCTCGTGCGCGGGGACGTGGGCACGGTGTTCGAGGAGGTGCGTCGCGAGTTCGACGGCGACCTCGGCGTCGCCGGTCCCAACCTCGCCGGCCAGTTCGTGCGTCGCGGCCTGGTGGACGAGTACCGGCTCGTCGTCCATCCGGTCGTGCTCGGCGCCGGGACCCCATTCTGGCCAGAGGTCGACGCGCCGCTGCGCCTGCGTCCTGTGGAACGGCAGACGTTCTCGTCCGGGGTCGAGCTCAGGACGTTCGTGCCGGCCTGAGCCCTCCGTGGTAGCGTCGGCCGCGTGTATCAGCCCGCACACAGGCGGTTCGAGACCGACCCCGTTGCGCTGCTGACGGAGCTTGCGCCCCTGGTCCCCGCGACCCTGGTGACGCTCGGCCCCGACGGCCTGCGCGCTTCGATCCTGCCGATGCTCTTCGACCCCGACGACGGGCCGCACGGGACCTTGCGTGGACACCTCGCGCGACCGAACCCGCAGTGGCGCGACTTCGACCACGACGTCGAGGCGCTGGCCCTCTTCGACGGGCCCGACGCGTACATCACTCCGGCCTGGTACGAGGAGAAGCGAGCTCACCGGCAAGGTCGTTCCGACGTGGAACTACACCACGGTCCAGGCGCACGGCATCGCATCACGCTGCGGCATGAGCCGGAGTGGCTCGCCGCCCACGTGCGCCGTCTCGTGGAACGGCACGAGTCCGGCCGCGCGGAGCCCTGGTCGGTGGACGACACGCCCCAGGGCTACGTCGAGTCGCAGGTCCCGGCGATCGTGGGGCTGGAGCTGCGCATCTCCCGTCTCGAGGGCAAGCGAAAGCTCAGCCAGAACCGCTCGGAGGCCGATTTCGAGGGCGTGCGAGACGCGCTGGAGGTCGGCTCCCCGCTCGAGCAGGCGGTCGCGGCCGAGATGCGCCGCGAGGCGCCGCGCCGCCCTCGCACCTGAGCAGTCCCGGCACCGCGGTGCACCAGCTGACGAAGGAGCAGGCGCGGCGGATCGCCGTTCGGGCGCAGGCGCTCGAGGCGACCCGCCCGACGGACCTCGTGGCGCTCGTGGAGCGCCTGACGATGCTCCAGATCGACCCGACCGCCGCGATCGCGCCGACCGCCGACCTCGTCGCATGGAGCCGGCTCGGCTCGTCCTATCGGCCGGAGCATCTCAAGCAGGCGCTCGAGGTGGATCGGACGCTGTTCGAGTTCGACGCCGTCGTGCGACCGATGCGCGACACCGGCCTCTACCTCGCCGGAGCCTCTGACTGGCCGCCGTACCCGAAGCAGCGCGAGTGGATCCGCGACAACGACCGATTCCGCTGCGACATCCTCGATCGGCTGTCCCGCTCCGGCCCGCTCAGTTCGCGCGACATCCCCGACACGTCAGTCGTGCCGTGGCCTTCGACCGGCTGGACCAACAACCGCAACGTCACGCAGATGCTCGAGTTCCTGGTGCGGCGTGGCGAGGTCGCGGTCTCCGGCCGCGTGGGTCGCGAGCGGCTGTGGGACCTCCCCGAGCGCGTGTATCCCCTTGACGTGGAGGTCCCATCGATCGAGGAGGCGCAGCGGCTGAGGAACGAGCGGCGGCTGTCGTCCCTCGGCATCGCGCGGAGCAGGACGACGGCGATGCCGGTGGAGCCCGTGGACGTGCGCGACGTCGGTGAGCCGGCGGTCGTCGAGGGCGTCAGGGGCGAGTGGCGAGTCGACCCCGCGGCACTCGCGGACGACGACGGCTTCGAGGGCCGCACGGCGCTGCTCTCGCCGTTCGATCGGCTCATCCACGACCGGCGGCGCGCGATGGAGCTGTTCGACTTCGAATACACCCTCGAGATGTACAAGCCCGCGGCGAACCGGCGCTGGGGCTACTACGCCCTGCCGATCCTCCACGGGGACCAGCTCGTCGGGAAACTCGACGCGCTGGCCGATCGCAAGGCGTCGGTGCTGCGCGTGAACGCTATCCACGAGGACGTGAAGTTCACCCGCGCCATGATCGCGGGCGTGAAGGCGGAGCTCGCGGACCTCGCGGCGGGGCTCGGCCTCGCGGCGATCGAGGCCGCCTAGCGTGGGGTCGCCACACCTCGCGGCTCGGCTCGGGTACATCGCGCTCTACGCCGCCGTCGGCGCGTCGTTCCCCTTCTTCGCGGTCTTCTACGAGTCGCGTGGCCTGTCGATCGGGACGATCGGCCTCCTCATCGCCCTCGCCGCGGTGGCCGGGCTGCTGGCCGCCCCGCTCTGGGGGGTCCTGGCGGACCGCCTCGCCGGGTCGCGCAGCATCCTTCCGTTCGCGGCCGTGCTCTCGGCGATCGGCGCCCTCGGGCTCGTCCTCGCGCAGGGTCCGCTTCTCATCACCCTTGCGGTCATCGGCATGGCGCTGGCCTTCGCAGGCCTGGGTCCCACGCTCGACGCGTCCGCGCTTGCCACGCTCGCGGGCGACCGGGACCGATGGGGCGGCTACCGGGCGCTGGGCTCGGCCTCGTTCATCGTCGCGGTCGTGGTGACCGGCACGCTGATCGAGCGCGCGGGGGCGTCGAGCATGTTCGTGGTGTACGTGGCGGCGCTCGCGGTCCTCGCCGTGGTCACCCTCCCGCTGCGCGGGATAGCGGACGACGCACGTCTGTCGGGCCTGCGCGGCCTGGGGCTGGTCCTCCGGCAGCCGACCCTCGCCCGATTCCTCCCCGCCGTCCTGATCGTGTTCACCGCCTCGATGTCGGTGAACTGGTACTTCTCCATCCACCTGCTCGATCTCGGCGCACCCGGCGAGCTCGTCGGATCGGCGTGGGCGATCGGCGCGCTCGTCGAGATCCCGATCATGTGGGCCTACCCCTGGCTCACCGCCCGCGTCGGCGCCGAGCGGCTGCTCATCCTCGGCACGGCCGCCTTCGCCGCCCGCGTGCTCGTCCTCGTCCTCACGAGGGATCCGGTCATCGCCGCGGCCAGCATGGCCCTCCACGGCATCGGCTTCGCACTCGTCCTGGTGGGCGGGGTCACCTATGTCGCCCGCCATGCCCCGTCCGCCGCGGCCGCGACCGCCCAGGGCGTGCTGTCGGCCGTGGTCTTCAGCGTGGCGCAGATCGCCGGCCCCGCGATCGGCTCGTGGGTCGCCGGCTCGGCCGGCGTCTCCGCAATGTTCGTGCTCTCGCTCGCCCTGAGCCTGGTGGCCATCCCGGCCCTGTGGCTCGCGACGCGACCGCCGGGCGCCGACGTCGACCGGGTAGGCTCGCCCGCGTGAGCGTCCCCCTCGAGCAGCTTCCCGAGGCCGCCAGGACCGCGTGGACGCGGCTGTCGCGACGCAGCTCGTCCCGCTCCTGGGCGACGACCTGGTCGCGATCTGGGCCTATGGCGGGACCGTCGCCGTCGAAGGGCCGCCCCGATCCGCGGACCTCGACACGTACGTCATCGTCCGCGGCCCGATCGACGCGACGACAGGCCAGGTGATCGAAGGCATTCACGACGCCATAGCCGGCCGACAGCGGGCTGGGCGTGGACGCGTGGTACGTGCTGGAGAAGGCTGCTCGCCGGCAGGAGGCTCCTCGCCACGCCTTCCGCAGCGATCGGCGCGACACGACCTGGGCGGTCAACCGCGCGCACTGGCTCGCCGGGCGTTACGCGCATGTGTACGGGCGAGCGCCGGCCGAGATCGTTCCGGCGCCGACCTGGTCGGTACTGGAACTTGAGCTCGACCGCGAGGTGGAGCATCTCGAGCGCCACGTCGCCGAAGGAGATACCCATGCGTCCGAGGCCACCTACGCGATCCTGAATGGCAGCCGGGTTCTCCGCACCCTCGCGACCCGGGACCCTGCCATCTCGAAGCGCGCGGCGGGCGAATGGGCGCTCGAGGAGCTTCCCGCCCGCTGGCACCCCGTTCTGCGCGCCGCGAGTCGTGCGTACGACGGGCAGGCGAGCTCCGAGGACACAGAGCTGCTGGCGACGGAGATGGGGCCTTTCGTGGCGATGGTCAGGGAACGGCTGCCGACCGCGACAGGTCGGGATGCCGCCGCGCCCCGGTGGTCCGGGTACTGACGCTCAGCCCGTCCAGCCCCACGCGGTCCAGATGGTCAATGCGTTGATCCCCAGCCCAACCGCGATCAGGAAGCGGTCGTACCACCCGGGGTATCCAGGCAGGCCGATGAGGTTCATGAGGAAGAGGCCGCCCGCCGCGACGATGTGGGCCCAACGAACGACCTCGCCGTCGAACGTCACGGACACGACGACCATGACGATGGGGATGAGCATGAGGACCGCGGCGGCCGTCCAGATCCCCTGTCCCCCCTTCATCCCGCCGATCTCTCCCGCCTTGAAGTCGCCGGCGAAGATCCGAAGCACGTCGCCGAGGAGGTAGGTCAGCATCAGGGCGACCCACATCGCGGCTAGACGAACCTGGACGTCGTCCACGGCTCAGCCCACTTCCTTCAGCACGCGCGCAATGTGCTTGACGTGGCCGCGCTCGTGGCGGGCCATCCAATCGCCGTAGTAGAGCACGCTGTTCTCCCATACCCTGCCGGGCGGGGCGCTCACCGCCGCCGTCCGCTCCCAGGCCTCCGGCGGCAGCGGCTCGAGCACCTCGAGCAGCTCGGCGCGCTGCGCGCGGAAGCTCTCGAACGCCAGGGCGAACTTCCATTCAAAGTATTCCTTCTGCCGCACCGTCGGGCCCACTCCCCTGAAGGCGGGATGGTCCTCGCGGACGATCCGCATCATGTTCCCGCCGAGGACCTCGGCGCAGCTGCGCAGGTGGGCGAGCTGCTCGTTCACCGACCAGCCGTAATCGGTCACGGCGGTGAGCGCCTTCTGCGACGCGCCGCGAGTGAGCTCCTCGAGCCGCGGCACCGTCGTCCGAACGATGTCCATCGTCTGCTCGACGCTCAGAAGCGGCGTCATCTTGCGGTCCGATGGAGGCTGGCTCGGCACGGACCCATGCTACCGACACCGCGCCGAACGCCTGCGAACGCGTCGCTGTAGCTGTCGCGCTATTCGGGCACCATGTCGGCATGCAGGTCATCGAGTGGCTGCTGGACTCGGACCCGGCGATCCGCTGGCAGGTGATGCGCGACCTGACCGATGCGCCCCCGGATGAGGTAGCCGCTGAGCGCGCGCGAGTGGCGCGGGAGGGCTGGGCCGCTCAGCTGCTCGCCGCTCAGGACCCGGACGGCCGATGGGGCGGCGGCACGTTCTTCCCACGGTGGATCGGCACGTCGGACGTGCTGCACCTGCTGTACCTGTTCGGCCCGGACCCCGCGGCGGACGAGGTCCAGCGCGCGATCGCGCCGGTGCACGAGGCGGCTCGCTGGGACTACGACCCGAACATGAAGTTCTTCGACGGGGAGGTCGAGCCCTGCATCAACGGCCGGACCGTCGCCATCGGCTCCTACTTCGGCCAGGACGTGCGCGGGATCGTCGACCGGCTCCTGACCGAGCAGATGGCGGACGGCGGGTGGAACTGCGAGCAGGAGAACGGCTCGACGCGCGGTGTCGTTCGACTCGACCCTCAACGTTCTCGAGGGGCTCCTGGAGTACGAGCGGTCAACCGGGGCGAACGGCGACGTCGCCGCCGCCCGCGTCCGGGGCGAGGAGTACCTGCTCGAGCGGCGCCTGCTCCGCCGGCTGTCGGATGGCGAGATCCCTCGAGAAGCGGTGGCTCGATCTCGCGTTCCCGAACGCGTGGTATCTACGACGTCGCGCGCGTGCTCGACTACCTGCGCGAGCGCCAGGCCCACGCCGGACGAGCGGATGACCGAGGCGCTCGACATCCTCGAGTCGAAGCGGGACGCCGACGGCCGTTGGTCGCTGGACCACGCCTACCACGACGCGTCGCCGGTGGACCTCGGGGAGACCCAGGGCCAGCCGAGCCGATGGATCACGCTTCGCGCGCTGCGCGTGCTTCGCTGGGCGGAGGACGCCGGCGGATCGGCCGGGGCGAGCGCCGCATCGGCATGACCGACCGCATCAGGGTCTACGCGCTGACGATCTCGGTCACGTGCGCGAATTCGTCCGCGAGATCGGCTTTCTCGTCGTGAGTCAGCTCGACCTTCTCGGCCGCTGCGAGTGATGCTCGAGCCAGCCCGTGGTCCTGCGTCCGCACGGCCAATTCCGCTCGATACAGATTTGCCCGTGCGAGGTCAATCGGCTCGGCCGTGCCGCCAAAGCGGGCCAGGCCGCTTTCGAGCGTCTTCAGCGCGAGTGCGTCATCCCCGTGCGCATCTCCGAGGCGCGCCGCGACGTAGATGATCTGGGCCAACCCCTCCGCCTTTTCCGCCGAGTCTTCCTCCTCGGATTCACCGAGCTTCGAGATCCGCAGCCAATTTCCGCCCGGGTCGACGACACTGAATCCACGCACGGTGCCGTACTTCTTCCGCGGTCGGGTGATGCGGGGGATGCCCGCGACTGGCAGCTTGCCATGCGCCGCCCGCAATCCCGCGGCAAAGTCCCGATACAGGCTGTCAGGGTCCGGTACGGCCACAATGCAGGTGCCATACGAATCGGCGGGGACAAACCCCTCGATGCCAAAGAGATGGACGTGGAAATCTTCGCGGGTCACGACCGCGTACGGGTTTGGGCGAACCTGGCGGTACGTCGTCTTGAACCCCAGAGACTCGTAGAAGGCAATGGATTCGTCGATTTCGCGACAGGGCAGTGCTGGATACGTCCGTTCGTTCGCCATGGACGCAAGAGTACGAGAGGAGCCGCATGGCTGAGAATTCCGCACCGATCATCCTGGTTCCGGGCTTCTGGCTCGGCGCATGGGCCTGGGACGAGGTCGCCGATGCGCTTCGCGCCGACGGGCACGGCGTCACCGCGATCACGCTCCCCGGCCTCGAGTCGGCGGAGGCAGATCGGTCCGCGATCACCATGGCCGATCACGTCGACGCGATCGTCAAGGCCGTTGAGGCTCACGACGCGCCGGTCGTGCTCGCCGTGCACAGCGCGTCCGGGTTCTCGGGCTACGCGGCCAGTGACCGCGTGCCGGATCGGATTGCGGCCATGGTCTACGTCGACACCGCTCCCGGAGTCGGGGCGCTGGAGCCGGACTTCGAGGGCGTCGAGAAGCCGATGGTCTGGAGCGAGATCGAGGAGGGCGAGAACCTCGACGGACTGAGCGAGGAGCAGAAGGAGACGTTCCGCCAGCGGGCCGTCCCCGTCCCCGGCGGCATCCTCCGCGAGGCCGCCGAGCTGAAGAACGACGCCCGGCGCGACATCCCGAGCACGCTGGTCTGCACCGGGTTCACCGCCGAGCAGTACCGGACCTACGCGCGGGAGCACCCCGACTGGGCATTCCTCGCCGGCATCCCCGAGCTCCGACATACGACCTGGGTCGACCTGCCGACGAGCCACTGGCCGATGTGGTCGCGCCCGAAGGAACTCGCGCAGATCATCGGCGACGTCGCGCGAAGGGCCTGAGGGCATGACCGGGCCGTCGAATAGCGCGCCAAGACTCGCATCGGAGGTCGGTTCCGTGCTTCCCTTCGCCTTCATCGCCGGTGGTGCGCTGGGAATCGCCCTGATGACCGCTGTGGAGGTACTCACTGCGCCCTACAGCGCCCACGTTGTCGCGTATCCGCTCAACGGCGCGGTCCACGTGCTGAAGATCCTTGCCGTCGCTGCGTTCGTGGCTGGCATGGCGGGCTACCTCGTACGCTTCCGCGAGCGGCTCGGCGTCATCGGCTCGATAGCAGTTGGCGCGCTCGCCATCGGGACGTTTCTCGCAGGCCCGTACAACCTCGCCGAGGTTTCGCTCGACGGGTCCCTCACTGCTGTCGCGGCCGATGCCCAGCTGCAGGCGATCTACGCCGCGCAGCCGTGGATCACTCAGGTCACGAGCGTTGCATTGCCGGCCGTCCTGCTCGGGATCGTGGTGTTCGGGATCGTGGCGATGCGGCGCCGCCTCTTCCCGACCTGGGCGCCCGTGTTCAGCCTGGCGATGGTCCCGATCGCCTTCTGTGCGGGGATTCTCTCCTTCGGGGCCGGCCTGCCCGTGCCCCATCCACCCACGTGGCTCTTCCTGGGGCTTGCAAGCTATGGCCTGTCCGGGATCGCGCTCAGGCTGTCTGCCGGTCCCACCCCGTCCCGAAGGTCAGGACGATGACTCTCCCGCTGCGGCGGCCTCCTACGGGCTCGAGCGGCTGCGGGCTGCGGCCTGATTCAGGGAGCGCTGTCGGCGAGGGGTATCAGCCGAGCCGATGACTCTGGGGCTCGACGGTGGTCCAATACTCACCAGTCCACACGACGCGCCATGGAGTCCACGATGCTCGCGAAATTCACCGCAACCATGAAGAAGAATCCAGGCAAGGGCGGCTGGACCTGCGTCGCCTGGCCGGAGTCGGTTGCCTTCTTCGGAACGCGTGGCCTGGTCAAGGTCCGCGGCACCATCGAAGGCCAGCCATTCCGGGGCGCCTTCATGGCGCTCGGCGACGGCACGCACATGCTTCCCATCAAGGCCGACGTCCGCAAGGCGATTCGCAAGGACGCCGGCGACACCGTCACCGTGCAGCTCCTCGAGCGCATCGACGACTGAGGCTATGGCCTCAGGCGCCGATGTTGCGGTTCACCCGGAAGAGATTCGTCGGGTCGTACTTCGACTTGACCGCCCGTAGTCGGTCGAGGTTGCCTCGATAGGACTCGGCCAGCCGGTCCTGCGCCTCGTCATCGGTCTGGAAGTTGATGTAGTTGCCGCCGGTCGAGAATTGCCTGACGGCTTGCCAACCGCGCCGCACCCAGTCCCGATTCGCGTCCGCTGCCGCTGAGTCTGGCTTCCACATTGCCTGAATGACACATGCGAAGGCGGCATCTCGGTTGCCCACCGCGCCATCGTCCGCGTCGCGCTCGCCGAGCGCGCCGGCCATGTGGAACAGTGTCATCTGGTTGGCAGGCGCCGAGAGGTCGACGAACTGGGCGTGATAGGCGTCGATCAACCCATCGCTCAGCTCCGGCACGAACTCGGATTTCCAGTAGTAGTGATTGCCGCTCGGCATGGTCGCGTCGAGGAGTGTCTGCTGAGCCGCGTAGTCCTTGACCATGATCAGGTCGGCGATCGGGTCGCCGAGCGCACGAAGCGGGGCGAGGTCCGCATCGGCCTCCTGCGGGGTGCCGGAGTGGCACGCCACGATGATGACGATCGGCGTGCCGTGCAGCTCCTGCGGCACCCACGGAGCCGGCGGCGCGTTGCGGCGGACCGCAACCAGCGTGAGCTCGCGCGGTGCCGAACCGGTGATCTGGCGGTAGGTGTCGAGCACCTCCACTGCTCGGGTCGCCGGCCATGCGATCAGGCCGCCGGTGACCTGCGGGCCGACCTCGTGAAGCCGAAAGGCGAACTCGGTCACCACCCCGAAGTTGCCGCCGCCACCGCGCAGCGCCCAGAAGAGGTCGGGGTTCTCGGTGCGCGAGGCGCGGCGGAGGTCCCCGTCGGCGGTGACGATCTCGACCTCCTCGAGATCGTCGACGGTCCAACCGAAGCGGCGGCTCAGGTAGCCGAATCCCCCGCCGAGCGTGAGTCCGGCGACGCCGGTCGCGGACACGAAGCCGAGCGTGGCTGCGAGGCCATGCTCCTGTGTCGCTCGATCGACGTCGCCGAGGTTGCAGCCCGCGGCAACGCGTGCCAGCTTCCCCTCCGGCTCGACCCGGACAGCCCGCATGTGGGACATGTCGAGCGTGAGGCCCCCGTCCGACAGGGAGAGGCCGGCGATGTTGTGACCACCGCCCCGGATCGATAGCTCGATCTCGTTCTCGCGCGCGAAGTTCACGGTGCGAACCACGTCCTCGACGGACGCGGCGCGAACGACCGCCGCCGGCCTCCGGGCGATCATGCCGTTCCAGATCGAGATCGCCTCCGCGTATGCGTCATCGCCGGGCCGGGCGACCAGGCCGTCGAGGTCGGCGGCGAGCCGCTCCAGTGAATCGGCGTCAAGGCTCCGCGCCTCACCCGTCAGTCCGGTGACGTGCACCGCGGTCATCCAGCTTCCTCCGCATCGGGTGGGGGTGCATCCCAGCACGCGGGATGCTCCGCGCCATCATGCACCGAGGCTGCAACCCGTCAGTGCCCGGAACCAATTCGCGACGGAGCCGACCGCTGCGCGCGCTGTGCTCGCCGTAAGCCGCGAGGAGTGGTCAGGAGGTAGCCGGGACCTCGGTCACGCTGCCCTTCTCGGTGCCGTAGTCCCACACGTCAATCGCCGGCGGCTCGATGCCGAGCGTGGTGAGGGCCGTGCAGATCTGGCTTCGATGGTCCGACCCGTGGTGCAGGGCCTGCGCGAGCCGGAGGCTCATCGGCGCATGCGTCTCGGAGCCGTCGTCACGTCGGGTGACAATCACCGCGTCCGCGTCGACGTCCCCTTCAACCACCGTGGGCCAGATGGCGCCGTGGCCATCCATGATGGTGCGCATCTCGGCCAGGGACAGCTCATCCTCAGCGCCGTCGGGGATCGGCACGGTGCGCTCGCCGCTCGTGCGGAACAGGTACCAGGAGTCCGCGCCGACGGTGTGTCGCAGCGTGCCGATGATCGAGCCGAACGTGCCCGGCACGGTCGTCTCGAGCTGCTCGGGGCTGAGCGCGGCGCACGCGTCGATCACGCGCAGCGTCGCCCACACGTGGTGGGCGAACGCGTCGCGCAGGAGAGGGCTGGTCACGCCGCGACTATAGCCGCGAGGACCTTCCCCTACATCGGTCCCATCGGGCTCATGAGCTGGAAGTAGTTGTCGTCCGGGTCCGCGAAGGTGGCGATCAGCATCTGCCCCGAGTCATCCTCCCGGCCCTCGCCGGGGTCGTAGGGCTCACGGATGACGGTCGCGCCGGCAGCCTTGAATCGTTCGAAGTCGCCCTTGACGTCGGCGCTCTCGATGTTCCAGAGGATCCGGCCGGGCTGCACGTTCTTGCCATGGACCTGATCGTGCGGCCCGACGGTGATCCAGCCGCTGCCAATCGCCCATCCGGTGTAGCCGCCATCGCCGCCGTCCTCCATGGTGGGCTTGCCAAAGAGCTTCGAGTAGTAGTCGGCAAGGCGCTTCGGGTCCTCGGAGCCGATCAGGATGCTGTTGAAGTTCACGCTGTCTCCTTGCTGGGTCTGTGGATGTCGATGGTAGGACTCTCGGGAGCGACGAACCTCATCGGTGGCAGACTTGGCCGATGGTCGGACCCCGATGACGAGGCGACGCCACATCGGGACCGATGAACGCCGCGCGCGCCTGGGTATCCGTCATCGGCTGGCCGGCGGCGCGCAGGGATCGTCCGTCGCCGATGCGGCAGCCTCAGTCGTCGCGCTGCACGCGAGCGATGCGGCCAGCGTCTTCCTCCAGGCGCGAGCCCGGATGGTCGATTCATCGCCCGCGCTGATCGAGCACGAGCTGTACGAAGCCCGCACCGTCCTCAAGGTGCTGGCGATGCGCCGGACGCTGTTTCTCGTGCCGATCGCCGACGTCTCCATCGTCCACGCCGCGGCATCCCGCGCCATCGCGGCGATCGAGCGCCGGCGGACGATCTCGATGCTCGAGGGCGCCGGCGTGCCTGACCCGCCCGCGATGCTCGAGGACCTGGAACAGCTCGGGCTCGCCGCCGTGCACGAGCGCGGCGAGGCCGCGACCGCCGAGCTCACATCCGTCGATCCGCGCCTCGCGCAGCGCATCGCAGTCGCCCGCGGCAAGTCGTACGAGGCGTCGATCGGCGTCGGGACGAAGGTGTTCTTCCACCTCGCGCTGGATGGCCGGATCGGGCGCGGACGGCCACGCGGCACGTGGATCGGCAGCCAGGTCCGCTGGAGCCCCATCGAGCGGTGGCTGCCTCTCGGGATCGCCGACGTGCCCGTCGACATCGCGCGCGCCGAACTCGTGCGGCGCTGGCTGCACGCGTTCGGGCCGGGCACGCGCGAGGACATCCGGTGGTGGACCGGCTGGACGATGGCGGCCACGAAGCAGGCACTGGGGGCGATCGGCGCCGTGGAGGTCGACCTCGACGGCGGGGAGATCGGCTATGTCCTGCCGGACGACCTCGAGCCGGTGGCGGCTCTGGAACCGTGGGTGATGCTCCTTCCCGCGCTCGACGCAACGACCATGGGCTGGAAGTCCCGCGACTGGTACCTGGGACCGCACCGTGCGGCGCTCTTCGACAGCAACGGCAACGGTGGGCCGACCATCTGGGTCGATGGCCGTATCGTGGGCGGCTGGGCGCAACGCCGGAGCGGCGAGGTCGTCGCCTACCTGCTCGACGACATCGGTGCAGAGCGACGGCGGCAGGTCGACGCGGAGGCCGCGCGGCTCGAGGAGTGGATCGGCCCCACCCGCGTCAGCGCGAGCTTCCCGACGCCGACCGAGATCGAGCTGCGCCGAGAGTGAATCAGTTCTCGCCGATGCGAACCGATTCGAGCACCGGCTCTGCCGCGGCCAGCGCCTCATCCCAGCGCTCGATCGAGCCGCCCACCATGATGGCGAGCAGCCCGTCGGGCGTGTCGAAGAAGGCGATCCACAGGCGCCGCCCCGGGTCGATCCCAAGGCCCCCCGGGCCGACCTCGAGGACGTGCGAGTGGGTCTGGTCGGCGTTCTCGACAGTCACCTGCGAGCCCTCCAGCCCGCCGATGCGCGAGCCGCTCGTCTCGATGACCTCCAGGTGCGGGTTCACGCGGAGGATCTCGACCGCATCCGCGGCGGACGTCGGCTCCACGGCGTCATCGGCGCCAAAGACGCCGGCGACGCGAGCGAACTGGACGGCGATCACGTCGGGGCTGCCCACGTCCCGCTGGACGTCGAAGAATCCTTCCAGCACCTGGACCGCCTCCCACGATCCGTCCAGTTCCAGGCTGATCTCGGGCGCGAAGCCCGCGCGTGTGTAGCGACCGGACGCCAGCGCTTCTCCGGTTGCCACGAGCTCCATTGCCGTTTCTCCGCTCGGTGTGGATGTCGGGTTCGGCGTCGCCGTCGGCGAGGCATCGCCCGCGCTACAGCCCGCGATGATCGCCGCGGCAACGAGCCCGACGACGGATACGCGCGTGGATCGGTCCAGCATCACCTCCTGATACCGCCGCAGCGCCGCCAGCGTTCACGCCGCTGCCTGCCGCCCGGCTAGATTGCAGCTGCCGTGAAACCACCCCTCGTGCTCAGTGCCGCCGATCTCATCGCGCAACGCCCGCCCGGCACCGTGGACGACATTCACTTCCCCGAAGCGCTCGCGGAGTCCATCATCCTCCACACCACCGAGCCCGGCGACGTGGTGCTCGACCCGTTCGCCGGCTACGGGACGACGCTGGTCGTTGCCGAGTCGCTGGGCAGACGGGCGATCGGCATCGAGCTTGTCGCCGAGCACGTCGAGATCGCCCGCTCGCGGATCGGCGCCGCGCGCCTGATCCACGGCGACGCCCGCCGGCTCGCGACGCTCGTCGAGGAGTCCGTTGACCTCGTGTTCACGTCGCCGCCGTACATGGCGAGCGCCGACCATCCCGAGAACCCGCTGACGGGCTACGGCACGGATGACGGTGAGTACGCCACCTACCTGCGCGAGCTGGGGAGCATCTTTGCCCAGGTGGCCACGCTGCTGCGGCCCGAAGGCCAGGTCGTGCTCAACGTCGCGAACCCCGTCGCGCCTGATGGCCGCGTCACGCCGCTCGTGTCGGATATCAGCACGGTGATCGCGCGGAACCTGAAGCTACTCGGCATCACGACGCTGCGGTGGGACGAGCCACCGGCTGGATTAGAGAGCGATTCGCTGCTGTGGTTCAGCAACGAGGTTTGATCGGTCGCCGAGGACGCGGAAAGACCGCCGCGGGGCGGCGGTCTTTCCGACTGCGTGGGTTGGCCTACTGACCGGTCGGGGAACGGTCCTCGCCGCTGCCCTGGCCACCGCCCTGGCCCTGACCGCCACCCTGGCCGCCCTGGCCCTCGCCGCCACCGGGGGTCTGGCTTCCGCCACCCTGGCCGCCGCCCTGGCCCTGACCGCCGCCCTGGCCCTGACCGCCGCCCTGGCCGCCGCCCTGGCCCTGGCCGCCACCGGGGCTCTGGCTTCCGCCGCCCTGGCCGCCGCCCTGGTCCTGGCCGCCACCGGGGCTCTGGCTTCCGCCGCCCTGGCCGCCGCCCTGGCCCTGGCCGCCACCGGGGCTCTGGCTTCCGCCGCCGCCCTGGCCCTGGCCGCTATCTCGTTCCTGATCCACGAAGTCCTCCCCCTGATTGATTTGCGAATCGACGAAAACGGAGTCCGCATTCGTCATGCCACGTCCCTCGAACAACGATGGACGTATGCTCGGGCCAGTGACGGACCGACGATCCTGGCGGCCCCGCGGCGAGCTCAGCGGGGAGCTCGGTGCCCCCTGGGCGATCGTCACGAACCCCCGAACGCCACCCTGCCTACCGATGAATTTCGCGCAGCGGCGCGGTCCTAGAGCCACAACCCCGATGGAACGCGCTGGAAGGAGGCTGTCACATGCCTGATCTGAACTGGCTGGGCGTCGCGTTCGCCGCGGTCGTGGTGCTGGTGGTGAGCACCATCTACTACATCGTTTTCACGAGCCAGCTCAAGCGGCTGAGCGCGGCGTACGCCGATGCGAGCGGATCGCCGGCGCCGTGGAGGGTCCTCGTTGAGCTGGCGCGCAGCTTCGTCGTTGGCGCGGTCGTCGCCGGACTCGTCTCGCTCATTGGCGTGACCGACCTCGCTGGCGCCATCCAGCTCGGGCTGGCGCTCTGGATCGGCTTCCCGGTCGTCCTGCTCACGGGCTCCGTGATCTGGGAGAAGGTGCCGCCGCAGCTCGCGGCGATCCACAGCGGCGACTGGCTCCTGAAGTTGCTCATCATCACCGTGATCGTCACCCTGTGGAGATAGGCCCAGCCGATGGCTGACCAAACCCGAGGCACGGCGCCTGCGGCACTCGATCCGCTCGTAGGCGAGTGGGAGTTGGAGTTGGAGGCGTCCGTCGACGGGAAGCCATTGGCTCGCGGGCGTACCACGTTCGAGTGGCTGGAGGGGCGCGCGTTCCTCCTCCAGCGCGCCGACGCGGAGGCGGCGACCGACGAGTGGCGCGAGCACTCCCCCTTCCCGGTCACGACGATCACCGGTGCTGACGACTCGTCGGGGGAGTTGGTCATGCTCTACGCAGATGCGCGCGAGGTCTTCCGCATCTACCGCATGAGCATCTCAAGCGGGACGTGGAAGGTGTGGAGGGATGATCCTGGTTTCTTCCAGCGTTTCATCGGCGAGTTCAGCGAGGATCGGAGGACGATCGAGGGGCGATGGGAGCAGTCGCCCGACGGCTCAAATTGGACACGCGACTTCGACATGACCTATCGCCGAGTGGATTGAGGAGCAGATCTGTGGAGTACAGGCTTGAAGCGATCGTGATTCCCGTCTCGGAGGTGGACCGCGCCAAGGCGTTCTACGAGAAGCTCGGGTTCAAGCTCGACGTGGACCACCAGCCGAGCGAGGAGTTCCGGGTCGTGCAGTTCACGCCGCCGGGGTCCGCGTGCTCGATCGTCTTCGGCAAGGGGATGCCGCAGCAGGGTGCACCGGGCTCGTATGGCGGGTTGCACCTCGTGGTGGGCGACATCGAGGCCGCACACGCGGACCTGCGCGGGCGGGGCATCGAGGTGAGCGAGCCGTACCACTTCGGGGCGGAAGGGCAGGCACCGGGCATTCATCCCGAGCGGACAAACTATGGGACGTACCTGTCGTTCAGCGACCCCGACGGCAACGGGTGGCTCGTGCAGGAGGTCGGCCACAACACCTGAGCTGGGTCAGCGGATGGGAATGACGGACGGGATCGCCTCGATGACATCGGCGGCCAGATGGTCTCCGGCGGTCTCGCGCATGACCTCCATGGCCCGCTCGGGCGACCAAGCCTCACGGTACGGGCGGTCGGCGGTGAGCGCCTCATAGACGTCCGAGACGGCAACGATCCGCGCTCCCAGCCCGAGCGACTCGGCGTCGAGCCCGCGAAAGTATCCGGTGCCATCCAGGCGCTCGTGATGACAGGCGGCCATCTCCGCGACGCCGCTGAAGATGCCGATCGGCTCGAGGATGCGCAGCGACAGCTCCGGGTGCTCGCGGATGCGCAGGTACTCGTCCACCGTCAGTCTGCCGGGCTTGTCGAGAATCGAGTTGGGCACGCCCAGCTTGCCGAGGTCGTGCAGCAGGCCCGCGCGACGAACGTCGCGTGCATCGGTCTCCGAGAAGCCGAAGTGGACGGCGAGCGACTCGGCGATCGCGGCCACGCGGTGCGAATGCGACGCGGTGTACGGGCTCTTGGCGTCGATCACGTCGGCAAAGGCCGATGCGATGCGATCCACGTCCGCGGCATCCGAGAGACGGATGAGCCGATCGGGCTCCATCTCGCCGATGCGATCCTCCACGCGCCCGTCCACGAGCTCATGCATGAGCCCGTCGGCGGCAAGGGCCAGCAGCTGGTCAGTGAGCTCGGGGTCGTACCACGTGCCACGACGCGCGCGGATGGTGCGCACGGCCCGCTTCCGGCCGAACGCCGAGGTGAGCACGTCCAGGGCGCCGCACACGGCGATGATGCGGCTGAAGAGCGGGATGCGATCGCCGCTGAGTCCCATGGGCAGACCGCGGCCGTCCCATTGCTCGTGGATGCTCATCACCGCCTCGGCGACCTCCGGGCCGAAGCCAGCGTTGAGCGCGATCTTGCCGCCGCGCTCGCACCGCGTGTGCTCGATCGCGCGCCGCTCATCAGAGCCCGACACCGCGAGATGGACGAGGCGGCGGATCCGCACGGGCATCGGGTCCGAGGCGGCCGCCAGGCCCCGCAGGCTGAGCACCGCGTTGGCGAGGAGCGATCGGCCGGCCGTCGCCTGCATTGCCTTGAGCGCCCGCTCGTCGCCGCCGAAGATGGCGGTCAGCGCCGCGGCGTTCGACGAGCAGCCGGCGTCCTTCAGCAACGCCGCATAGAAGAGCGACTCGCGCTGGTCATCGGTCAGGTCCATCGCCGCCGCCAGGCGCATGGACAGCCAGCAGGTGCGGGCGGAGTGCCCCTCCAGCAGGCCCTCGGTCAGATCCAGCGCCGTGGAGAGCGCCCCGAGCAACTCGGACGTACGCACCTCGCCGACGGCGGTCGCGGGTGAAGAGGGCTCATGCATGAGGCTCCAGTCTGACGCGGGCTGCCCGCAGAACGGACCCTACGATCGTCCCGCCTCCGGCCGGTGGCGCCATCCAGGCGAGGCACCGCTACCATCGCGGGATGCTGTACGACTACACCACCGTCACCGCCGAAACGGTCCGCTCCGAGATCGAGGCCGGCCTCTCCAAAGCCGACGAGCATGTCGCTCGCGCAATCGCGAGCGCGCCGGCTCCGAGCTTCGCCGCGACCCTCCAGCCGCTGGAGGATGCCGCCGCGGAGGCGGGGACCGCCTACGGGCGCTCCGGATTCATCGGCCAGGTCCACACCGATACCGACGTGCGCGACGCCGGCACCGAGGCCGAGGAGCGGCTCAACAAGTGGCGCGTGGCGCTCGCCTTCCGCGAGGACCTGTACCGGGCGGTGCGCGCCTTCGCCGATACCGACGAGGCAAGGGCGCTCAGCGGGGAACGCGCACGGCTGCTGGAGCACTGGCTGCGCGACTTCCGTCGCGCGGGGCACGAGCTGAGCGCCGAGGACCGCGCTGAGCTGGAGCGCCTCCGCACCAGGCTCGTGGAGCTCGAGGTGGGCTTCCAAAAGAACCTCAACGAGTACCAGGACGGCATCGAGGTCACGCGGGAGCAGCTCGAGGGCCTTCCGGAGGAGTACGTCGCGCGGCTTAAGCCCGGCGAGCGGGAGGGCACGTACCGAGTGAGCCTCGACTACCCCGAGCTCAACCCGTTCCTGGAGCAGGCGCACGACCGCGGGCTCCGGCGCGAGCTCTTCACGAAGCACTGGCGGCGCGCGGTCGACATCAACCGGCCCCTGCTCGACGAGGCGCTGGAGATCCGGCGGAAGATCGCTGGCCTGTTCGGCCAGCCGACGTGGGCCCACTTCGCCATGGAGCTGAAGATGGCCCGCCGCCCGGAGCGCGTGCGCGACTTCTACGCGGAGCTCCTACCGCGCATCGGGTCCGGGGTCCGGGCGCAGCTCGACGCGATGGCCGAGCGCATGCGGGCCGACGGCCACGACGGGCCGATCTTGGCCTCGGACTGGCGCTACTACGACGAGGCGATGCGCCGCTCCGACTACGGCGTCGACCAGAACAAGGTGAGTGAGTTCTTCGAGCTCGACCCCACCATGCAGGGCATGTTCGACATCACGGGCGAGGTCTTCGGCGTCGAGTACCGCCAGGTCGGCGAGACGCGCGCCTGGCACGAGTCGGTGCGACTGTACGAGATCGTGGACAGCGCGTCGGGACGCACGATCGCGCATTTCTACGCGGACCTCTTCCCGCGCGACGGCAAGTTCGGCCATGCGGCGGCGTTCCCGCTCGTCCTCGGCCGGCGCACGCGCGACGGTGAGTACGTGACGCCGGTGAGCGCCATCGTGGCGAACTTCACGCCGCCATCGGATGGCCGGCCCGCGCTGCTCATGCACGAGGAGGTGCAGACGCTCTTCCATGAGTTCGGGCACATCCTCCATATGAGCCTCACCAATGCCGAGTTCCCGCGCTTCGCCGGAGCGGAGACGGAGTGGGACTTCGTGGAGGCCCCGTCGCAGATCATGGAGCATTGGACGTGGGACGCATCGGTCCTGGATCGGTTCGCCCGCCATCACGAGACCGGCGAGCACATGCCTCGTGAGCTCATCGACCAGATGATCCGCGCCCGCTGGCTGAACGTCGGCGTGAAGATCGGCATCCAGGCGTTCTACGGCGGGATCGACTTCGCGCTGCACGCCGAGGAGAAGGCCGCCGACCTGGAGGAGGCGCTGCGACGCTCCTACGCCGTCACCGGCATGCCCTATCCGGAGGGCACGTTCATGCTCACCGGCTTCGGGCACCTCATGGGCGGATACGACGCCGGCTACTACGGCTATCTGTGGGCGGAGGTCATCGGCGACGACATGTTCAGCCGATTCGCCCGCGAGGGCGTCCTCTCCCCCGCCGTCGGCGCCGAGTACCGACGCGAGATCCTGGAGCCGGGCGGCTCCCGTGACGCCGACGAGCTTGTGCGCCGCTTCCTTGGCCGCGAGCCCTCGAACGACGAGTTCCTCCGCCTCCGCGGCATGGCATAGCGGGCGCGGGACTTGCATCGGCTCACAGCTAAGGAGGCGCACCCATGGACAACGATCGCACCAAGGACAGCATCGAGCAGCTGGAAGAGCGGAATACGGTCCGCAACCCGATCACGGACCCGGACGCGTCGCTCGGCGAGGCCGGCGATGCCATGCGCCCGCAGGGCGAATCCGAGCAGGGAATCGACAAGGATCGTGATGCGGGTCCTGCTCCCCACACGACCCAGATGCCCCGCTAACTCCACCTAACTCGACGGGGTGGCCGACGGAGGTACACCCCGCTCCGACCCAACGTACCGCCCCCGGTGGCGGGGCCCTCCGGTGACACTCGATGGAGCGAACTCATCTCGCGCCATTGCGCCTGTCATCGGAGGATTTCTTTTATGCGACGCCTACGCGAAAGCTGGCTCGCGCTCGGGGGCTCAGCGCTCATCATCGCGCTGTCGGTCTCGAGTGCTCTCGGAGCCGGACCCGCCCTGGATGCCATCGACAGCGTCGGTGAGCAGGTCTCGGCATTTGCCCGCGGTGTCAACGCCGGCGACAACGAGACAGCCGACGAGCCCGATGCCGAGGAGCAGCCCGACCTCGAGGAGGACGAGCAGCTCGACGAGGCTGACGAAGAGGCAGTCGACACCGATGAGGACAATCTCGGCGACGACGAAGAGGCCACGGACGAGGAGCTCGAGCCGAGCGACGAGGGCTTCGACTGGACCAGCATCGGCCATGGCGCCTGCGTCTCCTGGCACGCGCACCAGGACGAGAACGCCGAGCCTGCCGAGGACACCTCCGCCGAGGACGGCACTGAGGACGAGGAAGAGTCCGATGAGCCGCCTGCGCCTGGTGACGAGGGCTACGACTGGCAGAACCACGGTGAGTTCGTCAGCTACTGGGCTCGCATCGGCTGCAACGAGGAGCCGGACGAAGAGGCCACCGACGAAGAGGCCACCGACGAAGAGGCCACCGAGGAGCTCGAGCCGGGCGATGAGGGCTACGAGTGGGCCAACCACGGCGAGTGCGTCTCATGGCACGCTCAGCAGGACGAGTCCGAGGAGGACCCGGACGGCGAGTGGGTCAACCATGGCGCGTACGTCAGTGACGCGGCGCAAGGCGAGTGCCGTGATGCCGATGCGGACGCTGACGCCGATGCGGACGCTGACGCCGATGCGGACGAGGAGGAGGACTCCGAGGCCGCCAAGGCTGAGCGCAAGGCCGAGCGGGAGGCCGCGAAGGCCGAAAGGGCCGCGCAGGGAGGCCGCGAAGGCCGAGAGAGAGGCCGCGAACGCCGCGAGGCAGAACAACGGCCAGTACGGCAACGGTGGAGGCCGAGGCAGGGGCGGACGGCCCTAGCGTCCTCTCCGAAACGGTAAAGAGCCCGGCCCGATGGCCCGGGCTCTTTTCTTCAGGCCCGCAGCGCGGTCAGTCGCCGCCCTCCGCGGGGCTCGTCGGCGCCTTCGGGAAGCCGGGCTGCTCGTCTGAGTTTGCGCCGGGGCGCTCGTCGACGCCCTCGTCCTTCAGGTAGCGCTCCTGCTCGGCCATCTGGCGCTGGTCGTCCGCGGCTCGCTGCGCCTGGTCGACGTTCTCGTTGACCCGGTCCTGGGGGATCGGGCTGCTTCGGCTGTCACTCATGAACGGCCACGTCGCACTTGGCGTGCCACGCGGCGGATTGTCAGGAGCGTCGCATCGGCTCCGCGGGCTCGCCGGCACCGACGGGCAGCGCGACTCTCGAGGGCCGCGGCCCTGCCGCGATGATCCGCTCGTAGACGCCCAGGTAGTCGCGCGCCATGCGGTCGACGGTGAAGCGGGCCTCGAACGACGCGCGAACGGCGGCGCAGTCGAGCTCATCGAGGCGGCGCACGGCCTCCACGGCACCCTCGATGTCCTCCACGATGAACCCGCTCACGCCCTCGGTGATCACCTCGGGGACCGATCCGGACCGATAGGCGATGACCGGCGTGCCGCACGCCATGGCCTCGATCATCACGAGCCCGAACGGCTCGGACCAGTCGATCGGGAAGAGGAGCGCCGGGCGCGCCCGAGGAACTCGTTCTTTTCCGCCGGGCCGATCTCACCGATGAAGTCCACGTGGTCGGCGCCCAGCAGCGGCTCGATCTCCTGCTCGAAGTACTCGCGGTCCATGTCGTCCACCTTGGCGGCGATGCGGAGCGGCATCCCGACCCGTCGAGCGACTTCGATCGCCCGGTCCGCCCGCTTCTCCGGGGCGAGATGCGGCCCAGGAAGGCGAGGTAGTCCCCACGTCGGCCCTCGGCGTGAGCTCGTCGGGCGGCATTCCGTGGTGGACCCGCGGTGGCAACGAAATTGGCCTGGGGCAGCGGTGTTCGCTGGTCGTTCGAGATCGAGACCACCGGCACATCCCCGAACTCGTCATACACCGGTGCGATGTCGGGGATGTCGAGCCGGCCATGCAGCGTGGTGACGTGCGGGATGCCCAGCCGTCGCGACATCGGGAAGTGGAAGAAGTCGACGTGCGAGTGGATCACGTCGAACCGATGCGCCCGATCGGCCACTTGCCGAGCTGGAGGATGTGAGGCGCGATCGGGTCTACGTCACTCGGACGAGCCTCAGGGCCGAGGCTATCACGCAACCAGCGTGGCCGAGGTCTTCGAGTCGCCGCTCGCGAAGAGCGTGACCGCGTGACCGTGGCGTACGAGCTCGTCGCACAGACAGCCGATCACCCGCTCCGTGCCGCCGTATCCGATGGGGGGGCACGCCTCGGCGAGCGGGGCGAGGTTCGCGATTCTCATTCGGTAATCATCTCAGAGCGGGCAACCGATAGGTCGCACGCCGCATGCCAGCGCGTCAGCCGCCGTTGAGCCTGCGGCGCAGCTCGGCGTTGACGAGACGAGCATCCGCACGGCCCGCGCTGCGCTTCATGACCTGCCCCACCAGGAAGCCGAAGACCTGCTCCTTCCCTGACCGATACTCGGCGACCTGGTCCGGGAACTGCGCAAAGACCGCCGCGATCTCGCCCTCGATGGCCTTGATGTCGCTCACCTGCCCCAGGCCCTCTCG
>CAWIXZ010000009.1:0-8311 GCA_963840205.1 uncultured Chloroflexia bacterium
CGATCGACGTCGGGAAGGAGGCCGATCTCATCGTGCTCGATCGCGATCTCCGGGCTCCGGATGCCGGACCGATCGGTGACGCGGCCGTCAGGGCGACCTGGGTCGCCGGCGAGCAGGTGTTTGAAGACTGAGCGTCACCGCGGATCGCGAGTCTCAGGCGCTGACCCGATCGAGGCGCTGGAGAAGGTCGTGTGCCGCGAGCTCGATCTCCTTGTGGCGCCACTCCGCCGCTCGATACTGGCAGGCGATGAGCCCGGTGCGATGGATCCGCCGGAAGTCGCCATACACGAACGCGTGGCGAGCCTTCGTCTCGTCTGACGCACCTTCGGTCAGGCCGAGGTGCCACTCGGCGTATTCGTCCCACGAATGACCGTCGAGGTAGGCGTTCTCTTCATCGGCTCCCGGCTGTGCTTCGCCCCAGTCGCTGTCGAGGACGTACTGCCGCCCGTCGATGAGCTTGCGCGCCCGTGCGACCGCCTTGGCGTTGACCTTGTAGGAGGGCATGGCCGACATGCCCGCCAGATGCATGCCAACCTCTGCGCTGATGAAGCCCGGCCGCGCCTCGCACATCACCGACCTCGGGGATGGGACCATCCTGCGCCGGGGCGGACGCCCGGCGGCGGAGGCGCGAATGATGGAGCTGGCCCGATCGAGCGGCCTCGCCGTTCCCTTGGTCCACGCCGTCCGCGAGGATGGGCTCGTCCTCGAGCTGATCGAGGGCTCCACGCTCGGGCAACGCCTCACGCGTCGGCCGTGGGAGCTCTCGCGCGGAATCCGGATCCTTGCCGACATCCACCGGCGTCTGCACGAGATCCCGTTCGACGGCGATCGCCTCGTGCACTTCGACCTCCACCCCGACAACGTGCTGCTCGGATCCCACGGACCAGTGCTGATCGACTGGACGAATGCCCATGGGGGAGACCCGGCGGGCGACCTTGCCATGACGTGGCTGATCCTCGAGACCAGCTCCGGGCTCCCCGGGCGGCTCGCGGCTCGGCTGTTCCTCGCTGCGGTCGGGCGCGACGAGGTTCGTCGTGGCCTGGCCGATGCGGCCGGCTTCCGACTAGCCGACCCTCATGTCACCGACGACGAGCGAGCACGCGTCCGGCGGGCCAGGCCGTGACCGCATCCTAAGGAGCGCTGATCTCGTCGGCAGCCGCACTCCGGACGGGCCTCGATCCGGCTGGCCTCCGCACCGCCAGCCATAGCGCCGGGATCGCGGCCAGGCCCGCTACCAGCGATACGAGGAAGATCGACTGTGGGCCTCCAATCGCTGCCGCAGTCGAGCCGGCCCATGGCCCGAGGACGAGCGCCAGGCTGTAGATCGCCGCCGAGAGGACGCCCTGGGCGGTTGCCGCCGTGGCCGCTGGGGCGTGACGCGCGACGAACGTGACGCTGCCGACCAGGACGAGCCCAAAGCCCACGCCGTGCAGCGCCATCGTCGCGGCCGCGAGCACCGGGTCAGTGACCAGGAGAAGGACCAGCGCCCGAAGCGCGAAGAAGGCGGCGCCGATGATGATCAGTCGCTCGCCACCGAAGCGCGCCGCGAGCAGCGGAAAGGCCCACATGATCGGCACCTCCACCAGGGCGCCGATGGCCCATGCCGACCCCACCAGCTCGCCGGGAGCCCCGAGCTCCAGCAGGTGGATGGAGAAGTACCAGTTGATCGCCATCGACGCAGACCAGACCAGGACCGTCGCGGCGAGGAAGCGGGCGATGAGAGGATCGCGCAGCACGCGTCCGATCCCGTGGAGCCGCGGCAGGGGCGAGGCGCTCGAGTGGCCGCGCAGGAGCAGCGCGATCAGCGCCAGGCTCACCAGTGCGCCGATGTACACCGCGAAGAGGCTGGCCACCGAGGTGCGCTCGATCAGCGCTCCGGTGAGGAGCACGACGACGATGAACGATGCCGAGCCCCATGCGCGCAGCCCGCCCCATCGGTCGCGATCACCCCGGACGATCTCCAACGAGCGCGCGTCGAGGGTCGGACCGAGGCCCGCGAATGCCAGCGCCATGACCGCGACAGACATTGTCATGAGCACCACGTTGTCCGACGCCGCAAGGGCGAGAGCTCCCGCGCAGGAGATCAGCGCAGCGGCGGGTATCACCACCCGGGAGCCGGGGAAGCGATCGGCCAGGGCTCCCCACAGCGGAGCGGCCACGAGCCCGGCGGCCGCTGCCAGCCCGGTCAGCAGGCCGATCGTCCCGAGGTCGAGGCCGCGCGACGCGTAGAAGACGCCGAGGTAGGGGAAGTAGGCGCCAACTGCCCCGAACAGGGCGATGTAGCCGAGGCGGCTGAGGGAGATGGGGGACATCGGCAGTGCGAAGTCTGACAGACCGTCGCCCTTCGGAGTGTTTCGCCCGGCTGGAATCGGCCCAGTTCTTGCACATCGCAGACCGGTAAGCCGGACTGCACACTGACCCTCTCCGGCAACCCTCTGGCTTCGGGCCGCTCACCGTCCCTTGGCGGTGGCCGGTGCTCATATTCACACACGAGGAGACCCATGCGTCGAACCCTCATTGCTCCTTTCCTGGCCGCAGCGATTGCGCTGACGGTGATGGTGGCGCCGGTCGCGGCGATCACCGGCGGCCAGCCCGATGGCGACGGCCATCCCCAGACTGCCCTGCTCCTGGCGCCAGGCCTGACCTTCTGCTCGGGCACCCTGATCGATGAGCAGACGATCCTGACGGCCGGTCACTGCACCGACTTCTGGACCGAGCTCGCCGCCGATCCCGAGGTCGAGCTCGAAGAGATTTTGGTCAGCTTCGACGCGCAGGCCGCCGTCGACGAGGACTGGCTCCCCGTGGACGAGACCGATTGGTTCACCGCGTCGGAGTGGATGACCCATCCCGACTACGTGTCCGCGGATTGGCCGTTCACGTTCGACTACGGATTGCTCTTCCTGGACGAGGATCCCGGCATCACGCCGGCTACGCTGGCCCCTCTCGGCACGCTCGGGCCGATCCTCGGAGGCAGCGGCGCCAGCAAGCAGCTGTTCGACGACGTCGGCTACGGCGTCCAGGGCAACATCCGCGGTGGCGGTCCGCCCCAGCAGGCGATCACCTGGACGCGCAAGATCGCGGTCCAGCGCTACGCGCCGGGCAACGGCTCGTCCACTGGGATCTTCCACGAGTCGTGGTTCATCCTGAAGAACAGCCCGTCGGACCAGCACGGTGGCGCGTGTGGAGGGGACTCCGGCTCGCCGATCTTCCTGCACGACACAACGGTGGTCGCGGCGGTCCACACCGGCGGCTACCGGATGGGCCTGGGTGGCGTTCTGTGCGGGCGCAAGTCATCCCTGAACCACCGCGTTGACATCGAGGGCGTCCACGACTGGATCCTCGCCAATGCGATCTAGTCGACGCTAGTCGACGCTCGCCTTATGGCCCGCTCCGGGGTTCCCCGGGGCGGGCCTCTTTTCTATGCTTAGCGCATGGATCTCGGTCTCAGCGATCGAATCGTGCTCATCACCGGCGCCGGCGGCGGAGTCGGTCCGACGCTCGCGCACGCCTTCGCCGCCGAGGGTGCGCTGGTGGCGCTGCACGTCCGGGACGCGGCCAAGCCCGGTCGCGGCCACGAGACGGCCGATGCAATCAGGTCCGCCGGCGGGCGCGCCGCCGTGGTCGGCGCCGACCTCCGCTCGACCGACGCGATCGAGACGATGGTCGCTCAGACGCGCGAGGAGCTGGGTCCGGTCGCGGTCCTGGTCAACGCGACATCGGCCTATCGCGCCGAGACGCTGGCGGACATCACGGATGACAGCTGGAGCTCGATGATCGACGACATGCTCGGCGCCACGCTGCGCGTAACGCGCGCCGTCGCGCCCGGGATGCGGGCCGATGGCTGGGGCAGGATCGTCTCGTTCGCCTCGCGCTCAGCTCTCGCCGGAGTTGCCAAGGCGTCCCACTACGCCGCCGCCAAGGCGGGCGTCATCGGCCTCACCGCATCGTTGGCCAAGGAGCTCGGCCCGGATGGCATCCTCGTCAACGCGCTGGCGCCGACGCAGATCCTGACCGTCAAGGATGGCGAGCCGTCCATTCCCGCTGAACGGGCGGAAAAGATGGCGAAGTCGATTCCGCTGCGCCGACTTGCCACGCCGGACGACGTCGCCGGCCTCGTGCTGTGGCTGGCATCGGCGGCCAACACCTACGTCACCGGCGAGACGATCGGCTTCACCGGCGGCGCCAAGACCTGACCGGCGCCCGCGCCACCGCTCCACCGCGCATTCACAGTTCGCGCGCATTCGGCGGCCACGCTCTCCTCATCGGCCCGATCGGAGGTCGATCCTCAAGGGAGAACAGACAGATGGGAACGATCTTCCGCATATTCGCGGTGCTGCTCCTGGTCGCCGTCGCGGTCGGCATCGGCGCAGCGGTCTACAACGCCGGCGTGACGGCCGGCCTGAACGAGGCGGCGATCCAGGCGGCGGCCAACGGTGATCCGGTGCCCGTGGCTCCGTACGCCTACGGCTACGGACCCTACTGGCAGGGGCCGTTCGGGTCGGGCTGGGGCATCTTCGGGATCTTCTTCTGGATCCTGGGCATCTTCCTGGTCATTGGCATCGTGCGAGCCGCGTTCGGGTTCGGCCGGGGCTGGGGTGGCCCCGGACCGCGCGGACCGGGCGGATGGGGCGGCCGCTACGAGCGGATGGACGAGCTGCATCGTGAGCTGCATCGGCGCGAGGGCAGCGAGGGCGAGCAGCGCCCGGCGGCAACCTGACCCGCCCTACCATGCCGGCACCATGCCGCAGATCCTGATCGTGGATGACGAGCCGGAGATCGTCCGGCTCGTCCACGACTTTCTGACCGCCGCCGGCTTCGCGGTGACCACGGCCGGCTCGGGTGACGAGGCGCTGATGCGCGTGCGGACCGAGTCGCCGGACCTCGTCGTGCTCGATCTCGGCCTCCCGGGGCTGGACGGACTGGACGTGACGCGCGCGATCCGACACACCGGCAACCTGCCGATCATCATGCTCACCGCGCGCGACGACGAGACGGACAAGCTGATCGGCCTCGAGCTCGGCGCCGACGACTACGTGACGAAGCCATTCAGCCCGCGCGAGCTGGTGGCACGCGTGCGCGCCGTGCTGCGGCGTCACGCCGCCGGCGGCGATCCTCAGCTCCTGCGGGCCGGGGATCTGGCCCTCGACCTGCCGCGGATGCGCGCCGACCCGAGACGGTGAGCCGATCGAGCTGACCGCGACCGAGTTCGCGTTGCTCTCCGCCATGGCTCGCGAGCCCGGCAGGGTCTTCACGCGGGCGCAGCTGCTCGACGCGATCCACGGCGTCGCCTTCGAGTCGTACGAGCGGGCGATCGACGCCCACGTCAAGAACGTCAGGCGCAAGCTGGAGCCGAATCCGCACGCTCCACGCTACCTGCTGACGGTCTACGGCGTCGGATACCGGCTGGCGGAATGACGGAGCCGGCAGAGCCGACAGAGGCGAAGCAGCCCGCGGACAAACACCGGGACATCTCACCGGCGGGCGCGCGGCCGACACGGCTGGCGGCTGCCGGACGAGCGGCCGCAGTGGTGGCCGGATGACGAGGCGTGGCCGCCGGCGCGACCGGAGGCGTGGCGCGCCCTGCGCCGTCGATTCGCGCGGCGGGCCGCCGCCTTCGGCTGCATGGTCGTGGTCACCCTGGTGGTCCTGACCGCGGTCGCCTCGTGGGTGCTCGGCCAGCTCTTCGGCGGCGGGTGGATCACCGTCGTCCTCATCGTCGTGCTCTTCCTCGTCCTCGCATCGGTCGTGCGCGCCGTCGTCCGTGGCATGCGCCTGGCCTTCACGCCGATGAGCGATCTCGTCGAGGCCTCGGCACGGGTCGAAGCCGGGGAGGTCGGGACCCAGGTGGAGGTGCGCGGCCCGAGCGAGGTCCGCACGCTGGCGCGCGCCTTCAACTCGATGAGCACGCGGCTGGCGGAGGACGATGCCGCGCGCCGACGCCTGCTCGCGGACATCAGCCACGAGCTGCGCACCCCGCTGACCGTGATCAAGGGCAATGTCGAGGGCATGCTGGACGGCATGTACGCGCCGGATCGCGAGGTCCTCGAGCGCATTCTCGCCGAGACCCATCAGCTCGAGCGCCTGATCGACGACCTGCGCACCCTCTCCCTCGCCGATGCGGGCATGCTCGCCCTTCAGCGCGAGCCGACCGACCTGGGCGCGCTGGCGGCCGAGGCCCTTGCCGCGTTCGAGCCGCAGGCCGCCGCGTCCTCGGTCACGCTCGTCGCACAGCCGACGCCGGCGATGCCCGAGATCGAGATCGATCCCCGACGCGTCCGCCAGGCGATCGCCAACCTGGTCGCCAACGCGATCCGCCACACACCGCCGGGAGGTCGCGTGACCGTCGCGGTGGCGCCCGACGGCGGTGGCCAGCAGCTGTCGGTGACCGATACGGGCTCCGGGATGGACGCCGAAGCAGCCGCGCACGCCTTCGATCGCTTCTGGCGCACGCCCGACTCGCCCGGCGCCGGCCTCGGCCTCGCGATCGTCCGGGATCTGGTCGCGGCCCACGGCGGGACCGTCGAGCTCGAGACGGTGGAAGGTGCCGGCACCGTCGTCCGTTGCCGCTTCCCGTAGAGTGGCGACGATGACCGGCTGGATCAGGACGGCGTGGCAGCATCCGGCGGCATTGCTGCTCGGCGCGCAGCTCCTGGCCGTCCTGCTCTACCCGTACATGGACGAGTCGCCGACCGGGCGGGCGCTCCTGTCGCTCTCGACGCTCGTGATCCTGGTCATCGCGGTCTGGGCCATTCGCACCACCCCGGCGCTCACCTGGGTCGCGATCGTCATCGGCCTGCCAGTCGTCGCCTTCACAGTGTGGGAAGCAGCCGATCCGACGAACCGAGAGGTGGCGCTGTGGTCCGCACTGCTCCACGCGACCTTCTACTTCTACATGAGCTACGGCCTGATCCGGTACATGTTCAAGGACCGGTCGATCACGCCCGACGAGCTCTTCGCGACGGGCGCCACCTTCACGGTGGTGGCATGGGCCTTCGCCTACCTGTACGCCGCGAACCAGATCATCTGGCCGGGGTCGTTCACCGCGGCGGTCGATCCCGACGCGCCGAGAACGTGGATGGAGCTGCTCTTCCTCTCCTTCACCACGCTCACCTCCACCGGGCTCTCGGACGTCGTGCCGATTCGGCCCCAGGCGCGCGCGTGGGTCATGATCGAGCAGCTGGCCGGGCTGATGTACGTCGCGCTCGTGATCAGCCGGGTCGTCGGCCTGACCCTCTATCGTCCGCGGGCGTGAGGGCCTAGAGCCCAGGTCGCAGCAACGCCTGACCGGTCAGCAGGACCCCGCTGGCCAGGACCACCACCGCGGTTCCCCACGGCAGGATCGCGCCGAACGTCGACAGCCGAGGTCGCCGCGGCGCCCGTTGATCGGAAGGGCTACCATCGGCCCATGACGCAGGGTGCCTCCTCCACCGACGCGCGGGTTCTCGCCGGGGAGGCGGAGGCATGGCATCGTCTCCACGCCGCCATCGACCGCATCACACCGGAGATCGCGGAGCAGCCCGGCTACTTCGAGGAGGGCTGGACCGCGAAGGATGCGGTGGCGCACCTCGGGACGTGGATGGCACGCGGCGCCACGATGCTGCGGCAGATCGCGGCGGGGACCTACCGCGAGGGCGAGATCGACGTCGACGCCGAGAACGCCAGATTCCTGGAGGCGATGCGCGACGTGCCGCTCGAGACCGTGCATCTCCAGGCTGCTGCCGCCCACGGTGAGCTGCTGAGCGCGTGGACGCAGCTGCCCGAGGTGACGCCCGAGGCTGCCTACTGGGTCAACAAGGCCGGGCCGGAGCACTACGCCGAGCACCTGCCGCGCCTCGAGGCATGGCTCGCGGAGCTGGCATCCCGCCCTGCCTGAATCTCCCGGAGAGCAGATCATGGCCCGCGCGCTCCGGCTAACGCTCGCGCTCGTGCTCGCAGCCCTGGCGCTGACGATCCCGGCGCCGGGCTCTGTCTCGGCCGATGCCGGCCTGGCGTCCGCGGTCGCTGCCGCCTATTTCCCGAGGTACGAGGACGCTGGTCTCCACACCATCGCCCATGAGCGCGTGGGCGAGATCGCCGCCTGCGGATGCCTGGATCATGCCGCGATCCGGCAGGGGACCGCCGAGGTCCTCGCCTTCAATGCGGGGCACCCAAACGCCATCGCAGCCGCCGTTGCCGAATGGGCGGCGAGCCCGGCCCACAACGCCATCCTCGGGAACCGGGGATATGGGCGCATCGGTTGCGCGGAAGCGGTTGTCAACGGCACACACTGGTTCGCCTGCGTCCTCGCTGCCGGTCCGCTCCCACCCGCGGA